>JABDOQ010000072.1 GCA_013043165.1 Woeseiaceae bacterium | reverse complement strand
GCATCGTCAGAAACAGAGAAGAGGTGAGAGAAGCCGTATGCATGGCTTGATGATGGAAACCCCGCTGTTGATCTCATCGCTGATGAGATTTGCGGACGCCAACTACCCGAATCGCGAAATTGTATCGGTCACGGTGGACAATCCGAATCAGCGCTACACCTACCGCGAGGCTTTCGTACGCACTCGCAAGCTGGCCAATGCCCTGCAACGGCTGGGGCTGAAAGCCGGCGACCGAGTTGGCACCCTGGCCTGGAACGATCACCGGCACTTTGAGCTGTATTACGCGCTTTCGGGTAGCGGCATCGTTTGTCATACGATTAATCCGCGGCTTTATCCCGAGCAGGTCGCCTACATCGTCAATCATGCCGAGGATCGTTTTCTGTTCGTCGATCCGCTGGTGATGCCGCTGGTCGAAGCGCTGGCAAAGACCTTCGGGAATGTCGAGGGTATTGTCGTCATGACCGACGAGGCGCACATGCCTGCCAGCAAGCTGCCGAACGTGATCTGCTACGAGACGCTGATCGCCGACGAGCCCGAAGAATTCGATTGGCCCGAGTTCGACGAACGGACGGCGTCCACACTTTGTTACACCTCGGGCACGACGGGTAACCCCAAGGGCGTTCTGTACAGCCACCGTTCCGTCGTTTTGCATGCTTATGCCGGATGTCTACCCGACGTGCTGGCATTCTCTGGCAACGACTGCGTGCTGATGGTCGTGCCCATGTTTCACGTGAACGGCTGGGGCATTCCCTACAGCGCCGCGATGGTTGGTGCCAAGATAGTGATGCCGGGCCCCAAGATGGCGGATGGCGAGACATTGCAGTCACTCATAGAAAAAGAAGACGTCACGGTTGCCTCCGGCGTGCCAACGATCTGGCTGGCCCTCCTGGAATACCTCGAAAAATCCGGGAAAAAAATCAGCAGCGTCAGTCGCGTCAGCGTTGGCGGCGCGGCCTGCCCGCTTTCGATTATCGAGGCCTTCGACAAAAAGCACGGTGTTACGGTCCATCAGGGCTGGGGTATGACGGAAACGAGTCCGCTGGGAACCGTGTTCAAGATCAAGCCGGACATGGGTGAGCTGTCGCAGCAAGAACGCCATAAACTGCAGGCAAAACAAGGCTGTGGTGTATTTGGCATCGAAATGCGTATAACGGACGAAAAAAACCAGCCGCTGCCGTGGGACGGCGTGGCTTTTGGCACGCTCAAGGTTCGCGGCCCGTGGGTGGCGAGCAACTATTTCCGGCTTGACGATGCCGACAGTCCGCTCGACGACGACGGCTGGTTCGACACGGGCGATGTCGCCACGATCGATCCGAACGGTGTCATGCAGATTACCGACCGCACGAAAGACGTCATCAAATCGGGTGGCGAATGGATCAGCTCCATAGACCTCGAGAATGCGGCGGTTGGTCATCCCAAGGTAGCGGAAGCCGCGGTCATCGGGCGTTATCATCCGAAATGGACGGAGCGGCCGCTGCTGATCGTCGTCAGCAAAGACGACGAGGATATCTCCAAAGACGAGATGCTGAAATGGTTCGACGATCGCGTCGCGACCTGGTGGAAGCCCAACGATGTCGCGTTTGTCGACGAGTTGCCGCATACCGCGACCGGCAAAATAAACAAGCTCGCTTTGCGGGAACAATTCGCGGACTATCAGTTTCCGGACGCCTAGAACTTGCCGGCCAACTGATTCAACATCAATCGGGTTACGCTGATGCCAAAGGGAAATGAATTCTGGAGTCGCGATTTCGCGAGCCGCTATGGCCACACCAGTCTCGTCGCCGACAAGGACAAATACCTGTTCGCGAGGGAAGCGCCAAAATACCGGTTCAATGTAATCGGTGCCGGAACAATGGGGCAGGAACACATCCGCGTCACAAACTTCGAGGGCCGCGCGACAATCAACGGTGTGTACGATCCGGAGCCGTTAAGTGTTGAAAACGCCAAGGCCGCGCAGGCGCAATACAGTGACAGCCCACTCAAGGTCTATGCGACGCTGGAGGAAGCCTGCGCGGATCCGGACGTCGATGGCCTGATAATTTGCACACCCAATTACACTCACATTGACGCCGTTCGAATTGCGGCAAAATCCGGCAAGCATATTCTCGTAGAAAAGCCGGTCGCGACGACGATTCCGGATGCTTATGAAATCGCGCAAATTGCCGATGCACATGAAGGAGTCATTCAGGTTGGCCTGCAGTACCGCTACAAGGCGATCTACACGGAGGCGATTCACGAGGCATTGGAGCGCAAGACGCTCGGCAACATAAAGACGGTAAGCATGGTCGAGCATCGCATGGCGTTCCTCGACAAGGTCGGCCAGTGGAACAAGTTCTCGCGATATTCGGGCGGCACGCTCGTAGAAAAGTGCTGCCACTATTTCGATTTGATCAATCTGTTCGCGCAGTCTACGCCTAAGCGCGTGTTTGCATCCGGCAGCATGGCGGTTAACTTCAAGGAATTCCAGAACGAGCAGGGCAAGTCGGACATCCTCGACAATGCGATGGTCGTCATCGAGTATGAAAACGGCGTACGCGGCAGCTTTGGGCTGGCTATGTTCGTTCCGATGTTCTACGAGGAAATCGTCCTCTGCGGCGACATCGGCCGACTGCGCGCCTCGGAGAACCTGGATTTTCTTCCCGGGGCCACACTCAAGTCACAGCTCGAAATTTTTGGCGGCGAGACGTTCCCGTCGCGCATGACGATACCGAGCTACCCCGTTGCCATCGAAGAGTCCGGTCACAACGGCGCCACATTTTTCGAGCATGCGCACTTCGTCGACAGCATTGACAACGGCAAGAGCGAGGGCCCGACGGCGATGGATGCATTCTGGTCGGTCGTTGTGGGTGTTGCAGCAGAAACCTCGGTTGCCACAGGCGAGCCGGTCGAGATTCAGGATCTACTCCAGCAGAGCGGTCTGGATCAGCTCTGACTTGACCAGATCTGCGCTTCTGTCTGCACGGTCTCGCCGGTTTCAATAGCTTTTGCGCAAGCTAGCGCCAGGTACTGGTCCTGGCTGGCTTCTTCGAGACTGTAGAATGACCTGCCCTGCTCCACAAAACCCTGCATATCGAGCAAGCATTGCGCCACGGCAATTTCCTCATCCGACAGTCGCGCCGGTGACACGGGATTGCGATACACCCAGTCGTCCTGAAACTGGATTCCCTTCAGGTGAAAACCTTCGAGGTTGCCATTGCGGCCTGCTTCGTGGCGTTCAAGTCGCGCGTTGATTGGTGTGACCTCGTCTTTCAGATACGTCACCCGTTCGTCGACAATCTCGCCACGCTCGCCGCGAATACAAACACGCTGGCCGCGAATCCAGTTTCGGTACTGTGGCAGGCAGAACTCGTAAGTGCCGATACGATCACCGAAGTCGAGCGACGCGTAGTCGGTGTCGACTTCCACTACGCGCTCTTCGCGCGGCGGCCCCGCACGATCCGGCCCGGCAATGACGCGGCCTGTGAAGCGCTGGCCGCGAATTCGGGCCGACTCAAAGCCAACTCCCAGCAGGCGGCGGATCAAACTCATCGCATGGTAGCCGTGGCAAACGGACAGGTTCACCTGGTTGATGGGTCCCAGCACGCCGGAATCGACCACAGCCTGTCTCGCCGCGTGCAAAGGCTGCGCCCAGTATTGCTCTGCAACCTGAATGCGCGCGCCCAGTTTGGAAAGCAGTTGGTACAGCCTGATCAGCCCCTCGAGATCCTGGGCAGGCGGCGTCTCGGCCAGGACAGGGACGCTATGTCCGGCGATCTCGATACAGAGATCCGGCACCGCCTTCGGGCTCACACTCGCGACGACAAAGGATGGCTGCGTGTGCGTCAACAATTCGGGTATAGATGCGAAACATGGCACACCCCAATCTGATTCGACATCCTTCGCGCGTGCTCTATTGCGCGCAACCACGCCGCAAACATTCATCTGTGGCAGCGCCGCTGCAACTCGCAAAAAGAAGTCGGTGCGCCAACCGGCGCCAACAACCGCGAACTCGAAACCGTCCATGCCAGCCCCCTTGACTAAAACCGCTGTGCGGGCACGCCCAAAGCCCACTCGCCGCCGCCATGCTGCTGATATGCCGATTCGATCAGACGCAAAGCGGCAAGCGACAAATCGGCGCTGCCGTAATCCAGTTTTCCCTTATCCATATTTTGCGCCAATTGCTCCAGGAATATCTGGTGATAAGTCAATCCGGACGGCAACGCTTGCTTGACGAGTTCCCCCTGCGATCTGCCAACCTGTATCCAGTAACTGCCGGCCCAGGCTGAGAACTCAATTACGCCCCTGGAGCCGGTCACGCGAAACAGCGCGCCCCGCTGTTCCTCAATTGGCAGTACTCTGCTTGTCGGCACGGTTTTCTTGCCCGAGTGCAGATCGATGCACAAACCGGACCCGAACTCGATGTGCGTCGCGCCGCGCGACTCAACCTGTACAGCATCGTTCACCACTTGGCTACTCACGTCAAATTCGGCGGTCACTACTGTTGGAGTGTCGTTGTCGAAAACGTCAAGCAGGTAGGCAAGCCAGTGAATACCGGCGTTCAGCAGGTCCACGGCATTCTGAACTTCGACGGAGACGATGCGCCCGATATCGCCGCATCGTATCCGTGCTTTAATTTCCTGTGCAGCAGGAAGTAC
>JABDOQ010000059.1 GCA_013043165.1 Woeseiaceae bacterium | reverse complement strand
AAGGTGTGCGTGCCAATAAGCAACAGCTTTCTCACTGATCCGCGCATCTCGCCTCCGTTGGGTCCAGTCCGCCGGGCCACGGCGCCGGTGGCGCGCGGCCACGGCGCCGGTGGTAACTCCGTAACTTGTTGCCCGTCAGTCTGCTCAATAAGTTACGGAGTTACCACCGGCACTACCATCCTCAGTTACGGAGTTACCACCGATACTATCATACGGGACCCGCTCAGAACCGCCAGATGATACCCACGCTCAGCATGGACACGTCGTCACTGTCCTCGACGTCGTAAATCTCGTATTCGCCGCGAACCTCAACCGAGGCGAGACCGAATTCCACACCCACGCCGTAGGCTGGGTCGGTGCCATCATCGGAACCGGCATCGAAACCGTCAATATTGAAAGACGCGTCCCATGAGATCATGCCAAATTTGGCGAAAACGCCCAGTGGACCAAGATCGATACCCGCTGTGCCGAAAGCTGCAAAACCATTGGCATCCACCTCGATCTGCGAGCCCGCCACATCACCGGACGGCGCGCCGAAATCGACGTAGCTTGCCTCGACACCGAGAGTGACCGCGGGCAAACCGAACTCGTAGCCGATCATGGCTTTCCAGCCGAAGTCTTCCTCGTCGAACGCGGCCGGCACTGCCGGCGTGCCCGCATCAAGGTCGATGTAGGACTGCCCGACGCTGGCTCCAATGTAACCTTCCGCCTGCGACTCGGCAGGTGCGAATACCGTGAATGACACCAGAAGTGCCGCCGTTACTGACCATGCTGCACGGCGATTTGCCAGGAATTGCTGAATCATGTTGTTGCTCCCAAATTTGCCCAAGCGCCCTGCGTTTTCCGGCGCGAATTCCTCATTTAGACGAAAATTCCGGGCGAAATCCGGCACTGGTTCAATGTTTTGGGGTGTGACCGGCAGAGTGGATCGCTACATTGCGCCAAGAATGCTTGAGTCAATGTCACCTGGCTGGCCATCCATGTCGAGCGCGTAGGATCTACCAGGCTCTCTCACGATGACCGCAATCGACGCCAGACTTCCGGTCAGGAATCGCTTGTGATTCCAACTGCCGGTTCGAAACTCCAGTGACTGCACCACAGTTACCGTGAACCTTTGATCCCCAAATACGATGTTCGTACGCAGCCTGTCCATGCCTCACCCGGATGTCCGCATGAGCATGACGCCGCGCCACATCGGTGGCGAAAAAAGAAGTCCGAGCGCGAGGATCACAAACTGCAGGGGTATCAGCCGTATTGTCCCACTGCTGTCCACTTCGAATGTTGTATCGACAAAGTCCGGCTCGATCGCAATCCTGATGTCGCGGAGGGACGCAAAAACTCCCGATAAGGGTCCAAGTACGGCCCACAGCTGACCGGTGTCGGCGGGATCCCCGAGGCCCATGCGAACCAGCAGCCGGACATTCTTCTTGTGAATCGCACGCCACACGTCTGATATAAATCTAATGATTCGTCGACGAAAAGACGGTTGGCGGATCGCGGCCATGAAATTGGTGTTCCTGGCTTGCGGCCTGTCCGGCCGACCGGCTGTCTTGCGAGCCGCTTCTGGTTTGTCGGCTTTCGCTCTTGCGTTATCCGGAGAAACGTCGGTGCGAACCAGCCCGAACGCCCATCTCAGCCTGATATTGGCTGACAGCGTTTGCTTCCAGTACAGCCGATACGTCAACGTTACCGGTATAGCCAGCAAAATGACCACCAGCGACAGGAATATTGCTATCCCGATCAGCACGATACGGTCGACGGGTTAGTGCGCTGTTTCCCCGGCTTTTGCGGCCGCCGCCTTGCCGACGGTCTCAGCAACTTTCTCGAATGCGGATGCTGCGCCTGACTTGATTGACTCCAGGTGGACGCCTTCGTCGTTGATGACGATGACAGCCACCGGTTTTACACCACCGCCACCGCCGGTGCCGCCACCATGACCGCTGCCTTTCTTCGACTCGGTGCCTTCGCCGCTGCCCACTCCAAAGCCGAAGCCAACGTTGACAAGCGGAATCAGGGTGTTGCCTTCGATCTCGATCGGCTCGCCGACCACGGTCTTCGAATTGAGCATGCGCTCTATTTCGCCAACCGCTTTATCAAACAGGTTTTCGATGCCGTTCATCACTATCTCCTGCACCTAAAGAGGTCAAACACCTCAGGTTTTTACTATCAGTGACGAACCTTGTTGTCCATACGAGCTTACCGCAGGGCCTTCGACCGCAACGACTTGAGCTACATACAGCGCCCGCCTGTTTGGCCTCCGCACCAGGATGCAACGGCCGTTTCTTATTCTCCATGGCTCAACGACGCGATAGAATTTCCTGCCCTTAATTAGCTGCTGACTAACATGCTGTACCTTATAAGTGGAACCTCCAGGTCTGGAAAGACACTCATCGCTAAAAAAATCCTCGCGGACAAACAGATTCCATACCTGTCTCTTGATTGGTTGATGATGGGGTTTAACGATGGAATACCCGAATATGGAATTCATCACCTACTGTGGCCAAACGAAATTGCCGAAAAGATGGAGCCTTTTTTGCACGGTATGATCAAAAATATGCTCTTTGGTGGCATGGACTATCTGATTGAGGGCGAAGCAATGCTTCCGCAGTTTGTCGCTGGTTTAATCGAAAAACATCCTGACAAGATCAAGGTAATGTTTTTGGGTTACACCGAAATCAATGTAGAGGACAAAGTCGCGCTGGTTAAAAAGCACAGCAATACGGAGAACGACTGGCTGACTAATGAATCAGATGAATACATCAGAGACCACATTGCTAATATGATTGCTTATAGCAAGAAGATTAAAAAAGGATGTGAAAAACACGGATTGTCTTACTTTGATACTTCTGAAGATTTTTCAGGGGCGATTGAAGCAGCAACAGACTTTTTGGTTGGAGATTTGAATTGAAAAAAATTATGTGAACGAATGTTGTCACACTCTATACTCAACATAATTCGTGACGCTTTGCATATTAAATAAACCTGACACCTTAATGCACCGCTGACATACGCATATCTCACGCAGCCGTGCGTGGCGACCATTCGCAATACGCCGAAAAATCTTTCTGCTTATTTCATTTCAGCGATACTCGCCAACGCCCGATCAATCTCGTTCTCGTTATTGATCAGGCTCGGCGCAAAACGCGCGTAGCTCTCACGGTAAGGCGTGCTGCTCATGATGATGCCTTTATCATGCATTCGCCTGACAACTTCCTCGGGGCCGATTCCATCGACATCGAAACACACCAGGCCGGCTGACAATTCGCTGCTCATCGGCGTATAGAGTTTCACGTGCGACATCTTTGCCAGCCCTTCTTTGGTTTGGGTATTGAGCTGATGTATGCGCTCCTGAACCTTGGCTTTGTCCAGTTGTAAGTGCAGTTCGAACGCGGCAGGAAGCGCCCAGCGATGTTCGAAAGAGTGGAACCCGCCTGGTGACATATGCTCACCGACAGGAACCTGGTCCTGCGTCTGCCGCCCAAGCCAAACATTGTACGACGCACTGAAGCTCGGAATTACGGCTACCGACTGTTGCCATGCACGATCATTTCCCCAGATCACGCCTGTCCCGCGCGGCCCAAAAATCCACTTGTGTGTTCCCGCGATAAAAAAGTCACAGCCCAATTTGCTTACATCCTGGTCTTCTACGCCGAAACCATGGACTCCATCGACACAAAATAGAATCTGGTCTTCCTCTGCTCGTTTTCGATTGATCTCGCCAATCGCATCTGCCATGGCCCGCAACGGCAACTTCACACCTGTTGACGAGTGCACCCACGTCACGGCAACCACGCGCGTGCTATCCGAAATGCCCTTCCGCAAATTACTGACGATCGAGTCTTCAGATGTCGTGGCAGGATCTTCGTAGAGCGAAATCCTGCGAATTTTTGCGCCGGTTCTTTCGGCCCTGTTGGCCAACGAAAGATCGGTAGAATAATGGTCATGCGTGGTCTGCAAAATTTCGTCACCGGGCCGCAATTTCAAACCGCTGTAGACCAGCGCGAGCCCCATCGTCGTGCTATCGGTCAGCGCGATCTGTCTTCCCTGCCCGCCCATGTAACGAGCTGCTGCAGCGGAAACTTCTGCGTCGATCGTTTGGAAATGTTCATGCCAGTAATCAGAAGGATTTTCATCCAGGCCGCGACGGTGGCGATCAATTTCGTCGGAAACCGGCTTGGGATGGGATGCCAGCAAAAAAGTCGAAAGCTGGATGTAGTCGCGTGTCAGAGGAAACAGGTTTCTGAGCGCTACCCAATCACCTGCTTCAATGGCGCTGGAACCCGGCGTCGCTGCTGCTGCAATGCTGGAGCCTGAAACATAAGCGCTTGCGCCCAGAGCGAGGCCTGCGGCCCCCAAAAATTCTCTTCTCAGCATATTAATCACCTTCTTCTGTTGTTCTTATGCAAACCGGACTATAGCGTATTCTTTTCGATCACGGTGACGGAGAGGTTTTAAAAGGTCTATACGATGTGACCGGTTAGTGCTTCGATTACCGCATACAGCTGCAAATAGAAAACCCCGCGCTTCGGCGGGGTTTTCTTTACTGACGTCTGCTGCCGATGTAGCGGCTTTTTCTGCTAGGGATTCACAAATGATGCCCAGCCATCCATGGCACCGATGCTGCAACCAAACTTACTATGACCCTCACCGAGGCCTTGCGCAGCAATGATTTGCTCGCATGAGCACCCGCCCGTATCGGTCGTCGAATAGCTCCGGCCCGGGCCATTGCCGTTTGGAGCGGTAGTGTCGAACTCGAAGTCACCGTCCACCAATGCCCAGCGATTTTCGCCGAGTCTGACGGTCGGCACGCCTTCGGGAATCACCGTATCCGCGCATACGTCGGCATCATCGGTGACGCCGTCCTGATCGGTGTCCTTGGCAAGGAACAGCACAAGCCCATCGTGGTCGGATGAACGCAATGCCGTCGTGTCTTCGTTGAGAAGGTTGTTTGGCGAATCCGCATTGCCCCGACCGAACTCGAGACCGCGAACGAAGGGATCCGTCGCGGCTGTCGTCAGCGCGTGATCCAGCGTCTGCGAATTGCCTTCGAAGTTGAACGAGTACCGCTCTTCAGGCGGCAGGCTCAGGACCTGATTGGTCAGATCGGGATTAACCAGGTCGACGCAGACTTCAGTCGAGCAGACGAGGTTGTCCGCCGCGACAAAGTCACCCCGAATGTGGCCGACGGCATCTACGTAACTGTCACTGAACTCGAACGCGTTAAAATCGCCAACGACCATCAGCGGCACGCCGGAAGCAGTCTGCAGCGTTTGCACCTGATTGGCGATCGATTCCGCCTGGAGCAACCGCTTCAAGCGAATCCGGACGCCTTCGACATCATCGTCGATGCCGCCGAGCGAGCGGTTGTGAACGGCGATCACGCGCACAGGCTGGCCGGGCAATCCATTGGCGATGTTCTTACCCTCCAGCAGAAGCGGCGGCCGGTCGTGAAGCACTTCGACCTGGCCGCTGACCGGGTTAAAGTATGTCGCGGTCGGATCGACCTGCGACAGCGAATCCACCTGAATCGTGCTGCGCACCAGGAAGCCGACATCGATCGTGCCGACATCGTTGCCTTCAATCAGGTATGCCGTGTAGGCGACAGTGGGATCGGCGGCAGCTATGTCGGCTGCCAGGTCCTGCAGAACTTCGATCTTCTCGACCTCCTGCACGGCCAGGATGTCCGGGGCATCCAGGACATCCAGAATGTAGCGTACGAACTTCGCTTTGCGGCTCGAATAGTCCGCGACCACGCTATCGTTTCGCGTCTGGCCGAGGAAGTTTGTATCCGGCGGATCATTGATGTCGTCGAAGAACCGAAACATGTTGAGCGAACCGACCGTGAATTCACCGAAGTCGCGTAACCGGACGCCGACCGGGAGATTCGGCTCGGGGCCGAGCACAAAGCTCGTCGGCAGGATCTGATAGTCACCGAAAGTGAAGAACAGCGGACCCTCAGCCGAAACAGTCTGGTCAACGAAGATCTCGGCGTCAGGACCACCCAGCCCATTCGGGTCTATTTCGAAGACTTCGGGATTGCCGTCCCAGACCGGGAAACCGGGTTCACCCGGAAACTCGATGCCCGGCTCGCGAAAAGTGCGATCGCTGCCGACGACGACTGGAGTTTCACCGAATTGATTCGTCGGGCCAGTTGCAATGCCATCGAAGCTCACCAACATGCCTTCGAAGCGTTCGAGGTCCGGAATCGCCGTCGGTGTGGGAGACGGCGTGGTGGCATCGAAGACGACGACGGGAGGAATTGCATTACCCGAGCTGTTGATGTCCAACAACCGCACGTCGCCGAGCTCGGTCATGCCGAAAAACTCTTGCGCTTGGGCCACCACATCGACCTGGTCGCCGACGTCAACGGACGGTGCGCCGCCCGTGAAGACGAAGATACCGTCCGATGTGAAGGCATCGCCGTCACTGCGCGCCACCGGCGTCTGCATGAAGAAGCCGTCGGTGTCCAGCGCCGTGACCACGTTGTCATTGGTCTGCACATAGGTATCGGCCAAAGGCGAGTCGAGCCCGGATCCCTGGATCTCGAAGATCTCGGCATCGACAACATTGCTGGCTCCCGGGGTCGGCGCCTGCTGGAAGTAGCTGGACGTTACCAGCGGTGTGCCGCCGTTGGGTACGCGCGCGTTCGAATGAAAGTCCTTGTCGTCATTGTCGTCTTCGTTCTGCTGTGGCTGCCCCGGTGTCAGGACACTCAGCAAACCGCTGTCGTCCCCGTCGTTGGTGTCGTAAACCAGTGCGTCGATGAGGCTGCTGCCAGTGACCGGCGTGCCGTTCGGGAAATCCACTGCGTCGCCTGCGTAGACTGCTACCGCATCGGCACCGTTCTGCAGGCCGTTGCCACGGAAGATAATCGAGGGTGTCGGCACGACTGCTGCATTGCCGAGATGGAAGTAGCCGTCGGTATCGGTCGAGAATCCGTCCAGATCGAACGCCGCGTAGGAGGCATCACCGTTGCCGTTGTAGAAAACGACGACGAGGCCATCGAGCAATGTATTACCCACGCCGCCGTCATACAGTTCGACGAATTCGAGCGCGTCCGATCCTGCGGTGTCGGCATCGACTTCGTTGATAACGATCGGTGAGTCGACCAGGGTCCCGAAAGTGAATACCACATCGGCGGCCATGTTGTCCGGCGGATCGTCAACATCCACGTCGCTCACCTCGGTAGCGAACACCGTGACTGTGCAGCTTTCGTCATTGAAGAAATCAAAATCGGGGTCGAGCGTATAGGACTGGAGTCCGCCACTCGTGGTTGCGGTGTGATTGCCACTCAAAGAGCAATCAATGTCGAACCACGAAGCGCCGAGGGTTACATCTTCACTGAAAGTGACGTCGATATTCGCGTCAAGCGCCGCACCGCCGCTGCCGTCAACGGGACTCGTGCTCGTGACTGCAGGCGCCGACTCGGAGCTCGCGCAACTGGTGAAAGTCTGGCCCGTGTTGACGGCACCGAAAGTGTTGGGAGCACTGCCTTGCCAGGTAAAATCCGCGGCCATCGATCCGGTTCCGGCGAGTTGCAGCGATTGTCCTACGGGCGAGCTCGATGCCTCGGAGACGCCGATATCGACGCTCACGAGCGTGTCAGCGGGACCGCCGATCGCCGTGAAAGTCCCCTCATAACTCAAGAACTGAATAACGGTGCTACCGGGATCGACCAATGCGATACCGTCCGGGGAACCGTTCTGGATACCCGCCTCAAAGAAATCCGCCGTTCCGCAGCCCGACTGTTGATTGGACAATGTACCCGTCAGGCCAATGGTGTCGTACACAGTGCCGTTGCTGCCGTTGTAGAGCACCAGGGTCCAGCCGGCGAGACTGGTTCCGGCCGGCCCGGCGACCTCAATCGCCTCGCCCGTGTCAGCGCCGGTATTGTCATAGTGGATCTCATTGATAAAAACGCCCTGGGCCAGAGCCGGCGTGCTTAACAGAAGGTTAATCAGAAGCATGAATAAGGTTGGAATTCCCGGTGTATTAAGTGCCGACGCAGTGCGAGTTGGGTTCTTCATGCTAGATCCTTTTGTTGGCATGGGCGGCATTCTGCCGACCATGCGATGCGGTTCTTTGCGGAATACAAATTTTGCGGCCGTCCCGTTTATGAGCGTCAGCAAAGTCTTCGTCTTGGCGCTCGGGACATTAAATGTTGTTATCAACGAATAATAACGCTCCGGGGCACTTGGGGACATTCTTAATTTAATGTATTAATACATTAAATTAAGAATGTCCCCATACGGTTTTTTGGTTCGGCCTGGCTAATTGAAAAAGTAATTCGGCGTCCTTAAACAAATCAATGTGTTGGGATTTGCGTTGGCGAATCGACCGCAGATCGCCGTTTTAACATAATGCCCTACCGAAGCGACCCTGGTTCGCACTGCGTGCGTCTGTCGGCGCTGTGCGCCTCGGTTGAACCACCGACACGCGGATTTTCAGACTAAAACCTGTTCCGAGCCCAATTTGGCGGTTGCTGCGGATTGTGCGTTACGGCGACGAGGACTAAGATGTAACGAACAAAAGAGTGCGATTGCCCAAATCGTCATGAAACTCGCGCGGCTGCAAGAGCAGCCAGGTTGTCCGTAAACGCTCACACGCCTTACGGCCGGCCAGCTCAGAATCCGGGCTCACTAACAAAGAAGCCCCCGGCCGCAGCGACACCGGCATCGTGCTCGGCAAAGCCGTTCGCGATCAATGTGGGCCCAATAGACTGCAGCGCTGATCGCCCGGCGACCTATTTCGTATCGTCAGGGGGGACATCATGCACACCACATTCAAAACTCTCGTTGCGCTCGCGCTGATAATCGCACTGTGTTCGGCGCCCGCGTCGGCACAGATACTCGAGCTGCCGGGACTCACCGGCAAGGCACAAATCGTGCGCGACGCCGAAGGTATCGCCCACATCCGGGCACAGAACGACGAGGACCTCTATTACCTGCAGGGCTGGGTGCATGCCGAGGACCGGCTGTTCCAGATGGACCTGACGCGGCGTCAGCCCAGCGGCACGCTGGCGGAACTGTTTGGACCACCGGCGTTGCAGGGCGATGTGCAGTCCCGCACGCTCGGCCTGAGGCGCGCGGCCGAGCGGTCCGCCGGGGTTCTGTCGGAGGAAACGCTAGCCGCGCTCGAGGCTTATGCGCGCGGCGTCAATGACTGGGTCGCGCTCGGTCCCGGCCTGCCGCCCGAATACGGATTGCTCGGCTTTGACGAACGGTCGGACGTTCGGCCCTGGAACGTCGTCGACAGCGTCGTTATCGGCAAGGCCATCGCATTCAACCTGTCGTTCGACCTCGACACCGACCTGACGCTCGACCTGCAGGCCTACGTCGGCGCACTGGGCCCGGCCGGCGCGCTTGTCTTTACGCAGGACGTGTTTCGCTCGCAGCCGTTTGACTGCGCGTCGACCATTCCTGATGCCACCAATGCATATCCGTTCATTCCACTGCCCGGCCCTGTCGACCCGGAAGCCTGCCCGCCGCCAGCACCAGCCATGGCCGCCGCCAGCCGCGGCAAGGCAAAACACACGCTGCGTTCCGACATGGGCGCGCGCGGCCCGGCAACGACAAAGGCGAATGCCCTGCCCGGCCTGAAGGATCTTGCAGAGCGCGCCGGCAAATCCATGCGCCGCTCGACCTTCATCCGTGAGCGTCTCGATGCGGACGGCACGATCGGCTCTAACGAGTGGGGCATCACGCGGGCCATCGGCGCGAACGGCCGCCCGATTATCGCCAACGACCCGCACCTTTCGCTCAACACTCCGTCGACGTTCTACCCGATCGGGCTCGAGGCGCCGGACCTTAATGTCTTCGGCAGCAGCTTCCCGGGTGTGGCCTTCATTGTGCTCGGACACAACAAGCACGTCCACTGGGGCGCTACGACCAACCCGATGGACGTCACAGACACCTTCGTCGAACTGCTGCTCTTCGACGACAACGGCGTGCCGGTGGCGACGACGTTCGAAGGCCAACTCGAGCCCGTCGAGCGCGTGCCCGAACAGTTCTTCTTCAACGCGGGCGGCTTCCTCGTGCAGGCACCGCCGGGCGGCGGCATTCCCGCGGAGACGATCATCGTTCCACGCCGCAACAACGGCCCGATCATCGAGTTACTGGCCGCGCCTGCACCCGGCGCTGTAGTACCAGCGCTCAGCGTTCAGTACACGGGATTCAGCGGCACGCGTGAGCTCGATACGTTCAGGCTCTGGAACGA
The DNA here is from genome assembly GCA_013043165.1 of Woeseiaceae bacterium. Classification (GTDB taxonomy): domain Bacteria; phylum Pseudomonadota; class Gammaproteobacteria; order Steroidobacterales; family Woeseiaceae; genus UBA1847. The sequence continues at coordinate 15,401 of JABDOQ010000059.1, read as the reverse complement.
GGCCAAAAATCTCAAGCAGTTCCAGGACGCGCTGCTGCTCTTCGATGTCGGATCGCAGAACTGGGTTTACGGCGACAATGCGGGCAACGTCGCGTATTTCGCCAGCGCCGAGATGCCCATCCGTTCCGACCTGCAGCAGGGCTTCATTGCGCCCGGTACGATTCCCGGCTTGTTCGACCCGAGCGCGCCGGTCCCGCCCTGGTTCATTCGCGACGGCACGATCGCTGAACACCAGTGGCTGCCTGTCGCAAACCCGCAGCCCGGCCAGGCGATCCCGTATGAGATCCTGCGCCAGGACGAGCTGCCGCACACGATCAATCCACCCGTCGGCTGGTTCGTCAATGCCAACAACGATCCCGCGGGCACGGTGCTCGACAACAACCCGCTCAACCAGCTGCGTGTCGGCGGTGACGGTATCTATTATTTGAATCCCGGTTACGCTGGCGGCTTTCGTGCCGGTACGATTACGCGCCGAATCAGGGACTACGTTACCAGCCAGGGCGAGCTCTCCAAGCAAGACCTGCAGTCTATCCAGGCCGACGTGTCCCTGCTCGACGCGCGTTTCTTCGTGCCTTACCTCACGGCAGCTTTCGACAACGCCGGCGAGCCCGGCAAGCCGGACCCGCTCGCGACCCTCGCGGCAGACCCGCGCCTGGCCGAAGCCATCGAGAGGCTTGGCAACTGGAACTACACGACACCGACCGGCATACAGGCAGGTTATGACGCAGGCGATCCCGTGGTATCCGACGCGACAATGCTGCCCGAACCGACCGGGGAAGAAATTGCACACAGCGTCGCTGCGACAATCTACAGCGTCTGGCGCGGCCAGGCCGTGCGGCAGTTCATCGACGATCCGCTCGCGAGCTTACCGCGACCGGGCAGCACGCAGGCCATGACGGCGCTGCAGCACCTGCTGCGCAGCAACGGCGGCTCGGGCATCGTCGACTTCTTTGGCGTGCCGGGCATTGCGGATGCCGCGGACCAGCGCGACTTCAAGTTGCTGCTGGCACTGAGCAACGCGCTGGACCTGCTTGCCGGCGACAGCTTCGCGGCTGCGTTCAGCAACTCCACTGAACAGTCTGACTACCGCTGGGGCAAGCTGCACCGGATCGTCTTCGACCATCCGTTCGTCGGCGCATTCAGCGTGCCGGCACAGCCGCCGGGCGTGTTCCCGCAACCCGTGCCCGGGTTGCCTGGCATCCCGACCGACGGTGGCTTCAACGTCGTGGACGCGTCCTCGCACAGCGCACGAGCAGACAGCGTGAACGAGTTCATGTTCGGCGGCGGCCCCGTACGGCGCTTCGTCAGCGAACCGCAGGGCGCGTTTCGCAGTGGCGCCGAGTCGATCTGGGCGGGTGGCGTGAGTGGCGTGCCATTCCCGGGCAATCCCTTCTACGCCAACCTGCTCGATTACTGGCTCGTCAACGAGACGCTGCCGCTGAAGCTGCGGCAGAAGGATGTTGAGGGCGGTACGTCGACACGGTTGGTGCCGGGCGAGTAGCTGGCTGGCCGTGGTGGCGATTGCAGATTGATGGTTTCGGGGCACTTGGGGACATTCTTAATTTAATGTATTAATACATTAAATTAAGAATGTCCCCATACGGCCCCAGCAGGACGATTCGTGGGCACGCATTAGTGAGACCGTAATTGTGAAACGCTGGCCGCAAGGCAAAGCTGACCGGCGTAGTACAGAGGTAATCCCCAGACGTAGGTCGGCAAGGTTGTTTGCACAAGCCGCAAAGCGGCGACTGACAGGTCCGAAAAGAAGAACATGAGGGCACCAGCGAGAATCAACTTTGTTGCGCCGCGCCCGCGCGTTCCGATAGCCGCGATGACCATTAGACTGATGACGGTGGTATAGGCACGCACCGGAATAATCAGCTCCATCGGAATGTGAGGCGTCAACCAGACCAATACGGCAATACCGACTATTGCGACGGGCAAGGCCGCGACTGCGATCCACCTGACGTTAATGCCGTTTACGACGAATGCCGCGATATAGGCGATATGCGCAAGGAAAAAAGCGCCGAGACCCAGAAGAAAGAAAGACCGGGTTTGTCCAACAAGAAACATGTCGCCGAACCAGGAAAATGCGAGGCCCAGCAAAATTAGCTGACCGTATCTGGAATGTAACGCACCAGCCTGAATGGCGACGGTGACAAAAGCCGTCGAAGCGATCAGTTTCGCGGTAGCTGCCGCGATATCGTGATCAAGCAACTGAAAAGTGACGAGCGCAACGCAGCCTGACAACACAAGTACAACGAGGCTTCGGGTCGAAAACAGCTGCATTTCCCCATTGTAGTCGGGAATCGGGAGTCAGACCGAGGTTGTTGAAACCCCGGTTCGACCCCTATGCCCCAAGGTCATCGAAGCGAGGCCCAGGACTCTGTCGACCGAACACCAGAAAATCTGCGCGGGATTGTTCATGGACTGCATGTTGTAGTAGAAGAGGTGTGATTACCCATGTCGAGCTAGGATAATTCACACTATGGCGAAGTTGATCGTTTACTACGCCCACCCGGGCCACAAGTATTCGCACGCAAATAAGGCGATGGCGGCCGAAGCGAGAGACGTTGACGGAATAACGTTCGTTGATCTCTATGCCGAGTATCCGCGTTTTGAAATCAACATAGACCGTGAACAGCAACGCTTACTCGATCACGATGTGATCCTGTTCCAGTTTCCGATGTTCTGGTACTCGACTCCGTCACTCATCAAGGAGTGGCAAGATCTCGTGCTTGAACACGGCTTCGCCTACGGTGTTGGTGGCGACAAACTGGCCGGCAAGTGCATGATCCTGGCCGTCACCGCGGCCGGGCAGAACGATGCCTACACACGGCAGGGCTACCAGCAGCACCCAATTCGCACATTCCTGACGCCGCTCGAGCAGACGGCGAAGCTTTGCCACATGGACTTTTCCGCGCCCTATGTTCTCTACGGGTCGCTGCGGGCGCCGCAGGAAGGGCTGCTGGAGCCGCACGTCGAAGGCTACCGCAAGTTGTTGGAAGCAATTCGCGATGACCGCTACGACCTGCAGGCCGCCGTTCACGGCGAGGTCATTGCCTGTAACGAATTGCCGATTCTCGAGGGGGCCTGATCATGGGTGAAATCCTGCTGCTCGCTTTCCTTTTCCTGATTGCCGGTGTCGTCGCTGTCCCGATCGCGTCGCGCCTCGGACTTGGTTCGGTGCTCGGCTACCTGATTGCCGGTATCGCCATCAGCCCAATACTGAAGCAGCTGGATGTCGACGTGGTCAGCATCCAGCATTTCGCCGAGTTTGGCGTGGTCATGATGCTGTTCCTGGTCGGACTCGAGCTTGAGCCGCGCTTGTTGTGGAGCATGAGGAACAAGCTGCTTGGCCTGGGAGGCCTGCAGGTAGGCGTGACAGCCGCCCTCGTCATGGGCATCGCGATGGCGCTCGGTCAACCATGGAGCGTTGCGATGGCCGTCGGCATGGTGTTCGCGCTTTCGTCAACGGCCATCGTGCTGCAAACGCTGAACGAGAAAGGCCTGATGAAAAGCGACGGTGGACAGTCGAGTTTTTCGGTCTTGCTATTCCAGGATATTGCCGTAATTCCGATGCTGGCGTTTATCCCGCTGCTGGCTCTGTCGGAGCTGGCAAGCGTGGCGAATAGTGCCGCAGATGACGGTCACGGAACCGGCATGAGCCTGGTTGATGGCCTGAGCGCATGGCAACAGTTTGGGGTCACGATCGTAGCCATTTCAGCCGTGATCGTTGGCGGCAGTTACCTGACCCGGCCCGTATTCCGTTTCATCGCCACGGCGAAGTTGCGCGAACTATTTACGGCCGTTGCCTTGATGATGGTGGTCGGCATCGCGTTGCTAATGACGCTGGTTGGGCTGTCTCCCGCACTCGGCACTTTCCTTGCCGGCGTCGTACTTGCCAATAGCGAATACCGGCATGAACTGGAAAGTGACATTGATCCGTTTAAGGGTCTGCTCCTTGGCTTGTTCTTTATCACGGTGGGCGCGGCTATCAACTTTGATCTGTTGTTCGCAAACTTCGGCCAGATCATCGCTCTGACATCTGGCCTGATACTTATCAAGTCATCGGTGCTCCTGGCGCTGGCCTACGCATTCAAGATTACGAATGCCAACCGCTGGTTGTTCTCACTCGGGCTTGCCCAGGCTGGTGAATTCGGCTTTGTGCTGCTTGCGTTCACAGTCGCAAACGGAGTCATTCCGGCCCCGCTCGCCGACAAACTGTTGCTTGTGGTGGCCCTGTCCATGCTCCTAACCCCTGCGCTATTCATCCTGTATGACAAGGTCATCGCTCCTCGCTACGCGGGCGCACAGGCCAGGGAAGCGGATGAGATAGACGAGGACGGTAGCATCATCATCGCGGGCGTCGGTCGCTTCGGCGGCGTCATTAACCGCATCCTGCTATCGGCCGGTTACAAAACGGTGGTGCTCGACCATCATTCGGAACATCTGGAGCGACTGCGAGCATTCGACATCAAGGTCTTCTTTGGTGACGCGACGCGACCGGACTTGCTGCATGCGGCCGGGATCGACAATGCAAGAATGTTGATTATTGCGATCGACGATCGCGAGCAGGCCATTGAAATGGTTCGTTACGTCGTCGAGCATTATCCACACATCTACATCGTCGCGCGCGCCTTCGACCGTCACCATGTATACGAACTGTGGGCTGCCGGCTGTCGCGACATTATTCGCGAGCATTTTGACGGCTCGGTTCGTGCCGCGCGGTCGGCACTCGAGGCGCTTGGTCATCATCCCTACGACGCCGAGCGGCAAACTCGCGGCTATGTTGAGAATGACAAAGTTGCCATGCGCGAACTTGCTGGACTATACGATCCAGACATTCCGGTACATGAGAACACCGCGTACGTTGAACGAACCAAAGCTATCCTCGCGAGTCATGAGGATGCCATGCGGCAGAGCATGGCGGGTTTCGGTAGCCGCATTGAACGCGGCTGGCTGCCACCGTCACTCGACGATCAGGCGGCCGCGATCGCCGACAATGCGGCGAAAGACGGCTCATCGACGCAATAGTATTTACTATCCTTCAATCTGTTTGGAAATGGGCACTTGGGGACATTCTTAATTTAATGTATTAATACATTAAATTAAGAATGTCCCCATGCGGCCCACTGATGCCAGCACAGAAGTGCATAACTGATTCCCGCAAAATCCCCACTGCTCCCGTAGCCGAATCGCCCAGGTTGAACGGCCTTATCGTATCTGATTGTGCTAGTGTCACCGTCGTCAAGAATAATAGGTAAACGCCATGAATAAGCTCCTCAAATCTTTCGTTGTCGTCGCAGTCGTCTTCTTCGCGGCACCGCACACGGTCGCTGCAGACGAGCACAAATCCATCCTGGTTACGGGCGCCAGTACAGGCATCGGCCGAAATCTCGCCGAAACGCTGGCCAAAAGCGGCTATCACGTCTATGCGGGTGCGCGTAAGGACAAGGATCTCGCAGAGCTGGATGCGATCGACAACATCACGGCCGTACGACTCGATGTGACCAAGCAGGTGCAGGTCGATGCCGTCGTGGACATGATCAAAGAAAAGGGCACGGGTTTGTATGGCCTCGTCAACAATGCCGGTGTCGGCAGCGGCGGCGCCGGAGCGGTTGTCGAAACGCCGATCGAAGATCAGACCTTTATCTATGCCGTCAATGTTGAAGGCGTCTACCGTACGACCCAGGCATTCGCGCCGCTCGTAATCGAATCCAAGGGGCGAATTGTGACGACGGGATCGATCGCAGGCACCATCTCAGCAATCCCGGGATTCAGCGCCTACAGCGGTAGCAAACACTGGATCGAGGCATACACCGACTCATTGGCCACAGAAATGGAGCCGCACGGCGTCTGGGTCAGTGTCGTGGAGCCCGGCAACTACAAGTCGAACATCCGTCGCAGCGGTGTGTCACGCCGGCTCGAACAGGTGAAAAACGCAGGCGGCGCAATCACTGATGAAATGAAGAAAGCCTATGAAGCGACAGCAGAGCGCGAATTATCCTACAAGGACCCGGATGAAGTTTCCGAGGCGTTCATGCATGCCCTCTTCGACGAAGATCCGTTACGTCGCTACGTTGTTGTCCCCAACGCCGAAGAGCAAGCATTCACGATTCGCACGAAGGTCAACGAGCTTGTGCAGCTGAATCAATGGGGCCCTTACAGCTATAGTCGCGATGAATTGGTAGGGCTGTTGGATGAAGCCCTCTCCGGAGATGCGTCTTCGGAGTAAGCCGGAGAATTGGTGGCCAGGGGCAGACCGATTCGCGACGCGAATCAGGACGCACGAAGTGCGCCCCGAAGGGGTGAGAATCGACCTGCCGACACGCGGATTTTCAGAACGCTAAGCATCTGATTCTTTTGTTATTTATCAACCAGTTATCGGGGCTTCCATTGCTCTATTTGCATCACTGTGCATAACGATGCACGGCTGATACACGCAGATCTCACGCGCTGCAACCATCGTCTACATCGGCGACCTTAATCGTCGAGCCACCACAAACTGAATATGAGCATTACCCCAAGTGCGGCGACGATTACGCCTGCGCTCGTCATCCACTCCCATTCTTTATGCAACCCCGAAGCCTGCAATTAGCGCGCCGACTATCACAAGAATTATCGGGGCCAGGACGGAGAAGATTGGGGTAAAGGGGTCAGAGTACATTTCTTGGAGAAATGTACTCTGACCCCATTTAAGGGTCGATCACCTCGTGGCGTCGTATAGTGGGATCACCTTGGGTAGAAGATTCTGAATTCGCTGTATGCGAGTAGCATCCGCGGGATGCGAGCTGAGAAACTCCGGCGGCTTGGCGCCCTGATTCGCATTCGTCATTTTCTGCCACAGCGTGATACCGGCCCGCGGATCGTATCCAGCACGAGCCGCCAGTTCCAGGCCAATCTGATCGGCTTCGCTTTCGTCAGTGCGACTGAACCGGGTCGCCAACAACACCTGATAACCCACATTGGCGGCTTTGGTGGAGGTTCCTCCAAGACCGAATATCGCAGCCCCTGCGCCAATCACACCCTGGGCAACCAACGCTTGCGACATCTGCTCGCGCACGTGCTCGCGAAGAGCGTGCGCAATTTCATGTCCCAGGACGTTCGCCAGCTCAGCGTCTGTTAGATCGAGCTTCGTTATGATGCCCGAGTACACCATGATCTTGCCACCTGGCAGACAGAAAGCGTTTAGTTCATCGCTCTTTATGGTGTTGACTTCCCATTGCCAGCCAGGCGCATCTTTGCGGAAAACGTTCGTCTGCGCTTCAAGTCGACCGCTGATCGTTCGCACGCGCTGGAGCATCGCAGCATCCGGGTTCAGAACGCCTTTGTTGGATGCTTCTGATTTCAGCTTGTCATAGCTTTGAGCCGCCAATTGATTGAGCTCTTCGGACGAGATCAGCAATAGCTGTGAACGATCGGCACCGACAGTGCCGCCAGCGGTCGTTGTCGCACAACCAGTCAATGCTGTAACAGTCAGGCACGCCAGCACACCGGCAAGGAGTGCACCGAAAAAACTCGCTCGTGCTGCCCTGGTTCGGTCGTTTACCTGGTCTTCGTTCATGGTTTTCTCCTGGCTTGCTATCTGAGTCGCGGCGCAGCGGTTTTGGCGCTGCCTCGAATACGACACCACCATCCAGTGCTACGACAATCGAGTCAATGCCAAGCGTACCCTAATTGCCTGACAGTTCGTTGCTAAATGGCCGCCCATCCAGCGCGGAAAATACGGGCGAACGGAAGTGTACGGTTTCGAGCCGCGGCGGAGGTATTGGTTGAACTACTGCTGAGGCGACGGAACTGTGGCCAAGTGGCCGAGATATATCGCCAATCCCCGCATGTCTCACGGATCGGAACCAGAAATCGTGATTTCGGAGTATCGTTGCATGATGCTTTTCTCTACATTGGTCTTTGACCCGTCCTCAATCCAGACTCCGTGAGGTAACTTCGGATGGACCTTACCGCCCATTGGGTTGGCTTTGCCGCCATCGTCATCTTCGTCGCGGCCTATTCGCTTGTCATCGCCGAGGAATACACCCATTTGCGTAAATCGAAGCCGGTCATGCTCGCAGCCGGTTTGATCTGGGTGTTGATTGCAATTCAGTACACGTCGGTGGGTGACGCTAATGCGCCCGGAGAGGCCGTACTCGAATTTCTCGTCGAATTTGCCCAGTTATTTCTTTTTCTGCTGGCCGCGATGACCTACGTTAATGCAATGAGTGAACGCAACGTATTTCTCGCGTTGCGAGGCTGGCTGCAAGGCAAGTCATTATCCTATCGAACGATGTTTTGGGTTACCGGTGGACTCAGCTTTCTCCTGTCACCTGTCATTGATAATTTAACGACCGCATTGGTAATGTGTGCTGTCGTCATGGCTATCGGTCAGGACAATAAGCGATTCGTCAGTGTTGCATGTATCAATATCGTAGTCGCCGCCAACGCCGGTGGTGCGTTCAGCCCTTTCGGCGACATCACGACGCTTATGGTCTGGCAACGCGGACTGGTTAGTTTCGGGGCCTTTTTCGCTCTGTTTATTCCCGCAGCGGCAAATTTTTTAATTCCGGCCACGCTAATGTCTTTCACAATCGACAACGAGAAATCGCAGGCAAATGCTGTCGATGTGCAAATGAAGCGCGGTGCCAGGCGCATTGTCTTGTTGTTTGTCGCTACGATTGCGACCGCCGTTTCTTTCCATAATTTCCTGCATTTGCCGCCGTTCCTCGGCATGATGACCGGACTGGCGTATCTGAAGTTCTTCGGTTTCTACCTCCGCAAGACGCATACTGTCACCGCCTACGATCGGAAAGACTACGGAGAACCGGGAGACGTATCGCCGTTCGACAGCTTTCGAGAAGTGTCCCGTATCGAATGGGATACGCTGCTGTTCTTTTTCGGCGTCATCATGTGCGTGGGCGGCATTGGCTTTATTGGCTATCTCGAGCACCTGTCGGCCTACTTCTACGGTGAATTGGGTTCAACCACAGCCAATATTCTAATTGGACTGCTGTCAGCCATCGTCGACAATATTCCGGTAATGGTTGCTGTACTTGAGATGAACCCCACGATGGATACAGCTCAATGGCTTCTTGTAACTCTGACCACTGGCGTCGGCGGCAGCCTTTTTTCCATCGGCTCGGCGGCGGGAATCGCATTGATGGGTCAGGCGCGGGGACTCTATACTTTTTCTCAGCACTTGCGATGGACGCCTGCGATCGCTCTGGGCTACGCGATCAGCATTTGGCTGCATTTGTTCCTAAACACCAATTACGTCGGCGTTATGCCTGGCAGCTAGCAACAGGTTCCTAACCGTGCCATAGTCGCCTACAGCAATGAAGGCTGCTTTTTCGTAGCTGGTAGCCAAAAATCTACGCGCCGGTCAATTCTTCGTTATTGAATCCTAAACCGAAATTGGTGGCCAGGGGCAGATCAACTCGCGCAGCGAGTTAAGACGGCGCAGCCGCCCGAAGGGTTAGGATCGGCCAATGCCGATCCGAATCAATCGAACTGCCGACACGCGGATTTTCAGAACGCCAAGCGTTTGACTCTGCTCTTATTTATCAACCAGTTACCGGGGCGTCCGTTGCTCTATTTGCATCACAAAGCATGACCATGCATAGCCGGTACACGCAAATTCCACCCGCCGATTCGCAACCTGTACGATGTATTATGAGTCCATCTGGCACCGCAAAATATCCAGAAGCCAGGCGAGCGCACGCTACACCGTTCAACTGCTTTTCTGCTTGGATTTCCTCAAGGAGTTCTCTTGTACAACATTAACAGCGTAGTAATCGCCGTAAGCTTATTCCTGCTCATTCTGCTTGCTAACGAAGTCTCGTATCGCATCGCACGTCGCTCAACCGCGAAGGCAGATCAGGGTCTTTCGACCCAGACGAATGCCATTCAGGCCGGCGTACTCGGTCTTCTTGCCTTGCTTTTGGGTTTTTCATTCAACATGGCACTGCAGCGATTCGACGCACGAAGTACCGCCGTAATCGAGGAAGCAAACTCGATCGGCCGCGGCGGGGACTCATTCAGGTTGACCAGAGCAGCATGGTGGCACTGAGGCTGCAGATGGACCAGGATCTTTCCAGGTGACGGGGTACTGACAATGGAAGAGGTTATAAAAGACTGGCTGTTCGACCCGGTCGTTGGCAAGCTCATTGCCGCAGTACTCCTGGTAGCTGTCGTCTTCACAATCGTTCGTTATTCACAGCGTGTGCTTGGGCGCCATGTCGAGGATGCACAGCGGCGGTATCGCCTGCGCAAGCTCATCACCTTCTTCGGTTATGTGCTCGCAATACTCTTGCTGTCGATTGTCTACAGCGACAAGCTATCCGGATTGACGGTGTTGCTCGGCGTACTCGGCGCCGGCGTAGCATTTGCTTTGCAGGAGATTGTTGTCAGCGTTGCCGGTTGGATTTCTCTGTCGGTCGGGCGCATGTACGACGTCGGTGACCGGGTTCAACTCAGCGGTATCAAGGGTGACGTAATCGATATCGGCGTGCTGCGGACGACCTTGATGGAATGTGGCGGCTGGATCGCGGGCGATCAGTACAGCGGTCGCATTGTGCGCATTGGCAACAGCTCCATATTCAAGGAGCCCGTCTTTAATTATTCATCGGACTTTCCTTTCCTTTGGGACGAGATCACCGTTCCAATCCGCTTCGGTAGCGACTATGAGGCGGCGCGCGCGTCGTTTCTTCAAGTGCTTAAAGACTTGACCGGAGAACACGCGAGCCGCCTGGAAGGCGACTGGCGCAGGATGACCGATAAATACCTGATCGAGAATGCACAGCTTCAGCCGATGGTCACACTGAAGATCACAGATAACTGGGTCGAATTCGTATTGCGCTATGTCGTCGATTACAAGAAGCGGCGGAGCACCAAGGACCGGATCTCATCAAGAATACTCGAAGTCATTGAAAGTTCCGGTGGCAAGATTGTGCTTGGTGCGCCGGCGTTCGAACTTGCTTCGATTCCTCCGCTTGAGGTTGAAGTTCAGAACGCAAAGTAAAGGAAAAACCCCCGTCTTCGAGTGCAGCGAAGACGCCATTGGCAGGTAGAATCTGCCGATCAAACCACCTCTAGGATCCTGCCATGGAAACCATAATTTGGGTCGGCATCTTTGTCTGCCTGCTTCATTCCGCGATGTTCTCGGGTCTGAATCTCGCGTTTTTCAGTCTGAGCAGGCTCCGGCTCGAAGCCGAGGCCGGCGCAGGCAATCGGTCAGCTACCAAGATTCTGACCTTGAGACGCAATTCCAACTTCCTCCTGACGACGATTCTCTGGGGCAATGTCGCGATCAACGTGCTACTGACCTTATTATCAAATTCCGTGATGGCCGGTGTCGTTGCGTTCGCATTCTCGACGGTTCTTATCACCTTCGCCGGCGAGATTCTGCCGCAGGCCTACTTTTCACGGCATGCGATGCGAATGGCGTCGATTCTCAGCCCGGTGATGCGCTTCTATCAGCGAGTCCTCTATCCGGTGGCGAGGCCAAGTGCATGGATGCTCGACCGGCTTATCGGCCAGGAACAGATTCTTTTCATGCGGGAGCGTCAGCTAAAAGGCGTCATAGAGAAGCATATTGAATCGGACGGCGCCGAGATCGATTTTGTCGAGGGACGCGGTGCACTAAATTTCCTCGACATCGACGATGTGCCGATCGCCGACGAGGGCGAGTCTGTAGATCCGCTGAGCATTGTCCGCCTGCCAGTCAAAGTAGACCTGCCTTTGATCCCGGAAGTCGAGTCGACCACCGATCCCTTTATCACGGCCATCAATGCATCGGGCAAAAAGTGGGTAATTCTGACCGACGAAACCGGTGCGCCGCGGCTCATACTCGACGCGGACGCATACCTTCGTGCTGTAATGTCGGATATCTCGGCAGTTGACCCGTATGCACACTGTCACCGGCCGATAATTATCGACGACGCGGATAATCCGCTCGGTCACATCATTGGCGAGCTCAAGCGCGGGATGGCGGCCGACGGTGATGCGGCGATCGACAAGGACATCGTGCTGCTTTGGACGGATGAGCTGAAAAAAATCATCACCGGCGCTGATCTGCTTGGCCGGCTGTTGCGGGGTATTTGACGACTACCGGGCTGCATAGGTACGGGGCGTCCATTGCCAACAAGTGATAACAGGAGCAAACATGCGAGCGCTAGTACTCGTCTGGTCGGCACTCTTGCTCGTGACTGCCACCACGCACGCCGAGCAGGAACTCGACATCGTCATCTACGGCGCAACAGGAGAGGTCGGTTCCCATGCCGTGCACGAGGCCCTGCGTCGCGGCCACCGGGTAATCGCGGTGTCGCGCAACCCCGCTCAGGTCGCGATGCAGCATGCCAACCTGTCCGTCGTCGAAGGAAACCTCCTCGATACGGCCGGGGTCGCCAGAACCGTGACCGGCAAAGACGTCGTGATTCTCTCGGTGCGCGGCGTGATCGGTAATTCAGGAAAACCGGAGAGTGCTCTTCAGTTTATTGCCGCGGAGACTCTTGTCGATGTCCTGTTTCCGTTAGGGAAAAACGCGCCGCGACTGATCCACGTCGGTGGCTCCGGTTCGCTCGAGGTCGAGCCGGGTGTTCTGTTCGCGGCAAAGTTGCCGAAGATTCTGCTGTCCAAGGATCTCGAGATCGAAATCCTGGGACAGATACTGACACTCGAATTCTTCAGGAAGGTCGATGACGTCAACTGGACATACGTCACCCCACCCATGAACTTCACGAACGGGCCTCGCACCGGTGTCTTCCGGATAGGCGGCGACCGGGCGCTCAAAGACAGCCGCGGCAGAACACGCGTTTCGCGCGCCGATTTCGCGGTGGCACTTATTGATGAAGCGGAGCAGGCGAGGCACCCCCGGCAACGGATTTCAGTGGCGTATTGAGCGCAATGATGCCAACTCCATCGAACTCGCCGGCTCGCACTTCGTGCGTCTGTCGGCGCAGTGCGCCTCGGCTGAACTGCCGGTCAAACATCTCACGATGGACTCGATTCGCCAAACCAACCAATCAAAGGCTGCTTTCACGGAAAAGCGATGTTGGGCCGCTGGGGACATTCTTAATTTAATGTATTAATACATTAAATTAAGAATGTCCCCATTATTCCGACAAAAAAACCCCGCCCAGATGGACGGGGTTTCTTGATCAGAGGCTCTCTCTGCCCTTCAGCCGGTCGATCGACGCAGGCGGCGTCAGACCTTGCGGCGACGCAGCCCGACCAGGCCGAGCAGCGCCGAGCCGAACAGCCACGCAGCGGCCGGGATCGGAACGAGGCTGAACTGGCCCTCGAACGCCACCGCCTGGGTCGCGCCCGGGATGCAGCCCGCGGTCGCGTAGAACAGGCAGACCTGGCCGTTGCCGGTGGCAAGATCGAACACAACGAACGCACCGTTGCTGCTAAACGGAGGAACGAGGAACTCCAGCAGCATCTGGCCGCTGTTTATCTCATTGGAAAGGTCGGTCGTGCCGGTCGTGCCGTTAGAGGCGGCAATCCCCAGGCCGGAATCGAGAATTAACGGATTGTCGTTCACCGGGTCGCCAATGGGGCCGCTGACTGGCAGCGCCGGGTTGAAAATCTGGAACGAGAAAGCGACGATATCGGCGTCACCGAACGCGCCACCGGCAGCGACGTCGATATCGATGGTGCCGGTGAGCGTGCCGCCGATGTCCAGCGAAGCGAAGCTGGCGCAGGTGCCGGTGCACAGGGTCACCACACCATTGTAGCTGTACAGCGCGGCGTTAGCCGCCGTCATCCCGGTCAGTCCGGCAAGCACGATGGCTGCCACTGTGATTTTTTTCAACATGGATATAGTCCCCTTAAAATTTCTTATCGTTGTCTACATTGCAATGTGCGGTGGAGCATTCCTGTCATCTCCAGCCGGCTCGGCTGACGGTCGTTTAGCGGGACAGGTCATGCGTTGAGGGCGAGGTGTCGATTTTTTTGCGGGGTTTGCGCTCCCACGAAACCCTTTTATGACCCCTCGACTGTCGCATATTGCACCAGAAAAGTCCAAGGGGGTTCAGTATGTAAAAGGTCAAAGCCCCGACGCGCGCCCGGCACCCACACGACCGTTAGCAGCGAAGCAACCGCCCAGAGTCGCGTGAAAATAATCCCGATCACATCGCCACGGTTCAGACGCGCCTAAGACCCCACTGCGTGCGTCGGTAGCCAACTAACACGAGCAGCATCGCAAACAGGCTGATCAGATCCATAGACCCGAAGAATCCGGAGTCGCTGCCTTCCGGACTATCCGGAACGTCCTGAAAGACCGTTGGATCCGAGCCGGTACCAGACACATTGACGGTCACACTGGTCTCATCCGGGTCATCAGACGGTATGTCGAGACTGTCATTGGCCACCCCGGTCGCGGTCGGCGCGAATGTCAGGTCGATCATGCAGCTGTCCATCGGCATCAGTACCTGAGACGAGCATCCGTCCATAGCAACGCTGAACGGCGCAGCGAGCGGATCAGCCATGGCTACCGTACCAATCGTCAGGTCGGCCGTGCCATCGTTGGTCACGACAACCGTCTGCGTGCTGCTGTCGTTGATCGTGACCGCGCCGAAGGCCACGGCCACATCCATGACAGTTATATCGGGCGTTGGCATAGGAGCGCCCGTGCCGCTGACGGCCACGGCGACGTTCGGTGAATCCGGATCATTCGACGGGATGGTAAGCGTTCCGTTCGCGGGACCAACGACGGTCGGCATAAACGTTACCATCAACGTGCAGTTCATCATTGGCATTACGGTCGCATTCGAACAATTATCGTCCGCTATGACAAACGGAGCCGTCAATGGTGCGATCTGTCCCAGTAACAAATCTGCATTGCCGCTATTGGTCACAGTAACGGTTGCAGGCGGCGCACTTTGATTGATGGTCACGCTGCCAAACGGGACGGACGCATCATCGGCCGGCGCGATGGAGTCAGTCACATTGATATCCGGCACCGGCATCGCCGTACCGGTGCCCGTCAGCGAAATCGTGACCGACGGTTCATCAGCATCATCAGACGGGATATCAAAGCTGTCGTTGAATGCACCCGTCGCCGTGGGCGCGAAAACCACCGTGGTCGTGCAACTGGCCATCGGGGCCAATAACTGCCCCGAACACATGTCGTTCAGGAGGCTGAATGGCGCAGCAAGCGTGTCCACGGTCGCCAGATTGCCAATGTTCAGGTTTGCTGTACCGTCATTGGTAACGGTTACCGTCCGGTTCGCACTCGTCATTTCGGTGACGCTGCCGTACGGAATCGTCAAGTCATTTGCGGGGGTTACAGAGTCGGTGACGGTAATTTCCGGCACCGGAACCAGGGCCGTCGCAAAATCGACTTTGTAAATCGAGTTGTTGGCCGTTTGAGTCTGCAGTTGGAACGAATCGCCACCGGCGGCGCT
>JABDOQ010000051.1 GCA_013043165.1 Woeseiaceae bacterium | reverse complement strand
AATACGAATGCCGATCCCGACATGCCGATAATTTGCTCAGCCGAAATATTGGCCGCAATCAGCGATGCGCCGATTGCCCACCATGGCAAGTTGCGCCCGGCCAGGAAATAGTCGCTCGAATTTTTTTGGTGGCCGGCCTTTTCTCGTGACACCCACTGCGCCAGCGCCAGCAGCACGATGGCGTACGTCGCTACAACTGCATAATCCAGACTTTGTAAATACATGGGGTTACTTCGGTTTTTGTTATTACAGTTTGCCCGAGCGGCTGATTGTCGCGTTTATCCGCCCGCAATCGCGCCGACAATCATGAACGGCTTATCGCCCGCCACGATGGACGCCGGCAACTCAGTATCGGGCGACTCGTGCGAAACATCCTCGCCGTCGGCAAAAAACCGGACCCGCGGCCGTCGCGTCAACGTCAGGTGGTCACGCACGGTGCCGCGCAGCATTGGAAATTGTGCTTCCAGCGCATCGAGCACGGTGCGTTGTGTAACTACGCCGTCGACGTCGATCGTTACCTCGCGGCCACAGCTTGCGAGCGTCTGCAGATGGTGTGGAAGTACAACCCGTATCATCAGATTGTTTGCGCCTCTACCGACAGTACTGCGGGCAGATCGCGCACGATCGCTTCCCAACTGTCGCCGCTGTCGCGGGAAGCGTAGACCTGCCCGCCGGTTGTCCCGAAGTAAACACCACAGGGCTCGGCCGTATCCACGGCCATCGCATCGCGGAGTACATTGACGTAACAATGTTCCTGCGGAAGTCCCTTGGTCAGCGCCTCCCATTCCTCACCGCCCGTGCGACTGCGATAGACCCGCAGCTTGCCGTCGGGCGGGTAGTGCAGCGAGTCGCTCAGGATCGGTACAACGTAAATTGTTTCCGGCTCGTGAGCATGTACAGCGATTGGAAAGCCGAAGTCGCTCGGCAGGTTGCCGCTTACCTCTCGCCAGGAGTCGCCGCCGTCGTCACTGCGCATGACGTCCCAGTGTTTTTGCATGAACAGCGTGTTCGGGTTGGAGGGGTGAATCGCAATGCGGTGCACGCAGTGCCCGACCTCGGCCGTCGGATCCGGGATGTACTCCGACCTGAGGCCGTGATTGATCGGTCTCCATGTTTTGCCCGCGTCGTCTGAGCGGAACGTGCCCGCTGCGGAAATCGCACAATAGATGCGGCTCTTGTTGGCCGGGTCGAGCACAATCGTGTGCAGGCACATGCCGCCGGCACCGGGCGACCAGTCCGGACCCGACTCGTGCCCACGCAAGCCTGCGAGTTCATGCCAGGTCACGCCGCCATCCGTGGTCCTGAACAACGCGGCATCCTCGACGCCGGCGTAACAGGTATCCGGATCGTCAAGTGACGGCTCAAGATGCCACACACGTGCAAACTCCCAGGGATGCTGCGTACCGTCATACCACTGGTGGGTGTTCAGCGGTTTGCCGGTCGTCTCGGAGGTGTCATAGACAAACATATTGCTTTCGCCTTGCGGCATGCCCTCGGCCGCCGCTTTTTCGGCCGTACCATTTGATCCCGGCTGCAACCATGTTTTGCCGCCGTCATCGGAACGCTGAATGATCTGCCCGAACCAGCTCGAAGTCTGCGAGGCGAAAATTCGGTCTGGCTGCACGACCGAGCCCTTCACGTGGTAGATCTCCCAGCCCGCGAAATGCGGACCGTCAATTGACCACTTCTTGCGCTTGCCATCGGAGGTGAGAATGAAAGCCCCTTTTCGGGTACCGACGAGAATACGGATAGCAGTCATGGTGATTCTCCCTGGGCGCGTCAGGCCCCTATATATTTTGCATAGACGCTGCGTGCAATGCCAGGCTCTTCAGTCCCTTTGATGATCGCGCGCCCGTCGCGGAACAATGTGATCTCGTATTGCTTGTTATTTTCGCTCAAATGCGTCCGCAGCATGAACTCGTTAACCGTAACCCGGCCGTGTTCGCGCAAGCGCGCCGCGAGGGCGTCCAGGTCAACGGCATCGGCCTGCTGACGGTGTCGCAGTTGCACGGCATTGCGTCCGCAAAGCGCGGCCGCGCTCGAGCCTGCAGTGCCTTCAAGGTAGTCGAATTTCCGCTGCTTGCAGCAAGGGCAATCGCCGTCTTCATAGGCATTGTAGACCCTGAGCTGCAGGATGTCGTTCGTCCACAAGTCCAGGTTGAGCAACGTCCGGCCTACGCATTCGAAATTGCCGGTCAGGATCTTGAGCGTTTCGGCGACCTGGAAATTTGCAATGACGCCCACGGCGGGGGCAATGACACCGACCGTTTCGCAGGTGGCGCTGCTTCCCGGTGGCGGCGCGTCCTCGAACAGGCAGCGGAAACACGGTGTCGCGAGGCTACCGCTTTCATATTTTTCCCACGGCGCCTCGCCCGAAGTGTGCGGCAGGACTGTGAATGCCATGCCGGTCGTGCCGACCGCTGCGCCGTACACGTAGGGTCGTCCACTTTTTACCGCCAGGTCGTTCGCGAGGTAGCGCGTCTCGATATTATCCAGCCCGTCGACGAACACATCGACGCCGGTCGCGTACCGTTCGATATTCGTATGATTGATGTCGTCGACGATTGCGGTGACCTGCACCTCGGAGTTAATTCGTGCAATCCTGCGTTTCGCTGCTTCAGCCTTCGGAATGGCGTCCGCGACGTCGTCCTCGTCGAATAGTATTTGCCGCTGCAGGTTGCTTAGTTCGATAAAGTCGCGATCGACGATTACGAGGTGGCCGACGCCGGCGCGTGCCAGCAAATCGGCAACAACGCAGCCGAGCGCGCCGCAGCCGAGCACCATTGCCGTGGAGTTGAGCAGCCGCCGTTGGCCGTCGTGCCCGATGTCGGGCAGTAGCATTTGTCGGTGATATCGGGCGAGGTCCTGGCTCATCGTGGATACATTATCACGATCCGCCGTGTCCGCGATTGCGGGCATTCTGCGCGAGATGATCTATACTAACGGTGAGACAAATCTGAGGAGAACAAAAATGAAAAAGTATGCCTGGATTGCCGTCTTCGTGACATTGGTCTTGCCGCTCGGGGCATTGGCGGACCAGCACGAAGCAGCGGAAGAACCCGCGCCACTGTCTGACGTCTGGATGATTGCGGTCAAGGGGGGAATGGACGCGAAGTTTACGGAAGCCGTGAAAAAACATATGGCATTCCGCGCCAAAGCGGGTGAGTCGCGGACCTGGATGGCCTATCGTCAGGTCATAGGCGACAAATTAAACGCGGTCGCGTATCGAGCCTGCTGTTTTGACTATGCCGACCAGGACGCCTATATCGTCGAGGACGGGAAACTGGGTCTGGCCGATGACTGGAACAAAAATGTCGACCAGTACGTCGATCACTACCACCACTACCTCGAGGAAACCGATTGGGAGAACAGTCATTGGCCGGAGGGTTCAGATGGACCGTATTTCGGCGTGACCACCTGGACCTGGAAAGAAGGGGCCGGCCCCGGGCCTGGCGAAGTGCGCAAGCAGTTCAGCCAGATCGCCAAGAAAGAAGGATGGGGTGATGCTGGCGATGGCCACAACTGGCTCTGGTTTGAAAGAATGGGCGGCAAACCCGTCCTGACGCTCGTATCGAGTTACGAGAGCTTTGCCGACATGGCTCCGGACGAGCAGAGCTTTTTCGATTTTCTGGCAGAGAATTTGGGCTCTCCCGAAGCCGCCAGCGAGATGTTCACAAAGTTTGGTGCCGGGTTTACAAGCTCCGACTACGCCGTTTGGGTGTATGACGCGGAGCTTTCGACGCCGAGCAAGGAATAATCGCCTTAACGGCACACCAAGCAGCCCGCGCAAGCGGGCTGTTTGCTTGTTGGCGCATGCAATCCGGCATAGCGCTCGCGGTCAAATTACCGGACCCTTGTTTCTTACGACGGTGTGAATGGCGGGGGAAAAATCAATGAAGCTGCGTTACAAAATCACGAGCGGCATCCTCGTTTTCCTGGGCCTGGCTGTCGCAGCACTGGCACTCGTGCTGAGCCATAGTTCGGCCTGCGAAGAGGCGCCGGAAATCACCGGCGACGCCGTGACCATGAAAGCCATCGTATACCGTTGCTATGGTTCACCGGATGTCCTCAAGGTAGAAGACATCGAAAAGCCGACACCTGCCGACGATCAGGTTCTCGTGAGAGTCGTTGCCGCTTCCGTCAATCCACTCGACTGGCATTACATGCGGGGCTCGCCCTACATCATGCGCCTCGGGACCGGTCTCGGCGCACCCACCGAGACGCGATTGGGCGTTGATTACGCAGGGACGGTCGAGGCGGTTGGTAAAAACGTCAGGCAATTCAAACCCGGCGATAACGTGTTTGGTGGTCAAACGGGAGCCTTCGCCGAGTACATCACGGTTCGTGAAGGCGGGGCAATAGCAATGATACCGGCCAATGTGAGTTTTGAGCAGGCTGCATCGGCCGGTATCGCTGGCGTGACCGCCCTGCAGGCGCTGCGCGATCACGGAAACCTGAAATCGGGACAGAAAGTCCTGATTAATGGCGCATCGGGTGGCGTTGGTACCTTTGCGGTGCAGATCGCCAAGGCGTTGGGGGCCGAGGTGACCGGCGTATGTAGCACACGTAATATCCTGATGGTGCGGTTCATCGGTGCCGATCACGTCATTGACTACACGCAGGAGGACTACACCGAAAGCGGGGATCAATACGACCTGATCATTGACATGGTTGGCAATCATTCCTTGTTGTCGAACAGGCAGGTGCTCAGCCCCGACGGCATTTTTGTCATGGTTGGTGGGCCCAAGGGCAACTGGCTCGGGCCGCTCATCGGACCCATCAAAGCATTCCTGTTGTCGCCGATGGTGGACCAGGACTTCGGCATGATGCTGGCCGAATTCCGCCAGGATGACCTGGCGTTTCTGGCGGACCTGATGCAATCTGGCAAACTGACGCCCGTCATTGACAAGCATTATCCATTGAGTGAGGCTCCGGCGGCGATACGGTATTCGGAAGAAGGGCATGCTCGCGGAAAAATAATCATTGATCTGCGGTAGAATCCGGGTCCCCTCAAACAACAAGCCGGCAACGCGAAGGGCGGGACCGAAAACGCATGAAATGGTGGGGTAAGTACACGCTGACAAAAGACCGCTGGGCGCATTGGCGCGTAGGCCCATTCAGTCTTTACGCGAAACCCAAAGACTACGAATGGCACATCGCAACGTGGCAGAACACCGATGCGCAGGATTCGAGCTTGCTGCTGGATACATCGGCTGATACCGCGCCCGATGCAGAGACCTACCGTTTTTCCCGTTACGCGACCGGCAGCTCCGAGACTGAACTGGAGCTCAAGCCGCGGCTGGGTGATCGGCTTTTCATCGTATCGCCGGAACAGCCCCTGTATCTCCTGGCCGGCCAGAGCTCGGTCCTGTACGTGAGTACGATTGTCTGGATTCAGGCCAGTATTTCGGATGGTGATGACAGAGTGATTCTGGATCTGCCTGCTATCCGCCGCTCGGATACCTGGTTTGGCGACAATACCCTCGAAGGCGAGCTTTGCTACGCAACAAAGACCAGGGCCATGACCGAGCCGGCTGCCATTCAGCCTCGGCCCCATCGGGCTGTGACGCCCGTGGAAATACGTAACGAGGGCTCCGCGATTCTGCCGATCGAGCAATTTCGCGTGCCCGTGCCGGCACTCTCGCTGTATGCCGGCGCCGACGACAGATTGTGGACTGATTCCGTTTGCTTCACTCGTCAGGAGGGCGGCGACCGGGCGACGATGTCGATTCCGCAGCAAAGTCCGCACCTGCCCGGCAACCGCGTCCTTCTGGAAAAGCCGCGTGCGCCGGTTGAGGCCGGTACGATCGTGAAAGCTTTTAGCAAGCTGTTGAGTTAATGATGCGATGGATGCCTTAGCCGAACTCACACTCAATCAGCAGGTTTTACTCTGGACCAAGGCGTTCCTGATCCTCGTCGTGGGCCTGCTGCTGGTGCGCCTGATTGCAAACGCCCTGTTCCGCGCCGTCGACGGACTCATGGGTGTTGCTGCGGCCGCGACGCTCAAGCGAATTGTTATCTATTTGCTGTCTGCAGTTGTCGTGCTGTCGACGCTGTACCAGCTCGGGTTCGACCTCGGCGTCCTGCTGGGTGCTGCTGGAATTCTGTCGGTAGCGATCGGTTTTGCTTCGCAAACATCGGCTTCGAACCTCGTCAGCGGATTGTTTCTCGTGCTCGAAAAGCCGTTTGCAATCGGCGACATCATTCAGGTTGGCGGCACAACCGGTGAAGTGCTGTCGATAGATCTTCTTTCCGTCAAGGTTCGCACTTTCGACAACCTGTTCGTTCGCATACCAAATGAGTCGCTGATCAAAACAGAAATAAAAAACCTGAGCCGCTTCCCGATTCGCCGCTATGACATGCAGGTTGGCGTCGCCTACAAAGAAGATCTCAAAAAAGTCAGTGACCTGTTGATCGAAGTGGCGGATGCATACGAGCACTCTCTGGATCATCCGCGGCCACTGATTATCTTCCAGGGCTTCGGCGAGTCATCGATGGATATGCAGTTTTCGATCTGGACAACAAGAGAAAACTATTTGACGGTCCGAAATGAGATGCCGGCGCGAGTCAAGGATGCGTTTGATGATGCCGGTATCGAAATACCGTTCCCGCACCGTACGCTGTACACGGGTTCGGAAACGACGCCTTTTCCGATTCGCACTGAAAAGTCCTGACCCTATGGCCGAATTTCAAATCAGGCGAGATGACTTCACGCAACACCGCGTCGTCGATGCGGCGTCGACGGAAACGTCGTCCGAGCTTGTTGATGGTGCGATACGCGTCAAGATCGAGCGCTTCGCGTTTACGGCCAATAACATTACGTATGCGGTGACCGGTGACCGGCTCGGCTACTGGCAGTTCTTCCCACCCGGGGGAGACGACACTGATGGTTGGGGCATGATGCCGGTCTGGGGTTTTGCCGAGGTGGCCGAATCAAAAGCAGGCGATGTGCCGGTTGGGGATCGTTTGTTTGGTTATTTCCCGCCCGCTAACTACCTGGACATGACGCCGACGCGCGTTGCTGCTCAGCGCATTATTGACGGTGCCGCGCACCGCGCCAGGCTGCCGCCCGCTTACAACAGCTACAGTCGCGTGAATGCCGAACCTGGATATGACCGTGACATGGATGATATGCGTATGCTGCTTTGGCCACTGCACATTACATCGTTTTGCCTGTGGGATGCGCTGCAGGACAAGGGCTGGTACGGGGCGAAGCAGGTTGTTATCGTCAGCGCCTCGAGCAAGACCAGCATCGGTCTCGCCTACGCGCTTGATGACGATGCCGCGGCGCCACCCGCGATCGCCGTGACATCCAGGCGCAACCTGGATTTTGTGAAGAAACTCACGCTGTACGAGCAAAGCGTCACGTATGAAACGCTTGATAAGATCGATGCTGCCATCCCTACGGTCGTTGTAGACATGTCCGGCAACCGCGAGGTGCTGGGGCGCTTGCACGCTCGCCTCGGCGACAACATGAAGCGTTGTATCAATGTCGGGCTGACGCACTGGGACGGGAACAAAACCGGAGACGGTCTCAACGCAGAGCGCAGCGAGATATTCTTTGCGCCCTCGCATATCCAGCAACGGCTGCAGGACTGGGGTCCCGATGGATTCGCAAGGAAAACTTCGAGCTTCATGTTTCAGACAGCGGCAAAGAGCCGCAGCTGGTTGCAGCTTCGCAAGATCGACGGGCTCAATGGACTGGCCGAGGTCTACGACGACATTTGCGCTGGCCGCATCGCCGCGGATCAGGGGCTGATCATCGAGCTTTAGGCAAATCCCGCCGAATGCTTATCGGGATTTTAGTACTGCCTCGATTTCGGCGACCTGGGCTTCTGTAACCGGCTGGAACTTGCCGAGTGAGCAGGTGGCACCGGTCGTCCAGCTACCGCCCCAACGCCACGGCCAGCGCCGGTACCATGGCCAGTCGAACCACTCGGCGACCTGGAATCGGTCCGCATCGCACATGCGCGACCCGCTGAACTGTCTTACGACAAGAACATCCCCGTGCCGCAGGTCAGGACAGCGCTGTCGCAGCGTGTTTATCCACTGCTTCCCGCGGCGACCTTCGAACAGGATACGGCGCTCGTCCAGTGCCCGGAAATTCCGGTATTCGTTTTCTGACAGACAGCGTTTGGTTTCGCCGAATTCGGCTGGATCGAGGGGTGCACTCAGTATCTCAGCGATGTCGGCTTCCATGGCCTGTCGACGGCTATCAGCGTCGGGAGAGGTGGCGCAGCTCGCACACAGCAAAACGGCGGCCGATGCCAGATAGAGGGTCTTCTTGATCGCACGCATGATCGGCTCCTTAATCTTTACGACACAGGATCACGCTAACACTAGTCCGCGGTCTCAGGCATAAGGGATATATGCAGTAAACGGATCCGCTGTTGCTGCGTTATAACACCGAAGGGGTAGCTGATTAGGGCTTCACTTCGCCTCGCCCAGCACGGTCATCGTGTCCCTTCTGACACCGTCTTCGGCTGCTGCTGCCATGCCTTCCTCGGATGCAAGCATCGCGTCAAGCGCATCCATGTCGTTGACGGCGATCACGAGCCCGGTCAGGTTGGGATTATCCGCGCTGCGGAAGGTGTGCACATGTGCGGCACCATTTGCCGCGAACAGCTTGTGGCGGCTGTCCTCTCCACGCCAGGCGGCCAGCCATTTCTCGGCGTCGTCGACCTCGTGCATGATCATCAGGTGGGTCATTGGCATGTCGGCATGCATTGCGCCATTGCTATTCCAGATATCGTTGACAATACGCCACTGGCCATCTCCGTCTCGGCGCCAGGTCTCCATAAACTTGCCGGTGTCTACGACCTCGTCAGCTGATTGCAATTCGTAAATTCCCACGCGGTAGCCTATATCGCCAGAGACCACAGCTTCTATCGTGGTGAGCTCACCGCTCATGCCGGCGTCAATCATTCCACCGAACATTGAGCGCACGGCGTCGTGGCCGCTCATGGCCTCGGTATTTGGCGGCATCAGGCGCGCGTCGGTCGTGTAAAGCTCTACGAGCGCATCGATATCCTTCGCGTTGAGTGCCGTTTCCCAGGTGTCCGAGCGCGACGTGATGACCGAGGGGTCGGCTGACTGAGGAGCCTGGCTGCAAGCCGTGAGCATAAGGAACAGGGCAAGTAGGGTAGGTAGCTGTTTCATGTCTGATTCCTCAGCAAGGTGGTTACAGGAAAGCGTAGCAGAGAAAGACCGGCTTCGCAGGTTGGGGACATTCTTAATTTAACGTACTAGTACGTTAAATTAAGAATGTCCCCAGCTTTGCAAAAAAAAACCCCGCACGTGGCGGGGTCTTAAATGATGTGCCGTTTCGCCTACCGGCCGAAATAGAAGCGGCCTTCGAGCGTGTATGAGGTTGCGTCATCGCTCCATTCGGCGCCGAGGCCCAGCGCGAAGGCGTCCGTAAAGCTATACAGTCCACCCACACCAAAGCCGGTATCGTTGCCGCTGTCGCTGAAATCGACGTAACTGATGCCGGCATTCAGTTCGATCTCTTCGCTTGCTGCGAAGCGCAGACCCACGGTGAGGCCGAGGCCATTGTCATCGGCGTCACCCGGTCCCGGCGCATCGAAGTCGATGTATTGATACGACACGCTGGCCACCAGGTCGACGACCGGCGTCAACGTCGTGTGATAGCCGAGGCCGGCGCCCAGCGACGATACATCGATGCCGAAGTCCAGACCTGCGGCCTGGTAGCCTGCGAAAACGTGAAAGTCTTCGTTGATGGCATACGAACCGGCAAGGCCGAAGCCGTCACCGTCGACATTGATGTCATCAAATTCGATGTTGCCGTAGCTCAGTGAAAAATAATTGTAATCAAACTCCTTGGCGCTGGCCGAGGCCGCAAACGCGAGAAGCAGTAGTACTAATGACGAACGCAGCATTGCGCTCTCCTTATCCTTGCCCAAGACAGGCGCATCCTAACAAAAAAAACTGCGGTTCGACCGCTGTTTGTTGATGATTTTTGGAATATTTTCTGCGTTATGTCCTGATGGCCAAACCGGCTTCAAGACCCTAAAGTAGGGGCGACGGGTCGATTTGGAGCCGTCTGCGGAGCAGGCCGATGAGCGACTACTCGAGATTGCGGGAGCGCATGGTAAAGCGCCAGATAGCGGGGCGCGGCGTCCGCTCAGGGCTGGTTCTCGACGCAATGCGCAAGGTGCCGCGCGAGCGATTTCTGCCGCGAGGGCAACGCGTATTCGCGTACGACGACTCGCCGCTGCCCATCGGCGACGGTCAGACGATTTCACAGCCCTATATCGTTGCGTACATGGCGGAGAGCCTGGCCCTTGAGGGCGGTGAGAAGGTGCTCGAGATTGGCACCGGCTCTGGCTATGCGGCCGCCGTGCTGGCCGAAATCGCGGCCGAGGTTTACACGATCGAACGCATTGAGGGACTCGCGACCCTGGCGAGCACGGCGCTCGAGGATCTTGGTTATACGAATGTGCACGTGCGCTGTGGCGACGGCACGCTAGGCTGGCCCGAAGAAGCGCCTTACGATGGCATCGTCGTATCGGCCGGCGGCCCTGACGTACCGGACACACTGAAACACCAGCTCAAGACAGGCGGGCGCCTGGTCATACCCGTCGGCAGGAGCAAAGCCTGGCAGGAGCTCATTCGTGTGACACGAGTCGCGGAGGAAGATTTTCAGACAGAAGACCTGGTACCGGTTCGCTTTGTCCCGCTCGTGGGCGAAGAAGGCTGGTCCCAGGAGTTTTAACTGCTGCCGCGAGGCAAATAGCGAGGCGGTTTGCGTCCAGCGGCCATGGTCGCTGGCACTCATAAATGGCAGAATGTTGGCAAAGCGTCCATAAAGAGGTGCAAAGCATGGCAATTGAGAGCAGCCCGACCTTCTCCGAGTCCAGTATTGATCGTTCCATGATCCTCTGGATTATGAAGCGCATTGGCAATCCCAATATCTCGATCCGGCTATGGAACGGCGATGAGTTCCCGGTCACGGACGCGCATCCGGTCGCCTGCATGGAGTTTCGCGAGCGGCGGGCTGTTTTTGAGCTGCTGCGATCTCCGTCCCTCGGATTCGGCGAGTGCTACACGGATGGACTCATCGAGATCCGCGGCGATATGCTGGCGTTCGCCAACGAGATCACGAGGGCCATCACGGACAAGAACGACAGCGGCTATTACGGCCCGAAGATTCGGTCGTTGCTGCACGCAATTCGGGTCAACTCGCTCAATCGCTCCCGGAAAAACGTGCGCCATCACTACGACCTCGGCAATGACTTTTACAGGCTGTGGCTCGACGAACGCATGGTCTATACCTGTGCCTACTACGAAACGCGCGCTGCGACATTGGCCGAAGCGCAGGTTGCCAAACTCGATCACGTATGCCGCAAACTGCAGCTGCGGCCCGGGCAGAAGGTCATCGAAGCAGGCTGCGGCTGGGGGGCGTTGGCGATCCACATGGCCGAGCACTACGGCGTAGACGTGATCGCGTACAACAATTCCAGAGAGCAGGTTGCTTTCGCGAGGGAGAGGGCGGCGACCAAGAATCTGGATGGTCGCGTGACCTTCGTCGAGGACGATTACCGCAACGTCGACCAACGCTGTGACGCGTTCGTGTCCGTCGGTATGTTGGAGCATGTCGGATTGGCCAGCTTCAGAACGTTGGGCGCACTCGTTAAACGTTGCCTGAAACCCGAGGGATTCGGCCTGATCCACTCGATCGGGCGCAGTTTTCCGGACAGAACCGATCCATGGATCGTCAAACATATTTTTCCCGGCGGCCACATCCCGAGCATGAGCGAAATGATGCGGGTGTTCGAACCGCACAAGTTCTCGATTCTCGACGTCGAAAACCTGCGTCCGCACTATGCGCGCACTTGCGCCAGCTGGCTGCAGAACTTCGAAGCCGTGGCCGACGAGGTTGCCGACATGTACGACGAGGAATTCGTGCGCATGTGGCGCGTGTACCTTGCCGGTTCGTCGGCGGGATTCCAGTCGGGGACGCTGCAGCTCTACCAGGTTGTCTTTACTCCGCGCGGCAACAACAAGGTACCGTGGACCCGCGAATATCAGTATGCGGGGACCTCGGGGAAGCGTTAGCGTGCAAGTGGCCGATGCCATTGTTGTAGGCGGCGGCCCCGCCGGTTCGAGCTGCGCCTGGAAACTCCGCGAGGCAGGGCTGGATGTCCTCGTGCTTGATCGGGCGACATTTCCGCGGCCCAAGCTGTGTGCGGGCTGGGTCACGCCCGAAGCGATGAAAGATCTCGAGCTTGATCCCAACGACTACCCGCTCAGCATTATGACCTTCGAAAAACTCCACCTGCACTGGAAGTTGTTCACCGCGAAGCCCAGGTCTCGCCAGCATTCGATACGTCGTTTTGAATTCGACGATTTTCTGCTGCAACGTGCCGGCGCCACGGTAATGCAGCACAAGGTTCGTGAAGTCCGCCGGGACGGCGGCGACTACGTCCTCGACGGCGAATTCCGCTGCAAATACCTGGTCGGCGCGGGGGGTACCGCCTGCCCGGTCTACCGGGAACTCTTCCACGATCACAACCCACATAACAGTGCGCTGCAAACCGCGACTTACGAACAGGAGTTCGCCTACGACTGGAAGGATCCCGCGTGTCATCTCTGGTTTTTCGACGACGGCTTGCCGGGGTACGCCTGGTACGTGCCGAAGGAAAACGGGTACATCAACGTCGGCCTCGGCGGTATGGCCGAGCAACTGAAGGCCCAGGGCGGCAGCCTGCGGGATTATTGGAGCAAGTTCGTCGACAAGCTGCGCAAACGCGGCCTCGTTAGCTACGATCAATACAATCCCACGGGCTACAGCTACTTTCTGCGCGGTGAAGCTAACGTCGTGAGCGATCGCAACGCCTATATCATTGGCGACTCGCTCGGTCTCGCGACCCGCGACATGTGCGAGGGTATCGGCCCGGCCATCAAGAGTGGCTTGCTCGCTGCACACGCCATCGCGACCGGCGAAGAGTATTCACTCGCCGGAATCGACAAGTTCAGTGGCGGCGGCTTGCCGAGCAAACTGCTCGAACGAAAATTCGCTGGCGCGCAATGAATGTCAGTTCACCGCCGCCGGTTACTGCCATGCCGGTAACAACGAAAAAATAGCGGCCGCCACCGCGTATATGAAAAGGGCGAGTATTATCACGAAAGTAAAACCGAACTCGATCGCGAGCAGCGTGGCCAGGACCGCGCTAATGACCGAGGCATAGCCATTGATGCCCCAGGCCCAGGGAATGAAATCAGGCGCCGCTTCAGCCACACGTTTGAGACCCAGCGGAAAGGGCATACCCATGGCGAAGGCGAGCGGCGCAATCAGCGAAATTGAAATAACTATTTTAACCAGGTCAACGTTGCCGATGAAGCGCTGAAATACGAACGGCAGCAGCAACAGGTATAGCAGCGCCAGCAGCGCAATACTGCCCGCCGCCATCGCAACCGGCGAGCGGCCGCTGGGCTTGCATAGCTGCGCGAAGCGCTGCGACCAGGCGCTGCCGAGGCCGGCAAATATGAGGAACCCACTGAGAACAACCGCTACCGAATACAGTGGGTGGCTGAGAAACAGGATGAATTTCTGGATAAACGCCATTTCGATAAACAGGAACCCAAAGCCGAGCAGCAGGAAGTAAGTGCCCATGCGCAAGCCTGTGCGGGCCGGCCAGTTTCGCGACACGCGGGACAGCGGCAGCAGGATCAGCACGAGGCCGGCAATGATCGCTTGCAGCAAGGTTGCGATTAGAACCAGGTAGCCCCATTCGATCAGGCCGGCGCCCCCCATCTTGCGCAAAGCAAACACTTCAGGAAGCGTCGCCCATTTAAAAAAATGGAAATAGTACGGCCGGTTGTCGGTTGCGGGCTCGATGTAGAACTTGTACTGCTCGATGTAATCAGCGGCCTGCTCGCCGAGCAATGCCGTCGTCCCTTCATGAAGGTACGGTATATCGAGCCTGTTGAAGCGATTTACGTCGCTGGCCTGGATGCCCGGGAACCACGCCGTATCGAATGAACGCGAACGTGCAAATTCCCGCATCGAGTCGACATCTTCGGTTGTGAATGCACCGTTCTTGACGAGCAATGTGCTCGTATTCCAGCTGCGAATCAGGGCAAGCTGTTTCCCGGGATCGCTGATACCCGTCAACTTCAACGCATCGATAACCGTTGCCACGAGTTTCAGGCTGTCGCGCGGCGGCAGTTTCAGCCATCGCGTGATTGCAAGCACGCCACCGGGCGCGGTGATCCTGAGGTAGTCGCTAATGGCCTCCACCGTGTAGATGTAACTTTCGTTGAGCGACTGTACGCCCGCACCCGACGCGCCGAAGGAGTCGAGCAGACCGATATGGACCAGGTCATATTGCGCGTTGCTTTGCGCAACGAAACCGCGAGCTTCCCTGGTATGCACGGTAACGTGCGGATCGTCGTAAACGAAACCGGCGAACTCCGCATATGTTTGCCTGACGAGTTCGATCATCTGCGGATTGAGCTCCACGGCGTCGACGCTTTTCGCCCCGTGATATAGCGCCAGCAACACATCACCGCCACCGCCGGCGCCGAGAACCAGGACCTCAGGTTCGTCGAGCAATGCGTATGGCAATGCGGCCGTGATGTCACCCAGGTAAGCGAGCGATTCAAAATTGCCGTCGAAGCGTGTGATCGCACTCATGCCGTCGGCGTCGGTAAACACGGCGAGCTGTGGCGGCGGAATATGGCGCGTCGCAAAACTCAATCCCGGCGCGTGGCGGACAGGCACAGTCGGGCTATCAACGACCGTAATCAAACCCAGCGGACTGGACGCGACATTCAGCACCCGGCTGTCGATAACCTGTAAAGCCTGGCTCAGGCCCTTGTAGTCCGAGATACGAAGACCAAGCTGATTCTGCGGAATACCGCCGATAAGCAATGCAAGCCACACGACCTGGGCCAGCATCAAGGACTTTCGAGCCGTTGAGGGAATGCCCATCAGCAACGAAGCGATCAGCGGCAGGGTCATGAGCATCAATAACGCGTTTTGGGGGACTAAAACGAATAGCGAAACGATTACGAGCATGGCGCCGAGACCGGCGCCGAGGAGATCGAAAAAATAGATGCGACCGATGTCCATGCGCCTGCACGTAAACGCGAGGCCAATGCAGCAGGCAGCAAAAAAAAACGGCACGAAAAACACCAGATAGATCAGGCTCAGATAAATGAACTGCCGTGAATCCCAGACTATTTCCAGCGCATTGAAGGGCACTCGTTGGCCGAGCGCAAAGCACAGCACCATCGAGATACTGAGCAGCAGCGCATTTGTCGAAAAAGCCGCTTCGAAGCGCGTCTCCAGCTGCGACTTGAACAGCGCGATGAACGTGCCGCTCGCGCCGTAACCGAGCAGTGCGAGGCTGATGATCATGTAGGCGAAGTGATGCCATTGCACGATTGACAGTGCGCGCATCAACAGGAGTTCGTAGCCGATAGCGCCTGCGGAAACGAGCAGTACTGCGGGAAACAGCCGGCGCACGGAGCGTATCTAGTGCTCGCCGGTGAGCGGCACGAAGCGGACGGCGCCATATTGTCGCGTAATGACTTCGCCGTTTTCGGTTTTCTCGAGCAACAGTAGTGTCTGCGTCATGAATCGCTCGCCGACCGGGATGACCATTCGGCCGCCCGGTTTCAGCTGTTCGATCAGTGGTGGCGGCACGTGGCTGGCTGCGGCCGTGACGATGATAGCGTCAAACGGCGCGTGCTCTTTCCAGCCGTAATAGCCGTCGCCGAGCATTGTGGTGATGTTCTTGTAGCCCAGGCGCTCAAGGTCCTGCTTGGCCCGGATGGCCAGCGCCGCGATGATCTCGATGCTATAAACGTGGTCGACGAGTTCAGCAAGGATCGCCGCCTGATAGCCGGATCCTGTGCCCACTTCGAGCACGACGTCATCGGCATCGATGTCGATAAGCTCTGTCATGAGGGCGACGATATAGGGCTGCGAGATTGTCTGGCCATAGCCGATCGGCAGCGGCCGGTTCTCGTAAGAGTAACGCCGCTCTGATGACGGCACGAGTTCGTGCCGTTTGACTTTGCTCATCGATGCCATCACGGCGTCACTGATCCTGGCTTCGTCCGGATCGTCAACGAATTGCGCGTACAGCCGCAGTTCTTCAACCATCGCCGATCGTGCCGCCTGATAGTCAGAATCGTCCGCAAGTGCGAGCATTGATACGAACAACAACAAAGCAGCCAGTAATTTCATTCAGGCAAACATCCAGGCGCCATAACCAACGACCGACATTCTATCGCCAGCTGTATCAGCCGAGTTTCGCAGGTCCAGCGTTGTCACTTTCATGCCACGTCGTTGTGCGGCGATGAGCAAGCCGGCGACCGGCGTCGCGCCGCAGGCCATATCGTGGTTGATCTGCCCGGCATCAAATTCCTCGATCGCCTGGCAGGTCACCGCGTCGATTGCGCGGGCCTCATCGTATTTCAGGTAATGGCTCAGATCGGAGCTGATGAGGATCAGCGTTTCGGGTCCTCCCCACAATGCGTCGAGCACCTGCGACACGAGCTCGGGCGACGCGTCACCGACTACGATCGGAACAACGGAAAATTTGCCAAGCACGGTTTGCAGGAAGGGCAGGTGCACCTCCAGGCTGTGTTCATTCTGATGCGCAGCATCGAAGACCCGCACACCGGGGATATCGAGATCGGCAATCGCCGCCTGGTCGAGCGGCACGTCGCCCATCGGCATCCGATACGCGTCCGCGCTGCTCAGCGCGAGGCCGCGAAGCGGCGTGCGGTGGCAGGGGCCGAGCAGGATCACGCGTTGATACTGCGAGCGATAGGGCCGCAGCCGGGCATAGGCATTGGCAGCGACGGGCCCGGAATAGATGTAGCCGGCATGAGGCACAATCAGGGCTTTGGGCGCAGGCGTGTCTTGCTCCTGCGCTTCCTCGAGCAGCGTCGCGACGGTCGTGCTCAGTTCTTCGGCATTGCCGGAGTAGAACTGACCGGCGACGGCGGGTTCCCGGATCAAGGCCATAGCTGTTTTCCGATCCACCTGTAGTCCATTGTAGGCCCCTGATACCCTTTGGATATAGGTAGGTTTACGGGTCGCTGCATTGATACGCAGGCCCCGGGCCCCCATATACTGTTATCGATGAGCGTGAAAAATAGTCTCGACATCACAGGCGTTTCAGGTCGCTACTGGCACCCGCTGGGTGACGGGCGGCTGCAGTGCGACCTTTGCCCGAGGTTTTGCAAACTGCGCGACGGTCAACGGGGCCTGTGTTTCGTCCGCGGCCGCGCCAATGACGAAATCGTACTCACGACCTACGGTCGCTCCAGCGGCCTTTGCCTGGATCCGATCGAGAAAAAGCCGCTTAACCATTTCCTGCCCGGAACACCCGTGTTGTCGTTCGGTACGGCGGGCTGCAACCTCGCGTGCAAATTTTGCCAGAACTGGGATATCTCGAAGTCGCGAGAATTCGATCGGCTGCAGTCCAGCGCATCACCTCGGGCTATCGCCGATGCTGCTGTCGATTCGGGTTGTCGCAGCGTGGCCTATACCTATAACGATCCAGTGATCTTCCTCGAGTATGCCGTCGACACGGCCCAGGCCTGTCGGGCGCGAGGCATCAATAATGTTGCGGTTACCGCCGGCTATATCACCGAGCAAGCGCGCGAGGAATTCTTCAGCCACATGGATGCGGCCAATATTGACCTGAAGGCGTTCACTGATCGCTTTTACTGGAAAGTCTGTGGCGGGCATCTCGAGCCCGTGCTCGATACGCTGCAGTACCTGAAAAACGAAACAGAAGTCTGGTTCGAACTGACGACCTTATTGATACCGGGCGAGAATGACAGCGAGGCCGAGATCGAAGCCATGACGCAATGGGTCATGGAGCACCTGGGTCCGGATGTACCTCTTCACTTCAGCGCGTTTCATCCTGACTGGAAAATGATGGACACGCCGAGCACGCCACTGGCGACGCTGTCCCGCTCACGCGAAATCGCACTCAAAGCCGGGCTGCGCTACGTGTACACAGGCAACGTGCACGACCTCAAGGGATCAAGCACCTACTGCTATAACTGCGGCGAGCTACTGATTGGTCGCGATTGGTACGAGCTATCCACCTGGAACCTGGAAAAGCATGGATCCTGCAGGAACTGTAGCAGCGAAATTGCCGGCGTATTCGAAGATGAGCCCGGGGCCTGGGGCTCGCGGCGTCAACCCCTCATCTGAGCATTTGCGTGCTCGAGCTCCTCGGCAAGACGCTCGGTTTCGGCCACACGGGCTTTCGAAGCGCCGGCGACCAGCAAATAGAGCGCAGGTGTCAGGTACAGCGTAAACAGGGCCGAAATGCCCAGGCCCCCAAAGACGACCCAGCCGATCGCATGCCGGGCTTCGGCGCCAGCCCCGGTGCCGAGGATCAACGGTAGTCCGCCAAGGACGGTAGAGACGAGAGTCATCATGACCGGGCGAAGACGCCGCGCCGCACCCTGTTCAATCGCCTCGCGTACGCCGAGGCCCTTGTCGCGCAATTGGTCTGCAAATTCGACCACGAGCACGCTGTTCTTTGCCATGAGTCCGATGAGTAGCACAAGGCCGATCTGCGAGTAGATATTGAGCGACGTGCCTGTCAGCAGCAGGGCGAATATTGCGGCAGCGACGCCGAACGGAACGATGAGCGTGACAACCAGTGCACTCGTGAATCCTTCGAATTGCGCAGCCAAAACCAGGAAGATCACTGCGACGGCAATAATGTAGGTGATCGCAACTTCGCGCGATGTTTCTTCGAGCGTTGCCGCTTCGCCGCGAAATACGAGGGACACATCGGCCGGCAAAACGTCGTTTGCGACACTGCGTAACTCGTCAACGGCGGTCTGCAACGCATACGATTCCGAGCGCTCGATATTGATTTCGATGGCACGCCGCTGCGCATATCGATTGAGTTCGGTCGCAACGCCTTCTTCCTTCAGGGACACGATGCTCGATAAAGGAATTAGCTCGCCGTTACTGGCACTGACGTAGAGATTGACAAGGTCGGACGGATCGTTGATTTCACCACTGGCCGATTCGAGCAGGATCGGCACGGCTTCGTCATCAATATTGAGATCGATCAGTTCGTCGCCATCGATCATCGCGCGCAGTGTGGCTGCAAGCGACGGAAGGTCGACGCCGAGGTCCGCCGCGCGGCGTCGATCAATTTCCACCGATAGCTGCGGCTGCGTCGGATCAAACGAGATGCGCGGCCGCGTCAGGTTCGGCAACCGGTCCTCGATCGCCACCGTAAATTTTTTGGCCGCCTCGAAAATTTCGTCGTAGTTGTTGCCGAGCAGCGCGACGCTGAGGCCACCACCGGAGCCGCGCAGGTTCAGGCTGTTGTCGCTCCATGCGCTTGCGCGCACGCCGGGTATGGCGGCCAGCGGGGCGCGCAGTTCGTCGAGGATTTCCTGCTGATTCCGGGCGCGGTCACCCCAGTCGACCAGCGGCATCGAGACTAACGTCCGGTTGGGGTCCCACTTGCCGATCATGCTGTAGATCGAGATTGCCTCACCACGGTCGACATAGTGTTGCAGGATCGCCTCGATCTTTTCGGTCTGGCGGTCCATGTAATTGATGCCGACGCCGTCCGGACCGCTGGCGAAGACGCGCACCAGCCCACGATCCTCTGGTGGCACCAGCTCGCGATCAAGTGTTTGGTAAACAACTGCGGCAGCAGCGGCGAACACCAGCGCACCTGCGACCGGAATCCACGGTCGCGCGAGCAGCGCAGCGAGGGATCGCTTGTACATGCCTGCGAATCCTCGCCCGAAATAGGCGAGGGGTTTGAAGACACGCGTGGCGTCGGCCCCTTTGACGAGTCGTGCGGCAGCGGCGGGAACAAGCGATAGCGCAACGAAACTTGAAATGATGACAGCGGATGCAAGCACCAGGCCGAACTCGCGGAACAGGCGGCCCGCCGTGCTGGGCAGGAAAGCGATGGGAATGAAAACCGAGATCAAAACCGCCGTCGTTGCTATAACCGCGAAAAAAACCTGGCGCGTCCCGATGACGGCCGCCGCGCGGGAACGCATTCCATCAGCGCGCTGACGCTGGACGTTTTCGAGCACTACGATCGCGTCATCGACCACGAGACCGGTTGCCAACACGAGCGCGAGCAGCGTCAGTATGTTGATCGAAAAACCCAATAGCCAGATCGCCGCGACTGTGCCAATCAGTGCGACAGGAATGGCCATTACCGGTACCAGCGTCGCTCGGAAGCTGCCCATGAATAGCCAGATCGTCGCGATGACAATACTGATCGATAGCGCCAGTGTGATAAGAACCTGGGTCACTGCACTACTGATGAATATCGCCTGGTCATCGGTTACGACGACTTCCAGATCAGTAAATCGGTCGTTGATGCGCTCAACGGCCGCATTGACTTCTTCGGAGATCTCTATCGTATTGGAACGCGCCTGGCGAACGATGCCGAGACCGAGTACGGGTCGGCCGTCGAGGCGTGTTAATGATTCTGTATCTTCGGGGCCGAAGAATACGTTGGCGACATCACCGATACGCACCGAACCGCGGATGACGATCTCGGCGATCTCGGCTGCGTCGACCACGGTCGCATCGGCGCGCACAATCAGTTCCTGGTCAAGTGAACGAAAACTGCCGGCGGGCACGTCGAAGGGCGCCTGCATGAGGGCCGCAGCCACCTCGTTGATGGAAAGCCCGTAACTCGTGAGCCGGAGAGGATCGATGGCGACGCGCAGCATGCGCTGGCGCGCGCCGGAAATCTGCACGTCGGCCACGCCTTCAATTGAGATGAACATTGGCACGAGTTCTTGTTCGACGACGTGCGTCAATGCTTCCATCGACAGCGCGTCGCTCGATACCGCGAGGCTGGCGATGGACTGAGCGTCATCATCCGCTTTGACGACCACGACCTGTTCCAGGCGTTCTGGCAAACGCCGCGACACTCGGCTTACGGCTTCACGTACATCGGCGGCTGCCGTGTCGAGGTCAACGCCGGGACGGAATTCGATATAGATGCGGCCGCTGTTTTCTTCCGAGGCTGAGCGGAGATTCTGGATGCCGGAGACGCGCGCGACAGCGCCCTCGAGAAGGCTGACGACTTCGGTGTCCATGGTTTCAGGGGACGCGCCCGGAAAAACAGCGCGTACCGTGACGACCGGCCGATCGACGTCGGGTAACTCGCGAATTTCGACGGCCAGCAGTGCAGCTATGCCCGCGATAACGATCAGCAGGTTTACGACCAGCACCAGGACCGGCCGGCGGACGCTGATGCTCGGCAGATCATTGCGCTCGGAGCTGTTCATGTCCTGTGACTAATCGAGAACGACGAGCGGGCGGCCCGTAACTTTGGCCGCACCTGAAACAGGTTCAATGTCGGGCTTGCCTGCCATGCGCTGCAAGTCGTAGCTAACGGCCAGGCCGTCACGCATGCGCTGTGTGCCCTCGACAACGATGATGTTGCCTTCGGCGAGCGGGCCATCGACCAGGACCCGGCCTTCGCGCCGCTGCACGATGCGCACGGGCACCTTGACGGCCGCTCCGCTCACAACGGTCCAGACATAGGCTCCGTCAGCGCCCCACTGCACGCCAGTCTCACTGACGACGCCGTAGAAGTCGCCCTGTACGTCAATCCTGACCCGAAAGCTCATGCCGGGACGCAGCGCGTCGCGGTCATTCCTGACGCGGGCGCGGGCGACGAACGTGCGGTTTTGTGGATCAATGCGGCTGCCGATATCGACAATCTCGCCGACGACGACCGGCACCTTGCCACTCCATGTCTCGAGCTGCACCTCGTTGCCGACCGCCAGTTCGCCGATGAAAGCTTCGGGGATGTCGAAGCTGACGAACAGTGCACTGCGGTCGTCGAGTGTGGTTATGAGCGTATTCGTATTGACGCGATCGCCCGGATCCACCTCAGTGCTGCCGACGTAGCCGTCGAACACAGCTTCTATCGTTCGATCGGCCAGTGCTATGCGGGCCTGATCGAGTTCCACACGCGCCGTTTCAGCCGCTGTTCGTGCGGCATCGAGGGCCGTGGGCAGCACGGCGCCGCTTTCGGCGGATCGCTTGTATCGGTCGTAAAGTCGTGCGGCATCTTCCAGGTTCAGCTCGGCGACTCGCACGGCGAGCTTCTCCTGGCGGCTGTCGAGTTCGACCAGTACGTCGCCTGCCTGCACGGCCTGGCCGGGCTCGAAGTTGACGGAAACGACTTCGCCCGACGTGGGTGCGTATAGTTCGGCGGACAGTCTTGCACGCGACGTGCCAACGGCTTCCACACGCGTACGCTCGCGTTCGAATTGGAGCACTTCGGCGATGACCCGGACCTCGTCGACCGCCCGTGCCTGAGCCGAATGCGCCGATTGCGGCGCTTCAGAGCAGGCGGACGCGAACAACAGGCTCACGGACGCAGCGGCAACACAAGAGAACCTAAACATCCGCTCATTATACTGCGGAAAAATGCGGGAAATCGCTGAAAAAAACTCAAAAAGCCCGACTGAGACAACTTGATACAGAAGCCTCAGGCTGTACCGTACGCATTCCTTGTTATATCAGGGCCAGATATCACGTTGCAGGACCACGGTTGCAATTCTTTTTATCGCCGTTACGAGCGCCGCGTCGCGCAAGTTCGGCCCGGAGTGACTGCCGTTGAATCCGCTCCTGTATTTTTCATCGAGAGCGGTCCAGCGATCGACCGTCTCGTCGACGGCGCGAGTCATGCGCTTCTTGAGGAGCTTTTCGACTTTTTCGAGATCCCACTGCTGATTTTCGAGATTCTGCACCCATTCGAAGTAGCTGACTACGACGCCGCCGCTGTTGGCAACGATGTCCGGTAATACGAGGATGTTCTTCGATTGCAGGTTTTCGTCTGCCGCCATGGTCAACGGACCATTGGCGGCCTCGACGATGAGCCGGGCTTTAACGTTATTCGCATTGTCCGCCCGAATCTGGCATTCGAGCGCAGCCGGAATGAGAATGTCGCAATCATAGGCAAGCAATTCTTCGTTGCTAATATCGGTGCAGCCCGGGAAGCCAACAACGCTGCCGTGTTTTTTCTTGTGGGCCAACACTTTGTTCGGGTCGATCCCGCTGTCCAGGCCGATGCCACCTTGCGAGTCGCTGACAGCAACAATGCGGGCGCCGTCCTCATAGAACAGGCGAGCCGCAGTCCCACCGGCATTGCCAAAGCCCTGTAT
The DNA here is from genome assembly GCA_013043165.1 of Woeseiaceae bacterium. Lineage (GTDB taxonomy): Bacteria > Pseudomonadota > Gammaproteobacteria > Steroidobacterales > Woeseiaceae > UBA1847. The sequence goes on along the minus strand of JABDOQ010000051.1, from coordinate 149,194 downwards.
GGCCACGCGAGCATCCTGAACCGCCGGCAGGCCTGCAACGACACCGCGTTTCAACAGTTGTTGAGTCGCGAAAAGGCTGCCTTTTGCTGTCGCTTCGTTGCGGCCGACCGAGCCGCCGATATCCAGCGGTTTGCCCGTGACGACGGCGAGGTTGTTCTCTCCGGGGTGCATCATGTCAAACGTGTCGTAGATCCACGCCATGGTCTGCTGGTCGGTATAAACGTCTGGAGCAGGGATGTCAGTATAGGGGCCGATTGCATCGCCAAGCTCGGTGACGAAGCGCCGCGTGATTCGCCTCAATTCTCCTCGACTCAGCTCTTTCGGGTTGCAAACAATGCCGCCTTTCCCGCCGCCGAATGGCAGGTCGACTACAGCGGTCTTCCATGTCATGAAAGCAGCGAGTGCTGAAACTTCGGCTTCCGTGACGTCGGGGTGATAACGAATTCCGCCCTTGCCCGGTCCGCGCACACGATTGTGCAGAACGCGAAAACCGTGAAACGTCTGAATTGACTCATCATCCATGTGGATCGGGAAGCGCACGTGTATCGTGCGATTCGGGTTGATGAGGTAGTCGACGATACCGGCTTTGAGATCATCGATCCAGGTAAGGGCGCGCTTGAACTGCAGCTGCGCATTGACAAAAAGGTCGAGGTTTTCTGCTTTCGTCGATTGCATGTCCATAAAGCGCCTCGCGACAGGAAACGATTCTGGGAGTCAAATTATGGCATCCGGCGATGGCCAGAGCGTTAGGTAAATGCGCCTATAGCTGAACGTATAGATCGCAATACCGAACGCCTCCTCGGGTCCGCGAATTCCGAAACCGGTCGCGACGTTTCACGCGGGCCCGCGGCAGAATGGCCGCGCGACCATCAGGGCTTCCGAAACAACATCGTAAAGCGGTCCGTGTTACCGCTGACCGATCGCCGGCCGACTTCGTACTCGAGCTCATCATCGGCCCGGTAGTGCAGGTCCGAGTAAGCAACGAATTCGAATCCCTGGACCAGCATTTCCTTGATCACCAGTACCGGATCGATGCGCCGGCGATTCTCCGGGTTTGCCGGCTCCATGTGACGCGCCGTATGGTCAACGACGCCATATAGCCCGCCGCTTTTCAGCGCTTTGAAGACCTGGCTGTTGACTCGGGCCCTGGCGGCCGGGTCGAAGTTATGCAGATTGCGAAACGTCACGGCCATGTCGAGATCAGCAACACCGAGGTCGAAATCGTCGAGCGTATAGAAGCGGCTGCCTTCCGGCCGGTGTAGATTATCGGCCGTTTCCAGCACTTCTACATTCTCGAAGCCCGGCTCTTTGAGGACACTTGCCTTGACTCGACCGGTGCCCAGTGCCACGTAAAGCTTGCCGTTTTCGGCGAGTACCGGCGCGAGAACCCGGGTGTACCAGCCGCCGCCCGGGAACAGTTCCAGAACACGCATGTTGTCCCTGAGGCCGAAGAAATTCAGCGTCTCGAGCGGCCTGCGATTCCTGTCACGGTCACGGTCCGCTTGCGGACGAGTTTCGGCGGCTAACGCAGCCTCGACTTTGGTATCAATTTCATTGGCCGCCAGCGCAGCGCCCGCCAGCGCGAGTATCGTGAGTGCGAGTAGTGTTCTCAAGGTTTCGCTCCATGGGTCAACAGCAGCGCGGATAATAGCATCTCAGGGTTACCCTGCCAGCGCCTGGCCTCTTGACCGCAGTGTGACTGACGTCTCGTCGCATTTCTGCGCTGGCTGCTAGGATCTGCGGATATTTGTGAATATTTTCCGGCGCTTACGGTCCTGCTTGAATGTCTGTGCATATAAGACAAATTGATGTCGACGGCCTGCGTATTGGCATGTACGTATCGCAGCTCGATCGCCCGTGGATCGAAACACCCTTCTTATTCCAGGGTTTTTGCATTCGCAGCCGAAGCGAAATCGATGAACTGCGAAAGTATTGCGATTTTGTGGAGATCGATTTCGAACAGTCGGAGATTTCGACAAGCAAAACGCAAATCATCAAATTGCATGGCAAGTCGAAATCGAAATTGTCCCGCCCGGGATCGCAGCGTAAGCGCAGCTGGTGGCGACGATTCCTGCAGCTTCTGTTCGGCCGACAACAGCGCGGGCACGCCCATTCCCCCGACGCCGGTAATTACTACCAGGATTCAGTCAGTATCGCCGACGAGCTGGTCGTTGCGAAGACTCTGCATAACGGTGCCCTGGAGACACTGATCTCTGTCCTCGATGACGTTCGGAGCGGCGCGATTCTGCGCGTGCCGGACATTGAGACTGTGGTCGACGGAATGGTCGACAGTGTTCTTCGTAACAGCACCGCAATGGCGCTGCTGGTCAGGATGCAAAAAACCGATGAATACACGCATGCGCATTCGCTCGCGACGGCTATGTGGGCGCTGGTCTTCGGACGGCACCTTGGCCTCGACAAGGATTCACTGAGGGTATTGGGAGTCGGCGGATTGCTGCTTGACGTAGGTAAGACAAGACTACCCACAAAATTGCTACAGAAGCGCGGACCTCTGACCGACGTCGAGCGCATGCACGTGCGCAACCATGTTGGTCTGGGATTGGAGATTATTCGCGAAGCCGAATCTGTCGACCGCCGGGTGATTGAGATGGTCTCTACTCATCACGAGCGATTCGATGGTTCCGGTTACCCAAGAGGCCTTGCGGGCAGCCAGATTCCGGTGTTCGGGAGAATCGGCGGAATCGTCGACTCTTATGCCGCCATGTCGAGCGACAGGTCCTATGCCAAAGCCATGTCATCGTACGACGCCATGCGCGAATTCAAGGCGCTGTCGGACAAGAGCTTTCAAGCCGAACTGATCGAGCAATTTATTCAGGCCATCGGAATTTTTCCTGCGGGCACGTTGGTTGAACTCAACACGGGAGAAATTGCCGTTGTATTGAAGGAACATCGGGCCAGTCGCCTGCGACCGGAGGTGGCGATTATTCTCGATGCCAACAAGCAACCCCTGGACGATTTCAGAGTCGTTGACCTCGACGACGAATCCGCTGATACCAGCGAGGCGCCGGACTTGTGGATTTTGCGCGGCGTCAAGCCCGGCGAATACGACATTCAGCCCGACAAATATTTTTTGTGAGATTCGATGCTAGCTAACGAGCCGAACAGGACGGACCCCCTGGCGCTGGAGCAGGCAGTCGAACGCTTGATGGATTCGCGCGACGAGCCGTTTTCGTTGCTTATGGTGGATTTCGGTGACATCGGGAAGATATTCGTTAGATCGGGTCCTGCAGCCAGCCGCGAGGTTCTCGCCAAGATTGCAGAATTGTTGCGGGAATTCTGTCGAAAACAGGACCGAATGTATCGCATTGGCGACGACGTATTTGGTATTCTGTTGTCCGGGGTCCACAAATCGGGTCACATAGCTCTCGCTGCCGAAAAAATCATCCGCCTGCATTCAGATGCTACGATGAAACTCGGTGCGTGGTCCCATTCGACAGTACGAATAGGCATCGCCAGTTTTCCGCAGGATGGTGGCAATCCCTCGGACCTTGTTCACAGAGCCGGTATTGCATTGGACTCTGCGCGGGCAAGCGGCAAGCCCTTCGTATCGTTCGCGCCGTCGTTGGCACGGTCACTGACGGACCAATTGCACCTCAAGGAAGACCTTGCTGTCGCAATAGCGAACAAAAGTCTGGAATTGCACTACCAGCCGAAGTTCGACACGGTTAGTCGCCGCCCTTGCGGCGCCGAGGCACTGTTGCGCTGGCCGAGCCCGAAGTATGGCCTGGTGTCGCCGGAAATAGTCGTGTCACTTGCATCAGAGATGGGACTGATGCACGAACTCACCTCATTCGTATTTACGACAAGCCTGTTGCAGGCCGCCGAATGGCCAGGTATTGGCAAAGGGCTCGGGCTGTCTGTGAATCTCGACGCCAGTTCGTTGCAGCAACCAGAAACACTCGATATGTTGGCCAAAACATATTCTATTTGGGGAGACAAGGGGCGCAGCCTTACCGTAGAAATTACTGAGGGCGCACTCGTAACAGATTCAGACTCCAATTTCGGGCGCCTCAGGCAACTGCGTTCTGCCGGCATCGGCATTTCAATCGACGATTTTGGCACGGGATATTCATCACTGTCTTACTTCAGGACTATTCCGGCAACCGAGCTGAAGATAGATCGATCCTTCATCGTTAATATGCTTGAATCGGATCGAGGCCGTCACCTGGTCGAAGCCATCATTTGGCTGGCGCATCGATTCGGGCTCGCCGTCGTTGCAGAGGGTGTTGAGAATACCGCTCAAATAAAGCTGCTGACCGAACTCGAGTGTGACGTTCTCCAGGGATATTACTTTTCGAAAGCTCTTCCTCAGGAAGAATTCTGTCGCTGGCTTTCCAGGTACAAGCAACCGGCGATTGACAACTTTATGCTGTTGGAATAATGCAGGCCACGGATGCGTGAATTACCGTTGAAATGGGCAGTGTATTATTCCCGGTATGGCCGTCCGAAAACCCTACCTCTCCAAGTCACGCATCATTTCCGCCTGGCAGTGCCCGAAGAAATTGCATCTAGAGAAGCATCATCCGGAATTCGCTGAGGTTTCGGCCCGCACCGAGTCGTTGTTTGCGACGGGACACCAGGTAGGGGAGATTTCGCAGCAACTTTATGGCACGGCGGATTCAGTCGAGATCCCGTTCAATCGCAAAATGAATCTGATGGTTCAGCGGACCCGGGCGCTCATCGATAGCGGTGCTGATTTCCCGATCTTCGAAGCGACGTTTGAGCATGACGGCGTGCTGGTGCGCGTCGATGTGCTGATCCCGGTCGAGGGGGCTTGGCGTGCGATCGAGGTCAAAGCCTCGACCTCGGTCAAGGACTATCACGTACTCGACTGTGCGATACAGGACTGGGTCATGCGGCACGTCGGGTTGCCCGTAACCTCGATTTCGCTAGCGCATATTAATAACCAGTTCGTGTACCAGGGAGGGGAAAACTACAAAGGTCTACTCGCTGAAGTCGATCTTACCCATGCGGTCCGCGCTGTTGAACCGACTGTTGACGTGCTGATCAGCAGGGCACGTGACGCGGTTGCGGGTCCCGTGCCGGACGTACATGTCGGAACGCAATGCAGCAAGCCCTATGAGTGCCAGTTCATCAATTACTGCTGGCCGACGGACGCCGAGTATCCGATTGCCGGTCTCGGCGGCAGCAAAGCCAAGCTCGGCGAATACGTAGCTCTCGGTTATCGGGACATTCGTGATGTCGATGTCGAAAGCATTTCGGCCGACACGCAGTTACGCATTCACCGCGTCACCTGCAGCGGCGAGCCTGAGATTCTCGACGGCGCCCGTAAGACGCTGGACGCATTGCCGTATCCGCGTTATTTCTTCGATTTCGAAACGATTGGGCCCGCCGTGCCTATATGGGAAGGCACGCGCCCGTATGCGCCTGTTCCCGTGCAGTGGTCTTGCCATATCGATGATGGGGCCGGGGACGGCTCGTACGTCAACATGCGGCATGAAGAATTCCTCGACCTGTCGGGCGATCCGCCGATGCGCGCGTTGGCCGAGAGCATGATCGAGTGCCTGGGCGATACGGGGCCCGTGCTCATTTACACGAACTACGAAGAGACAGTGATCAATGGTCTGATCGACCTGTTCCCGGAACTCGAACAGCCTCTGCAGAAGATCATCGATCGTCTTTTCGATTTGCACCCTATCGTCAAGGTCAACTACTACCATCCGAAGATGCTGGGTTCGTGGTCTATCAAAGCGGTGTTGCCGACCATTTCACCGCAGTTAAACTACGCGAATCTCGATGGCATAAAGGAAGGCACGGCTGCTTCCGACGGGTTTATCGAGGCGATCAGCCCATGGACCTCACCGGAGAGAAAGGTCGAGTTAAAAGAGCAGTTACTGCGCTACTGCCGATTCGACACCGAGGCGATGGTCGAGATCGTGCGGTTCTTCTGTCGTGAATCCTGCTAGCTTGATTCTTGCGCCTGCGCAATGGTTGAAGGATCAACATGGGGAAGGTGCAATTCGCATTCTTCTGTCAGGTGTTCGGCCGTTCTGATCCAGTTGCAGGTTTCGCAGGTACAGGTCGTCTCATCGTGCCGCAACTCGCTGTGCAGGGCTTCGACAAGTTTGATGCCTTCACGCAGAGAGTCGCTAAGCGTTTCCGTCGTCTTGTTGTCAACGCTGCGGAAGTCCTGCAGGCATTTGGTCCATTGACACAGTCCCTCACCGTCGCAGTTATGGCATCGCTCGCCTGTTGCCGCGTAGAGGCTCTCATGAGGGAAATTTCCCTCTTCGATGAGTTCCTCGACGAGCAACTTCGGAAAAGTGAGCGCTTCGATTAGTTGTTGTCGCATGACTGGCTCCTTCTTACGATGAGTCCATAGTAAGCGGATCGATTGGCTGACTCAATGCGAATTCTACGGAATTGATACCGAGTCACGGGGGTTTCGTCTAAAATCTGGCTGTGGACACGAGCCCAGTACTTGCCCGCCGAGTCATATCCCTGAAAGAGAGGCTTCAGAAAGCCCTGGCTGCGCTGCTGGTGACCGCAACTGCCGTGGCAGGCGCGTGGCTATACACAGGCGCTTCGCTGGACAGTGGTACCCCGTATTTAGTCATATTCGGCCTCGCTGCATTGCTCGGCCTGTCGATTTCGACGTACTTTTTTTTCAAGAAAGAGGAGGATGCGCATACCAAGGAAGACAGCCGTTTTGTGAGGCGACGGATCGAAGATGACCGGCAGGGACGGAGCTGGCTCACTCGCGTTGGCTATAATACCCGGAGATTCATGGGCGGGCTCATTGTGCTCATCGGTCTGCTGGTTGCATTGGCCGGACTCGGCGTGCTGGGGCTGCAGATATTCGGCTATTTGAAGATCGGCGAATGGAAATCAGTATCACTGCTCAGCGTTGCCTCGCCGCAGCTGCCCTGGCTCAATGACCCACACTCGTGGTTCGGCCTGCACGCTATCGTCAGAGATGCGCTCGATATCGTGCCGCTATCTCTGACACTCATACTAACGGGCTGGCTTATCGCGGGATCCGGCTCTGCCCTGCGCGAGAGAATTGCTAAACGGGGTCGTTTTTAACGGCAGGCCGTGGTCGCAATTGAAAGTCGCCGATCGTAACAGTGTCATCGGCGCGCAAATCGCAGCGCGATACCTTTCTGGAATTTACAATCGTCCCGTTGAAGCTGTTCAAATCTTCGATGCAGACGCCTCCATCGGTGCAGAAAATCAACGCATGGTGGCGACTAACGAATTTGCTGTCGAGACACAGCTCGCAGTCGTCGCCCCTGCCGATCATGACGCGCGATGGCACTTCCGCGAGATTCATGACCTGGTCGATTTTCCCATCCCTGAACACTTCGATGACTGCAATATCACCGATCGTTGGCTCTATCGAAGGATCGGATCGTGCTGACGGCAAGTCTGCCGACTCATCGGCAGGCTCTGGCGGGCTCGTTTTTTCCGCGTTGACGTAGGTGTACAGCTCCGCTTCCAATTCAGCGATATAGGCATCTTTCTTCGTTACGGCCTCTTCGAGGCCCTGCAGGGCTTCTGTGCGTTCTTGCAGCGAATCGCATTGCTTCTGTAATTCCAACTTCTCACGTTCCAGCTTTTCTACCCGGGTCCTGGTTTTTGTTTTGGCTTTGTCGGCGGCGTTCTTCGATCTTTTCGCTGCTCGCAGCTCCTTTTTGGTTTCGGCAACGCTGGCTCTCAGTGAATCGTATTTATCCTTGGATTGTTTCAGCGATTTTTCGAGGGCATCGATCCTGGCAGCTTGCTTGTTGGCTGTTTCAAGCTCGGCGGTCAGGCCTTCGACGGACACCTGCAATGCCGACTTCTCACGTTCCAGCTTTTCGACCCGGGTCCTGGTTTTTGTTTCGGCTTTGTCGGCGGCGTTCTTCGATCGCTTCGCTGCTCGCAGCTCCTTTTGGGTTTCGGCAACGCTGGTTCTCAGTGAATCGTATTTATCCTCGGATTCTTTCAGCGATTTTTCGAGGGCATCGATCCTGGCGGCTTGCTTGTTGGCAGTCTCAAGCTCGGCGGTCAGGCTTTCGACGGACGCCTGCAATGCCGACTTCTCGAGTTCCAGCGCTTCGATTTCGGCGTCGGCTCTGGCAGTGAGTTCGTCCGCAGCAGTTGCGCTTTGTCGAAGCGCTTGCCGAGTCTCAGTCAAAGCACCTTCCAGTCGATTTATCTCGGCCGTATCATCGAGAACCGTACTCGACAGCGTCTCTGTTTTCTGGGTTTGTACCGCAAGTTGCCCTGAGAGCTGAGAGACCTGGTTCAACAGTTCCTTGATGTCGAGGTCGGCTAATGCCGAATCCTGAGCGGCACTGCCGAAAGCGGATCCTGGCGGGGGGTCTCGGGCGATGATGCGTTCTTCTGTTTGCTGCACCGGCGCAACGAGCGAGACCGAAGAGTCAGTCTTGCGCCGCCCCATTGCTTGCAGTGGAACTACGTGTGGCAAGATCTCGCAGGCTTCCGCAACACCGCGAATGAGGTCCCCGGTCACAACACGTGTTTGCAGCGAACAGGCTTCGGTCAGCACCGCATTAAGCAGTCTGTTGATCAAGTCCGGAATCCCGCCCGTAAACCGGTAAATAACCGGATGCGCTTCGTGCCCGATCTTGGCGGCATCGGCACCCCCGGATAATCTCAGTCGGTGGCGAACGTAGTCCTCTGTTTCCTGTTCGCTATAAACTCGAATATTGAATTCGACATGGCGCTGGAAGTTGAGCTTTCGCATGGCCGGCGAACGCATGATGCGCAGCAGGTCGGAATTGCCGGCCAGAACGACGCTGAGTACGCGGCGGTCGTTGGCAACGGTTTCGGATATTGACCTCAGTTGTTCCAATACTGACGCGCATACGAGGTGCGCATTGTCGACGACAAGCAGAACGGGATCGCCGGCCATGCCGCGATGGATCAGGAATTCCCGGGCAATATTACTGAGCTCGTTCAGTTTGCCGGAAATATCGTGAAAGCCGAGTTGCCTTAACAGCCCGCAATAAAACTGCGTTCCGTCGGCGCAGGATTCATCGAAGGTCGCGTAGGAGACGTCCTCATCAAGCTGCAGGATGTGGCGATTCAGGAGAGTGGTTTTTCCTGACCCCTCGGTGCCGCAAAGAACCAGCAGGAAATCGGATTGTTCGGTCGCGCTGGCCAGGTGATCCGCGAGTACGGAATACTGGTCCGAATGGAACAGCTGCGAAGGCACGGACAGCTTGGCAAATGGTGGCCGTTTCATCCCGAAAAAGTCGAGATAAGCAGGTATCGCGTCAGGGTTCTCTAGCGCTCGTGCCACGCACCGACTCCCATATTCTTATAATTATTTTTGTCGCGGGGCGCCTGGATTTATAGTGTCCAGTGTGTCGCCGATTCTGTCGACCCCATGGCCGACCCAGACATTATTGTTATACAAAATCTATTATGTATGAAAGTCTACCTAGTATTGATTCGAGGGATCGTATGCAACATTCTGAAAAATATAATAATTTTCTGTTTATGATTGAATTGGATGCGGCGGATTGCGCCGCTGTGCGCAAAAACCGGGTATTCCGGGGACAGCAGGAGCACGCATGAAGTATCGCCATCTCGGCAAAGCCGGCATCCAGGTCAGCGAATTATCGTTCGGCTCCTGGGTTACTTTTCACACCCAGTCGGGAATCGAGTCCGTAACGTCGATGATGGCGGCGGCGTACGATGCCGGCGTGAATTTTTTCGACAACGCGGAAGGCTATGCGGGCGGAAAATCGGAGGAAATCATGGGTGCCGCACTCAGGAAACTCGGCTGGCGGCGCGGTAGCTACCTCGTGTCAACGAAACTGTTTTGGGGCCTCAATGAGGGCCCGAATCAACAGAACACGCTCAATCGCAAGTACCTGCTCGAGAGTATTGATGGTTCACTCGTGCGACTCGACCTGGACTACGTGGACCTGCTCTTTTGTCATCGTGCGGACCCGACGACGCCCATCGAGGAAACGGTCTGGGCGATGCACAACATCATCGAACGTGGCAAGGCGTTGTATTGGGGTACTTCCGAGTGGGAAGCGGAGGACATACTGAGCGCGATTGACATTGCCGAGCGCCACCACTTGCATAAGCCGGTCGTCGAGCAACCGGTCTACAACCTGTTTCAGAGACATCGTTTTGGGCCGGACTACGAGCGCGTATACAAAGACTTCGGCTACGGCTCGACAACATGGAGTCCGCTGGCCTCCGGGTTGCTGACGGGCAAGTACAACAAGGGCATTCCGAGGGACAGCCGGGGTGCGGTTGAGGGTCTGGGCTGGTTGCAAAAAGAACTCACCGATGCAGAAAAGCTGGCCAAAGTGTCGGCGCTCGAACCCATCGCCGAAAAAATGGGAGCGAGTCTTGCGCAGCTGTCATTGGCCTGGTGCCTGCAAAATCCCTATGTCAGCACGGTCATGACCGGGGCAAGCCGGGTAGAGCAAGTGCAGGAAAACATGAAAGCGCTGGATTTTGTGGACAGATTTACGCCCGATGTCATGAACGAGATTGACGGCATATTCGGTGCGGCGTAGGTCGCAGGTATGGACAGCTACCTTGCAGCCGCAATCGATGAAGCTCAGAAAGGACTGGGTGCAGGCGGCATTCCCATTGGCGCCGTACTGGTTATCGGCGGTCAAATCGTCGGCCGGGGGCATAATCAGCGCATACAGAAAGGAAGCTCTGTGCTGCATGCCGAAATGGACTGCCTCGAAAACGCCGGCCGATTGAAAGCATCGGACTACCGGAACGCGGTACTGTATTCGACGTTGTCACCTTGCGACATGTGCAGTGGAGCGGTTCTGCTCTACGGTATTCCCAGGGTGGTCGTTGGTGAAAACAGCACGTTTCGAGGTCCGGAGGACCATCTGCGGTCCCGCGGTGTGCAGCTCGAAATCCTCGGGGATGAGGAGTGCATAAAGATGATGCGCGACTTCATTGCGGCGCATCCTGCTCTGTGGCATGAGGATATCGGCAAACCCTGAACTATAGCCGTCTCGTCGCTTACGCGGATTTCTTGAGAAACCGCGACGTGAGACCGGCGAGGAAACGCTTCTTGCCGACCGAGTTGATCAGGTAGCCGCCCTGACTGCTCTTGTCGATTAATTCCGGCAAAATTTTGGCCAGCTTTTCAGTCGCTTCGTCGCTGTCCATACCGAGTTTTTTGGCAAACGCAGCGATCTTCGGCCTGCCTATGGCATCCTGCAGCTGTAACGCCGATAGCGGTGCATTCGGGCCATCGCCCAACCATGATTTTGCCTTGCGGGCAACGTCGCCGCTGCCACCCTGAAATTCACTGACGATTTCGGCGAGATCGAAGCCCCGGCTACTGCCGGAGAGCTTGTCGAGCGCAGCCGCGGCATTGTCGGAATTGTTGGCACGCTCAATCCTGCTCATCAATACCTGTGTCGCCAGGCCTTTAAAAGTCATGTTATTTCTCCTGATAACTAATACTTTCGCAGGGTTCGACTTTACCGAAAACGCACCGTCAGGATTGTGAACATTTGTGACATAGGCGTAAATGAAGACCTGGTTCGTCTACTATTTTTGCTGATGCAGATTTACGTCTTTTGAAGTAATCCTGAGCGGGCTGCTGAACTGATTGTCCGCCACGGTTGGAGCCTCGGATCAATGCAAAACACATCAAAAAAGAAAACTCGCCGGTACTGGCGACGCACTTCGACGCCAAAGCCTTGGTGGCCATGGGGAATTGCGCCGCTGGCAGGCCTTGGCGCCATATTTCTGTTCGGCGCTCTCTTCATTGCCCCCCGCATCGAGGCGGACGTGCGCGATGGCGTATCTCATCGGATCGACGCCGCCGGGCTGCCGGCTATGGACGTTAGAAGCGATGGCCAGGGCGTCACAATAAATACTTTGGCGCAGGCCGATCAAGAGCTCTACGTGCGGGCACTTGCGGAATCGACACGCTGCGACACATGGGCCGGACAGCTGGCCTGCCCAACGACGGTAGATGTTCGTCGAATCGAGCAAGCGGCGGCTCCCGCCCTGTTGAAAAGTCGACCGCACCGGTTCACGGCAGAGAGAATCGACCACGGTGTGCGATTGACAGGCGAAGTCCCCAACCAGGAAGAGCATGATCGAATTCTTGGTGTAGCGCGACAGCACTTCGGCGACATCACCAATTCGCTGTCGATCTCCAACGAGTCGGCGGGCACACACTTTGCGCAGGCAGCGAACCAGGTGCTTGCCGTTGCCAGCCGCCTCACGAGCGGCAAGGCGAGCTGGTCCGGTGAAGCTCTAGCAGTGGATGGCAGCGCAAGATCGGGTGCTATCGGCGATGTGCGAGCCCAATTTGCCGCAATAGGAAACGAGTCATTCCAGGGCGATTTCAATGTTCGTTCCCTGTTCGACAGTCAGCAATGCAATATGGATTTCGAACAGATACTTGGCCATTCGTCGATCCGTTTCCAGACAGGCAGTGCGTCTATCGATTCAGGCAACGACGAGCTGCTCGGCCGTCTGGCTGAACTAGCTCAAAGCTGTCCCGGCAAACTGAGTATCCAGGGCCACACCGACAGCCAGGGCGACGCCGAAAAGAATCAGGCACTGAGTCTGTCAAGAGCTACAGCCGTTCTCGACGCACTCGTGTCGCGCGGCATTGATGCGGACCGAATCGCGGCGGCTGGTTACGGTGAGTCGCGGCCGATAGCTGACAACAGCACATCGGCAGGGCGAGCAAAAAATCGCCGGATCGCAATCACTATTGATTCAATGAATTGAGTACAACGACGGCGGCTTCGATCGTCGGCTGCTTAGGGGAACAAAAATGATCTATCTACTCGTAAAATATTCGCTGCTGTTTCTGCTGGCGGCGGCTTTGGGATTCGTGCTCGGTTGGTGGTTGTCGCGTCGAAAAATTGAAGATGTGACCGAGAGTTATGAGGACATGCGCAAATCCAATGCTCGGACGGAAGAACAAAATTGGGAGCGCCTCTGGGGTCATTTGAGAGCGATACCGGAACCGAAGGAAACAGACCTGGCTGGCGTCTATGAGCGGCTGGAGGGCGTCATGGTCTCCATATCAAGACTGCCGAAGCCTGAGCCGGTCAACTTGAAGCCCGTCGTCGATAACCTTCACAAACTTGAGAAGGACATCAAATCCATACCGGTTCCTGCGGCGCCACCACGCGTCGATTTTTCGCCGTTGACCGGGAAAATAGAGGCATTGCAAGCCGCGGTACGCAGTATTCCCCGGCCGGAGCCGCAGCGCGAGGTCGATTTTCGGCCTATCGAGCATCGCCTTGAAGCTATCGAGACAGAAGTTGGCAGCCTCGGCAAACGTCTCGAACGGCCAGCCAGCGTTGCACCGGCATCGCACAGAGAACCACGCGAAGCGCCAGCAAAAGTGTCGCGCGAAGAGCCACGGATTCTGAATGCAGCCCTCTATGGCAATAAAGATAACCTGAAATTGATCAGGGGCATTGGACCCAAGCTCGAGAATCTACTCAACGAAAACGGTGTTTATTATTTCTGGCAGGTTGCCGAATGGAACGACCGCGATATCGACATCATTGACGAGCGTCTCGACGTTTTCAAAGGACGAATCGGGCGCGACAACTGGGTACGCCAGGCAGACCGCCTCCGCCGTGACCCCGAAGCTGCAAGAATGCCGGCCGATCTATAGCCAGAAAAGCAGCAAAGGGATGTTGAAGAAGGTCCTGATCGCGATCACGGCTCTTGTCGGGGCCTATTTCGCCGTCGAACAATCGGCTCCTGTTTTCCAGCGTTCTCCCGGGGCGCAATCGGGAAACGCGGAACTCATCAGAGCGATCGATGAACGGCGAACCGCCTACCAGGTGCAGGGAAGCGGTACAGTGATTCGGGTCTTGTCGGATGACAATGACGGCAGCCGGCACCAGCGATTCATCCTGGAGCTCGAGTCCGAGCAGACGCTACTCATCGTGCACAACATTGACCTGGCACCACGGATCGACAACCTGGATCCTGGCGACACGGTATCGTTTTACGGCGAATACGAATGGAATGACCGAGGCGGTCTCATACACTGGACCCATCATGACCCCGGCGGGCAGCATATCGACGGGTGGATTGAGCACAATGGCAAACGCTACAAATAACTGGTGGTGCCTCGACAATGAAGAAAATGTTTCTGCCGCTCATACTTGCAGCCGTGTCCCAACCGGTTCTCGCTGACGAGGGCATGTGGACGCTGGACAACTTTCCCACTGCCGCTGTCAAGGAAAAGTACGGCGTAGATATAAGCGATGGCTGGCTGGAGACGGTCAAAAGTTCCGTGGCCCGGATGGACAGTGGCTGCAGTGCATCGTTCGTCTCGGCCAGCGGCCTTGTATTGACGAATCACCATTGTGCGCTTTCCTGCATTGCCCAGAATTCGTCGGCTGACAGCGACCTGGAAGCCGACGGTTTTCTCGCGGCGCGCCCCGAGGATGAGGTGTCCTGTCCGACCGATCGGCTGTCGGTGCTCGTGGCGACCGAGGAGGTCACAGCCGTCGTGAACCGGGCCACAGCGGAAATGGCCGACAAAGAAGCCGGCGAGATGCGGCGCAGGACCGTGAAGCGCCTTGTGCAGGACTGCGAAGACGCCTCCGGTCTCAAGTGTGAGTCGGTGTCTCTCTACCAGGGCGGTCAGTATTGGCTCTACAAATACAGACGGTACGATGACATCAGGCTCGTTTTCTCCCCGGAAAGTGACATTGCGGCATTCGGCGGCGATCCGGACAACTTTAATTTCCCGCGCTGGTGCCTCGACATGTCGATACTCCGCGTGTACGAGAATGACAAGCCGGCCGCAACCCCCAACTACCTGCGATGGCGCACCGAGGGTCTGAAACCCGGCGAGCCGATGTTCGTTGCCGGTCGACCGGGAAGGACACAGCGGCTGCTGACTGTGTCGGACCTGAAGTTCCTGCGTGACACGACGATTCCTCACTGGCTGTTGCGCAACGTCGAGTTGCGTGGACGTTACATTCAATATGCTCAGACCAGCGACGAGGCGCGACGAACCGTGCAAGCGTCGTTGCAGGGTGTCGAAAACGGCATCAAGGTGCAGCGCAAGCGACTTGATGCGCTGCACAACGATGCATTGTTCGCACATAAGCTGGCGGAGGAAAACCAGCTGAAGGCTGTGGTTGCGTCGAACCCGAAGCTCGCCGCTGGGGTCGGCTCTGCGTGGGATGACATTGAGCGCGCCAACGCAAGCTATCTTGAGTTCCGGGATGACTACTATTTTATCGAAGTCGGTGCCGCGTTTTACGGCAAACTGTTCAACTACGCGCGCTCCCTGATTCGTGTGGTGGCTGAAAGAGACAAACCCAACGAGGACAGGTTGAAGCCTTATACAGAGGCGGCTTTGCCGCGCACGAAACAACTTACGCTTGCCGATCGTCCGATCTACCCGGAGCTCGAGACGCTGCAACTCTCTTTTTCACTGGACAAAATGCGCGAGTTCCTCGGACCCGACTCGAATTTCGTGCGCGAGATCCTCAATACGAAGTCGCCGTCAACGCTGGCTGCGGAACTGGTAAGCGGAACCCGGCTGGCTGATTCCGAGGTTCGTGCGGAGCTGTGGAATGCCGATTGGGCGACGATACAGGCGTCCGATGATCCAATGATTCGCCTCGCGCTTGCTCTCGATGAGCGAGCCCGGGCGCTGCGCAGGCGTTTCGAGGACGAGGTCGAGGCGCCGTCCGATCGGGCCTACGAGAAGATCGCCAATGCGCGTTTTGCAATTCAGGGCACGACTGCCTACCCGGATGCGACCTTCACGCTGCGCATCAGCTACGGCGCCCACGAGGGCTGGAACGAGAAGGGCACTTATGTGCGGCCGTGGACGACCGTCTCAGAGCTGTTTCCACGCGTCACCGGGACAGACCCGTTTCGTCTGCCGGCGAGCTGGCGCGATGCCGCAAACTCTCTGGATGGCAACAGCAAATTCAACTTTGTCGGTACGACCGACATCATTGGCGGTAACTCGGGCAGTCCGGCAATCGACAGGGACGGAAAACTCGTGGGCCTGATCTTCGACGGCAATATTCATGCGATCTCGGGGTCTTACTGGTTCGACAGCGCGCTCAACCGAACGGTGGCGGTTCACCCGGAGATCATGATCGAGTCACTGCGCGAAATTTATGGCGCTGACGCTGTACTCGAAGAGATGGGCATCGAATAGCTCATAAAAAGGCCGGGACACCTGAGCGTCCCGGCCCGCTAACGATTGCCCACTAGAAGTGGAAGCCGAGATTCAGGGCATATAAAAACGGGTCAACTTTCATGCTGCCCAGTTTTTCTTCGCCGGAGATCGACGGATCCAGATAGTAGGTGTCGGCATCGATGTCAAACCAGCGGACATCAAAGTTCAAGACCATGCGTTCGCCGATATTCCAGTCGCCTCCGACCTGAAGCGCGAGGCCAAGAGAGTCATCGATCTTCAGACCGCCGAACTCCTCGTACTCAATTTCCGAACCTTCAAACATAGAGGAGGGCAGGGAGACGAACCTGGTGCTGGAGAACGTCGTCCAGTTGAAGCCCAGACCCGCATACGGCTGGAAAGCGTTGTCCGGCAGGAAGTGATATTGAACCGAAAACGTCGCCGGAATTTGCTTTGTTTCTGCAATCTTGACTTTCTCAGAAACGCTATCGAAATCCAGCGTTGCATAAATGTCATGTTCGAACGGCAGTGCCGCCAGAACATCGAAAGCCCAGTGCCGGGTAAACATGTAGGTAGCATTCAGCGTCATGTTCGTGGCATCGTCGACATCAAATATGACTGAGCCGAAATCCTCGTCACTGATGGTGAGGCCATTGCTTTTCGGTTGTACCGTACCTACGCCGCCGCGCAAAATCCATGCGCCCTCTTCGTACGCCAAGGCTGGCGCAGCAGCGAGGGCCAGCAGGCTCGCGGCTACTAAGAAATAGTTGCGTGTTTTCATGATCATATCCCTTGGTCCGTATCAAGACCGGTTTGAGCGCTGCGGCGCCGCAGCGCCGAGCCCACAAGGGCCCTGCTTACGGATATGATCTCTGGCGGGTCGGATTCAAGCCGGTACTTGTACCTAGCCATCAGCGCGGTGACTAAGTCGGGGAATCACTGTATAATATGGATAGTTTTAGTCCCGTTACGCATTCTTTGTGCGTTTATCACCCAGATACCCCATTTTATGATTGAACAAGATTTCGTAGTTGCCTCAGTTCTGCCAATGGAGCCTCCAAAAGATTCGGACGCATCTGAATGGCACAGCTATGTCATTACGCAGGGCGACAACACGATACGTGGCTATCGGGAAGGGAACTTAAAAACGGTTACCGAAGCAGCCAAGGTTATTGTTGGTCAATTGAATGAACGGCGAATGGGAAAACGTGCTCGCGCCCAGCTCGTCATCGCCAACTCCAAGAAAACCTGACCCGGTACGCCGGCTTCCATGTCCAGCGCCTCTGACAAGAATCTCGCCTTGTTCTGCGATTTCGAAAATATTGCGCTCGGCGTCCGTGATGAGAAATACGCGAAGTTCGACATCAATTGGGTTCTCGAGCGGCTGCTGGTCAAGGGCAGCATCGTCGTAAAGAAAGCCTACTGTGACTGGGGGCGATACAAGGAATTCAAGGCAACCATGCATGAAGCGGCATTCGAACTGATCGATATTCCGCACGTGCGGCAGTCGGGTAAGAATTCTGCGGACATCCGCATGGTCGTCGACGCGCTAGATCTGTGTTACACCAAGTCGCATGTCAACACGTTCGTCATCATCAGTGGCGATTCCGATTTTTCACCGCTGGTAAGCAAATTGCGCGAGAATGCAAAGACTGTCATTGGAGTTGGTGTCAAAAACTCGACGTCGGACTTGTTGATCAGTAACTGCGACGAGTTCATCTATTACGACGATATTGTTCGCGAACAGGCGCAGAAGGACAAGAAACCGAAAGCGTCGAAGGGACGCACAACGAAACGCAAGTCCGCAAAAGCCAAGCCAAAGGACAACAAGCAGGAAGGCATCGACATGACGCTCGAGGTTGCGGCTGCATTAAATTCAGAGCGCGGCGACCAGGACAAGCTCTGGGGTTCGATGGTCAAACAGGCATTGAAACGGGTCAAACCGAGTTTCAACGAGGGCTACTACGGTTTTGAGTCTTTCAGCAAGTTGCTGGAGGAAGCACAGGCCCGGGGCCAGCTGGACCTGGAACTCGACGAACGCTCGGGCGGCTATATTATCCGCAAAGTCGTTCGCTAGAAAAAGATTGCAGCGCCGGCGCTACTTGCCGAAAACACGTTTCAACAGATCCGTGGTTCGTTTGGCCGGATCCTGCCGGATTGCCGCTTCTTCCTTCGCCAGATAGTAAAAAATTCCGTCCATGCCCTTTTCGACGACGTAGTTGCCCAGGTCTGCATCGACTTTTGGTACGAATGGCACGGAATTGTAGCGATCCATGGCAGCCTTATAGGAATTAGCGGCGCCGACATCTGCCAGGCTTTCATCAACCACGGGTTTCATCTCAACGGCCAGCGGACCGGACATCCTGGATCTGAAGTACTGCGTCGCTGAATCGTCCGCGCCGTTGTAGATCGCCATGACATCGTCCAGCGTCATTTCATTGATCGCATCGATGAATAGCTTCTTGGCCCTGGGTGTCGCCACTTCCGCGGCCCGGTTCAGCTGTGTTTCGAGGTCGACTAATATCGAGTCCATGCCGACTTTTCCCAGCACGTTTTTTACCTGGTCGAGTTGCGCCGGCAAGGGTATATGGATTTGTGGGTCGAGATTAAAGCCATCGGTGGCGCCGAGATTGCTGACAACGTTTTCCGTGCCTACTCGCAGCGCCTCTTTCAGGCCGCCACCGATATCATCTGTGCTCAGGGCTTGTTGTGTTTGCTGTTTCTCGTCACCGCCCGACACCATGTCCTTCAGCTTGTCCAGCCATCCTGCCGATGCACTACCGCTGGCGCCGATCAACCCTACTACCAGTAGCACCGGCAGCAATCCCGGTGTCCGAGCCCTCTGAGCTGCGGCTTTGACATTAGTCATGACACATATCTCCATTGCTGGATCCTGTTGATCACTCAACATGACCGATGCACCATGGTGCAAGAAATCATCAAATTGTTAAAGTCCGCTGTTCACGCGTAGTGCGGATACACGGGGTGGTACATGTACTCGTGGATATCCGCCAGAATATCGTCGGGCTCTTCCCGATCAGTAAAACCGCTGTCATATGCTATTTTGGCGACGTCTCTCGCGATCAAAGCGGACACCTGACGAATACGCGACAGCGCCGGATAAACGCGACCTCGCTCCAGGTCTGCTTCAGTCACCTGGTTGGCCAGCGAATGTGCCGCCGCCAGGAACATCTCGTCGGTGACAATTCGAGAGCGACTGACGATTACACCCAATCCAACGCCCGGGAAGATATAGGCGTTATTGCCCTGTCCGGGCACGAAGAGCTGGTTGCCGAGTTTTACAGGGTCGAACGGGCTGCCGCTTGCAAAAATCGCGCGCCCCGCGCTCCAGGTGTAGGCCTGCTCGGCCGTACACTCGGCTTGTGACGTCGGGTTTGACAGCGCGAAAATAACTGGGCGTTCGTTTATTCGCGCCATCGCCTCGATTACTTCCCTGGTAAACGTACGAGGCTGTCCCGAAAGTCCGAGAATGGCGGTGGGTTTCAATGCCTCAACCGCATCGGCAAAGCCCGTTATGGATTCATGCTCGTGAGCATAGGGTTCCTTGTGAACAGCAATATTATCGCGACCTGCAACTAGCAGACCCTTGCTGTCGACAAACCAGCAGTGCTTGCGGGCTTCTTCTTCGTTCATGCCTTTTTCTTTCAGTGCAGAAACAAAAACATCGGCGATGCCAATGCCCGCCTCGCCGGCACCGAGGAAGAGAATTTTTTGATCCGCAAGTTTGCCACCCGTAATGCGCATGGCGGCGATAACTCCCGCCACCGCAACGGCGCCAGTTCCCTGAATATCGTCATCGAACAGGCAGGTATTGCCGCGATATTGTTCCAGTAAACGAAAGGCGTTGGTATTTCCAAAATCCTCGATCTGGATCAACACACCCGGGAACAGCTCTTTGGCGGCAGTAATGAATTCATCAAAGAGTTCATCGTAATCTTTGCCGCGAACGCGTCGACGCTCAAGGCCGTTATAGAGCGGATCGTTCAGCAAATTTTCATTGTTGGTTCCGACATCCAGCATCACCGGCATGCACTGCGTTGGATGGATGCCGGCACAGGCGGAGTACAGGGCCAGTTTGCCAATGGGGATGCCCATGCCATCCGCGCCCAGGTCGCCGAGCCCAAGAATTCGCTCGCCGTCGGTTATGACAATGATACGAACGTCTTTATGCGGCCAGTTTTGCAGGATTTCCTTAACACGCCCCTTGTCACCCAGCGACACATAGAATCCGCGTGGTTTGCGGAAGATGTGCTGAAATTCCTGGCACGCCTTGCCGACGGTTGGCGTGTAGATTATCGGCATCATTTCTTCGAGGTGGTTAATGACTACCCGGTAAAACAGGTTCTCGTTACGGTCCTGCAGTGCGACCAGGTACAGGTATCGCTCGAGGTCGGTCGTCTTGGCGCGGATATTGCCAAGCACCCTGAGTTCCTGCTCAGCCATGCTGTGAATTCGGGGTGGCAGTAGCCCTCGCAGTTTCAATGCATCTCGTTCGGCTTCGGTGTAAGCAGTGCCTTTATTGCGCACGGGGTCATGCAGAATTTTTACGCCGGCATGCAGGCCGGGGACGGTTTGATCGATCACGGCTTTTCCTCAGATTTCTGGCGCTCGCAGCCACAGCTCCGGCAGCCATCCACAATGCGGAAGTTACTCTTTTTTATAGACATTCATATGTCGGATTCCACGTAGGTTTGGGCTAGGTACAAGCGCGTATCGGTTGCACAAGAGGGCGCGTGTAGCATTTGTGGGGCATCAAAATTACTTGAGAAGACTCCATGAGCCGCAAGGTGATCATCATGGGAGCCGCCGGTCGTGACTTCCACGTGTTCAACTGCTGTTATCGGGATAGCCCGGACATTGAGGTCGTGGCTTTCACGGCGACACAGATTCCACATATAGAGGATCGCCGTTACCCGGCCGTGCTTGCCGGCAAGAGATACCCAAATGGTATCCCGATCTACCCGGAAGAGGACCTGGGCGAACTGCTTGCAGGCAGGGATATCGACGAGGTCATATTTGCGTACTCCGACGTGAATCTGAGCTACATCGACGTACGCCGCAAAAACGTTGAAGCGCACGGCGTGAGGTTTTCGCTTTTTGATGTCGATGCGTCAATGCTGCCATCGACGAAGCCGGTCGTGGCAATCACAGCGGTCCGGACCGGCTGTGGCAAGAGCCAGGTATCGCGGCGAATCACGGATATCCTGCGAGAGCTCGGCAAGAAGACCGTTGCCATCCGCCATCCGATGCCCTACGGGGATCTCGCAAAGCAGGGCGTGCAGCGATTCGAGACTTACGAAGACCTCAAACGGCATGATTGCACAATCGAGGAAAGGGAAGAGTACGAACCGCATATCGACAACGGCGTGATTGTCTATGCCGGAGCTGATTACGCGGCGATTCTGGCCGAAGCGGAAAAGGAAGCCGACGTAATCGTATGGGATGGCGGTAACAATGACACGCCGTTTTACAAACCCGATCTTTGGATCACGGTCACCGACCCACATCGTGCCGGTCATGAGCTCCTGTACTTTCCGGGTACCGTTAATTTTCAGCGCGCCGACATCATTCTGATCAGCAAGATTGGCTACGCGGATGAAGCGAACATTAAAGTGATCGAGACGAACGCCAGCAGGATTAATCCGGATGCCACGGTCCTGCGACGCAACTCACCTCTGCACGTTCCGGATCCGGATGCGATCACCGACAAGCGGGTCCTCGTTATCGAGGACGGGCCTACCACCACGCACGGTGGCATGCCGTTTGGCGCCGGTGTGCTGGCCGCAATGGAGAACCATGCCGGAGAGCTGGTTGATCCAAGGCCGTGGGCCGTTGGCGAAATAGCGGCGACCTTCGAGCAGTATCCTGATATCGGCGACTTGTTGCCGGCCATGGGGTACGGCGACAAGCAGATTCGTGATCTGGAGCTTACCGTCAACGCGGTCGACTGCGACCTGGTTCTCGTGGCAACGCCAATTGACCTCACGCGACTCATCAACATCGAAAAACCGCACATGCGTATCGGCTACAGCCTGCCGCCTCACGACGGCGCGTTAACGGAGGCCGTGCGGCGAGCGGTGTCCTGAAAAGCGACCAGTTAGCGGCATGCAGGTCTGCGAAGTGCGCCTGCACCGGACAAGCGACTAGTTAGCGGCACGCAGGTCTGCGAAGTACGCCTGCACCTGGCCGCGAAGCGCCGCTTCTTCGTCCTCCCAACGCTTTAGTGCCGCCTGGATTCTTGGGTCGGCGACGATGTCCTTGTACTGGGTCTGGGCGATCGTCTCGCGCCAGCCGAGATTCAGTGCGACCGAATCGGTGAAAATCTCGTTCAGCGCGACGTCGATGGCCTTTTCGGTTTCACCACGCATCGTCAGGATGCTAAAGCGTGTCGCAGGATTCTGGAATACGTCGAATCCGACCGACGCGGCGCTGTCGATCAGCACGTCCAGGCGCCGCAAAACCTCCTCGCGCGGCAGAGTTATGTACCAGGCGTCAAAGGCAACGCCTTGCGCCAGACGATATTTCGGTTGCACCAGGTCCGCATCGATATCGAAGATGCCGGGCGCCCGTTCCTCGATCCACGCGCTTACCTCGTCAACGTTACCGTCGCGCACAGCGCTTCTCAGCAGGTGTTGTACGGCTCCACCGTAGGAAAAACGCCGCTCCGGTATATCGTCCCGTACGGCGCGGCGCGCGCTTGCAATGCTGGCTTCCCTGTCACCAACTGCCATGGCGCGCAGCAATTCGATTCGATAGGCCACTTCGCTGGTCGGAGCGAGAACCTGGACGCGGGTGCGAAATTCATCCCCTATCTCGACGAGGCCGAGCTGATACAGGAAGGCAGCGAGTACGCCGGGAAGTTCGTGGTCCTTTGGATCGATGCTAAGCGATTTCATAAACTGCGAGGCGTAGCCGACACCATCGCCCGATTGCAGGCTGACCTGGGCCAGATAGACATGGGCATTGGGTTGCGCCGGCTCGATCTCCAGCGATTTCTGCAGTGCTGCCCGCGCTTCTTCCCAGCGCTCGAGCCGCACGTTGGCGGTGCCGAGCTCGTAATAAATGGCCGGATTGAACGGATCTCGCTGCAGCGCATCCGTCAGCACCTGGATAGACTTTTCGCCCTGCTGCTGGGCCTGGTACGCACGCACCAGAAGGATGCGCACCTGCAACTCGTCAGGCGCCTCGGCGACGATCGCCTCCAACTGCGGCACCAGGTCCGCGGTCGCGTCGATGTCACCGTGAATTGCGCGCGTCCCGGTCCTGGCGAACAGAGAGGCAGCCCGGGCGATGGCGTTGTCCGGCTCCACGACCAGAACCTGGTCGGTAATCGCAGTAATTTTCCGGAAAGCGTCGTCCTGTTCCATCAGGCCGGTTTCGAGTTGGTGAATGTAGCTGGTCGCGAGTTCTGTTTTCGCCTCGACAAAGCCCGGATCAATAACGAGCGCACCCTTGAGTAGGTCCTCGGCCGCCTGCAGCCCGCCGTAAGAGTAGGTAACGCGTTCTCTGCGTGCCTGCAGATAAAGGTCGTATGCGTCCGGGTTAGTGGTTTGCACACCGGCTACCCCGGTGTTACCGCCTTCGCCCAGCAACGTAACCGACAAGGCAAAACCGACCTTTTCGGCGATTTCGTCCTGTATGCCGAAAATGTCGTTTAACTCGCGATCGTAGTTGTCGGACCAGACATGATAGCCATCGCTGGCCCGAATCAGCTGAGCCGTAATTCGGACGCGGTCGTCGACACGCTGCACGCTGCCCTCCAGAACATGCGCGACTCCCAGGGCACGAGCGATCTCAGAGATATCGACGCGCTTGCCCTTGAAAGCGAAGCTGGACGTCCTGGCTGCCACTTTCAGGTCCGGAATCTGCGACAGCATGTGCAGCAGGGTCTCGGTCAGGCCATCGGAAAAATACTCGTTGTCCGTGTCATTGGACATATTGATAAAGGGCAAAACCGCGACGGATGCATTGCTGACGGCGACTTCAACGGGGGCCGTATCGTCTGAAACAAAACGTGCGCTAAACAGGCCGACCAGAATGATCAGCAGCACGGCTGCCACGATGGCAACCTGTTCCAGTTTCTTGCCGGTTTTTGCGCTCGCCCGGTCGTCGTGATCAACCTCATGGTCGCGCTTGATGCCGTCCGGCGTCACTTCATAAAACCAGGAAAAAATGATGGCTGGAATGAATCCAAACGCGAAAATCAGGATCACCGCCCGCGCAACCCAGTCAGGTGCGCCGAGAGTCGGCAAAATGGTCGTCAATACCTCCGTCAGCAGCCAGCCGACGACAAGATAGGCGGCGGCTACGCGAAAAACACCGCGACGGCGCAGTTCAGCAAACAGGGACATGCAAAGGCTCAAAAGCTGGCGTGAAGTTGAGGTTACAGGATAATTGGATGCTCCATGGATGCCAAAGGTTTCATCCATCTTCCTGGGCATTCTCGGGTTCAGGGGCCGTTCACACAAATTTCATCTGCTGTTAAGTGGCGGGGCACTACTCTGCAAGCGAATACAAAGGAATGTGCTTTAGGAGCTTGTCATGGACATCGTATATGCGGCAGAGAAATCCAGCATCGCCAAGCTATTGAGTAATTACACCCGGCGCACCGTCAGGCCTGAGGAGATCCAGGTCACAGAGAACCCGGATGAGACGGGAAGCTTCTACATCGGTTTCGAGCTGGACCATTTCGTCCTGTCACCGGACGGTGTGATCGAGTCGGATGGCCTGGAACTCGTGGAGTAGCAGGCACCAGCTTTGCCGCGATCCAGCCGCGCATAGGCGACACACTCGGTCCGGACCCGTTTACAATGCTATGCGGCGCAACTCTGTACGCGATTTCCACAATGCGAGCAGACTACGCCGACTATACAATTCAGCAGAATGACGGGTCGGAGGTTCTCACATGTTGACAGGCGTACTCACGCTGACGGCGCTGAGCTTTGTGTTTGCCTCCCTGTTGGTCGTGGCTCACAGAAAACTGCATGTCGACGAGGATCCGCGGATTGAGGCTGCCAATCAGATGCTGCCCGGCACGAACTGCGGCGCATGTGGCTTCCCGGGTTGCCTTGGCCTTGCCCAGGCCATTGTTGAGGGTTCGGCTCTGCCCGGCAAATGCACGGTAATGAGCGAGGAAGAACGCGAATTGCTGGCCGGGTTTCTCGGCGTGGACGCCGGCGCAGAAGAAAAGGTCGTCGCGCGACTCGCCTGCGCGGGCGGCATCAACGTTGCGCGCAATCGCGCCCACTACGAGGGCATTAACTCGTGCCGCGGGGCCACGCTCGTCGCCGGCGGCGGCAAAGCCTGTTTCTGGGGTTGTCTGGGTCTCGGCGACTGCGAGCTGGTCTGCGACCCGGACGCAATCGTAATGAATGAATACGGCATACCTGTCGTCATTGAAGACCGGTGCACGGCCTGCGGCGACTGCGTCGACGCCTGCCCCAAGGACCTGTTCTCGTTGCATCCCGTCAGTCATCGCCTGTGGGTCGCCTGCAAAAACCTCGAGCAGGGCGACGCCGTACTCGATGACTGCGACGTGGGCTGTGACGCTTGCGGCCGATGCGCCGCCGATGCGCCGGATGGCCTGATCGCAATGGTTGATAACCTGCCGGTCGTCGACTACAGCCGCAAACACGACGCAAGACAAGCGATCGATCGTTGCCCGACGGGCGCGATCGTCTGGTATGACCCGATCAAAGGACCTGTCACGGGCCGCGCGGCGAAGAAAGTCATTCGCCAGAGTGCGCGACAGGCAACTGCGACTTAAGCCTAGGGACCCCGCATGAAACAGAAACAATCGACACCTAAATACCCCGGTATTCGCGCCGCGATGGACGGCAACACTGCCGCGATCATGTGCGAGCGGGAGTCCACCGATGGCGCCGGCGCCTACCCGATCACGCCTTCCACGCAGATGGGTGAGTATTGGGCGGAGGCGGCGGCTGCCGGGCACATCAATATTTCCGGCCGCCCGTTGATCTTCGTCGAGCCCGAAGGCGAGCACGCGGCTGCGGCCGTGACCGCGGGCATGTCGATGACGGGGCTGCGGGCGACCAATTTTTCGTCCGGGCAGGGCATCGCCTATATGCACGAGTCGCTGTACGCCGCCGTCGGCAAGCGCCTGACCTACGTGCTTAACATCGGTTGCCGGGCGATGACCAAGGCGTCCCTGAACGTGCACGCCGGCCACGATGACTACCACTGTGTCGACGACACCGGCTTTTTCCAGGTGATGGCCAAGAACGCGCAGGCCGTGGCCGACCTCAACATCATGTCGCACCGCATCGCCGAGCTGGCGCTGACGCCCGGCATCGTCGGCCAGGATGGTTTCCTGACGACTCACCTGATCGAATCGCTGATGATCCCGGAGCGCGAACTGATCGCCGAGTACCTTGGCCGACCCGACGACATCATTGACACGCCGACCCCGGCGCAGAAGATCATCTACGGCGAAAAACGCCGCCGCATCCCTGAGCTGTGGACCGTTGACGACCCGGTGTTGGCGGGCCCGGTGCAGAACCAGGATTCCTACATGCAGAGTGTCGCCGCGCAGCGACCGTATTTCTTCGACCACGTGCAAGCCATCACAGACGAAGCCTTCGACGCGTTCTACGAACTGACCGGGCGGCGTTACAGCCGGGTCATGACCTACCGCACCGACGACGCCGATTATCTGATCGTCGGCCAGGGGAGCGTCAATCCGACGGCAGAAGCGGTCGCCGACTGGATGCGCGAGGAGCGCGGCGTGAAGGTCGGCGTCGTCGACGTCGTGATGTTCCGGCCCTTCCCGGGCGACCTGCTGAGCCAGGTGCTGAAAGGCCGCAAGGGCGTTGCCGTGCTCGAGCGCACGGACCAGCCGCTGGCGTCCGACCTGCCGCTGATGCGCGAAATCCGCGCGACCTTGAGCAAGTCTCTCGAGAACGGCCGCAGCCGCAATGGCCGGGCCTACCCCGAGCTCGACACTTACAAGAGCCTGAAGGACATGCCGGAACTGTATTCCGGTTCTTTCGGCATGGGCAGCCGCGACCTGCAGCCCGAGGGCGTGGTTGCCGCGATCGAGAACATGCTGCCGGACGGCAAGCACAAGCGCATGTTCTACTTGTCGATCGATTTCGTGCGCAAATCGATGATGACGCCGATGCAGGAGGTCTACAACCAGCAGGTGCTGGACGCCTACCCGGCGGTCGAGGACCTTGCGCTGCGCGGCAGCGAGAACCCCAACCTGATGCCGAAGGATTCGATCACGGTGCGCATGCACTCGGTCGGCGGATGGGGTGCGATCACGACGGGCAAGAACCTTGCGATGACGCTCTACGAGCTGCTCGGCTACCACATCAAGGCGAACCCGAAATACGGCTCGGAGAAGAAGGGCCAGCCAACCTCTTACTACCTCTCGGCGGCGCCCGAGCCGATCCGCATCAACTGCGAATACTTTTACGTCGACGTCGTGCTGTCGCCCGACCCGAACGTCTTCGGGCACACCAACGCGCTCGCCGGCCTGAAAAAGGGCGGCGTGCTGGTGATGCAGAGCGACGCCGCCTCGGCCGAGGAATTCTGGCACTTGATCCCGATGCGCTACCGCAAGCAGATCGTCGAGAACGACGTTCGCATTTTCTTCCTTGACGCCTTCAAGATTGCGCGCGACGAGGCGACGGATCCCGAACTGCAGCTGCGCATGCAGGGCATCGCGTTCCAGGGCGCATTCTTTGCGACCTCGCCGCTGCTCGAAAAGCACGGCTTGAGCCAGGAAAAGCTGCTGGATGCGATCCGCGACCAGCTGCAACACAAGTTCGGCTCGAAGGGCGTGCGCGTGGTCGAGGACAACATGCGCGTCGTGCGCCGGGGCTTCGAGGAGATTACCGAAGTCACGGACAAGCACCTCGAGGAACGCGCCGACGCGAAAGCCGGCGGCAGCACTCTGCCCGTGCCGGTGATGGTCAAGCGCCTGCCGGCATCGGACTCGCCGTCGTCCGATATTCACCGCTTCTGGGCCCAGACCGGCAGCATGTACGCCTCCGGACAGGGCGAGCAGGTACCCGCCGATCCGTTCATGAGCATGAGCCTGATGCCCGCCGTGTCTTCGCACTTCCGCGACATGACCGGCATCCGCTTCGAGCATCCGGAGTTCATCCCCGAGAACTGCACCGCCTGCGGCGACTGTTACACCGTCTGCCCCGACACGGCGATCCCGGGACTGGTCAACGAAGTTGGACAGGTGCTCGACACGGTCGTCAAGCGCCTGAAGAAGAACGGCAAATCGACCGAACAGCTGCCGCGCGCCGTGCGCAAGATGGAATCGACGTTGCGCAAGAGCCTGGTCGACGCGGCCGAAACCGAGTCGGTATCCGATCTCCTCGAAGAGGCGATCCAGGCCACGATCGAAGCGGCGCCCAAAGAGTCTGACGAGCGCCAGCAGCTCACCGACGAATTTGCCGATTTTCGTGAGGAACTCGGCAGCTTCCAATTCTCGCTGACACGTCCCTATTTCACGACGCCGGAGAAGAAAGCAGCCGGTAGCGGCGGCTTGTTCAGCATCACGATCGATCCTTATACCTGCAAGGGTTGCATGGAATGTATCGAGGTCTGCAGCGACGACGCTTTGCGGCCCGTCACGCAGACACGCGAATCGGTCGCGGACCTGCGCAAGAACTGGGATTTCTGGCTGGACCTGCCGAACACGCCGGAGAAGTACATCCGCGTGGACGACCTGGAGGAAGGCATCGGCGCGCTCGAGACGATCCTGCTGAACAAGGACGCCTACCTGCCATTCGCGAGCGGCGATGGCTCCTGCCTGGGTTGCTCCGAGAAAACTGTCGTCCACCTGTTCGTCGCCACGGTCGAGTCGCTGATGCAGCCGCGCGTTAAAGCCCACGTGGCCAAGCTCGACGACCTGATCGCGAAGCTCAAACAGCACATCAAGCTCAAGCTGGTTGGCGAGATCGACGTCGGCGACGCCGCGGAAATGAAGGCCGTGCTCGACGGCGACAGCGGCGAGCTGACGCTGGCGCGGATCGCCGAGAGCGTCGAACGCACACACGAGGCCGAGCCCATCGATCGCGAATGGCTCAAAGCCGTCACCGACCTGGTCGCCAGGCTGCAGGACCTGCGCTGGCGCTACGAGAAGGGCACGACCGGCAGCGGTCGTTCGACCATGGGCTTCCTGAACGCCACGGGCTGCACGTCGGTCTGGGGCAGCACCTTCCCGTTCAACCCGTACCCGTTCCCCTGGGCCAACCACCTGTTCCAGGACCCCGCATCCATGGCGATGGGCGTGTTCGAGGGCCACATGGCGAAGATGGCCGACGGCTTCAAGGCCGTGCGCATGGCCGAGGCGTTGCTCGAGGGCGAGTACAACGCCGACGAGCAGGAAGAGCGTTATCGCTATTTCAACTGGCAGGATTTCACCGACGAGGAATACCACCTGTGTCCGCCCGTGGTCGCGGTTGGCGGTGACGGCGCGATGTATGACATCGGCTTCCAGAACCTGTCACGCGCGCTCATGTCGGGCAAGCCGATCAAGGTGCTCGTGGTCGACACGCAGGTGTATTCCAACACGGGCGGTCAGGCCTGCACTTCGGGCTTCTTCGGCCAGATTTCTGACATGGCGCAGTTTGGCAACGCTATCAAGGGCAAGGAAGAGGTCCGCAAGGAGATGGGCCTGATCGCGATCGCACATCGCACGACATACTTCCTGCAGTCGACGATCGCGCATGCCAACCACATGATCGAAGGTTTCGTAGAGGGCCTGATGTCCAGGAGGCCGGCGCTGTTCAACCTGTACTCGTCGTGCCAGCCGGAACACGGCATCGGCGACGATATGTCGCATCACCAGGCCAAGCTGGCGGTCGAATCGCGCGCCTACCCGCTGTTCCGCTACAACCCCGACGGCGGCCTCACGGTCGGCGAATGCCTCGACCTCGACGGCAACCCGAACCCGACCCTCGATTGGCCGGTAGCGAAAGTTGACTATGTTGATGACCGCGGCCGGGAGCAGACCATGGAATTGCCGACCACGTTCGTCGATTTCGCGGTCACCGAGTCACGCTTCCGCAAGCACTTCCGTAAGATCCCGCGCGACTCGTGGAACGAGGACATGGTGCAGGTCGGCGAATATCTTGCTCTCGACGAGGACGATCGCGAGGGCAAGGTGCCCTTCGTCTGGGCGCTGGATGCCAAGCAGAAGCTCAGCCGCCTGCTCGTCGCGCAGCCGATGATCGAATCGGCCGAGGAGCGGCGCGCGTTCTGGATCATGCTGCGTGATCTCGGCGGCGCCGAGGACGCGGCGGCCGAAGTCGATGAGGTGCAGATCGAGTCCCGCGTGCGCCAGGAGGTGGTGCAGAAGCTCGCCTCGGGCCTGATGGGGCTGGTCAGCGGCAGCCAGGCGCTGGACATGGACGCGATGCTCGAAGCCGTTTCGTCGACGCCGGCTGCGGGGCAGAAACCGCAACTGGCGGCCGTGGAGACCGCTGCGCCGGCGCCAGCCGTCGAGGGCGACTACATGGCCCCGTGGATCGACACCGAGGAATGCACCGCGTGCGACGAATGCATCGATATCAACCCGCAGATTTTCGCCTACAACGACGACAAGAAAGCGGTCATCAAGAATCCCAACGGAGGCCCGTATCGCGACCTGGTCAAGTCCGCCGAAAAATGCACGGCGGAAGTCATTCATCCCGGCCTGCCGCGCGACCGCAGCGAGAAGGATATCGACAAGTGGATCAAGCGAGGCGAGAAATTCAATTAACGGGCAGAGGATGACGGCTTCTTAACATGCTGGAACTGTTGCGAAAAAACACTTTCAGGCACGGCGTGCACCCGCCCGAGATGAAGGACGACACGGCGGATCTCGCGATCCGCCAGTTCCCGTTCGCGCCGGTGCTGATCGTGCCGCTCAGCCAGCATCTGGGAAAGCCGGCGAAGCCGGTTGTGCGCGAGGGTCAGGAAGTCATCCGCGGGCAGACTATCGCCGAGCCGGACGGCTTCATGTCGGTGGCCATGCATGCGCCGGCATCCGGCATCGTACGGCGCATCACGCTCGCACCCAGCATCACCGGCACCAAGGTAGAGAGCATCTTTATCGAGCCCTATCCGGCATCGACTCAGGAGATAGATGACGGCGAGCCCTGCGGCCTGGACGCCACGCCCGACGAAATCATCGCGGCGATCCAGAACGCTGGCATCGTCGGCCTCGGCGGCGCGGCCTTTCCCACTCACGTCAAGCTGAAACCGCCGGAAGGCAAGCACCTGGAGACGCTGTTCATCAACGGCGTGGAGTGCGAGCCGTACCTGACCACCGATTATCGCGTGATGCTGGAGCAAACCGAGGACGTGTTCACGGGCATCCGATACCTGCTGCGGGCCACCGGTACCGCCGAGGCCATCATCGCCGTCGAGGCGAACAAGGAGGACGCGGCTGAACGATTCAGGTCGATGTGCCCCGACGATCTGCCGGTCACGGTACGGGTGTCGCCGGTAAAGTACCCGCAGGGCGCCGAAAAAATGATCTTCAGCGCCTTGCTTGGCCGCGAGGTGCCGTCTGGTGGACTGCCGGCCGACATCAATGTGATCTGCTGCAATGTCGCGACCACCGCGGAAATCGGGCGCCTGCTGCCGCGCGGCCGCGGCATCCAGGAGCGCGTAATCACCATCGGCGGCCCCGGCGTGCAAAAGAAGGGCAACTACCGCATTCCGATCGGCACGCCGGTGCGCTTCGCGATTGAGCAGTGCGCTCCCGTCGACGACATCTCGCGGGTTTTCATGGGCGGGCCAATGATGGGCCCAACCGTGTCCAACCTCGACATCCCGATCACCAAGGGGACCTCGGGCATAACGGCCTTCACGACCGCCGAGACCGGCGGATCTACCGGCCATAAGAAAGTCTACCCGTGCATCCACTGCGCGCGCTGCGTCGAGGCCTGCCCGGTTTTCCTGAACCCGTCGCAGCTCGGCATCCTGGCTAAAAACGAGGAATACGAGCAGATGGCCGAGTCCTGGCACCTGATGGATTGCTTCGAGTGCGGCGCTTGCGCGTACGTGTGCCCATCGCACATCCCGCTTGTCCAGTATTTCCGCATGGCCAAGAAGATGGTCCGCAAGCTGAGCGCCGCCTGATGGCCAGGCTGAGCAAATACCTCGAGATCGGCTCGTCGCCGCATGTGACAGACGGCACCAGCACTGACGTCATCATGCTGAACGTGTTCCTGGCGCTGCTTCCCGTCACGGCGTTCGCGATCTACGCGTTCGGCTCAGGTGCCGCCCTCGTGATAATGGTTGCGACGGTCAGCTGCGTGCTCACGGAACACTGGCTGTGCCGCTGGACCGGCAAGCCGTCAACCATCGGCGACTGGTCCGTGGCCATCACCGGTCTGCTCTATGGCCTGATCCTGCCGCCGGACCTGCCGCTGTGGATGGTGTTCGTGGGTGGCGTGTTTGGCGTGGCGGTCGCCAAGTTCCTGTTCGGCGGGCTGGGCATGAACGCCTTCAACGCGGCGCTGGTTGGACGGGCCTTCCTGCAGGCTGCCTTTCCCCAGCCCATGACCCACTGGCAGATGCCCTTCGCAGAGGGCCGCTTCGAACACATTCCCACTTCGGTGCTGGCGATGCCGTTCTGGGAACCGACCTATGACGCCGTGACTACGGCGACGCCGCTGGCGCTGATGAAATTCGAGGGACAGTTCGCCGCTGGCCGCGAACTGATGGCCGGCCTGACGTCGGGTTCGGTCGGTGAAACCTGCGGTGTGCTGATCCTGCTGGGCGGTATCTACCTGGTCGCGCGCAAAATGATGAACTGGCGCATCCCGGCGTCGATCTTCCTGACCGTGGCGGCGATGACCTGGGCCTTCCAGCTCTACGACCCGGTGACCTATCCCGGACCCGTGTTCATGCTGTTCTCCGGCGGCCTGATGCTGGGCGCGGTGTTCATGGCGACCGACATGGTGGCCTCGCCGATCACCAATGCGGGCTGCTGGCTGTACGGCATGCTGATCGGCCTGCTGGTGGTCGTGATCCGTTTCTGGGGCGGCATGCCCGAGGGCGTGATGTACGCGATCCTGCTGGCAAACGCGGTGTCGCCACACATTGACAGACTGATCCAGCCGAGGGTGTTCGGTACCGGCAGGGGGTCGAGGTGAACGCGCCGGCGCCGATTCAGCAGAAACGGACCTCGGCCTGGTCGATGTATCGCGCGATCGTCGGCATCGGCGCGTTCTGCGCCCTGCTGATCGTAACGGTGTACGAGGCCACGGCCGAGCGCATTGCCGACAACAAGGCACGGTTTCTCAGCAACGCGGTCGCCGAAGTTCTGCCGGCCTCGAGGTCGACAGTGGAGGTTACGCTGAATGCCGATGGCTCGCTTGTCGCGGCCACTGAGCCGGCCGACCTGCCGGTGTTCCTGGGCTACGACGAAAACGGCGATCTCATCGGCGCTGTTATCACCGCGCAGGGCATGGGCTACGCGGACAACATTCGCGTCCTGTACGCGTATTCGTTCGGGCGCAAGGTCATCGTCGGTTTCAAGGTGCTGGAAAGCAAGGAGACACCCGGCCTGGGTGACAAGGTCGAAATCGAGCCGCACTTTCTGGCCAATTTCGAGGGACTCGATGCGCGGCTCAACGAGGACGGTACAGCGCTGGCGAATGCGATCGTGACGGTGAAGCAAGGCGAGAAAACCGAGCCGTGGCAACTCGACGGCATCACCGGGGCCACGATCACGTCTGACGCCATAGGCGCGATCCTGAATCAGGGCTCGAGTGCCTGGTTGCCCGTGCTCGAGCGCGACGGCCGTGCGATCCAACCACCGCAGCCAACACAGGAGTAGAACGTGGCGCTGAAGCAGGTCAGCCCGACAGACGAGTTCATCAAGGGACTGTGGCGAGATAATCCGGTTTTCATCCAGGTGCTCGGCATGTGCCCGGCGCTGGCTGTGTCCAACACCGCAATCAATGCGTTGGCCATGGGCCTTGCAACAACGTTCGTGCTGCTGATGGCCGGGCTGTCTGTATCGCTGCTGCGTAGCTTCATACCCCGTGAGGCGCGCATCGTCAGCTACATCTGCATCATCGCAACGTTCGTGACGTGCGTCGATTACGCAATCATGGCGATCAGCATCGAGCTGCACCGCGCACTGGGCGCCTTCATCGCGCTGATCGTCGTGAACTGCCTGATCCTCGGCCGCGCCGAGGCCTTCGCGTCCAAGAACAACCCGGGACGCGCGTTACTGGACGGACTGGGCATGGGCGTGGGCTTCACATTCGCGCTGTTCTTCATTGGTGTAGTGCGGGAGATCCTGGGCAGCGGCACGCTGTTTGGCGTGGACATGTTCCCCGACGGATTCCAGACCTGGACCGTCATGGTGCTGCCGAGCGGCGGCTTCTTCGCCATGGCGATGTGGCTGCTGGTGGTCAACTGGATTCGCCAGCGCGAGGGGGGTGCCGAGAAACAGGCAAATGAGCGGAGCAGGGAGGTGGCTTCATGAATGAAGAGGGCTACTGGTCGATCTTCCTGAACGCGGCGCTGATCAACAACTTCGTGCTCGCCTACTTCCTCGGTATTTGCCCGTTCTTCGGCGTGTCGGCCAAACTCGAAACGGCGGTTCGTATGAGCGGTGCGGTCGCTTTCGTCATGCTCGTCGCCTCGGTCTGCGCGTTTGGTATCAACCTGATACTCGAGGCAATCAACGCGCCGTACCTCCGCATCATTTCCTACATCCTGGTGATTTCGTCGACGGTTCAACTCGTCGAGATGCTGATGCGCAAACTGAGTCCGCCTACGTTTCGTGCGTTGGGTATCTTCCTGCCACTCATTACGACTAACTGTGCAATTCTCGGCCTCGCGTTGTTTCAGACCAACAAGGGCTATGGATTCACGCAGGCGATCGTTTACGCGTTGGGCGCCGGTGCCGGCTTCGCGCTGGCGCTCATTCTGATGGCCGGTATACGCGAGAAACTCGACCTCGCGGATGTCCCGGAACTTTTCAAGGGAACCGCGGCCGCGTTGGTCGTGGCCGGAATTTTATCCATGGGCTTCATGGGATTTGCAGGCTTGGGCAGATGAACTTCATTATTGGCGTTATCATTGCGACAGTTGCGATCGCGGCGATGATTGCGCTGCGAATCATCGCGTTTGACGAAGCATTGAAAGAGCGGATAAAGGCGAGCCGCTCAGGTAGTGCTTGCGACGCATCAACTTGCTTTAACGGCTGCGGTCCCGACAAATTCGATTCTGTTACTGGACCCGTTCCTGACGGGAAAAGGGCAAAAAGGAGTGCTCCTCATGCGTCTTGAAGATTATCCAAAAGAACCCCGTTTTTCCGCGACGGTGTTAAGTACAGAACGTATCACGGACGAAAGCGCAGATGCTGAAGTCCGGGAACTGGTGCTCGAAGTGGACCGGCGTGAGTTCGACTTCGAAATCGGACAGAGCGTCGGTGTACTGGTCGAAGGCCCGAAAGAATTCGGCGGCTCCGTGCAACACAGGCTGTACACCGTCGCCGATACGCCGGCTGCAAAGGCCAAGGGCAAACCCGAGATAACTTTGGTTGTGCGGCGCTGCGACTACATCGACGACTACAGCGGCGAAAAGTACGCGGGCGTCAACTCCAACTACCTGTGTGACCGCAAGCCGGGCGACAAGTTGTCCATAACCGGTCCGTTCGGCCTGCCTTTCACGGTGCCGAAGGACAAGAGCGCCAACCTGCTGCTTATCGGTCTCGGTACCGGCATTGCACCCTTTCGCGCTTTCGTCAAACACATCTATCAGGAGGTCGGAGGCTGGCAAGGCAAGGTCTTCTTGCTGTATGGCGCGCAGTCTGGCCTCGAGCTGCTTTATATGAACGACGAACGCGATGACTTCGCACGTTACTATGACGAGGAGACGTTTGAAGCAATCCAGGCGTTGAGCCCGCGCCCGAACTGGGCGGACCCGATCGCGTGGGACTACGCAATCGAAGGTCGCAGTGAAGAAATCCTGAACATGCTCGACGACGAACATACTTACGTATATGTGGCCGGACTCGTCCCGATCCGCGATGCACTCGACAAAGTGTTCGCCAACATGCTCGGATCCAGGGAAACATGGTTGAAAAAGAAGAAGGAACTCATCGACGCAGGTCGGTGGGTCGAGCTCCTGTATTGAAAGCTGATTCTACGGGCGCATTATTTAGCCTGCCCGTGTAATCACTGCTACAGATCAGGTCCGGGCGCTGCGGGTTTTCTTCAGTTCGTCAAAAACCCCGGCATTGGGACAAAAGCTGTTATCGCCGCCTTTCCTGCCGGCCAGCCAATGCTCGCAGGCGTCCTCGGCTGAGCAACTCTGGCAGCGCTGCCGAATTTCGTTGACTATGGTTTCAGTATCGGCGCTCGAGAGAACCCGGGAATCGAGGCCGACGGCCTCGAGCATGCTGTTCATGCGCCGTTCGGAGCCGGCGGCCAGGTATTTTCGATACGCGACAATGAGAGCGACAGCGGCTGCGAGCATCAGCAGGCCAGCCAGGATCTGAAACAACGACTCATTCATGATCCCATCCTCCATCTCAGGTGAGGCATCCACTAACTGTACGACTGCGGTGGCCAAACCAAACTACGTATCTTCCACCGGCAGGCTCGAACGGCACTGACAATTGAGGCGGATTTGAGTGACAATCGCAGCATGACACTTCGGGGGGTTATCGCGCCGATCCTGACGCCGTTCAACCAGGATCATTCGGTGGCAACGGACCTTTATGTCGCGCACGCAAAATGGCTGTTCGAGCAGGGCTGCGCCGGCATTGCGCCATTCGGCACCACGGGCGAAGCGCTGTCGGTTGGTATCGATGAGCGCATAGCCGCGATACGGGCACTCATTGACGGCGGCATAGATCCGGCCAGGATGATCCCGGGCACCGGGCTGTCGAATGTCGCCGATACGGCTCGCTTGTCACGCGCCTGTCTCGACATGGCCTGCGCGGCGGTCCTGACGTTGCCGCCGTTCTATTACAAGGGCGTCACCGAGGACGGCTTATACGAATATTTCAGGCTGCTGATCGCGACAATCGGTTCGGACGCAAAAATCCTCCTCTACCACATTCCACCGATAGCGATCGTTGGCGTGCCGCCGGCCCTTGCTGCGCATTTGCGACGCGATTTCCCGGAACAGATAGTCGGTATCAAGGACAGTTCCAATGACTGGGAAAACACGCGGGCGCTGCTTGAGATTGACGGCTTGACGGTCTATCCCGGTTCAGAATTACGACTAGTTGATGCACTGGGGCTTGGTGCGCCCGGCTGCATCACGGCGACCGCCAACATTAATGCGGGCGCTATCGCCAGGGTGGTCGACCTGTACGATCAGGGCGACGTGAGTTCCGCGCAGAAATTGCACGAGACCGTCAAACGCTTTCGAAAGTTAGTACAGGAGTATGCGCCGATTCCGGCGCAGAAGTACTTGCTCGCATTGGCCACTGGCGATCCACGCTGGGCCAATGTGCGTGCGCCGCTGATGGCCTTGTCCGACGAGAAGGGGCGCGAACTGGCCGGCCGCCTCGACGACGCGAGTAGGGACATTCTCAATTTAACGTATTAATACATTAAATTAAGAATGTCCCTATAGTGACGAGGCGAGGGCGTTTCTGACGGCTTCGATGGCGGGATCGATCAACAGCGCTTCGCCGGCTGCTTTCTGCGCGCTACCAATATCCTTGAGGCCGCTTCCCGATACCAGGCAGACGACGAGTTCGTCCGTTTCGATCCTGTCGTCCCGCCGCATCTGCTTAACGGCTGCCCAGGGTGCCGCTGCGGCGGGTTCGGGAAAGATGCCGGAAAGGCGTGCCATTTCGGGAATGGCAGCGAGAATCTGCTCATCCGAAACCGTTATGGTATCGCCGCCAGACTCGACTATGGCTCTAACCGCCGCCAGACCATCTCGCGGCCGGTCGACCGCGATGGAATCGGCGATCGTGCTGGCATTGACCACGTCTACCGCAACTGTCGTCCAGTCTGTTTTGGAAGCTCCGCTGTCGCGAATTCTGTTTACCGTGTTGCTGATCGCTGCGCTGGACTCGGACTGGACGCAGTCGATTTTCGGCATGCGATTGATCAGACCGACCCCTTGCAGGTCGCACCAGCCCTTCCACATGCCGCTCAGCAAATTGCCGTCACCAGTCGGCACTACGATTCGGTCCGGGACTCGTCCGTCCAGCGACTCCCATATTTCAAATGCACAGATTTTTTTGCCTTCCCGAGTGAACGGGTTGTAGCCCGTGCTGCGATTGAACCAGCCGAATTCGTCGGAAGCCGTACGGCACAGGTCGAAGGCGTCGTCATAGTTACCGCGAACGGCCAGTACCGTGGCGCCGAATGACAGTGCCTGTGTGAGTTTCGCAACAGGTGCAGTTTCCGGAACGAACACGATGGCCCGCATGCCGACGGCGGCCGCGACACAGGCAAGTGAAGATCCTGCGTTGCCGGTACTGGCGACAGACACGATGTCCGCGCCGATATCCATGGCTCGATGAACCGCTATGACGCTGGCGCGGTCCTTGCTGGACGCGCTGGGGTTGACAGTATCGTCCTTCAGGTAAAGATTGCGCAGGCCCAGCAATTGTCCCAGTCGCCGTGCTGCATACAGCGGTGTTGCTCCGATTCGCAACGGGAAGCGGGAGCGCGGAGTTTTCACAGGAAGAAACGGCGCATAGGAAAACAGCGACCGGGCTCTGTCGGCGCCCAGCTGCTCGATATGCTCGGCCACCGCTTCATAGTCGTACGTGATATCGAGATTGCCGCCACACGACGGGCACAGGCACCCTGCGAAATCCGCATCCTGCGTTGCGGCGCACGAAAAGCAGCGATATCCGTTCATCGTCTTGCTCCTTCAGGGAACGATGTGTGTCCCACTGATTCCTTGCAAAGCCCCTTCGAGGTGATGGGGCTGAGTAATGATCACTTGCCTGCCACCTTGCTCCAGAAACCTGAGCGCGCTCTCGATCTTCGGTCGCATGCTGCCCGGCGCAAAATGCCCTTCCTCGAGGTATCGGCGGCACTCGGCCACGTCCATGTGGTCGATGTCGACTTGTTGCGGTGTTCCGAAATTCAGCGCCACCTTGTCGACGTCGGTGGAAATGATAAACACCGATGCGTCCAGCTCACAGGCGAGCAGGCAGGATGCAGCATCCTTGTCGATCACCGCCGGGCGGGGTCGTAACGTGCCGTCTGGTTTGTAGACGACTGGAACACCACCACCGCCGGCTGCAATAACGAGCTCGCCGCTGTCGAGCAGCGTGCGAATCGCCGGCAACTCGATAATCTCGAGTGGCGCCGGCGATGCAGCCAGTCGACGCCATCCGCGACCGGCATCTTCGCCTATTGCCCAACCGTCCTCTTTCTCGTGTTTCCGAGCTTCTGCTTCCGACATGAACGGACCGATCGGCTTGCTCGGCTTGCTGAAACTCGGATCCTGTTCGTCGACCACCGACTGGGTGACTATTGCGACCACAGGCTGATCCACACCCTGGCGGATGAACTCGTTCTGCAGACTTTGGGCTATCTGCAGGCCGATCGAGCCTTGGGTATCCGCAACGCAGTTGGCCAGCGGCACCTGGTGGATAACATTTCTGGCCAACTCGGAGCGCAGCAAAATAAAACCGACCTGCGGGCCGTTACCGTGCGTCACCAATACACGGTAACCCTGCTTGACGACAGGTACGATGTGATGACTTGTCTCGCCGGCGGCACGATATTGATCCAGCACATCCATGTGTTCGCGGTCTTTAATCAGCGAATTACCGCCAATAGCTATGACGACCAGGGGGGCGTTGCTGTTTTTGCCTGCTTCAGGCGTTGTCATCTGATTAACTCCGCCTTACATCGTTAGCGCCATCAGGGCTTTCGCAGTATGCAAGCGGTTCTCGGCCTCCGGGTAAACGCGTGACCGCGGGCCGTCGATAACCGCGTCGCTTACTTCAAAGCCGCGGTCGGCCGGCAGGCAGTGCATATAAATCGCCTGTTCCTTCGCGCGCGCCATCATCGCCTCGTCGCACATCCAGTTTCGGTATTGCTGCGCGACTTTCATCGCATGATCGGGCTTGCTAAACAGCGATTCCACACCCCAGCTCTTCGGATAGACGATGTCAGCGTCGGCGAAGGCATCTTCCATGTTATCCACTACGCTGAAGGACCCGCCGGAACGGGCCGCATTGTCGCGTGCCAAACTCATCGGCTCATCCATAAGCTGGTACTCCGGTGGATGAGCGAGCGTCACGTTCATGCCGAAGCGCGTCATGAGCATGATCAATCCCTGCGGTACCGACATTGGCTTGACATAGCTGGGCGCGTAGGCCCAGGACACCGCGATTTTAAGGTCCCTGAGATCTTTGCCGAATTCCTCACGAATCGTCATCAGGTCGGCCAGGGTCTGACACGGGTGGTCGACGTCGCACTGCATATTGATGACCGGAACAGTTGCCCATTCCGCGACATTTCGCATGTAGGACTGGCCCTCACCGGGAACCAGGTCGTGACGAATCATGATGCCGTGCCCATACCCGGAGAGTATCGTGCCCATGTCCTTGGGGCTCTCGCCGTGGGCGATCTGCGATGTTTCCGAGTCGATGAAATGCGCGTGCCCGCCGAGCTGTGTCATGCCCGCTTCGAATGAGTTACGTGTGCGCGTAGACTTGTCAAAGAATATCAGGAACGCTGTCTTTTGCGCGAGGTGCAAGGTCGGCACGCCGCTCTTGAACTCATCTTTCAACTGGTCGGCCGTATCGAGCGCGAGTTCGATTTCTTCGTCCGACCAGTCCTGCGTCATTAGCCAGTCACGGCCTTTCATATGATCAGGAATCGGTTTTGCTGTGCGAGTCACTTTGATGAATCTCCTGGATTTATTCGCTGGCGAACTCTTCGACCAGGGCAGTGTAGAAGGCCGTCGCGCAGACAAGGTGTTCGACTTCGGTTTCTTCATTGGGCGCATGCGCGAAACGTTCGTGGCCCGGGCCGAATCCGATCGTTGGAATATGGTGCATGCCGGCCGTGGCGACACCGTTGGTACTGAACGTCCAGTGCCCGACCTCAGGCTCCTTTTCGAAAGCGCGCTTGTACGCAGCGACTGCCGCCAATACGGGTGGCTCGTCTTCCTTCGTTTCCCACGTTGGATAATACTTGCGAGTCGGGTAGGTGAGGCCGGTGTAACTGGGTACCGCGTAGTCGAGAACAGTCACGGTTGCGTTTGCTGCCTGCACCGACGGGAGGGCCCGGATTTCCGCGACCGACGTGTCTTCGGTCTCGTCGATCGTCAGCCTGCGATCGAGATGTATAGTGCAGCCATCAGCAACCGCGCACAGACTCGGCGAACTGGACCGAATCTCACTGATCGTAACCGTGCCTTTGCCCAGCGGATCCCGCGGTGGCAAACGATCATTGAGTTTCTCGATGTCGGCGATGATATCGGCCATCTTGTAAATCGCGTTGTCGCCACGTTCGGGTGCCGATCCATGGCATGAAACCCCCGACGTGTGAATTTCTATTTCCATGCGGCCACGATGACCGCGGTAGATGCGCAGACTGGTTGGTTCGGTGATGACGACGAGGTCCGGCCGCAGGCCACCTTCCTTGACGATGTACTGCCAGCAAAGACCGTCGCAGTCTTCTTCCTGGATCGTTGCAGTTGCATAAAAGGTTACGTTGTCGGGAATACCACGCTTTTTCAACAATGCACCCGCATAGACACTCGAAGCGACGCCGCCCTTCATATCGCTCGCACCGCGCCCGTAGAGTTTGCCGTCCTCGATTTCAGCGGAATATGGATCACGATCCCAGAGCTTCGGATCGCCCACGTCGACGATGTCACAGTGGCCGTCGAAAGCGATGATACGGGGCCCGCTTCCAATGCGGCCAAGAATGTTGCCCATGGGATCGACCGTGACTTCGTCGTAACCGATCTTCAACATTTCATCGCGAATTCGTTCGACGACGGCGCCTTCGTCTGAACTCAGCGACGGAATGCGGATAATATCCTGCATAAATTTCACGAGGTCGGGCTTGATTTCCAGTGCGTCCGCGTAATAGCTGCTGCTCATCGAGCGTCTCCGTCATTGTTGAATGCATCGATCAGGCGGTCCCACTCGTCCACGACGTCCTGAGAGAATATTTCGCGCCAAAAATCCTCATCCCAAAGCTGCCGCAACTCATCCGATGTGCGCCCCTGTTGTTCTACCCAGGTGAAGTACTTGAAGTTATGCAGCGCTTTCTGGTCGGCGTAGGTCAGTTCCCGCACGTTGTCGGCCGTTGTCCCCTGCAGGTAACGCCCGTAGTGCTGATCAGCGAGATGGGCGTCGTAAGCTCCGTATTTTTCTCTCATTTCCTGCATGCGTGATGCATATAAATTCATCGCGTCGGTGATCGGTGTGAAGATCACGTCGCGAGCGCCCATGTCGTAGTAACGCGCGGTCTTGATACTGGCGACGAGATTGCAGATGCCGGAAATACCGATATCGCTCAAGTTTTGCAGCATGTCATCATCGACGCCCTCTCGGCGCAGGCAGGCGTGGCCCTCGTCTTCGCTGAACAGACGCATGAGCTGCATGGTCTGTTCATCATCGACAGCGGCCACGAGATTTGTGTTGCGCACGTTATGAATCCAGGGAACGTGCTTGTCGCCAATGCCTTCGATACGGTGCTCGCCGAATCCGAACTGCAGCAGCGTAGGGCACTGCAGGGCTTCGGTAGCGACGACACGGATGCCGGGGTGCTGCGTGCGCAGGTAGTCGCCTGCGGCAATCGTTCCGGCCGAGCCCGTCGCGCTGACATAGGCGGAGAGGCGGCGTCCTTCCGCATAGTGGTTCTGGAAAATTTCTTCGATGATCGACCCCGTCATCTGGTAGTGCCAGATCGCGTTGCCGAATTCCTCGAACTGGTTGAACACAACGATGCCGTCGCCGCGCTCCTTACGCAGTTGCCAGCATTTGTCGTAGATTTCCTTGACGTTTGACTCGCTGCCGGGCGTTGCGATGATTTCATCGGTGCCTATTTCCCTGAGCCACTCGAAGCGTTCGCGACTCATGCCCTCGGGCAAAATCGCGACAGCCGGGCAGGAGAGCAAGGCACAATCGTAAGCACCGCCCCGACAATAGTTGCCGGTCGATGGCCATACGGCCTTCTGCGTATCGGGGTCGAAGGCGCCTGTTACGAGGCGCGGCACAAGGCAACCGTAAGCAGCACCGACTTTGTGAGCGCCTGTCGGAAACCAGTTGCCGACAATACCGACGATCGTCGCGTCGATGCCCGTCAACGCCGGCGGAAATTCGATCCAGTTTCCTTCTCCGAAGCCTCCGCCATGTTCGACGGGCTCGTTTTTCCAGGTGATACGAAACAGGTTCGCCGGGTCCAGGTCCCAAAGGCCAACGCTTTTCAAGCGGGTTTTTATCGCGTCCGGAACCAGCGTCGGGTCTTTTTGCTGGGCGAACGTGGGCAGGACAATCTTCTGCGCACGGGCGCGCGCCATGCTCTTCCGCCGCACGTCTTCGCGCAATTCAGGTATCAGGTTCACTGTTGCCCTCCCAGGAGTATTGTGGGAATAGGCGCACGGTCGCCCCATGCGAGCTCAACTTCGCTTGCGCCGCTGCGAATGGCTCGCAGCAGCGTATCCTGGTCGACGGGCAGACTGCGAACACGTACGCCAGTGGCGCGGCAAATTGCGTTTGTAATCGCCGCACTGGTCGGAATGCTGGGTAATTCGCCGACGCCTTTCGCACCGTATGGCCCGTCGGTGGTGCTGTGCTCCACAATGTGGGAGACAATCCGGGGCGCGTGCGTGATGCTCGGCGTCTTGTAACGCGCCATGACATTCGTCCAGGGCTTGCCCTCTTCCTGGATGTAGTGTTCGGTCAATGTATAGCCGATGCACATGACGATGCCGCCCTCAATCTGCCCTTCCAGCGTCAACGGGTTGATGGCACGACCAACATCGTGCGCGGCAACGACCTTGCGGACGCTGACTTCGCCGGTCCGCATATCGATTTCGCACAATACGGCCTGCGCACAAAAACCGAATGCAACGTGCATGTCGCCGCCCTTACCGAGCGGCATGGTTTTGGGTGCCCAG
Source organism: Woeseiaceae bacterium (assembly GCA_013043165.1). Lineage (GTDB taxonomy): Bacteria > Pseudomonadota > Gammaproteobacteria > Steroidobacterales > Woeseiaceae > UBA1847. Next base: position 104,958 of record JABDOQ010000051.1, on the reverse strand, counting down.
TATTCATGCCTGGCTTTGATTCTCGCGGCAGTATTTGCTGTCGCCAGCTGCTGCGACACATCTTTGGCGGCCAGCCGTGCCGCGTTGCCGCTGAGGTAGGTTTGCCGGCTGGCCGTCGTCGGGCCGCCATCCGGGCAATAGTCGGTGTCGCCAAGCAACACGCTGACATGCTCGGTGGGAATGCCCAGTTCTTCCGCGACACAAGCGACGAGTACGGCCGGCAAGCCCTGGCCCATTTCTGCTGACGAGATTCGTACCTCGGCCATGAGGCCCTTGCCGGGATCTTCCCATGCCTCGACTTCGGCCGTCGCCTTGTCGGGTGCGCCACCGCCCAGCCCGGTATTCTTGTAGCCCACCGCCATGCCCCACGCGAACCGGCGATGGCCCTCATTCCAGCTCCAGCGAAAGTCTTCACCGCGCACATCGCGTTCGACCTTGTCGATGCATTCTTTCAGGCCGACACTTTCTCGCAATACCTGTCCGGTCGATGTCTCCGAGCCGACATCGAGTGCGTTGATGCGGCGAAATTCTATTGGATCGAGTCCCAGCTTCTCGGCGAGCATGTCCATGTTGCTCTCGACCGCGAAACAGCTCTGCGTAACGCCGAATCCCCGAAACGCGCCACAGGGAACGTTGTTGGTATAGACGGCGAAACAGTCAACCTTTACGTTGGGTACGTTGTACGGGCCGGTCGCATGGGTGGTTGCACGCGTGAGCACCTTTTCGCTGAGACTGGCATAAGCGCCACCGTCGCCGTAGAGCGTTGCCTGCACGGCGGTCAACTTGCCGTCGTCTGTTGCACCGGTACGAATACGAATGATCGTTGAGTGACGCTTCGGATGCACCAGCATGCTTTCCTGTCGCGAGTACAACATTTTCACCGGCCGTTGCGTGGCCTCCGCGAGCAGAGCCGCATGGATCTGACCGGCAATATCTTCCTTGCCGCCGAAGCCACCGCCCATGAGCGTCGCGACAACCCGCACCGCATCGCTCTCCACTCCCAGCGTCGCCGCGGCCTGGTCGCGGTCGATGTACGGTATCTGGCTGCCGACGTAAATCGTCGTCTTGCCGTGTCTCGCAGTCTCACCGCGCACAGCGAGAGCATCACAGTGACCGCCGAAGCTTGCTGGATCGAAGCCGGCGGGAACAGCAATCGAGCACTCGGGCTCGAGAAAAAGGTGTTCCGTCGTCGGTGTGCGGTAGGTCTGATCGACAACAACATCCGCATCTGCAAAGCCGGAATCGATATCGCCTTTCTTTACCTTGATGTGCTTCAGCAGGTTGCCGTCGGGCCGCTTTTCGTGCACCAGCGGTGCGTCGGGCGCGGTAGCCAGGATGACATCGGTCACGGCCGGCAGTTCTTCATAATCGACATGGATCAAATCAAGCGCCGCGGCTGCGATTTCCTGCGATTCGGCCGCCACGATTGCCACCGCATCGCCGACGTAGCGGACTTTACGCGCGCAAAGGACCGGCCAGTCAACGCTCACCACGCCGTGCGCATTGCGGCCCGGTACGTCCTCATGCGTCAAAACGGCGTGCACGCCATCAAGATCGCGCGCCGCGGAGGTATCGATGCTGCGGATACGTGCGTGCGGCACTCCGGCGCGTTTTGTACGCGCGTAGAGCATGCCCGGGAAACGGTAGTCATCGCTGAAGCGGGCGCTGCCCATAATCTTATCCAGCGCATTCGGGTTGGGCTGTGCCTTGCCGACAGCCAGCCCTGCTGACCGGGTTTCCGGGAGATACGGCGACACGTCCTGGCCCGATGCCTGCAGGATGGCGTTGATCACGCTCTGATAGCCCGTGCAACGGCAATACGTGTCTTTAAGCGCCGTGCGGACGTCGCCTTCGGTTACGATTTCACCGGCGGCGTCCTTTCGATCCAGCAGCCCTTTGGCCGTCATGATTAATCCGGGTGTGCAAAAACCACACTGAACCGCGCCATGTTGCAGAAAAGCCTGTTGCAGTGCATGCAGCTTGCCGTCCCGGGGGAGGCCTTCAATCGTTTCCACGCTGGCACCCTGCGCTTTAAACGCCGGGAAAACGCAGCTGACAACCGCAGTGCCGTTCACGAGCACCGTGCAGATGCCGCACTCGGCCTCGGCACAACCGATTTTCGTTCCGGTCAGTCGCAGGTCCTCTCGCAGCACCTCGGACAAATAGCGCGACTGCGGTACTTCGATGTCGACGGGGGTGTCGTTCACTGTCATCTGCAGCCGGCTCATGCTTTGGCTCCTGCGCGCGCGGCGGCTCTTGCCAGGATGAGCGGCAGATAGCTCTGGATCATCGCCGACCGATATTCCTCGGTAGCCCGGTACTTGCTGGTCCGAAGGGTAACGTTAGCGAGGGTGATGGCTACCGCTTTTTCGAACTGCTCCTCATTCGCGGGTCCTCCGATGAGCGCCTGGGCGGCGGGTTCCGCGAACCAGGGCACCGGGCCTACGGGCCCCATACTGATACTCGCGGCGGTGATGGTGCCACGCTCCACTGTCAGCCGTGCCGCCATGGAGATAATAGGCAGACAAAGACCCTGCGGCCGCATGACGCGATGAAATGCAGAACCTTCGCCGCTGCGCGTTGCTTCGAATCGCAGCCTTGTCAGTACTTCCCGATGGCGATCAATCACGCTTTTGCCCGGACCGATGAACGTGTCCTTGGCCGGTATCCAGCGTCGACCCGAGGTACCGGCGATTTCGACATCCCCACCGAGTGCCAACAGGCCGATCGTACCGTCGCCAGCGGGCAGTGCGTGGGCGACGTTACCAGCGAGCGTGCCAACATTGCGGACCTGCGGACCACCGATGACGCTACAGCTTTCGGCGAGGCATTGACCGTGCCGAATGATGCGTACGTCGTTGACGATCTCGGTGTGAGTAACGCCGCAGCCGATTACGATGCTGTCCTCGGTCCGGGTGATGGTGTTGAGGCCCGCGATACGCGATGCGTCGACCATCGCTTCATAAGGACGCCGCAAGCCCCGTCGGGTTTCCACAAGGAGGTCGGTGCCGCCGCCGATAACGCGGGCACGGCCGTCGTAATTGCGCAAAACGGCGATCGCTTCCTCGACCGTCCCCGGCACATGGTAGTTTTTCCAGCCTCCCATAAAAATCAACTATTCCAATAGTTTATCAATGTATTCTCGCCCAGATTCGATGTGCTTGTTCGGCGCAGCGTGCGCGGATTTCATCCTCGTCGAGGTGCATCAGGCGGCCGTCGTCGACAATGACGCGGCCTCGCGCGATGGTTGTGCGAACGCGCGCAAAACTCAGGCCAAACAGCAGGTGCCCATAGAAGGTTTCGGCGTTCAACGGCGTAAACGGCACGTAGTCTGGAATGATGATGTCGGCCAGTTGCCCTGTTTCGATCATGCCTCTGGGTTCACGAAACAGGCGATTGCAAATCTGGCGGTTGTTGTTGAGAAGAATCTCACAAGCCTCTGTAAAGGCCACGGTCGGATCCCGATGATACGTGCGTTGATGAAGATACATGGCGCGGGCCTGGGAAATCACATGCGACGACATCCCGTCAGTGCCGACGCCGACGGTTACGCCGTGCTTGAGCATGTCCAGAACAGGCGCGACGCTGAGCCCATTGTTCATATTGGACTCGGGGGCGTTCACGAGCATCGAATCGGTGGAACGAAGCAGGTCCAGCTCCCGGGGCCCAAAGTGGATGCCATGCACGAAGATTGTCTTGGGACCCGGTATGGCAAAGTCGAGAAAACGGTCCATGATGCGCCGCCCGTAGCGTTCCATGGTTACCGTAACGTCGATCTCGTCCTCGGCCGCGTGTACGTGAAATCCGGCATCCAGGGAATTGCCGATATCAGCGCAACGATCGAGCGTCCGGGTGCCGAGCGTCATCAGTGCGTGCAGGCCGAACGACGCCGCCATCTGGCCGTCGTCCGAAGCGCGGCATTTCCGGATGTAGCGTTCATTTTCCTCGATGCCCTGGCCCACCTCATTGCGGTCTGAAACCTCGTAGCAAAGGCAGCCGCTCAGGCCTACATCTCTGAAAGCCCGTTCGACTTCATCGAGGCTGCCATCGCAACACGAAGGCGAGGCGTGATGATCAATGATCGTTGTGCAGCCGGCCCGAGCCGCGTGCATTATCGCCAGCAATGCCGAGTAGTAGACGTCATCGGAATCCAGCGCGGCGTCCAGTTTCCACCACAGGCTCTTGAGATTGTCTTCGAACGTCGTGGCCTGCGGGCCGGGAGGCGTGAAACCGCGTGCGAAGGTCGAATAAAGGTGATGGTGAGCGTTGATCAGCCCTGGCATGACCAGGCTGCCACGGGCGTCGATCGTGCGGTCCACAGAATAGGTGTCAGGGGCGAAGTTGCCCACATCGATGATGTCATGCCCATCAATGTAGATGCTGCCATTCTCGATAAACCGATTGTCGGCATCGAGCGTGACAATGTGGCCGTTGGTTATCAGCAGCGAACTCATGTCATTGCTCGTAACCCGGATGAGCAATTCGTCCTGCCGCGGCCGAATCAGCCGGCAAAGCCGCTGGCAGGAAGGGCAGAGATCGCTGGATGCCGTTGAGCAGCACGAACATCGCTGCACACGGCTCCAGCGAATAAGTATCGTCGCGGCGCGTCATTTCAGCGCGCTCGACTTCAAACGTGAGTGGATCGATCCGTGCGCTGAATGAGGGGCCGGTGTAGTCGAGTTTTCCATTGAGTTCGATGCGGTGCCTGGCACCGTGCAAACGCGCATCGAGCGACCATGCGTTCTTTTCCCTGAATACCATGAAGGCATTGTCTGATTGTGCCTCGAAATCGGCTCGATCAAGGTACAGGCGAGGCTTGTCGCGGTACGGCCGCCCCGACGTGGGGCAAAACGTCGTGCAGTTGCCACACTCGTTGCAGAAGTCGGTCAGCACAGCGACCTGGAACGGCTGCATCACCCGGTACGATTTGCCGGCCGCAACATGGAATTCGTCCTTTTCGAACCGCAGCTCGGGCAAGCGGACGTCGAAGGATCCGGTCTCATAGGTCAGCAGCGCAAGGTTCGGACAGACGCCAACGCAGATGCTGCAATACCTGTCGCAGTCCAGGCAGCGGGCAGCTTCTGTTTCGGCTTGATGGCCGGAGTAGGTTAGTACGACCTCGTCGAAATTGTCGCGATCATCGAGCTCCGTTTGCGGCGCCGATACCCGTCGCTGTTTTTGACTCCTGCGACGCAGCAGCGCCGCCGTGTCAACAGGCACAGGATCCACCACACAGGGCGCGGAGGCATGGCGGCCCAAAATGGCGTCGGCAATCGCTATGCCCGCCGCGGCCGCTTTCACGATAGAAGAAGGCCCGGCATTGGCAACGTCACCGCCGGCATAAACGCCGGGTACCGAGGTTTCAAACGTCACAGGGTCGACCTTGATGTAGCCGCGATCGTTTATTTCGATTGGCTCCTGGTCGAAGAAATCGAGCACTGCATGCTGGCTGATTGCGAGAATCAGGGTATCCAGCGGCACCTTGAATTCCGAATCGGGAATCTCGTGAGGAATCTTGCGACCCGAGGCATCGCGATCACCAGCGTACATCATGCGTCGACACCGCAACGCTTTCAGCTTCCCGTCTTCGACCTCAAGGCTCTGCGGCTTCGACAGCTCGAGCACCTCGATGCCTTCTGCAATTAGCTGCTCTACTTCCTCGCGGTCGGCGGGCATCTGGTCAACCGTGCGTCGATAAATCAAAGTGACATCGCTGTGGTTCTGACGCCAGGCAACGCGCGCACAGTCCATCGCCGTGTCGCCGGCGCCGACGACGCCGACCCGCCTGCCAATATCGAGCGCCCGATTTTCACGGGACTGACGCAGGAACTGCAGCGCGTCGACGACACCAGCACAGTCTTCGCCTTCGAGAGGCAGCGTTTTACTCAGCTGTGCCCCGACCATAATGACGACGTGGTCAAAGCCATCACGGCGCAATTGCGACAGCTGTATGTCCTGGCCAACACGCTGCTTGTAATGGATCTTGACGGCGAGTTTTTCCAGCGTGCCGAAATCTTTGTCGAACACGGACTGGGGGAGGCGATACTCGGGTACCGCACCACCGACCATGCCGCCGGGATAGGCTCGCTGCTCGAAAATTTCGACCTGCAGTCCGTTCCGGGCCAGTTCAATCGCGGCTGACATGCCCCCGGGACCGGCCCCAATGATGGCGACCTTCTTGCCGGCCGGTTTCGGAGTGCGGCCAACGCCCGAATGTGATGGCTGATCCATAACGAAGCGCTTGATATCGCGAATCGCCAGCGGTTCGTCGAGGTGCGTGCGAATGCAGGCCTGTTCACACAGATGGTCGCAAACCCGCCCCAAGATACAGGGCAGCGGATTGTCGCCCTGAATAATGCGACGCGCCCCCGGGATGTCGCCCTGTCGCACGGCGTTCATGTAGCGCGGTACCTTCTGATCCAGCGGGCACTCGTCCACGCAGGGCGCCTTGATACAGTCGAACATGCCAAGGGCTCTCGACGTTTTTGTGTGCGAGGTGTCGAAGCCGTTTTTCGCATAATCGGGATTGCTGCGAACCACATCCGCGTATAGCCGCAGATTCAACAGTGCCGCCACTTTAATGTCAGCGGACGAGTTGTTCGCATTCGCGGACTTGAGCACGAATTCCTCGATACCAGCGGCGCCTGCCTTGCGAAATGACGCATCGACACGGTCGATGTAATCGAGCAGACGCAGGTAGCCTCCGGTCTTCAGCAAATCGGAACAGACCGTGATGGTCTGCATGCCGGCGGCCAGCAAGTCGGGCGCGTTGAAGCAACTCGCGCCTGCGGAAAACGACATCGGCAGTCCGCCATCAAATTCTTGTGCGAGCCTGCTGGCGAGATTCACCGTGATCGCATGCAGCGGGCGCCCGGAGAGATAACTCATATCTTCCGTCGAATCGAACACCGGACGGACGTTCTCGACTTCCAGCGTATTCGAGAGCTTCACCCCGAATTCGAGGCCGCACTCGCTGGCTGTTTTTCGAAGTCTGCCCAGCATCGGCACGGCAGCCGAGTATTTCAGGTCGTGTTCGAAAGCGATGTCCGGGACGATCACGTCGGTGAAGTTCAGGTCCTTGTTCAGGAGTGTCCGCACACGCTCGGGGCCCAGCAGTGTCGGGTTGCACTTGACGAGGGTATGCAAGTGACGCTCTCGCAGAAGGTAGGTGCTAATGCTCTCGATTTCATCGGGAGGGCAGCCGTGCATGGTCGAGAGAGTGACGTTATCGGAGATGCAGTCCGGTATATCGAGTTCCCGAACCGGCGGGTACCATGCCGCAACCTGGTCGATGATCGACTGCTTGTAGTCGGAACAGTCGTGCATTTGATCCAGGAACCATTGCATGTTCGGTTTCAGCAGTCCTTCGAGGTTGTAACCAACACTAAGGTTGAAAACGAGCGCCGGTGACGATCCCGGAAAACCAAGCTTGTGGTGCAACGCATGAATCAGAACCCAGGCCCTGAGGTACTCATCAAAGGACTGGTAGACTTTTAGTTCCTGCGACCACTCGACGTTATAGCCCTCGTCCTCCATGTCGATGCACGGTTTGCTTACATCCAGTACGTCGAGCGTTTGTACCGTCTTTAGTTCAACGTACCGTGCACCACATAGCCAGGCTGAAATTATGTTTTGAGCCATTTGCGAGTGAGGCCCGGCGGCAGGACCAAACGGCGTATCCAAAGCGTGTCCAAAGGCGCTTGTGCGATACGCGGCATCTGTCCGTGGCACGAAGAAGTGCTGGCGAGGAATACCAAAGATGGTGTTGCGGCTTTCGAGTTCGGCGAATAACCAGGAAGCGAGTTGTTCGATTGATATTGGCCGAAACAACTCGGACATGATTGCCTGCCTCCCGTTGCGCCAAATCAACCGATTGCTGACTCTCAATTGAACCGCTAATGACTAAATCGTGGATATACGCAATTGCCGCAGACTAATGGGGACATTCTTAATTTAATGCATTAGTACATTAAATTAAGAATGTCCCCAATGTTTTGAGTAGCTCTGCGAATGCCTGTGGGTCGCTTACTGCGACAAAAACCAGTCCGCTCAGCGCGCCACACAGGTGAGCATCGTGGTTGATGCGCCCGCGCGACTGCAGTGACGCCCAATACGAATAAGCCACATATCCGATCGCGAATACTATTGCCGGTATGGGTATCGGAATCGGGATAATCATCAGTGTCGTTGTTGGGAAATACACGATAAACGCGAACAATACGGCGGAGATCGCACCCGATGCACCCAGCGAGGCATACTCAGGATTATTCCGCTGCTTGAAGTAAGTGCATGCGTGGCTGAAGATGAGCCCGGCGAAATACAGAATCAGGAACGGTATTGTTCCCATGAAACGTTCGAGCGGAAAAGCGAAAAAATAGAACGTGACCATGTTGAACAGCAGGTGCCCGAGATCCGCGTGCACGAATCCGCTCAGAATCATCGTGTCGTATTGTTTTTGACGCAGGAAGAAATATGGCCGAAACAGGCATTTGTTGATGACCTGGGGCAGTCGAAACAAGCCGAGGAGGCTGATCCCGACCGTCAGCGCCAAGAGGGCCGGCGCGGCTATTTGTCCGTCTTGAAACACAGGTGCCCGCAGTTATCGCTTATGTCAGAGTTCGATAGTAATCGATTTTGCAGTCGGCCGGCGCTGCCGCAGTTACTGGTAGCCGCGCGCCTGAAGATTGAAAAGATGTGCATATTGTCCGTCATCCGCAAGCAGGCTCTCGTGATTGCCGCGTTCGAGAATCTCGCCTTCGTGAATGACGATGATTTGTGCGGCCGCTCGCACCGTGGAAAATCGATGCGAAATGAGTATCGTCATCTTGTTACCGCTCGCTTCGCGAAAGTGATCGAATACGGCGGCTTCGGAAGATGCGTCCATTGCAGCCGTCGGCTCGTCGAGCACCAGGATGTCGGCATCGCTGCGCATGAAAGCGCGCGACAGTGCGATTTTCTGCCACTGCCCGCCCGATAGCTCACGGCCGCCCTTGAACCAACGCCCGAGCTGCGTCTCATAACCTTCCGGCATGTCGTTAATGAACGGCGCCGCCATACCGGTCGTTGCCGCCTTTTGCCAGCGCTCTGAGTCCTCGATATGGCGAACGTCGCCTGCCCCGATATTCTCGCCAACACTGAATTGATAGCGGCCGAAGTCCTGGAATATGACGCCGATTCGCTGCCGCAGAGCCTCGACGTCCCATTCCTGCAGGTCGAGTCCGTCCAGCAGAATTTGGCCCTCGGTAGGATCGTAAAGGCGGGTGAGCAATTTTATGAGCGTCGTCTTGCCAGAACCGTTTTCGCCGACCAGGGCGAGGCTCTCGCCGGGACGAATCTGCAGGCTGATATTGCTCAGTGCCTTTTTATGTGCCCCCGGGTACCGGAAAGACACGTTCTGGAACTCGAGCCCGCGTTCGGGTCGCGGGCCACGTACCGACTCACCGCGTCGCGCCGGTACGGGTTGCTCGAGGTATTCGTACAGGTTTGAGAGGTATAAATTGTCTTCGTACATGCCACTGATCGCGGTGAGAATTGCGGCGACTGCCGACTGTCCCTGTCGAAAAAGTACCAGATACATTGTCATCGCACCCAGCGTAATAGCACCGCTAATCGTCGTAATTACGATCCATGCATAGGCGGCGTAAAGTGCGGCTGTAGAAAGTAAACCCAGCACGAATCCCCAGGTATCGCGCCGCAGAGTTAGTCGGCGATCTTCAATGAAGAGTTTCTTGAATATGTCGCGATAGCGCTGCAGTAGCCGAGGACCCAGCTGGAACAATTTGACTTCTTTGACGCCGTCTTCGCGAGCGATGACGGTTTCGAGATACATCTGCATACGTGTATCGGGCGAGCGCCAGCGGAACAGGCGAAATGCATCGCCGGAAAATTTTGCCTCTGCGAAGAACGAAGGCAGGCCGGCGCCGACGAGAATAACGACCGCCCACGGCGAAAAGGCGAACAGCAGCACGGCATAGCTGGTGAGCGAGATGGCGTTCTGCACCAGTCCAAACGTACGGGTAACGAGACTCAGCGGTCGACTGGAGGCTTCGCGCCGCGCCTGTGTCAGCTTGTCGTAGAATTCGGAGTCTTCAAAATGCGTGAGCTCCAGCGTCATCGCCTTTTCGAGAATCATGACATTGACGCGCTGGCCAAGCAGGGCGCGCAGCAGAGACTGACTTGCCGAAATACCGCGCTGTGCCGCTGCGACAGCGATGACAACGAGTGCCTCCAGAGAAACGAGATACAAAACTCCACGTGTGTCAGGGTCGGGCGCGCGCGAGGCCTCGACGACACCGTCGACAATGAGCTGACCGATATAAGCAATGGCAGCCGGCAGAACACCAGCCACCAGCGTCAACAGCGCCAATGTTATCGTTAGCGGCCGACTTGTCGTCCAGACAAGTTCCAGTGCACGGCTGCTGTAGCCGAACACGCCCAGACTTCGGGACAGCAGGCCAACTGGTTGTTGCGGCTCTTCAGGCATAAGAGCGCCAGAATACTTCAGACCCAGTCAAAGTGGGCCGTAAAATGTCGCAGGTATTTCGGCGCTTGTACGATCTTCATGCCGCGGATGCTGGCTCGATTTTCCCAAACCAGTCCGATGGCTTCGAGCACGTAGTCCATGTGACTTTGTGTATAGACGCGACGCGGAACTGCGAGGCGCAGCAGGTCGAGCCGGGCAGGGTGTTCTTCGCCCGTGTGCGGGTCGGCACCGAACATCACGGTTCCGATCTCGACGGCACGAATGCCGGCTTCGACATAAAGCGCCACGGCCAGCGACTGCCCCGGATACTGCAGTGGCTCTATATGTGGCAGGAAGCGCCGCGCGTCGAGGTACACGGCATGCCCGCCGGCCGGCGCCATCACCGGGATGCCGGCTGCACGCAAGTGGTCAACGACATAGGCATTCGAATGCAGGCGGTAGTCGAGGTAGTGCTCGTCCAGAATTTCTCGCAGGCCAACGGCGATCGCCTCGAGGTCACGTCCCGCCAGCCCGCCGTAAGTTGGAAAGCCTTCAGTGAGGATCAGTATGTTGCGCTCCTGGTGCGCAAGCTCCGCGTCGTTAGTACAGAGAAAACCGCCAATATTGCCGAACGCATCTTTCTTCGCCGACATTGTGCATCCGTCAGCGTAGCTGAACATCTCGCGGGCAATATCGATGGTTGGCGTGTTCTCGTAACCTGGCTCGCGCTGCCTGATGAAGTGCGAATTCTCGGCGAAGCGACAGGCATCTATGTAGAAAGGAATACCGGCCGCCCTGGCGACGCGGCTAATGTCGCGTATGTTGGCCATTGAAACCGGCTGGCCGCCGCCCGAGTTGTTGGTGACGGTCACCATGATGACGGGAATTTTTTCCGGACCGTTTTCGGCAATCAGTCTCTCAAGCGCCGTGATGTCCATATTGCCCTTGAACGGAAAATCGGAGTCGAGGTCGTCGGCTTCAACACAGACCAGATCAAGCGGCTCGCCGCCAACGAATTCGATATTGGCCCGGGTCGTGTCGAAGTGAGTGTTGTTGGGCACAACGGAGCCGGGTTTAACCATCACGCTGAACAGGATGTGCTCGGCGGCGCGTCCCTGGTGCGTGGGAATGACCTGCTCAAAGCCGAAAATGTCCTTGACCGTGTCGCGAAACCGATACCAGCTGCGGGCACCCGCGTAGGACTCGTCGCCCTGCATCATGGCGCCCCAGGCCTCCGACGACATCGCGCTCGTGCCGGAGTCGGTCAGCAGGTCAATGATGACGTCCTCCGCGCGCAGCAGGAACGGGTTGTAATGTGCCTCCCGAATCAGCGATTCCCGCTCCGCTCGGTCAGTGAGCTTGATGGGCTCAACCATCTTGATGCGGAAAGGTTCGATTACCGTCTTCATCCGGTGACTGTAGCCAGCGAGTCGGGCCCGCGCAATTCGAGCAGGCCGGCCAGGCCCTTGATCCGGCACAAAAAAAGGCGAGACCCGGAAGGTCTCGCCCTTTTTTTCTAAACCGTTTCGAGCTTAGAGCGGTACGATATTCTCAGCCTGCGGACCTTTCTGGCCCTGCGTTACTGTGAACTCGACCTTCTGGCCTTCAGCCAGCGTCTTGAATCCATCGCCCTGGATATTGCTGAAATGAGCAAATACATCAGGTCCTGATTCCTGCTCGATGAAGCCAAAGCCTTTGGCTTCATTAAACCATTTTACGGTTCCGGTGGTAGTAGACATAATCAATTCCTATCTAAACAAAAGTAATGTTGGCCTCGTATAAGGCCGGGTCGCAAGAAGTGATGTTGGTACTTATGAAAAACAGGACGAGGTACTACTAAGGAACTTCGAAATGGAATACACAAATATCAGCCGATCAATCTAGCTGGCCGCAGTATATCCCCGGCGCGGCGCAAGTCAATGGATTTTGGGGAGAAATATCATGGATCCGGGTCGCATACTGGCGTCACAAGCAGGCAAAAGACAGCAGATTCACGCTTTTTCAGTGGATTTTGGCCTTTGGCCCCAAAAATGACGCTGCCGCACCCCAGCGCGTGGCCACCTTCGTGACAACCCGGGTGCCGGGCGATGGCGGGAATTGCCCGGCCGGGGCACTAGGAGAAGACGTCCGTGATCAGTTTGATCTCCATCAGCACGAAGACCGCGATCAGGATCTTCTGGAAGGCAGAGTCAGAGACAATCCGGGCGAGTCGAATGCCAGCCTGCGTGAATACGAGCGTCGGAAGCAGCGCCACCAAGCCGATCAGCAGTCGATCTGCGGTAAACAGCTGAGTACTGGCTGCCGTTACCAGCTGCGCAGCTGAAAATGTCAGGAAAGCGCAGGCGACCAGGAAAGCGTAGGCATCCGGCGCCAGGCTGCGGCCATGAAAGTAGGGTGCAACGATGTGCGACGAGATGCCGGTCGCGCCGTGAATCGTTCCGGCCGTGAAGCCGACGGCCGCTGCCGCTGCTCCTTTTGCCTGGAACAGCGATCGCAGGACATTGCCGACCACGAATTGCGCCAGGTAGACAGCCAGCCACACGGCCAGTGCCAGCTTGAGCCAGCGGTCATCGATAGCGGTCAACAGAAACGTGCCGATGATGCTGCCCGCCAATCCGGCCGCCAGGAACGGCACGTGCCCCGATAACAAGCCTGCAAATTGTCGATGCGTACCCACCAGCCAGAGATTCGATCCGAAGGTCGGGATAATCACGAGTACAACTGCTTCCTCTACCGACGCGAATGTTGCAATTGTCGGAACCGCGACAAGCGGTAATCCCAGGCCGGTCACTCCCTTGATCAGAGCGCCGAGCGCTACTGCAGCTAAAGCGACGACGACCAGTTCTGCGCTGATTGAGCCAAATTCCAAAGCCGCTGCCCATGTTGTTTGCGTATCGGTTTTGCATCCTAATGCAAACCGACGGGGAAGTCTGGCGGTGCTAGACTACGCGCAGCAAATTCCCAGTTTCCCGATCCAGGAGTGTCCATGAAAATCAGCAGCGGCTCGATGGCAATCAGCAACACCGAAAGTATTCCAGGCCGAAAAATTGTCGAATTTTACGGCGTCTGCACAGGAAACACCGTACGCGCCAAACACGTTGGCCGCGACATCATGGCGGGCCTGAAGAATATTGTCGGCGGTGAGTTGAAGGGATACACGGAGCTGTTGCAGGACTCTCGCAAGGAAGCGACGGAAAGAATGATAGAGCAGGCGCAGTCGATGGGCGCCAATGCGGTTGTGAATGTCCGCTTTGCAACGAGTTCGATTTCACAGGGCGCTGCGGAGCTGTTTGCTTACGGCACAGCGGTTCGAGTTGTATGAGATGGACGATCTATTCGAGAAATTGAGCATGTTCGCCAACTTCGTATGGCCGCTGCTTTTGCTTGTGGGAGCCTACTTGATCGGCAGCATTATCGAGAGACGGCATTTCAGGAGTATTCAAAAGCGCGAGCGTGACCTGCACGATTTCCCCGTAGTGTCATTCGATACCATGCCCGACGACTGGCGGGTGTCGTCTTCCGCTATGGTCACGGGCAGCATCGTCATTTCGCTGGATTATTTCAAGCGAGTCATCGCAGGTTTGCGCGGCCTGATCGGCGGCCGCATCAAAACGTACGAACCACTGCTTGAGCGGGCCAGGCGCGAAGCATTGCTTCGTATGACAGAGTCTGCGCGCGAGCAGGGCTATGACGCTATTTTCAACGTTCGCCTGGAAACTTCCCGTCTTGCGAATGCCACGCGCGATGGCAAGGGAACGGCGGGCGTCGAGATGCTGGCATTCGGAACCGCTGTCAAGATGGCAAGTCGCTTCGGATAAGGACAAAGTGAAATTCATTGCGAAGAAACCGCGGGAAGGCATCAACGTCAGTGATGAGCATCCGCTGGTGGAGGCCGGAACGCTAATTGTCGGCCTTACGGCAATTTTTACGATTGTCGCGTTGGCACTGATATTCATCATAGAGGTCGCTTTGTACTTCGTGTCCACGGAAGCCGAGGCCGAGTTGTTCTCAGGCTGGATCCCGGCGGATCTCGCGACGGTATCGTCTTCGGACGATCGTCGCGAGCAGACGCAGCTGCTGGTCGATCGTCTCGCCGCGCACTGGGCCGAGACGCCCTACGAGTTTCGGGTCGAGATTGACGACTCGGACGTGGCTAACGCGATGGCGTTGCCCGGCGGTCTCATCATCGTGACAATGGGATTGCTCGACCAGGTTGAATCCGAAAACGAGCTCGCATTTGTGCTCGGGCATGAACTCGGCCACTTCAGGAATCGTGATCACCTGCGCGCGCTGGGGCGCGGCCTTGTGCTGTCGTTGTTTTTCGCGGTAATCACGGGCAATGATGTGGCAGGCATTGGCATCAGTGCCACGGACATTGCATTGCGCGGGTTTAGTCGTGAACAGGAGACCAGGGCCGATGCATTTGGCCTGGCTATCGTGCATTCCGAATACGGCCATGTGAATCAGGCCGCCCGGCTTTTCGAACGTTGGGGTGCCTCGGATGAAGACTCGTCTGCGATTGCCAGCTACCTGTCGACGCATCCCCGGCCCGGTGATCGGGTCGAGCAGCTGCAGAATATTGCTGCAAGAGACGGTTGGCGAACCGATGGGCAGATAACCCCGCTGGCCTGGCCGGCGCCCTGACCGATCCCGGTTTCGGGCGGCAAAAAAATGCCCCGCGACCTTTCGGTAGCGGGGCAGAGCCAGTTGACAAGGCTTGCGGGGTGGATAAGGCCCTAT
The DNA here is from genome assembly GCA_013043165.1 of Woeseiaceae bacterium. Lineage (GTDB taxonomy): Bacteria > Pseudomonadota > Gammaproteobacteria > Steroidobacterales > Woeseiaceae > UBA1847. The sequence continues at coordinate 89,756 of JABDOQ010000051.1, read as the reverse complement.
CGTCTATCGGGGTTTATTATGGCTCCAGTAAATAGACGCCAATCTTGTACGCCGTGAATACGTTGCTATCTACGTCGTACTTGCCGCGAGCATGCATTGAGCGGGCCCTGTCGCCGCCGACGAGGCTCGCACTCAGATCGTTCGCAAAGTCATCGAAATGCGAATACATGCGTACGCTGTCAGCTGACTTGATATAGAAGGCCAGGCGCCCGGTCTCGCGTGGCAGGATCGTCGTGTCCGAATCGAGTTGCGTTAGATCAATCAGGACAGGACCCTGCTTGATGTAATGGCGTTGATCGATGTCCGGGTTATTGTTAAAGAGAACCAGGCCTTCGGGACCGATGTTGCGGAATGGTTCTGCCGTGCCGTCGACTCCCCAGCCAACGCCAAGGGCACTTCGAACGTCCGTGTAGTCGATGACGGTACGACCCGTGAAATCCGGCGGTGCCCAGCCAAACGCTGTCGGGAAACCGCGCGCAACAATCGGTTTGCCGGTCGAAAAGTCGGCCAGCGTCAGGTTGCCGGTCGCAATCTCGTAGTTATCGGGATCCGCATCTTCGCCATCGGACTTGCCGGTGCCGGTAAAGTCGAAGATCTGTACGCGACGACGGTCGATCGAGTGCAACGTAATGTCGGTCTGCCCGGTCATCACCTCGTTCACGATGCCGGACAGGCGCGTTACGTGCATACGCACGGAGCCCTGGGTCGCGTCAAACAGAATTTGCGGCGCCAGTGCATCGGTTGTCGGCGTCGGTTGATTACCGCGGATCGTGACTCGCTGACCGATCGAGATCGCGTCGATACTCAGGTCGGACATACGATGACCGTCCTTGAACACCTTCGTTTCAGGTCCGACTTCAACGACAACATCGTTGTGGAAGTGCGTGGGGCGGTCCGATGGAACAATTGTGGCGCCGCGAATGGTCAGGAAGTTGCCATTCCGCTTGATGACGTTACCGACCACGGCGTCTCTGTCGATACCGGGTACGCTCGAGCCGGCAAGCACGATGTCTGCCGTAAACTCGCGCTCGGCAACGTTCAACGTTCCTTTTGCGACGGTCGGTGTTCCCGGCCCGGCAATGTCGAGCGCGCGCAGGCCGTCAATGCCGACGTACATGACTTCGTCAACTTCGAATTCGGTTTCGTCGATGACATTGACTTTGACCCTGCCAAAATCGCCGCTGCGGTCATGGAAGGGACGCAGCGCAACCGTGTAGGTCATTTCGTCGATGCTGACATCGACGAGCGGGCCTCGCACACGAATTTTCTTTTCATCGACCGGCAAAACTTCTGCCAGAATGAACTGTTCCGTCACGGCCTCGGCCGGTGTTGCAGCGATGTCAACGGTATGCGACGCGTCCAGGTCAAAATCGAGCTGTAGAAGAGCAGGGCGACCCCGCGTCACGATCAGCTGATCGCGGTCGGAGAGGCGGATCTTGAGTTCAGTTTGCGTCAGGATATTGCCATCAATATCCGTGACGACGGCTGCCTTCGACCCTTGCATCGGATCGTCCATGACGCTGCTGTCTTCGACGAAGATTTCAGCGTTGCTGTAGTCGAGACTAATGGTGCCGGATACGTAGACCGCTGGCGGAATCGTCGCAACGGTTACGAGTTCGGTCAGATCCACATAGTCGGTGAAGTTAATACGCGTCTTGCGCGGCATGGTCTCGACGATACGGCCGTTGGCTGTCTCGAGTTTCAGCGAAAGCACGTCAACGGTGTAGGTGACGAAGTCACCGTCGGCGTCCGTGAGGGCGACCATAACGGTGCCGCATTGCTCGAACGTATCGGGGTTGTCGGGATCACAAGCGGCTTCTGCGACCGGATCCTGGCTGGTCGTTGTTGCGCCGCCGCCGCACGCCGCCAGAATAATGGCGGCCAACAGCATCGTCATCCAGCCGGCTAACGTCCTTGTGCCTGTGCGTTCCGCCAGGTCTTGATATACGAGTTTCATGAAGGTCTCCTTTTAGCCCTTGCTTCGGTGTTCAGAGCTATAACGGCGCTGACAGGTATCGGTTGACCGTAAGAGCACCTCCAGGCTTATGTAAAACACCGTCTGAGGCAAAGAAAGCGCAAAAATACAGCGACTTATCTTGTATTCCTCCAGCATCGTGTCAAAATGTTCTCCCGTAATGACGAATCCGTCCAACACGACGCCAGCAACAGGAATCCGGCACCGCAAACCGCGGGCCGGCGAGCGTACCCGCGGTGCTGTGGATGCACTGCAGACCAAGATCGCTGTCGGCATGCAAAATTTCGATCCCGCCAGCTACCTCGAGCAGCTGCAGGCCAACATCGATGAGCTTCCCGAGGCCACAGGCGCGGACGCGGCGTTCGTCGCACTCATCAGCCATGACGGTTTCAAGATCGACGCCGTAATGGCTTCATGCGACGGCTTCGCGCAGTGTCGCCCGGTTGTGCTGAGCGGCGAAAACCTCGACGACTGGCCGTGGTTGCGCCAGCGCCTGGGACACCTGAGAGTCGTTGAAGTCGCCGATACCCTGGGTGGGCCAGGGGCCGCCAAAGCTGAGCTCGAACGGCTGAACGAACTCCACATCGGGGCTGCCCTGATCATCGGCTTTTCAGTACACGATGAGCTCGCCGGGTTTCTCGGTATTGTCAACGAACGTCCAGTTGATGGTTGGGACGCGAACCTGCACCTGTTGATGAAACTCTTCGGCTCATCGCTGGCTGTCGGCCTGGAGCGAGTCGGCGACAAAGCGGTGCTGGATGAACTCCACGAGCGCAATTCGCTTGTCGCATTGACGGCGAACGACGGCATCTGGGATTTCGACGGTGAGTCCAAGCACATCAAGCTGTCGCACCGATGGAAAACAATGCTCGGTTACGACGTGGATGATGAGGACGTGAAGCTCGACTGGTATCACCTCGTACATCCCGATGACATAGCGCGAGTCCAGATGCGAATGCGTGAACATCTGGAAGGCAAGACGCCGTTTTTCGAGTCTGTGCATCGTATGAAACATCAGAACGGCGAATGGCGCTGGATGAAGAGTCGCGCCAAGTCACTTCTCGACAAGAATGGTCGCCTCCTTCGCCTGCTCGGCGTCGAAGTAGATATTACCGAACGCAAGCTCTACGAAGATGCGCTGTTCCGCGAAAAAGAAAGTGCGCAAATTACATTGCGTTCGATTGGTGACGGGGTCATCACAACGGATGCAAACAACGTCGTTGAATACGTAAACCCGGTGGCTGAAGAACTGACCGGCTGGAAGGTCGACGATGCGAGCGGTCGCCAGATCGACGAGATATTTCGTGGATTTCACGAGGAGACCTGTGAGCCGCTCGAAAACCCGTTGGCGGTGTCTATTCGACGTGATCGTGCGATCAAGTCCGTTCGTCCGACCTTGCTGATCCGCCGAGATGGCAATGAGCTCTACATCGAAAGCACGGCGTCACCTATTCGTGACGGCAGCGGCAGCGTCACCGGTGGCGTCCTCGTGTTTCACGACGTCAGTGAGTCGCGCGATCTCAATCGCCGCCTCAGCTATCATGCCAGTCATGACATCCTGACGGGTCTCGTTAACCGGCGCGAATTCGAGAATCGCGTCGAGCGTGCCTTGAAGAGTGCAAGGGCTCGCGAGACATCGTATGCGCTTCTGTACCTCGATCTCGATCAGTTCAAAATCGTCAACGACTCCTGTGGACACAGTGCAGGCGACGCATTGCTCGGCCAGCTGGGCGCGCTGCTGAAGTCGAAGATTCGCTGGCGCGACACACTGGCACGGCTCGGCGGCGATGAGTTTGGTGTTTTGCTCGAGAGCTGCAGCCTCGAGGAGGCCATGAATACAGCCGAAACGCTGCGCATGGCAATCGGCGAGTACAAGTTCGTTTGGGAGGAGCGTAACTTCCGGCTCGGCGTCAGCGTCGGCGTGGTGCCTATAACTGCCGATAACGAAGACGTTGCCGCATTACTGACGGCCGCGGACAGTGCCTGTGCGGCGGCGAAGGAAGCGGGCCGCAATCGCATACACAGCTTCCAGGAAAACGATATCGATCTGATGCGTCGACGTCGCGAGATGCAGTGGGCAGCCCGTATCAACAATGCGCTCGAAGAAAACCGCTTTGAACTGTTTCGCCAGACGATTCAGCCGCTGCAGGCAGAGGAAGACGGGGCGCATTATGAACTTCTCCTGCGCATGCGCGACGAGAACGGCGGCATCATCTCGCCCGGCTTGTTTATTGAAGCGGCCGAGCGCTACGGCATCACGCCCAATATTGATCGTTGGGTCATTCGCAGCGCATTCCGATGGCTGGTTTCCGAAGCCGATGAGCGCGAACGGCTGTCGCTGTGCTCGATCAACCTGTCGGGACAGAGCCTGGGCGACGAGAAGTTTTTGCCATTCGTTGTCGATCAGTTTCAGATGAGCGGACTCGACGCGACGAAGATTTGTTTCGAAATTACGGAGACCGCCGCAATAGCCAGCTATTCGCAGGCGAATCGCTTTATCAATGCGCTGAAGGAGCTGGGCTGCAAGTTCGCCCTCGACGATTTTGGAACCGGCCTGTCTTCATTTGGCTATCTCAAGCACTTCCCCGTCGATTTTCTCAAGATCGACGGTAGCTTCGTCAAAGAGATTCTGCATGATCCGATCGACCGCGAAATGGTGCGTTCAATCAACGAGATCGGTCACCTGACCGGAAAACGGACCATCGCCGAATTCGCCGAGAACGAAGAGATCATCACGATGCTGCGCGGCATGGGCGTCGACTATGCACAGGGCTACGGCGTTTCTGAGCCGAAGCGGGTCACGCGGGCCGTCGCATAGGGCCGAGAGCTTTCCGTCCTTGCCTAGTCCGCATCGAGGCGGTAATAGTTTTCTCTCATTAGCAGACTGAACCCTTCGAACCGGAATTCGACGTTGCCGTCGGAGACAGGAACAGGCACGACATTTCCGGCCAGCACGCGGTCGAGATTTTCGCGCAGTTGGGTAAGCAGGGCAGGGTCTGCCCTGGGTGTATTGTGAGCAGGAAAAACCGCTTTCAGCCCTGGCACCAGCGATGCCAGTCTCGCGACCGATTTTTGATAGGCCACCAGGTCGGTCTCGGGAAAGAACAGCCAGATCGGACCTTCGTAGAAGCTATCGCCTGACCACAGGAAACCGGCGTCCCTGTCGAGCAGTGCAATTGCGTCATCGGTATGCCCGGGTACCTGCAGGACTTCGAGATTGCGCCCGCCAATATCAAGCACATCGCCGTCCGCAATTGTCCCGCTGATTGAAAAAGGCCTTGTCTCGTGGTTTTCCTCCGTCACGCCCACGGGCAGGTTCTTGCAAAGAGCCTCTGGCGATACTTCCAGCAACAACTCGTCGCTCTTAATGCCCCTGGAACGGCTCACGGAGAACTCTGTCGCAACGGAAAGTACTTCATCAAACTGGTAGTTGCCGCCGATATGGTCGAAGTGACTATGAGAGTTGAGCACGCGAACCGGTCGATCGGTGAGCTGATCGACAATGGACCTGATATTCCCGATTCCGTTGCCCGTATCGAAGAGCACGGCAGATTCCGAGCCGACGATCAGATATGAAATAACCTCCTGCCACTGAAACGGCTCATAGATGGCCCAGATGCCAGGTTCGATTTCATACACCTCGAACCAGTCACCGCTGGCCTCGTGCTTCTGATAATCGGCGTAAGCAGAACGTGGCAGGCGGCTACAGAAGCTCTGGAGATCCGCGGCACTCGCGTAGGACGCAGAGTCGCTGGCCGACAGGTCTGCCGCGCTCATGCAGCCTGCCAGGACGCCGAAGCACGGCCCCGCCAGCAAAAACTTTTTCATTGGGTATCCCACTCCAGCATCACACCGGGTCGATGCTGAACAACATCGAAAAGTCGATCGCCTTGACATTCTTGGTCAGCGCACCTGTTGATATGTAGTCGACGCCGGTCTCTGCAATCGCGCGAATCGATTCGAGCGTGATATTGCCGGATGCCTCGAGTTCAGCGGCGACGTAGCCGTAGTCCCTGTTTAGCGCAACCGCTTGCTCGAGATCCTGCAATGTGAAGTTATCGAGGAGAATTCGTGTCGCACCGGCGTTCAGGGCTTCGAGCAGTTCGTCATGATTTTCGACCTCGACTTCGATCGGTACATCCGCATCAAGATCGCTGGCGCGCTGCAGGGCAGCGGCAATACTGCCAGCGCTACTGATATGGTTTTCCTTGATCAGGATAGCGTCGAAAAGTCCGATACGGTGATTCATGCCGCCGCCGCAGGCGACCGCGTATTTTTGTGCCAGGCGCAAGCCGGGCAGCGTCTTGCGCGTATCGAGGATTCTTGCGCCGGTTCCAGCGATGGCATTGACGTAGCTGGCCGTGGTGGTCGCGGTTGACGACAGCGTCTGCAGGAAATTTAGCGCCGTACGTTCGCCTGTCAACAATGCACGAGCCGGGCCGACCAGCTTGCAGATAACGTCGTCGGCTTCCGCCGTCTGCCCGTCACCGACATACCAGTCGACGATGATGTTCGTGTCGAGCTGCGCAAATACCTCGTCGACCCAGGGCTGGCCGGCAAGGACCAGTGACTCCCTGGCGATGATCGTCGCTCCGACGACAGCTTCGGCATCGACCAGCAGCGCCGTCAGGTCGCCATGGCCGACGTCCTCCGCGAGTGCTGTCGCGACGGTTGCGCCGATGGAATGCTTGAGGTCACCTGAGAATTGCATGGGGTTTTTAAAACGAAAGAAGCCCGACAATAATATCGGGCTTCGGCTCGTGCGGTCTCACTCGGTTCTACATGGGCCAACCGTGACCGGCACCTATCATGCTCATTACCATGGGAATCGACATCAGCGTGTTCGAGCGCGACGCCAGGAAGGCAATATTTTTTGCTTTGGCAACCTGGTCTGAACTGGCTTCGACCATGCCCAGTACTTTCTTCTGATTGGGCCAGATCAGAACCCAAACGTTGAAGAGCATTATGGTGCCGAGCCATGCGCCCACGCCTATTGTCATGGCGTACTGGTTCACCGGATCGGTATTCAGACCGAGCATGAACGCGTTGTGCAGCTGGCCTTTGTAGAAAAGAAACGCTGCGCCGGTCAGCCAGGTGGCGAGTGCACCCCAGCGAAACCAGGCCAATGCGCGCGGGGCAACGTATTTGGCAATGCCGGCTCCGCCAGGGCCGCCTTCGTCACTCGCAGCCTCGCCGAGTGCCGGAACCTGAACGAAGTTGAAGTAGTAGAGCAGGCCGATCCAGGTGATGCCGGACAAGACATGCAGCCATATGATCAAGGACTGTGCGCTCACGCCTGCCACCATGTGATTGCCTCTGGTAATGAGTACAATAATGACTGCAAGGACAACGCCGCCGATTATCGTGCCGCTAATGCTCTTCAAGGGATTCATCGTTTGATTCTCCGAGGGTTCCTGATTACTTGATTATTCTGGATGCGTAGCGCGAATGACTGCGCCCGCGCGCTGTCGGTATTATAGAGAGTGCGGTTCGGAAAAGAGAATTATTTGCATCGGCCGGCAGCGAATCCTCATTGAGAAACAGTTTAGAAAACATAGATAAACTATTGAATAAATTAGTAATTAATGACGAAAGTAATAGCGCGTGCCGGGGCAGAGACGAAAGACCGCTGTCACCCTGCGTCCTGATCTGCACGCTGGACGAGGACAGGATTTGCCTCGGTTGTGGTCGAAGCCTCGAGCAGATCTCGCGCTGGGCGCTGCTGGACAAGGACGAGCAATGGGCCATTGTTGACCAGTTGTCGGCTACCGCAGCCGCCGATTGACGGTACAATCCGGGCCGGTAGGTGGAGAGTTGCGATGCGAGTAATCATTGTCCTGTTGTCGGTGCTGATGCTGGGTGGCTGCGCAGCCATGATGGTCGGCGGCGCGGCCGTGGGTGGATATCAGCTTGGCAAGGATGAGCGCCCCGCGGGCGTCGTTGCGTCCGATTCAGCGATAACGACCAAGATCAAAGGCAAGTATGTTGCGGATTCTGTCGTCAGCGTGTTTAACATTGGCGTTCGCACCTGGGAGGGCACTGTGACCTTGTCGGGCACGGTCGGCAGCTACGTTGCTCGTGAGCAGGCGGAGTCGATTGCGAAAGACACCAGCGGTGTAAGAGCCGTGAACAACCATATCGTGGTTGAGGACCGCAGCGCCGATAAATGACCGCCATATAGTTGAAAACTTCGGCAGCGGCCCAATCATGAGTGGCTGTCGCTACACAAACAGGTACCAGACGTGGATGTAAAAACCAGGATCAAAGACCAGATCGGATCAAACGAAGTGCTGCTTTACATGAAAGGCACGCCCGATTTTCCGCAGTGCGGGTTTTCCGGCCAAACAGTCGCCGCGCTCAACGCGATCGGCAAGCCGTATTCCTATGTGAATATTTTTGAAGACCCGGAGATACGCGAAGGGCTAAAGGAGTACTCAAACTGGCCGACCTTTCCACAGCTATACGTTAAAGGTGAGCTGATTGGCGGCTGCGATATCGTCATCGACATGTACCAGTCGGGCGAGCTGCAAAAACTGCTTGAGGAAAGCCTCGCCTAGGGGCCTTTGACCCTATGGCTGCGGCGGCGCGTTTCTGAGCGCCGCCTCGTAAATATCGCGGTAACGATTGACGATTTCGCAGAACAGGTCCGCCGTGACCTCTGCATCGTACGATGCAGAGTGAGCCTGTGTCTCATCCCATCCCAGTCCTGCAGCAATTGCCGCGCGGGCAAGAACCGTCTGGCCGAACGCCATCCCACACAATGTCACGGTGTCGAAGCAGCTAAACGGATGAAATGGATTGCGTTTTATTGATGAGCGCTCGACTGCTTGATTCAGAAATCCCAGGTCGAAATGCGCGTTATGGCCGACCAACACGGCGCGGCTGCATCGGCTCTCGCGCACGGCGCGGCGGACCTCGCGAAATGTACGCTGCAGCGCGTCGCGTTCGTCGATAGCGGGCCGCAGCGGGTGGAACGGATCAATGCCGTTGACGGCGAGAGACGCGGCTTCGAGATTGGCACCTTCAAACGGTTTCACGTGGTAGCGAATCGTTTCGCCGCGCCTGAACAGACCGTCGGAGTCGAGATCGAGCAAAACGGCGGCGATTTCGAGCAGGGCGTCGGTCTTCGAGTTGAACCCCCCCGTTTCCACGTCGACGACAACGGGCAAGAAACCGCGGAAGCGGTCTGACACTCTGATCTCGTCACTCACTTACAGGCTTGCCTCAAGAAGTTTTTCGTCCAGGATGATGCTCATCGTGTAGCGCACGCCGAAGCCCGTGAATTTCGATGCGATGTGGCCAAGGCCACCGGGGCGATCTCCGGCGCTCAGGTCTATGTGCACCCAGGGAACGTCTTTCTCTACGAACTCGGCGAGAAAGCTGGCGGCGAGGATATGGTCGCCGGCGCCTTTTGGCGAGCACTGCATGAAATCCGCCGTGTCGCTCTTGAGCTCATCGAGAAATTCCTTGCCGATCGGGAACGGCCAGACGCGTTCGCCAGAACGCTGGCCGGTTCGCTTCAGGCGAGGGTGCCATTCGGCCCGATTCGTGAACACACCGGAATATCGGCTTGTAATCGCACTCACACAGGTGCCGGTGAGCGTCGCATAGTCGAAAATGATTCCGGGTTGCTCGCGACTGGCGAGCACCAGCGCATCCGCGAGTGCGAGACGTCCTTCAGCATCGGTATGAATAATCTGGATGGTTTTGCCGTTTGCGGCCGTGACGACATCCTGCGATTTGTAGGCATTGGGGCCGGTACGGTTTTCGGTCAGTGCCAGCCAGCAGTCGACCGCGATAGGCAGTTTCAGTTCGGAAATTGCAAGGAATGTTCCGAGCGCGACCGCGCTGCCCTGCATATCGCCATGCATGTCGAGCATCGACGCGAATGGCTTCAGATTGGTGCCACCTGTGTCGAATATGATGCCTTTGCCGACCAGGCTCAAATCGGCTTTCGACTTGTTCGAGCCGGGTCGATAGCGAAGCCGAACGATGCCGGCGCTGTCGTCATCGTTACCCTGAGCAACGGCCAGGAAAGCACCGGCACCGAGTGCTTTCAGATCCTTGGTGACAAAGCGTTTGTACTGCCAGCCGCGCTCTTTTGCGAGGCTCTTAACGACCTCTGCGTAGCGGACGGCGTCGAGCATGTTGGGTGGCAACGAAGTTAACCAGCGGGCGAGGTTATTGCCCTTCGCCTCGGCCTCGGTCCGACTGGTGTCGAGCGGTTCGTCGAGACCCAACAGCCGGATGCTCCTGATCTTCGCAGGTGCCGCCTTGCTCTTGAAAGTGGGCAGCTTGAGACCTGCAGCCAGCGCCGCCGCCAGTACGTTTTTGATGAGCGCTGCCTGCGCATCGGGGTCGAAACCGACGGCACAAATGCCGAGACTGCCGGCCTTTTGACCGCTGGCTGCGGCAACGAGTTTGCGGCCAAGGCATAGCTGCTCGAACGCGCTGGCATCAGCGCCGATCGTGCCGCCGACGACCAGAGTCTGCTTCTTGTTGCCGAGATTTGTCGTGAACGCCGGTGTCGAGCCAGCAATGTGTTTTCGATAAACGGCCTGTAGTTTGCGGCTCTGGGGGACTTTCCGAAAATCCGCTACGGTCGGCCTGGCGGGTAGTATCAAAAGTAACTGATCAACTGGATCCAGGACCTTCGTCGAGATGCGGCCAGGCTTTTGAAAGATTCGAATATCACGAATGTCAGGGACGACAGTTGTCATACGGTTTTATTCTCCGCCGTGCGCTTGACCCTTACGGCACAAACCCCGAATATGGCGGCCGCACTAGCGAATCGCACGGTCCGGTGCAATGAAGCGGTGATCCTAGCAGGACGCTTCTTGTAATTCACGTGACACGCCGGGAGGTGTCCTGGCCAACGCCCGGTGGACAGAATTATGAGCAGTTTCAATCCTTTCGATGACATAGATCCAATCGAGACCACCGAATGGCTGGAGTCGATCGATTCGGTCCTGGCGCAGCACGGCCCGGAGCGGGCGCACTTCCTGCTAAACCAGATGATCGATTTTGCGCGGCGTTCGGGCGCCTACCTGCCGTACACGCCGAACACGGCATACCTCAACACGATCTCCACGGCGCGTCAGCCTGAGTATCCTGGCGATCGCTCCCTCGAGCGCCGTATCGAAGCCTATATACGCTGGAACGCGATGGCGATGGTGATCAATGCTAACAAGATCAGTACGGAGTACGGCGGACACATTTCGAGTTATGCATCGTCGGCAACCCTGTACGAGGTCGGCTTCAACCACTTCTGGCGAGGCGCGACCGATCGCCAGGAAGGGGACATGGTGTTCATCCAGGGCCACTCGTCGCCGGGCATCTATGCGCGCGCTTTTCTCGAGGGACGTCTCAATGAGGATCAGCTGAATCGCTTCCGTCAGGAGGTCGGTGGTGGAGGTTTGTCATCGTATCCACACCCGTGGCTGATGCCGGACTTCTGGCAGTTCCCGACAGTGTCCATGGGCCTCGGTCCAATGATGGCAATATACCAGGCGCGCTTCATGCGCTACATGGAACATCGCGGGCTTATTGAGCCCAGTGACCGCAAGGTCTGGGCGTTTCTCGGCGACGGCGAAATGGACGAGCCCGAATCGATGGGCGCAATCACGATGCCGGTGCGCGAAGGCCTTGACAACCTCGTGTTCGTCGTCAACTGCAACCTGCAGCGCCTCGACGGCCCGGTACGCGGCAACGGCAAGATCATCCAGGAGCTGGAGGCGGCCTTCGGCGGTGCCGGCTGGAACGTGGTCAAGGTCGTCTGGGGGTCGAGGTGGGATCCACTGTTGGCCAAAGACCAGTCGGGCAAGCTGCGGCAGATCATGGAAGAGACCGTCGACGGCGAATACCAGAAAATCAAGTCGATGAACGGCAAGTACGTTCGCGACACGTTCTTCGCAAAGTACCCGGAGACGGCCGAAATGGTCGCGAACATGTCGGACGAAGAGATCTGGCGACTCAATCGCGGCGGCCATGATCCGCTCAAGGTTTACGCGGCGTATGAAGCCGCATCAGCGCACAAGGGCGGCCCGACCATCATCCTCGCGAAGACGATCAAGGGTTACGGGATGGGGACGGCGGGTGAGGGGCGCAACATTGCTCACCAGCAGAAGAAGATGGACATCGAGGAAATCAAGGCCTTTCGCGATCGTTTCAACATACCGATACCGGACTCGAAGCTCGGTGACACGGTTCCGTACTTCAAGCCCGATCCGGATAGTGCGGAGTTCGAATACATGATGGAGCAGCGCCAGGCGCTCGGCGGCTTTCTACCGCGCCGTCGTCCGGTGTCGAAATCGCTGCCCGCCCCGCCGCTGGAGCTTTTCAAGACGCAGATCGACGGCACCGGCGAACGCGAGGCGTCGACCACGATGGCCTTCGTGCGGATGCTTACAGCGCTGACGCGCGACAAGAAGATCGGAAAGCATATCGTGCCAATCGTGCCAGACGAGGCGCGTACTTTTGGCATGGAAGGTATGTTCCGCCAGATCGGAATTTATGCCTCGCAAGGTCAGCTGTACGAACCGCAGGACTCCGACGAGCTGATGTATTACCGCGAGGACAAGAAAGGTCAGATTCTCGAGGAAGGCATCAACGAGGGCGGCGCCTTTTGCTCGTGGATTGCGGCGGCTACGTCGTACTCGAATCACGACGTGCCGATGGTGCCGTTTTACATCTATTACTCGATGTTCGGTTTCCAGCGTATCGGTGACTTTGTCTGGGCGGGCGGCGACATGCAGTCGCGCGGCTTCCTGATCGGCGGTACCGCCGGCCGCACGACGCTGGCGGGCGAGGGGCTGCAGCACCAGGACGGTCACAGCCTGGTCGCATCGTCGACGGTACCGAACTGCCGTTCCTACGACCCGACCTATGCGTACGAACTCGCCGTGATTATCCAGGACGGGTTGCGGCGCATGATGGACGAGCAGGAGAACATCTTCTATTACATCACCTGCATGAACGAGAACTACGCGCATCCGCCAATGCCGGCCGGCGTGGAAGATGGCATTCTGCGCGGCATGTACCTGCTGCAGGTCGGTGGTCAGGGCAAGATTCGTGCGCAGCTCATGGGCTCCGGCACGATCCTGCGAGAGGTGATTGCAGCGGCTGACCTGTTGATGCAGGACTTCGGCGTACCCACAGACGTTTGGTCTGTTACGAGCTTCAACGAGTTGCGCCGCGACGCGCTCGCGGTCGAGCGCTGGAATCAGCTGCATCCGGCCGAGAAGCCACGCAAGTCTTACCTCGAGCAGTGCCTCGCCGAAAGGCCGGGGCCATACGTCGCGGCAACCGACTATATGAAAATAGTGGCCGACCAGGTGCAGCGCTGGATGCCGGGTCGTTATATCTCGCTCGGCACTGATGGCTACGGGCGCAGCGATGCCCGCAAAGCACTTCGAGAACACTTTGAGGTTGATAGCCGATCCATCGCGGTCACCGCGCTGAAAGCACTCGCCGATGACGGTGTGCTCGATCAAAAAACTGTCGTGCAGGCTATTGAGAAATACGGCATCGATCCGGATCGTCCCGATCCCGTGACGCTGTAGAGTAGCCGGGAATACGAGTATGGCGAATTCGATCGATATAGTAGTACCGGATCTTGGCGATTTCGAAAACGTCGAGATCATCGAGGTGCTGGTCGCGCCCGGCGACAGTGTCGCTCGCGAGGATGGTCTCATTACGCTCGAGACCGACAAGGCTTCATTCGATGTTCCGGCGCCCGAGGGCGGCGTAATTGAGAGTATGACGGTCGCAATCGGTGACACCGTCTCCACCGGCGACGTCATCGGCAGGATGACGGTGCAGGTCAGCGACACGGTCGTCATAACGCCGGCGATGGCCGCAGAACCAACCGGCGAAACGACAATATTGGCGGCGCCAGCCGGCGAGCGGCGGAAATCGGGCGGCAAACAGACGCTGGTTGTACCGGACCTGGGCGATTTCGATGAGGTCGAGGTCATCGAGGTTCATATTGCACCCGGCGATACGATCGCGGTCGACGATCCGCTGGTCACGCTCGAAACGGATAAAGCTGCCATGGACGTGCCTGCCGTTGTTGCGGGGACTGTCGAGTCCGTCCTGATCAAGGTCGGCGAAAAAATTTCTGCAGGCGCATCACTGGCGATCGTCGACGCCGTCGCTGATCAGGAGCCTGAAGGTGCGCCGGCAACAGCGAAGCCGGCTGCAACACCGCAAGCGCCGGCACCGAAGGCCGCACCCGATAAACCTGCGCCGAGCGCGGCGGCAAACACGCTACCGAAAATTGAAGAGGGCGGATTCGCCAAGGCCCACGCCAGCCCGTCGGTCAGAAAACTGGCACGGGAGCTCGGCGTCAATCTTGTCCAGGTCAAAGGCAGCGGCGCAAAAAACCGCGTACTGCACGATGACGTCAAAGCGTTCGTCAAGGCCATCCTGACCGGACAGGCGGCGGCACCTGCGGGTGGCGGTCTTCCTAAAACACCGAGCGTCGACTTCGCCAAGTTCGGCGAGATCGACGTCCAGCCGCTGACGCGCATCCAGAAGATTTCGGGTCCACGACTCCAGGCGAGCTGGATCAATGTGCCGCATGTCACGCAGCACGACCTGGCTGACATCACAGACCTGGAAGCGAGGCGCCAGAAACTGAAGGGACCCGCCAAAGAACGCGGCATCGGCTTGACGCCGCTGGCGTTTGTGATGAAAGCCTGCGTTGCGGCTCTCGAAGAATATCCCAAGGTCAATGCATCACTCTCGGACGATGGCACAAGCCTGGTCTTCAAGAAATACTGTCATTTGGGTTTTGCTGCCGACACCGAGCAGGGACTTATGGTTCCCGTCATTCGCGATGCCGACAAGAAAGACGTTTACGAAATTGCCAAGGAGCTCGGCGAGCTCTCGGCGCTTGCGCGCGAAGGCAGGTTGAAGGCTGATCAGCTGCAGGGTGCTACGTTTACGATTTCAAGCCTGGGCGGGATCGGCGGAACCGCGTTTACGCCAATCGTCAACGCGCCTGAAGTAGCCATTCTTGGCGTTTCGCGCTCATCCATGCAACCTGTCTGGAACGGCTCGGACTTCGAACCCCGTTTGATGCTGCCGCTGTCGCTGTCGTACGACCATCGGGTTATCGATGGCGCACAGGCGGTGCGTTTTACGACGTTTCTCGGCCAGAAGCTGGCCGACGTTGAGTCACTGTTGCAGGCGATTCCCTAGTGTCCCGTCCCGTGCAGTTGACGGTTCCTGACCTGGGTGACTTCGAAGATGTCGAGGTCATAGAGATCCTGGTCGTGCCAGGCGACGCAGTATCGGTCGAAGACCCGCTCGTCACGCTGGAAACGGATAAAGCCTCGATGGACATCCCGGCCAGCCAGGCCGGCACGATTGTCTCGGTCGACGTCAAGGTTGGCGACAGGGTCTCGAAAGGCTCCACTGTTGTAACTATAGAAGCCGCTGGCAGTGGCACTGACGTTCCCGTCGAGAACGTCGAAGAGACCCGCAAGATGTCGGCGCCGGAAATTGTTGCGACACGTACGCACGAGGGTGATGCAACACATGCCGCGCAGCTGGTTGTGATCGGCGCGGGGCCCGGCGGTTACACGGCGGCATTCCGCGCGGCGGACCTGGGGCTGGATGTCATTCTCATCGAACGATCGCCCGTGCTGGGCGGGGTCTGCCTGAATGTCGGTTGTATTCCTTCGAAAGCCCTTTTGCATGCGGCGAAAGTCATTGACGACGCGGCCGCCATGGCTGAACACGGCGTTACTTTTGGCAAGCCGAGAATCGAAGCCGAAAAACTCCGCGACTGGAAGAACCAGGTCATTGGGCAATTGACGGCCGGTCTGTCGACAATGGCGAAGCAGCGTAAAGTGCGGGTCATCCAGGGTATGGCCAGCTTTGTTTCCGCCCATCGCCTGCAGCTCGACAATGACGAAACCGTCGAATTCGAACAGTGCATCATTGCGGCGGGATCGGAACCGCTGATGTTGCCGGACCTGCCGGATGATCCGCGAATTGTCGATTCCACCGGCGCACTCGAGCTCGTGCCGCTACCGAAACGCCTGCTCGTGGTCGGCGGCGGCATCATCGGCCTGGAAATGGCCTGCGTCTACAGTGCCCTCGGAACCGATGTTAGCGTTGTCGAGCTGACTGACTCACTGATGCCGGGAACGGACCCGGATCTTTTGCGGCCATTCCTCAAAATTGTCAGGAAGCGCTACGAAGCCATAATGGTTTCAACCCGGGTGACAGGCATGCGCGCCACGGTGCCAGGCATCGAAGTCAGTTTCGAAGGTGAAAAGGCGCCGTCGGTCGGTGTGTACGATCGAGTGCTCGTCGCGGTTGGACGCAAGGCGAACGGCGGTTTGCTCGACGCGGACAAAGCGGGCGTCAATGTCGATGCACGCGGCATCATAGCCGTCGACAAGCAGATGCGAACAAACGTTTCTCATATTTTCGCGATCGGTGACCTCGCAGGCGGACCCATGCTGGCCCACAAAGCAACACATGAAGCGAAAGTTGCTGCCGAAGTGGCGGCGGGCGAGAAGAGTTACTTTGACGCCCGCACGATTCCATCCGTTGCATACACGGACCCGGAAATCGCGTGGGTCGGCCTTACTGAACTGGAGGCAAAGGCGCAGGAAGTCGAGTATGAAAAAGCGCAGTTTCCGTGGGCCGCAAGTGGCCGCGCACTGGCGTTGGGGCGTTCGGAAGGTTTCACGAAGTTGCTCTTCGACAAGCAAACGAAGCGTGTGCTGGGCGGCGCCGTTGTTGGCCCCAATGCAGGCGACCTGATCGCAGAGATTGGCCTGGCCATTGAAATGGGCGCCGATGCAGCGGATATCGGTCTGACGATTCATCCCCATCCCACGCTGTCGGAGACAGTGGCGATGGCGGCAGAAGCGTTCGAAGGTACGCTAACGGACCTTTACATCCCGAAGCGACGCTAGTCCTCGTCGGCACCGCGTATGCCGGTGCGGGTTTCGATGCCGTAAAGCACGGCACCAATCGCGATCAGAATTGAAACGGCAACCCAGGACTCTGTTTTCGACTGCATGAGCAGCCAGATGCAGATGACGAAGCCGATCACGGGAATCGTATACCCGCCTTTGAGTCGGTAGGCTTTCTTGCGCGCCTCGGCGCTCGCGTTGCGGCGTATTGTGGGCAATGACGCGATGCAGATCAGGTAGCCTAATAATCTCGCCACGGAACTGGCGACCGCCAGTTTTACGAACGAGCCCGTAAGCGCGAGGACAAGGGCCATGGCACCCATGAGCAGTATGCAGCGGTCCGGTGTGGCGTATTTGCTGTGCACATGACCAAACCACTGCGGCAAAAGGCGGTTCTCTGCCAGCGAAAAAATCAGGCGGGGCGCAGCAATCATCGAGCCAGCCAGGTTGCCGCCGATCGAAAATACCGCCGCCAGCGTGATTGCGAGAGCGCCCGTCGTTCCGGCCAGTGCTCTTCCGACGTCGACGAGTGTGGCGCTTGCGTATTGGTCCTGCGAAATGATCGATACGAACACCAGCACAATGACGAAGTACAGCAGGCCGGTGCCGATAACCGTGCCGACAAGCGCTTTTGGCAAAGTACTGCGCGGCTGCGACGTTTCGCCGGCCGTCACGGCAATCGTCTCGAAACCGACGTAGGCGTAGATCAAGAGTAGCGTAGTGCTGCCGAGTTGATCGACGACAAACGGAGCGCTGGGCAGCAAGGTAGTGCCCGTTACGTACTGAAGGCCCAGCAATACCATAATTACCAGCGGCGTCACTTTGAGTACGGTAAATATGCCCATCGTGCGCACACCGTCGCGGACACCCATTACATTGGCCC
Source organism: Woeseiaceae bacterium (assembly GCA_013043165.1). Lineage (GTDB taxonomy): Bacteria > Pseudomonadota > Gammaproteobacteria > Steroidobacterales > Woeseiaceae > UBA1847. Next base: position 71,962 of record JABDOQ010000051.1, on the reverse strand, counting down.
AGGTGAGGCCGATCGTTACGGCACTGATGATGGCCGCTCGCGCAAGGTTGCCGGCGAAGACATCGGACAACGACGCGAGATAGGTTGCCATGACATTGGCATTGGCAGCGAAGGCCGTCATGCGGGCGAGAAAGATCACCCAGCCGGTGCTGAATCCGGCCAAGGGACCGAATGCCTCGCTCGCGTATAGTACCGGGCCACCCGTTTTTTCGTAATAGCTCGCGAGTTCCGCAAACGTCAGCACGACCGACAGGAACAGGATGCCGACAACCAGGAACAACCAGGGGCTGAGCATGCCTGCATTGACGGCGACTTTGCCCGGCAGCGCGAAAATTCCGGCGCCAATCATCGCATTGAGGACCAGTAGCGATGCACCGAAAAATCCGATGTCCCGGCGCAGGCGGCTTGCTCGGTCGGTCTCCATCAGCGAATACTAGCAGCTAGCCTGCGAACGCCCGTCTCGCGAGCGTTGTCGGGGGGGGGCGATCAGGCGTCAGGAAAACTTTTTCGCGAGCATGTGATCCAGGCTCAGCTTGCCGGCGCCGCTGAATAGCAGCGGTATCAGCATGACAAGGAACAGCAGGGGGATGCGGAAGTTGCCGAAACCCTTGTTTGAGACCGAGTATCCCTTCCATAGCTCGGCGAGGCTGTTCCAATCGTCCGGCCAGTGCACGCCGGAAATCGCAACAATCGTCAGGATGATAAGACTCAGTGCCCAGAAGCGTGTGAACAATCCGAGTACGAGGCCCGCGGCGCCGAGTAGTTCCGCCCAGGTTGCGAGAAACCAGCTGATCTCGACCGGTATCACATTGAACGGATACGGGAAGTTGTCCTGCACGTTTGCAAACCAGTTAGTGCCGTTTAGTTTCGTCATTCCGGCCCGGCCAAACTCGTATGCCATGAGCAGCCGTATCGGCAGCAGCGCGAACCACTCGCCCGTCGAATCGAGTATGTCGATTGCCTGGTTCTTCAGCTTAATAAGTATTTGCATTGTCCCATTCCCTCAGCCGGCGCTTCGAGTGCCGATCAGAATTCCAAGTTGTCGCATTTCCTTGAGTGCATCGGCACCGTGCCCGATTAATGCGTCAACATCGGGGTAGTGAATTCGTTCCGCAAGTTGCTGCAGTATCCGTCCGCCGCTGTGCTGGCTCGGGTTGTTTTCGATCGCGTCGAGAAGCCCGGCCGTTACGGCGTTGAGTTCCAGGAAACGGACCTTTTCGTTTCCGTCACGGTACAAAGCCAGGTATAGCGGCTGTTCCGCAGTTTCTGTCGGCAAGAAATCGGGGGAAATGCGGTGCACCGGATATTGGTAAGCATAAGCCCAGGCCAGCACCGACTTGACGGGAATCTCGCTGAGCAGATTGCCAGCCGGATCGATGCCGTCTGGACTATTTTCTTCGCTTGAAATCGACAAAGCGAGTTCGGCATATTCGTAGTGCGCGAGCTCGAGCAGAAAAGCATGGTCTTCGGGACCGCGCTCGAATTCGTTTTTCAGAAAACTCAAAAATTCCTCAGGCAGCTGCAGAAAATAGGGCGTCTCGGCCCGGTGTTTCTGCATGAACTGCCGAATCATGCTGCGCCACTTGTCATCGGAGTGGATTTTCCGCAGCACCGGGAACATCGTTCCGAGGAGGTTGTAAAGATTATTGAAAAACAGTTTGCGATACACTGCCATGCGACGTTCTTCGATGCCTTCCGGCGCCGCCACGTTCTGTGGATCACGAATGTGCGCCGCGAATGCGTATTGCATGGCCTGAAAATCGGTGCTGTCAGGCATTGGCGGCCTGCCGTTTTTCTGTCGCAAGTTGCAGCTGCCTGATGCGGCGAACTTCATCCATTAATTCGTCCATGGGCGGGAAGTTGAAGTCACGCTCGAGCAGTGTGGGAACCGGCCCGAACAGGGAATAGGCCTCTTGAAGGAGCTGCCAAGCCTGATCGTCGACGGCGGAGCCGTGCGTATCGATGCGCAGATCTTCGGCCTCGACATGATGTCCGGCAAGGTGAAAGTAGCGGATGCGCTCGGCCGGCATTGCGTTCAGGAAGTCGCTCGCGTCGTAACAATGATTGATGCTGTTCACAACAATATTGTTGATGTCGAGCATCAGATCGCAGTCAGATTCCTCGAGAACAGCGAGCAGGAACTCTCTTTCGCTCATCGATGTATCTATCGGCGCATAGAAGGAGACATTTTCGAGTGCTATGCGTTGCTCGAGAATGTCCTGCACGCGGCGTACGCGCTGCGCTACATACGACACGGCTTCTTCGGTGAATGGAATTGGCATGAGGTCGTACAGCTGGCCGTCGTCACCACAAAAACTGAGGTGCTCGGAGTACAAGCGGATATTGTGCTCCGCCATGAATTCTTTGACGTCTCTGACCAGCTGTTCATTCAGTGGCGATGGCGCACCGATCGACAGCGACAGGCCGTGAATCAGAAACGGGTAGCGCTCCGTGAAGAAACGCAATTTGCGAGCCAGCGCTCCGCCCACGTGTATCCAGTTCTCAGGTGCCACTTCCATGAAATCGACGTCCCCTGGCGGATTTGCCATGAGTTCGTCGACTATCGGCCGCCGCAGGCCGAGGCCCGCGCCGTGTACTGGGTACTGTGACTGGCTGTCAATCATGGTTATTCCGTTCCGGCGTTAGTTCATCAGACCTGCCACGTCCTCCAATTATTACAGTTGCCGATCGTTGCAACGGCTATTGTGTGAGGCGGCGCAGGCGTTCCAGGTAACTTTCCTCATCCGGGGCGCGATTCTGCTGCTGCGCTTCCCAGAGCGCCTCTGCGAGGCAGTCGATCATCCGGTGCTCAGCGGCATGGGCATCACCGAGTTGCGCCGACAATACCGCATGGATCTTCGCGATGCCGGGCGGTCGGTTGGTAGAGACCTGTTCGCGGATGCCCAGGTGCAGCCCCATATGAAGAAACGGGTTTGTCTGTCCGCCGTCGGGCGTGTATTCGCGATCCAGGTTGTCGCTGGCGACATCCGCATGGTATTCGGGGTGCAACTCAATAACGGCCGCTATTTGTAATTCGAGCGGGGACATCGGCAGCCGTTCGCTTTGCTTGCGCCAGGCCTCGGCATACATGCTGCGCAACTGCTTGCGATCCTGCGCAAAGATCATGAGATATCCTTCTTCGTGTACTCACACCAGTCGACAACAGGGCACTCGCCGCACAGCGGTTTTTTCGCTTTGCACACATAGCGCCCGTGCAGAATAAGCCAGTGGTGTGCATTTTTTTTGAATTCCTCGGGCGTCAAACGCAGCAGCCTCTTTTCTACTTCCAGCGGCGTCTTGCCTTTCGCAATACCGGTGCGGTTGGCAACCCGAAAGATGTGGGTGTCGACTGCAATTGTCGGCTCACCGAACGCTGTGTTAAGAATCACATTTGCGGTCTTGCGCCCGACGCCGGGCAGGGCTTCGAGCTCCATGCGCGTGCGTGGCACCTTGCTGTTGTGCTCATCAATCAGAATTCGACAGGTCTTGATGATGTTTTCTGCTTTGTTGTTGAACAGGCCAATAGTACGAATATATCGCTTCAGCCCGTCAACCCCGAGCTCAAGGATCGATTCGGGCGTACGGGCAACGGGATACAATTGGGCCGTCGCTTTGTTGACACTGACATCCGTTGCTTGCGCAGAAAGGATCACGGCAACCAGCAGTTCGAACGGATCCTGGTACACGAGCTCGGTCGTTGGGGCCGGCATGCGCTCCCGCAAAGTCCTGAAGATGGCCGTGCGTTTTTCCCTGTTCACGGCGGTTCCTTTATCGGGTCGCCCGTCGGCCATGCCCTGGCATTGCCTGTTGCCGCTTTTCACGCCGCCGGCGATCAATTGAATTTTTTACCGCGATGGCGAGCGCCAGGCTGAAAAACGCACCGGGAGGGAGGATTGCGAGCAGCCAGCCGCCGTCCGAAAACACCAGGCCGCGCATTGGCTCACCGCCAATCAGCATATCCATTCGTGCAAACAGGGAACCTTGTCCAAGGAGCTCGCGAAACGCACCGATGGCCATCAGCAGCAGCGCAAAGCCCGAGCCCATGACCAGGCCGTCAGCAATGCTCGACCCGACCGGGTTGCGCGAGGCGAACACTTCGGCGCGTGCCACGATGGCGCAATTGGTCACGATTAAAGGAATGAAGATTCCCAACGATCGGTCGAGTGCCGGAAACCAGGCTTTGAAGATCAATTCAACGCAGGTGACGAGGCTTGCGATGATCAGGACGTAGATCGGTATTCGAATCTCCGACTGGATCCAGCGACGCGTTGCAGATACGAGGCAATTCGAGGCAATCAGCACCGCCAGCGTGGCGATACCGAGGCCCAGTCCGTTGACGAAGCTCGAAGTTACGGCAAGCAGTGGACACAGGCCGAGAAGCTGAACGAGACCCGGGTTGTCGTGCCACAGGCCGGTCTTGAAGCGGTCAATAATGCCGGACGATGTCACTGCTCAGTCTTTTCCTTGTCAGTCTCGGGAATCACTGTAGCGAAAATCTCTTCGCTGTGTGCCTCAAAGTATAGCAATGTCTCTTTTATCGCTTTGATAATGGCCCGGGGAGTAACCGATGCGCCCGTTAACTGGTCGAACTGTCCGCCGTCGCCCTTGATGGCCCAGCCGGTCGGCTCAGGGTCAAGCAGCGAACGACCGTCAAACTGTTTGACCCAGTCGGACTTGGTCGATTCGACCCGATCTCCCAGGCCGGGCGTTTCGCGGTGTTCCAGTACGTGTATTCCTGTCACCACGCCCATCGTGTCGATACCGATGAGGATACGAATCGGGCCAGCGTATCCGTCGCGGGCGCTCACAACAAACAGCGCCGCTACCGGAGCAGCTTCTGCGTAGACACGGTAGACAATCGCGGCCTCCGAGCCGGGCAGCTCGTGCGGTGGCGGAATAATGATCTTCGACTCTGTGACGCCGCTGTCGTAGAAAAGCCCCGACAGGGCCGGTTGCAGGCTGCGCTCGAGCCACGCTTGTTCATTGGCAACGATTCGCTCCGCGGTCAGGCGGTACGTCAGCGCTACCAGCGCCGTGCAGACTGCTGCGATCACTGCGAGCGTTACACCGCTTCTGAACATTGTCGTGGTCATGGCGATTTGCCGCGATTCCTGGGGTGGCCGACGATGTGCGGTCGCGTCACCAGGTCGATGGCGGGCACGGCCATGTTCATGACCAGTACGGCGAAGGCGACGCCATCTGCGTAGCTGCCCCAGGTTCGAATACAGAAAATGAGCAAGCCGATCCCGAACCCGTATACGAGTCTGCCTTTCGGACTTGTTGCGGCAGAGACCGGATCGGTCGCAATGAAAAATGCACACAGGATCGTTGCGCCACTGAAGAGATGGAATCCCGGGCTGGGATGGCTGCCCGGGTCAACGAGGTACATGATCGTTGCCGGCAACAGCAATCCGACACCAACGCCAACCGGAATGTGCCAGCGAATTATTTTCTTGATCAACAGCCAAAAGCCGCCGATGGCCAGGAAGTTTCCGATCCACTCCCAGCCACGGCCGCCGAAGTCGCCCATAATGGGGTTTGCACGAATTTCGCTCACCGTACGCATGCCGTTGAGTCCGGACTTCATGACGTCAAGCGGTGTCGCGCGACTGACAGCGTCGAATCCGAGCGCATCTGGCAGCGAACCCGTCAGCGTATATTTGAGCGTCTGCAGTACGGTCAGGTACTGATAGTCGATATCGCCAATGCGTGGCGCGATCCAGAGGTTGAGGTGCATCGGGAATGCGATAAGTATTACGACGTAGCCGGCCATGGCGGGGTTGAAGATGTTGAAACCAATGCCGCCGTAAAGATGTTTCGCGACGACGATTGCGAACAGCGCGCCGGTCGCCGTCACCCACCATGGCGTCAGCGATGGCACAGCAAACGCAAGCAGGGCGGCGGTAACCAATGCGGTGTAATCGCCTAGCGCGACTTCGGGCGGCCGCTTGCGCAAAACCATCATCAGCCACTCGCCGCCTACCGCGAAAACCGACGCGACCAGCAGGTTGAAAATGAAGCCCGGCCCGAAAAACCAGATATGCGCGATTGCAGCCGGGACCAGTGCCGCGAGCACCTGCAGCATTAACGCTGGAACAGCAACCCGCGCGGACCAGTACGGCGATGGGCGGCGAGTGAACTCCACGTTCAGTCGTCCTCGCGCTGTTGCTGTTTGCGTTTTAAAATTTCAGCAATGGCTGCAGGCCCAGCTTGTTTGGCGGTTTCCTTTTGTCGGGCAAGCTCAGTCTCGCGGTCCTGCTTTTCCTGCTCGAGGCGTTCGTTGCGTGCTTCGAAACGGCGTCGTGCCCGTTCGGCGCGGGCTTTCTCATCGGCAAGTTCCTGAATGCGTCCCTTGGCTATCTGGAAATTGGCCGTCAACGGTATGTGGCTGGGACAAACCAGGTCGCAGCAGCCGCACTCGATGCAGTCGATCAGCCCGAATTCTCGCAGCTTGGCTTCGTTGTCTGCTCGGGCGTGCCAGAACAGCTGCTGTGGTAACAGCTGTACCGGACAAACAGATGCGCAGTCGCCGCAGCGGATACAGGGCAGTTCCCGACCCTGGAAAGAGGTCTTCAATACAACCAGGATCGAATTTGTGGCTTTGACCAGCGGTACGAGATCGGTGCTCATCGACTTGCCGGTCATTGGCCCGCCGATAATCAGATGGTCTGCGCGTTCCGCGTAGCCACCCGTGAATTCGACAACGTCGCCAATCGTCGTACCAATCCGCGCCCTTACGTTCATCGGGTTGGCGATACCGTCGCCCGCGACTGTAGTGACGCGGGAGATAAGCGGTTCGTGCCTGATTATCCAGTCGTGGACGGCCGCCGCGGTACCGACGTTTTGTACCAGGCAGCCGACGTCGGTGGGTAGTCCGCCGCTGGGAACTTCACGGTTCGTGACCAGCTGTACGAGCTGATCTTCGCCACCGGACGGGTAGATTGTCGGTACCTGCTTGAGGACCAACCGGTCATCGCCAAGTTCGGCCAGGGCGTCACCGAGGCTGTGCAAGGCTTCCACTTTGTCGCTTTCAACGGCGACATAACAGGATTCGATCTGCATGGCATGCATTAAAATCTGCGCACCGCTAAGTATCTCGGCGCCGCGTTCACGCATGAGCATGTCGTCACAACTGATATAAGGTTCGCATTCGACCCCGTTCAGGATCAGGGTCTCTATCTTGCAGGTTCTTGCCTGCATCAGTTTTTGTGCTGTCGGGAAAACGGCACCGCCAAGTCCGACAATGCCACCGTCCAGAAGTCGCAGCAGCAGGTCGGCCGGTTGCAGCGACAGGAAGTCTGCCGATCGGCCGTCGTTTTCGGCGGCCCGATCTTCACCGTCACATTCAATAATGATGCAGGGAGCACTATCGCCGTAGCGCCGCGACACGGGCCAGGGTTCAATGGCGATGACCTTGCCGGACGATGAAGCATGAACCGGCGCACCCAGGGTGCCGTCAGGTTCCGCCACAACCTGTCCTTTGAGGACGCGATCTCCGGTGCCGACAACGGGCTGGGCCGGGTCACCCACGTGCTGCGTTATGGGCAGAACCAGCTGAGACGGAATCGGCACATCCCGGATCGGCGCAGCCGTGGATGCGGTCTTGTGCCCGGGCAGCCGCAAGCCGCCATGCAGCTTGCCCAGGTCATATGTGGGCGCGGTCACCGTGACGTCCTCGTGCTAACCCGGGGTCTCATGCTGATGCAGTCCACGGGGCAGGGCGCCACGCAGAGTTCGCAACCCGTGCATTCACTTTCGATAACCGTATGCATGAAATGCGGAGCTCCGACGATCGCATCGACAGGGCAGGCATTGCGGCAATGCAGGCAGCCAATACACAGGGATTCGTCGATAACGGCAATTGCAGGATCCCCGTGTACAGCGAGCGGCATGGCTTCCCTGCCCAGGAGATCAGCAAGGCGCCGGACCGTGATCTCGCCACCCGGCGGACAGAGGTTGATCGCTGCAGTGCCGTCGACGACAGCGCTCGCATAAGGGCGGCAGCCGGGATATCCACACTGTGCGCACTGCGTCTGCGGCAGCAGGTCATTGACTCGTTCCACAAGATCGTCGGCGTTGGCCGGCAGCCGCATCGAGGCATAACTCAGAGCCAGGCCGGCGCCAAGCGCGATAAGTGTGATTGTCAAAACGGCGATCCACACAGGGGCCATCAGGGACGGGCCATGCCCGAAAAACCCATGAATGCGAGCGACATCATGCCAGCCGTCATCAATGCGATGGCCGCACCGCGAAACGGTGCCGGGACATCAGCGGCTTCCAGGCGTTCTCGAATCGCGGCAAACATCACGAGCACCAGGGCAAAGCCCATGGATGCACCGAAACCATAAAACACCGACTGCACAAAACCCTTGGACTCCTGCACGTTGAGCAAAGCGACGCCCAGCACCGCGCAATTCGTTGCAATGAGTGGGATATAAATGCCGAGTACCTGGTCAAGAAGCGGACTCATGCGGCGCACCATGATCTCGGTGAACTGCACGCTGGCCGCTATAACAAGGATGAAACCAATCGTTCGCAGGTAGCCGAGATCGAGTGGTACCAGAACGTACTGGTGCAACAGGTACGCGGTTGCCGATGACAGCGTCAATACAAATGCAGTTGCGAGCGACATGCCCATCGCCGCTTCGAGGTTACGTGATACGCCGAGGAACGGGCATAGCCCCAGGAACCGGACCAGGACAAAGTTGTTGACCAGCACGGTAGCAACAAGAATGACGATCAGTTCTGTCATCAGGCGATCACCGGGCTCACTTGACGCGCATGCCCGGCTTTGCGCCGGCGTCGGGCGACAACAGGAAGATATTCTCGCCGCCAGGTCCTGCTGCAAGGACCATGCCCTCGGAGACGCCGAACCGCATTTTCCGCGGTGCCAGGTTAGCGACGACAACCACGTGTTTGCCGACGAGGTTTTGCACATCGTACGCCGCCTTGATGCCCGCGAAGACCTGACAGGTTGAGTCGCCGACATCGAGCGTCAGAGCCAGCAGCTTGTCGGCTCCGTCAACAGCTTCGGCTTTCTCTATGCGGGCGATTCGCAGATCGACCTTCGTGAAATCATCAATGCTAATCGTATCGTCGTTGTTCGTGGCTTCAGGCACTGGCGTGCTCTCCCGGGATTGCTCGACCATGCACTGAACCTGTTCCGGTTCCACGCGGGTCAGCAGTGGTTTGAATTTAGGCAGCGCTACGTCGAGCAATGGTGACGACGCGTCCCGCCAATGCCATCGGTCTTCGTTCAGAAACGCACGAGCATCGTCGGCAACGGCAGGAATGACGGGCGATAAATAGATCATAAGGCTGCGAAACATGTTCAGGCCCTGTGTGCACACGAGCTGCACATCGCTTAGGCGTTGCTCGTCCTTGATCATGACCCACGGCTTGTTTTCGTCAATATAGCGGTTCGCCTGGTCTGCAAGCGCCATAATCAGGCGCATCGCTTTCGAATATTCACGCTGTTCATAGTGTGCTGCAATGGTTTCGGAAGCGGCTGCGAACTCATTGAACAACGCCGTGTCGGGCAAGCGGTCGGCCAGCCGGCCAGCGAAGCGTTTGCTGATGAATCCCGCACAGCGGCTGGCAATATTGACGAGTTTGCCGACCAGGTCAGAATTAACGCGGGCAATGAAGTCGTCGAGGTTGAGGTCAATGTCTTCAATCGTCGGGCCGAGTTTCGCCGCGTAGTAGTAGCGCAGGAAGCTGGGGTTGAGATTGTCCAGATAAGTCCGTGCCTTGATGAACGTGCCGCGGGACTTTGACATCTTCTGGCCGTCGACGGTGAGGAAACCGTGAGCAAAGACGCTCGTTGGCGTACGGAAGCCTGACCCCAGCAGTACGGCCGGCCAGAACAAGGTATGGAAATACATGATGTCCTTGCCGATGAAGTGGTAAACCTCGGCATCGCTGCCGGGCCGCCAGTAGTCATCGAACTCCAGATCGTCGCGGCGATCACACAGGTTCTTGAAACTCGCCATGTAACCAACAGGCGCGTCAAGCCAGACATAGAAGTACTTGTCTTCGGTACCCGGTATGCGAAAACCGAAATAAGGAGCGTCGCGTGAGATGTCCCAGTCCTGCAGGCCGGCCTCGAACCATTCCTCGAGCTTTGCGACAACGTTCTTGTCCAGCGTCGCGTCACTCATCCAGCGGCGCAAACGATCGCCATAATCACTCAATCTGAAAAAGTAGTGTTCGGACTCGCGTCTTACCGGGGTCGTGCCGGAAATAACGGAAACAGGATCGATCAAATCCGAGGGCGTATACGTCTTGCTGCAATTCTCACAGGCGTCGCCGTACTGATCTGCCGTCTTGCAAAACGGGCAGGTGCCGCGCACAAACCGGTCGGGGAGGAACATGCCCTCTTTTTCGTCGTAGGACTGCTCGATGGTCTTCGTATAGATATCGTTGTTGTCTCGTAATACCGTGAACATCTCGGTAACGAGTGCCTGGTTTTCCGGCGAGTGCGTAGTGTGATAGTTGTCGAATTCGATGCCGAAATCACGGAAGTCGTTTACGAATTCCGCTGCATAGCCCTCGGTCAGGGCTTCCGGAGTAATGCCGAGTTCGCGCGCTTTGAGCATGATCGGCGTGCCGTGAGCGTCGGAGGCGCAGACGTAGATGCAGTCGTTACCTCTGAGCTTCTGGAAGCGTACCCAGATGTCGGTCTGCAGGTACTCGACGAGATGCCCCATGTGGGGCGAGCCATTGACATACGGCAGGGCACTCGTGACGAGGATTTTTCTCTTGTGGGGCATCGGTCGCGGCTTCGGCTTCACAGTGGCCGCGATTATGCCACGTGAGGTCAGCCTTGTTCGACTTCCCTCAGGTTCTCGAACTTCGACTTGTTGTTGGCTTGCTGGTACGCCTCCTGGGCCGAAACCCAGCCTTTCTCGACGAGTTCCATCAGCGCGCCATCCATGGTCTTCATGCCGATACTGCCGCCACTCTGGATGGCCGTTTCGAGCTGGTCGAGTTTACCCTGCCGAATGAGATTCGACACGGCGGGCGTATTGATCATGATCTCCAGCGCCGCGGCGCGTCCGGGTTTGTGGCAGGTAGGCAGTAGCTGCTGCGACACGACGCCCCTGAGTGAGGTGGAGATCATGGTGCGTATGTGGCTTTGTTTGTCGGCCGGAAACGAGTTGATGATACGGTCGACGGTCTGAGCGGCTCCGTTTGTATGCAGGGTTCCCATGACGAGAATGCCCATCTCGGCCGCCGTCACGGCGATGCTGATCGTTTCAAGGTCGCGCATTTCGCCAACCAGGATAACGTCCGGGTCCTCGCGCATCGCAGAGTGCAGGGCTTCGGCAAAGCTCGGGCTGTGAACCCCCACTTCGCGCTGACTCATGAGACAGCCCTGCGCCTTGTGAACGAACTCGATCGGATCCTCGATGGTCAGGATATGGCCCTTCAGGCGCTTGTTCATTGCGTCAATCATGGCGGCAAGCGTCGTAGATTTGCCGGAGCCGGTCTTGCCGGTCACGAGTATCATGCCCTGCGTGTACTTGCAGAGATCGTGAATGACTTTGGGCATATCAAGATCTACCAGCGTCAGAGCAGTGGATGGAATTGCGCGAAAAATGGCGCCGACGCCGTTCAAATGGCGAAAGGCGTTGACACGAAAACGCGAGACATCAGGGATCTCGTAGGCGAAATCGGCGGCATCATCGGCATCGAACGCTTTTCTTGTTATACCGTCCATAATCTCGAAGATTATTTCCTCGGCTTCCTCCGTCTTTAACCGCTCTTCGATGATTACCGAGAGGTTGCCATGCACGCGCGCCCGTACCGGGTCACCGGATACGAAATGCAGGTCGGAGGCGTTCGCCTTTAGTGCCTGTTCGAGGTAGCTGTCGATTTTGGCCATGACCTGCCTCAGCCCCCACTGACGTCGAGTGTCGGGACCATGTCCGTATCGGTGACAAATCGCTGGAACTTCTTCTTGTCGCTGGCGTAGCGAATAGCGTCGTCAGCGTCAATTTCTTTTGCGCGAATCGCATCGAGCAATGCCTGATCCATGATTTGCATACCAGCGTTCTTGCCGGTTTGCAGCTGGGACGGTATCTGGTGCGTCTGGTCGGTAGTGATCAGTTTCGAGATCGCCCGGGTATTGACAAGGATCTCCAGCACGGCGCGCCGGCCGCGCCCGTCCGGCGTTTTGACCAATACCTGCGTAACGACGGCTTTGAGGCTCATCGACAGGAAACCCTTGGTTTGCTCACGCAGCTCGCCGGGCAGGGCATCGATGATTCGGTCAATGGTCTTGACGGCACCCGTGGTGTGCAAGGTGCCGAGAACGAGATGGCCTGTTTCGGCCGCAGTCATCGCCATAGAGATGGTCTCGGCGTCACGCAGCTCGCCGACCAGAATGACGTCGGGATCTTCACGCATCGCCGAGCGGACGCCGTCGGCAAAACTCTTGACGTGCGTGCCGAGTTCGCGCTGGATGACCTGGCAGTTCTTGCTCGGGTGCACGAACTCGATCGGGTCTTCCAGGCTGATGATGTTCAGGTTTCGCGTTTCGTTGAGATGGTCGATCATGGCCGCGAGCGTTGTCGACTTGCCGGTACCCGTCGACCCGGTGACCAGCACCATGCCCTGATGATAGTCACAGAACTTTTTCAGAATCGGTGGCACGTTGAGATCATCGAGTGTCGGGACATCTCCTGGAATGTGCCGGAATACGGCGCCGATCCCCGTTTCTTTCCGAAATACGTTGACGCGGAATCGACCGCCCTCGTCGCCGACGTAGGAGAAGTCCAGGTCGTGTCCCGCGGCGAGACGTTCCTTTTGCTTGGCGGTGAGCACCTCGAGGATATAAGTCTCGAGTTCCGTATCCGAAAGCTGCCGGAATTTGATCGGCATCAGGTCGCCGTTCATGCGCAGCATCGGCGGTACGCCGACCGCGAGGTGGACGTCGGAGCAACCTTGTGCCAGGCCGAGTTTCAGGAATGCGTCGATACGAGCCATAGCCGGCCTCAGGTAGTAATCGCGTCGAGCGCGTCAGTGAGTTCTGACATTGACTGAAAGCGCTTTGATTTGTCGACCGACATGGCCTTGACGATGAGTTCCGCGAATTCATCGCTGATTTCCGGATTGACTTCCTGGCAGTGTTTGGCTTTACCCTGCACATGCTGGTACATCACCGACATATGGTCACCGCGGCTGTACGGCGGTATACCGGTCGCCATCTCATAAATGATGACGCCGACGCTGTAGACATCGGCGGTTACGTCCACTTTCTTGCCCAGGATTTGTTCAGGCGCCATGTACTTTGGTGAACCAATTACGTAGCCGGTCTTGGTGAGCTGAGTGTCGCCACTGCTGGCTGCCGCCGCAACACCGAAGTCTACTATCTTGAGCAGTCCCTCATCGTTGACGAGAATATTGGCCGGCTTGAGGTCGCGGTGAATGACACCGGCCTGGTGGGCAACGTGCATGCCCGCTGCGATATCCCGCGAGTACTTCAGTACTTTCTTGATATCCATCGGCTTGTTGTCGGGGATTTCGCCGGACAAAGTGTGCGACGGGAAGTACTCCATCGAAATGGCATAACAGCCCTGCAGGTTCAGAAAGTCATAAATGCGAATTATATTGCGGTGCGTGATCTTGCGAGAGTAGCGAAGCTCATGCACGAAGCGCTTCATCATTTCCTCGTCCGAGGAGACGTTCGGATTCAAGAACTTCAGAATAAGCTGCTCGTCAACCACTTCGTCTTCCATGAGCAGTACCGTGCCGAAGGCGCCCTTGCCTATTTTCTCGATGTATTTGTAGCGGCCCTCGATAACGTCGCCAGGGTTGAGTTTGGAAATATCGAGTATCGGTGCCCCGACCGGAGCCTCTTGTTCGGCCTCTTTCGGTTTAGCCGCTTCCGCAATTTGTGCCGCCTGTGCGTGTAGCAATTCATCCAGCTCGTCATTTTCAAGCAAGAGCGTTTTGGTGTGCGAAGCGATTTTTTCCGCACGGACGTTTTCTTCGAGGACTGTTTCGGAGTAGCGGGCGTCCAGATCCTTGAGGGCTTTGTCGGCGACGTTGATTATAGTCGAGTCTTCCGACTTGCTAAATTTCTTCAATAGATTGCGAATCGAATCGGCGTTCGCGTCGTCCGTCAGCTGCGCCACCGCTTTAATGGCTTCAATCTGGATTTCGCGCTCTGGTCGTTGTAACAGGGGCAGAATCTGGTTGATGTGTTTGTGGCTACCCAGCTTTGCCAGTGCGCGAATAACAACGGTGTCCGTCTTGCTGTCCTGCCCGAGCATGGCTTCGAGTTTTGGCAGTGCTTTCGCATCGCCGATCTTCGAAAGGGCGTCGACGGCTCGCTCACGGACCCACCAGTCGCTGTCATCTGTGGCCTTGATCAAATGGTCGACGGCGCGCTGGTCTTTAGTGGCATTGAGGATTTCGATCGCGGTGCGGCGAATATCTTCGTCTTTGTCGTTGATCAGCGTCACGACCGAATCGACAACCTTGGGACCGCCGATCTCGGCCAGCGCATCGCCGGCGCGAGAGCGCACCCACCAGTCATCGTCTTTGATCGCATCCAGCAGATCCTTGACGGAATTGACGTCCCCAATTTCATTGAGCACTTCAACGGCCGCGCGTCGCGAATATTCCGATTCGTCTTTCAGGGCGTTGACGAGGTAGCGGACTGTGTCCGGGTGATTGGCTTTGACAAGCACATCGACAGCTTTGTTCTGTACGTCGAGGTCGGGGTCAGTCAGGACGTCCGCAACTTTGTCGATGTTTATTTTTCCGCCGCGCGAGCCGAGCGCGGATAGCGCGGCGCTGCGGACCATCTTGTTCGGATCCTTGAGCTGCATTTCAAGTGCGTGATTAATTTCCGGTTTGTCGAACCTGGCGAGCAGATTCATCAGGTGCATCTTGATGACCGGATCCTTGCCACCCATGCGCGCGATCAGGTCCGGTACCATTTCGGGTTTGATTATTTCCTCGATGATCTTGAAGATCGCCGCCTTTTCCTTGGTTTCGCACTCGTACGCGCGTCGCAACAGTTCGTGTACGCTGAGATCCTGCTTGTGGACGCGCAGTACTTCGATGAGAGCCGCTTTCGATACCTCATCGTCATCGAAAAAATCGAGCAGGCTGTTGGGGTTATACTCGGTGCTGCTGGAGAGGGCCCAGGCCGTGCCCGATACGACGCGTTCGTTGCCGTCGGCGAGCCCTTCACGATACATATCGAGGTTCTTGTCATTGACGAGTTCGCCGAGAATATCGACCAGCACCATCGTGTGGGTTTTGTCCGAAAGCGCCAGGGCGTCGATGATCTTTGGAACGGCCCTGTTGCCGGCTCTCTTGAGCTTGTCAACGAGCTTTTGCGCGGCAGGCGAGGCAGCGTCCGGCTGTGCCACGAGCTGCGCCAGAACCTGGTCGGAACGAAATGAGGCGAGAAAGCTCACTGCGGGCAACCGCCATCAAGCAGCGAGCGCGGCGACGGGACAAAGGCCAACCTCGCGAACGGCCTGTCTGCGATTGCCATAATTTCCATTGCTATCTTACGTAACACCAATTCGTAAATACGCTCTTGCCCAAGCAGTACGGGGCATGGTCGCCTAAAAAGGTACCCTCGTTTGCCGCGTTGCCTTGTCCCCGACGCGGCATTATGCCACAACGGACCCGGCACATCGCCCGCCGTTGCTGGCTCTCAGCAAATAATGCCGATTCGGCGAGGATCGTCAAAAACGGCTTCGTTCCTGGCTCGCCTCCGTTACAATGTGCCACCGAATTTCCGGCCGAGGCCGGTTTTTCGAACTCAAATTTTACCTAATGCAGGCGAGGGAAGTGTGACGGTGTCAACAGAATCAGATGTGAGCAAGTTCCTCAATTCCATCGAATTATCGGTCGTGGGCCGGAAACTGGGCGAAGTCGCGCGGATCCGCGATTCCAGCCTCTCCGGCGACCTGGCCACGGCGACGATAGAACTCGGTTTTCCGTGCAGCAGCGCACATGAGGCCATCGGGCAGCAGATTTCAGACGCCGTGCGCGCCGAAACCGGCGCGGCGAAGGTCGAAATAGAGCTGCAAACGCGAATTACTCGCCACGGCGTGCAGAATAATCTCAAGCCCATTCCGTCAGTCAAAAACGTTATCGCCGTCGCATCGGGCAAGGGTGGCGTTGGCAAGTCGACGGTCGCGGCGAATATTGCGCTGGCGCTATCGGCGGAAGGCGCGTCCGTCGGCATTCTGGACGCCGATATCTATGGCCCGAGTCAGCCGCATATGATGGGCATCGTTGGCCAACAGCCGGCCACCGAGGATGGAAAATTCATGCTGCCGTTGCGGGCCCACGGCCTGCAGGTCATGTCGATGGGGGCGCTGATCAACCCCGATGAGCCGATGATCTGGCGCGGGCCTATGGTGACATCGGCGCTAAGCCAGTTAACGCATCAGACAAAGTGGGAAGACCTCGACTACCTGATCGTCGATATGCCGCCCGGCACCGGTGACATCCAGCTGACGCTGGCGCAGCAGGTTCCGGTTTCAGGCGCAGTGATCATCACAACGCCGCAGAACATTGCGGCTATTGATGCGCGCAAGGGCCTGGCGATGTTCCGCAAAGTCTCGGTTCCTGTGCTCGGTGTCATCGAAAACATGAGTACCCACGTGTGTTCCCAATGCGGCCACCTGGACGCTGTTTTTGGTGAGGGTGGTGCCGATAAAATAAGCCGCGACTTCGACGTCCGGCTGCTCGGACGGCTGCCTCTCGACGCGCGAATACGTGTACAAACGGACTCGGGCCAGCCGACCGTGGTTGCCGAGCCCGGATCGGCGATCGCAACGGCGTTTCGTGAGGTGGCATGGCAGATTGGAGCCGCGCTTGCAGCGGAACGCGTGGATCACAGTTCGAAATTCGGCACCATTGTTGTCGAAGAGCAGAAGTGAGCATCAAAGCCGATCACTGGATCCGCCGCATGGCGCTCGAGCACGGCATGATCGAACCGTTCGAGCCGGGCCAGGTCCGGGAGAATAGCGAGGGGCGCATCGTTAGCTACGGCACGTCCAGCTACGGCTACGACGTTCGCTGTTCGGACGAATTCAAGATCTTCACTAACATCAATTCGGCGATTGTCGACCCGAAAGCGTTCGACGAGACCAGTTTCGTTGGTATTCAAAGCGACGTTTGCGTGATTCCGCCGAATTCCTTTGCGCTTGCAAGGACGGTCGAGTTTTTTCGCATTCCGCGCACCGTGCTAACCATCTGCCTCGGCAAGTCGACCTATGCACGCTGCGGCATCATCGTGAATGTGACGCCGCTTGAGCCCGAGTGGGAGGGGCATGTGACGCTCGAATTCTCAAATACGACGCCGTTGCCCGCCAAAATTTACGCCAACGAGGGCGTGGCGCAAATGCTGTTCCTCGAATCCGACGCGGCCTGCGAGACGTCCTACAAGGACCGCGGCGGCAAGTACCAGGGGCAGACCGGCGTAACACTACCCAAAGCCTGAATTAAGGGGACAATTAAGGGGACAGTTTACTTAATTGCTATACCAACAATCGATATCTGGCACAGCAATTAAGTAAACTGTCCCCTTAGTTCCCTTAATTTCCCTTAATTCCCGCGATTCGGGCTAGAAGCCGCTCCTACCGCTTCCTTCCGTCGATGTCGAAGGTGTGCACGACCGGCTCGTCGGCGATAGCGCCGTCTATCCAGGTCCTGCCATCGCGATATTCGACGCGACCTTCGCCTACCCAACCGGCGGCTTCAGGATAAATCCGGTGTTCGACGGCCTGTACGCGCGCGGCCAGCTGGTCAGCTGTCTCGCTCGGGATGACCGGCAGTCTTCCCTGCAGGATGCGCGGTCCGCCGTCGAGTTCCTCGGTCACAAAATGCACCGTGCTGCCGTGCCACTTGTCTCCCGCGTCCAGCACGCGCTGATGCGTATTCAATCCCGGGTATGCCGGCAGCAGCGCAGGATGAATGTTCAAAATCCTGCCGGCGTAACGCGCCACGAACGCTGCGCCCAGGATGCGCATGAAGCCGGCGAGGACAAGCAGGTCGGGCTGCCATTCATCGAGTTTCGCAGCCATCGCGCGATCGAAAGAGTCACGGTCGGCGAAGTCCCCGTGCTCGATGCAGGCTGTTGGAATGTCGGCGTTTCGTGCACGCACAAGGCCGAATGCGTCGGGTTTGTTCGAGAAAACGACGGACAGGTCGAGGTTCAGTGCGCCACTTTCGACTCGGTCGATAAATGCCTGCAGGTTGGTGCCGGATCCGGAAATAAGAACCGCCGTTTTGCAGCGCGTCGCCATCAGACGTATCGCGTTTTCCGGTTGCCGGCCACGATACGACCTATTCTCCAGGCGTCTTCACCCTGATCGGTGAGAATGCGAATCGCCGCGTCGACCTTGCTTTCGGCCACGACGACAACCATGCCCACGCCGCAGTTGAATGTGCGGCGCATTTCGTCGGTCTTGACATTGCCGTGCTCGGCCAGCCAGTCGAAAACCGGACCTTGCTGCCACGTCGATGTGTCGATCTCTGCGTCCAGCGCCGTCTGAAAGATGCGCGGAATATTTTCGGTCAGGCCACCGCCCGTGATATGCGCGAGACCCTTGACGCGAATCGCCTCGACCAATGCCAGAATTGCCTTGACGTAAATTCGTGTTGGCGCCAGGAGCCTGTCGGCCGCCGGCTCGTCATCGATATACGATTCGCCGGCCCGATCCAGAATCTTGCGTATCAGCGAATAGCCGTTGGAGTGCGGTCCGCTGGACGCTATGCCGATCAAAGCATCCCCTTCGTCGATGGCGCTGCCATCAATCATCTCGGCGCGCTCGACGGCGCCGACCGCAAAACCGGCCAGGTCATAGTCTCCGTCGGCGTACATGTCCGGCATTTCAGCGGTTTCGCCGCCGACAAGCGCCGCGCCGGCCTGCAAACAGCCATCGGCGATGCCTGCGATAACGTCAGTCGCGACCGCCGTATCCAGCTTGCCGCAGGCGAAATAGTCGAGGAAGAACAGCGGTTCGGCGCCCTGCACCAGTATGTCGTTGACGCACATCGCTACAAGGTCGAGACCAATCGTATCGTGCCGTTTGAGATGCTGCGCGAGCATCAGCTTGGTACCGACCCCATCGGTGCCCGAGACCAGCACGGGCTCACGATAGCGGCCCGGCGGTAGTGCGAACAGCCCACCGAAACCGCCAATTCCTGCGAGAACCTCGGGCCGCTGCGTGCGCTTTACGAGCGGCTTGATTCGTTCGACGAGTTCGTTACCGGCGTCTATATCGACACCGGCGTCTTTGTACGTTAACGGTTTATTGGTCATGTCGGGGTTGCATACTCTGCGAGGGCGATATAATAGTGCTTAGTACTGAATGGGGAAACCATCCTTGTCAAAATCCCGATTATCCCGGCTTTTCGGAAGACTCCGGAAAACCATTTGCTATGTGCTGGCAGCCGCATCGCTGGGCGGCGGGCTTGTGCCCCCGGCGGCTGCCGTCGAAGTGCCGACTCTCTATACCGCCGAGGTGCCGTTCGATCGCGAGGCAAAGGATCCGCGCAATGACGCCTACCAACTCGCTCTCGCCGAGGTACTGTTGCGCGTTTCGGGATCCGAGCTCAGCGCGAATACCGCTGCAGTCCGTGAGTTGTTCCCGAATCCTGCATCCTACGTCATGCAATTTCGCCCCGGTGCCAATGATTCTCTGTGGGTGTCCTTCGACGGACAGGCCATCGAGCAGGTGCTGCGCAATGCCGGGCAGACGGTCTGGGGTGCTGAGCGGCCACTGACGCTGGTCTGGCTGGCCGTCGATTGGGGGCGCGGCAGCCGTGAAATTATCGCCGCGGACGATCCGGATCGCTCCGAGCGAGCGTCTCGCTCACTGGACCTGAACAGGCGTCTGCGGGAGCGTATCGTGCAAGCCGCCGAGCAGCGTGGGCTGCCGCTGGTATTTCCGCTACTCGATAGCATCGATCTGCAGAACGTCACGTTCAGCGACATCTGGGGCGGTTTCGATGAGCGCATTGTTGCTGCATCAGATCGCTACGATGTCAACTCAATACTGATTGGGCGCATTCGTGCAACGTCCAACGGTCGTGAAGACTGGAGCTACTTCTTTAGCGGTGAGGAGCGCAGCTGGAACGGACCGCCCGAAGCTATTGTTGGTCGCGTGGCGGACCTGCTGACGGCGGAGTTTGCCGTCGGCGGCAATGCCCCGATCGAGTCGGTCGTCCTTCACGTGTCCGGCATCGTATCGGTTGAGGCCTACGGGTCTTTGCAACGCCTGCTGGCCGGCGTCACACTAATTGAGAATTTCATCGTCACCGAGGTGGCAGGCGATCGTGTCAGCTACCGCATAGACGTGCGCGGTGGCGCGGATCGTCTCAGTCGGGCACTGAGGTTTAACGGGCTTGTTGAGCAGGAAAGTGCAGCGCTTTTTGGCGAAGCCCCGCCCGGGCCTACCCTCGAGTTTTTCTACGGCCCCTGAGACCTGCACGCATGTCGCTCCGCTGGTTACCCAACGCTATTTCGTTGCTGCGAATCTTGCTCGTGGCACCGATTCTGCTGCTTATTTTTAACGGCTACTTTGCCTGGGCACTCCTCTTGTTTTTCGTCGCTGGATTCTCCGACGGTATCGACGGTTATCTTGCAAAGCGATTCGACTGGCACACTCGCCTGGGTGCTTTGCTGGATCCGGTAGCCGACAAATTGCTGGTTGCAGGCACCTTTGTGACGTTGACGCTTACACAGCATATTCCTGCCTGGCTCACCGCGGTCGTCATTTTTCGCGACGTCGTCATCGTCGGCGGCGCGGCCGCGTATAACTTCTTCGTAAAGCCCGTGCAGGGTGAGCCAACGAGAATCAGCAAGCTCAATACAGCGCTGCAGCTGCTGTTCCTGCTGTTCGTGCTAAGCCGCGCCGGCTTCGGCTGGCCCGACAAGATTTCGATTACGGTACTCGGTGCCGCAATCCTGATCACGGTCGTCGTCAGTGGCGTAGACTATGTCTGGTCCTGGTCAAAACGTGCGCGAGAAGGTGAATAGACATGCAAACAGATTTGCGCCTTAATTGGCTCATTGCCATCGCCCTGACCGGCTGGTTATTTTATCTTCTGGCCCCGGTCCTGACTCCGTTTGTTGCAGCCGCTTTGCTGGCGTACATGGGCGATCCCCTGGCAGATCGCCTGCAGAAACTCAAGTTGCCGCGCACGCTCGCAGTCGTTGCCGTATTTCTGATCACTTTCGGTTTGCTGGCACTGTTGATCCTGCTCGTGGGCCCGTTGATCAAGACCCAGATTGCTGCGTTGTTCGATGCGCTGCCTGACATCGCGAGGCGCGTCGAACAGGAGTGGCTGCCGTCCGTGACGGGTTGGCTGGGCCTGGAATCGGGCGATGACGTGGGCATCGGCGCATTTCTCGCGCGCTACAGCGATATGGTTGGCAGCTGGAGCGGCAAGTTACTGCTGTCTGTCAGCAAGTCCGGCGGAGCGCTTGCAGCTGCCGTGCTCAGCCTGTTCCTTATTCCGATCCTGACGTTTTACCTGCTGCGCGACTGGGATTCGATTCTTGTTCATATCGGGGCTCTTGTCCCAGGCAGCCAGCGCGACACAGTCTTCCACCTTGCCCGGGAAACGGACGACGTTCTCAGTGCATTCCTGCGTGGGCAACTACTCGTCATGGCCGCGCTCGCGATGATTTATTCGGTCGGCCTCAGCCTCGTCGGGCTAAAGTTTGCGATCGCCATCGGCGTCGTCGCGGGGCTGGTCAGCTTCGTTCCGTACCTCGGCTTCGTATTCGGCATCGGCCTCGCGGGCCTTACGGTGGCGCTCGAGCCGAACCCGCTCTGGCAGATGGTCGGCGTGGTGGTCACGTTTTCGCTCGCGCAGCTGCTCGAAGGGTCGGTGCTGACACCCAAACTGGTTGGCGATCGCATCGGTTTGCATCCCGTGATAATTATTTTCGCTGTCGCTGCCGGCGGTCAACTATTTGGTTTCTTTGGCGTATTGCTGGCCCTGCCCGCGGCAGCCGTCCTCTCTGTGCTGGTGCGCTTCGCTTTCGATCGCTACCTGAAGGAGCATCCTGACGCCCTCGTGGTACTCGAGGACGAATGAGCCAGCTGGTACTGCCACTACTGCTTGCCGATCATGCGGTGTTTGCCAGCTTTTACGAGCGCGGCAACGAATCGCTGGTCGCAACGCTGCGGGACCTTTCCGGCGAAGATGTCGGTTCAGACGGCCCCGGATGCTGGCTGTGGGGTGCTGACTCCACGGGCAAGACACATCTGCTTCAGGCCGTCTGCGACCGGGCCGGCGATCGCTCCGTGTATATACCGCTGTCGGCGTTTGCCGGGTCTGGACCCGCAATTCTGGAGGGCCTCGCGAACCGCGAACTGGTGTGTCTTGACGACATTGAGACAGTCACGGGGAAAGAGGACTGGGAGGCTGCGCTATTCGACCTGTGCAACCAGCTCGTCGACGCCGGTGGCCAGCTGATCGTTGCTTCGAGCATGGCGCCGCGCGAGAGTCCGATCGGTCTGGCCGATCTTGCGAGCCGCCTGTCGCGACTGCCGGTGTTTCATGTTCACGCATTGGACGAGGAGCAAAGAGTGTCGGCTTTGCAGCTGCGCGCCACGCATCGCGGGCTCAATCTTCCGGATGAAACCGCGCGTTACCTGTTGAAACGCAGTCGACGTGACATGGCGAGCTTGTATGGCTTGCTGGACAAGCTTGACCTCGAAGCACTGCGCGCTCAGCGGCGTCTCACGGTTCCGTTCGTGCGCGATGTTCTGAAACTGCCGGAAAGCAACTAGCACCCATCCGGGCGGTGAGGATGTCGCCTGTCAGGGAAGCAATTCCCGAACTTTCTCGGGTGGTCTTCCGATGATAGCCCTGCCACTTTGCGCATCAACGACGATCGGCCGCTGCAGCGCAATGGGATGCGCTGCGATCCAGGCGGCGAGGGCGTCGTCGTCACCCATAGCGGGGAGGTCGGTTGCGTCTTTGACAGCGCTCTCGCCGCGACGCAGCAGCTCAACTACCGGCATGCCGAGCCTGGCTGCCATGGCGCCAATCCCGGCCGCGTCGGGCGGATCCTGTAAGTACAGGACGACCGTTGGCACGATCCCTGCTGATCGAATGATTTCCAGGGTTTTCCGTGACTTGGAACACCGCGGGTTGTGGTAGATCGTTAACGACATGAGGCCCTCGTTCAGCCGGCCCCGGGACCGAAGCGGAACTCTAGCAGGCTGGATCGGGCGCGTCAGCGAAAACGGGCCAGCTTGACGCCCGGTGGTCCCGGTTGGTAGCGTTGAGCGGCTTCCCTGCACAAGAAAAAGATGTGAAAACAATAGCACCCAAATCGCTCACCAAGGCACTCCTGGTCGCCGCCGTTCTGTTGATGACCGGCTGTGAAACGGCCCCGCCCGTGCAGGAAATGAGCGATGCGCGGCAGGCCATTGCTGTCGCGAAAGAGGCCGGGGCGGCTGAAAAAGCCGCGATTCATCTCAAGGCCGCCGAATCGTATCTGCAGAGAGCGCAGCAAAAGCTCAATGATCACCAGTATTCTCTCGCGCGCTATGACGCCAAGCAGGCGAAAATGAAAGCCCTGGATGCGCTCAAAGCCAGCGAGGCCGTCACGGGCTCCGCAGAGGATGATTCCCAATAACACCGGGTCCGCCGGTTCGCGGCACTCAGCGCGGCGCTTCAGCGTAAGCGGCCGGGTGCAGGGCGTCTGGTTTCGTGACAGCACGCGGCGAGAGGCGGAGCGGCTGGGCATCACCGGGCACGCCATAAACCTCGACAACGGTGATGTTGAGGTGTTCGCCTGCGGGTCGGAAGAGGCGCTCGATGCGCTATACCGCTGGTTGCTGCACGGTCCGCCGCTGGCCGATGTGTCGGCGGTCGAGCAAAGTCCGGCGCAACACGAGGCGCTGCACGGTTTCAGGATTGGCTAGTCGCGTCAGGCCTGGAACCACTTCCTGCTCAGCTTGTCGATGACCTTGTTCGGGTACTTGCGCTTGCCGAGGCTGCCGTTGTATCGGCCAAGCGCTCTTCGCAAATCGCCGTTTTCCTTGTCGAGATAGAAGCGAAGAATGGTACAGCCGTAGCGAAGATTGGTGTCGGTGTGCAACAAATTGTCGTCGGGCCGGCCGATCTCATCGAGCCAGAATGGCATGATCTGCATAAGTCCGAGCGCACCGGCGACAGATACGGCGTAGCGGTCGAAATTGCTCTCCACTTCGATGACGGCCAGGATCAGCTCGGGCGGCAGTTCGACGCGCGCCGCCTCCAGGTGCACGAGCGTCAGGAGCTCGATGCGCTCATCCGGATCTTTGACCTGACGCGCCAGGCGTCGCGACATGTCGGTCAGCCAGACCTCGCCATGAAAGCGGTCCGTGAAGCTTGCGGACTCGCTGGCTGCCTGCCGCAGCGCCTCACGGAGTTCCGGGTCAGGTGTTTGCTCGGCAAGGCACGCACCGCCCGCGAACGGGGCCGCGAGCAGGGCGAGCGTCAGGGTACGACGAATCAGGTTCATAGCTGCATTATAATGCATAGCTTAAAAGAATATGAATCATAAGCTTACAGAGGCTTTCTCCAGCAGTTTGAGAGCCTCTTCACGTTTCAGGTTCCGCGACTCCGCGTCCCTGCGATGGCGGTACTCCAGCTCGCCCGCCGCCAGGTTGCGTTCGCTGATGACGAGGCGGTGCGGAATGCCGATCAGCTCCGCGTCCGCGAATTTTACACCGGGCCGCGCGTCACGATCATCGAAGAGCACCTCGAAGCCCTGTTCCGTGAGTTCGGCGTACAGCGTTTCCGCTGCCTCGCGCACGGCATCGGAGCGCTGCAGGTTTATTGGAATCAATACAACGTCAAACGGTGCCAGCGGTCCGGGCCAGATGATGCCCGCCTCGTCGTGGTTCTGTTCGATAGCGGCACCGACGATACGGGTGATGCCGATCCCGTAGCAGCCCATTGCCATGGGTCGGTTCTTGCCGTCAGGGTCCTGCACCGTCGCGCCCATCGCCCGGCTGTACTTGTCACCGAGCTGGAAGATATGTCCGACTTCGATACCGCGCGCAATGCTGAGCGTGCCCTTGCCACCCGGGGCCGGGTCGCCGGCGACCACGTTGCGGAGATCGAAGGTTTTCGTGGTATCGATGTCGCGAGCGAAATTAGCGCCCTTGTAGTGCCTGTCCGCTTCATTGGCACCGCAGACGAAATCACTCATGGTCGCGGTCGCATGATCGTAGAACACGGGAATGTCGAGACCGATCGGGCCGACAAATCCTGGCGCGCAGCCGGTGAATTTATGTATGACGTCCGCAGCGGCCATGGTCAACGGCGATGCGACACCCGGAATTTTCTGCGCTTTCACGGAGTTGAGCTCGTGATCGCCGCGTAAAGCAAGCGCGATCGGCCCTTCAGTGCCTTCCACGATCAGGGTCTTGAGCGTTTGCGACGGCGGAACATTCAGGAACTCGCACAGTGCGCTGATCGTCCCGATCCGCGGTGTCTCGACCTTCTCGAGCGATTCCTTCGCGGCCGGGCGCTTGCCCTGCGGGACGAGAGTCGCCGCGGTTTCGACGTTCGATGCGTAGCTGTCAGCGTCGCTGTACGCGATCGCGTCTTCCCCGGAATCGGCCAGTACATGAAACTCCTGCGAGCGGCTGCCGCCGATTTCTCCGCTGTCAGCGTCGACCACGCGAAATTTCAGGCCCAGACGCTCGAAAATTGCAGTGTACGCAGCGTGCATCCTGGCGTAAGAGCCTTCGAGTCCGGCGCTATCGATATCGAAAGAGTACGCGTCTTTCATTATGAACTCACGAGCTCTCATGACACCGAAACGCGGCCGAATCTCGTCGCGGAACTTGGTCTGGATCTGGTAATAATTAACGGGCAGCTGTTTGTAGCTTCGCAGCTCCCGTCGTGCGATATCCGTAATGACTTCCTCATGTGTCGGGCCGAAACAGAACTCCCGCTGATTGCGATCGTGCATGCGCAGCAGCAGAGGACCGTACTGTTCCCAGCGCCCGGATTCCTGCCACAGCTCCGCTGGCTGTACGGCCGGCATCAGCAGCTCGAGAGCGCCGGCGCGGTTCATCTCCTCACGCACCACGGCTTCGACTTTACGCAGGATACGCAGGCCGAGCGGCATCCAGGTAAACAGCCCGGATGCGAGGCGTCGGATGAGGCCCGCACGCAGCATCAGTTTGTGGCTGACGATTTCCGCCTCAGCAGGTACTTCCTTGAGTGTGGTCAGCCCGAAATCGGAAAAACGCATTGATCGCAAAACCTCGTGTCCATGAGGCGCGCATTCTAACCGTTTCTGCCGCGCTATGTGACGACTGCGTAGTTCCGGTATTGACTCTGCGATCAAAGCAGTGGATCGTCCGTGCTCGCCTGGTATTGAAGACACACGAGTCGTGCACGGAAAACGCAATCCATTTATCGCCCAGGAGGGCATTCTGCCAATCGCGCTCGTGGCGGCTGCCGGCATCGCACTCGCGGGTTATTCCAATCCCTGGTTCGCGCTCGCACCTGCGATTCTGCTGATTTTGTTGGTGCTGTTGTTCCGTGATCCGGTACGCGATGTGCCATCGGTCGCAATGGGTGTCGTCAGCCCGGCGGACGGCACGGTTGTGAGCGTAGAGGTTACCGATAAATGCGTTGTACAGGGCGAGGCCCACCTGATTCGCATTCGCGTCAACAGCCTTGGTACCTACACCGCCCGAAGCCCGGTTGAAGGCAAGGTCATGGATCTGCAGTCGGCTGCCGAGGGCATCGGGCCGGACTGTCCGGCCAATGCACTATGGGTGCAGACCGACGAGGGTGAAAACGTCGTGCTGCAATTCCAGGGCTACCGCTTCGGCCTGGCTCCACGGTCGTTCATTCGCTTCGGCGAGCGCATCGGGCAGGGGCATAGATGTGCTTATTTGCGCCTGGCGCAGTATGCCGACGTCTATGTGCCAATCAATAGCAAGGTGTTGGTCGAACCCGGCCAGCGCGTTGTCGCCGGCACCGACTTGATAGGCACGCTGACGCGCTCCTGAATCAGTGCGTCCCGTGTAAAGCGCGGTTGGCCATGGCAAACTACGGCCTGTCTCCAGCCGAAGCTCCACAGACCGACTTTGCCCATGATGCACCCTGAACATCAACGACGCGCCTATCTTCAGGCTATGGGCATCGACGTCTGGTTGCCCAGGGATGCTGCCGGGGCAGAGGCGTCGGCAGCGGTCGAATCGCCCGGAGGCATGGACTGGACAGAGCTGCGCGAATGCGTCACCCATTGCACTCGCTGTGAGTTGGCGAAAAGCCGCACAAACACGGTTTTTGGTGTCGGAAGTCCGAATGCCGACTGGCTGATCATCGGCGAGGCGCCCGGCGCCGAAGAGGATCGTCGTGGCGAGCCATTCGTTGGTCGAGCCGGTACGCTGCTCGACGAGATGCTGCGCGCCATCGGGCAAAGCAGGGACAGCGTTTTCATCGCCAACATTCTCAAATGTCGGCCGCCAAATAACCGCGATCCCAAGCCCGAGGAGGCCGCTGCGTGTCGTCAGTACCTGGAGCGGCAAATTGAGTTGGTGCAGCCGAAGATCATCCTCGCGGTCGGCAAAATCGCGGCGCAAAACCTGCTCGGCAGCGGCGAAACTGTCGGGCGAATGAGAGGCCGGCCGCACGACTTCGGCGGAATTCCGCTGGTTGTCACCTATCATCCGGCCTACCTGCTGCGAAGTCCCTCGCAAAAAGCCAAATCGTGGAGCGACCTTTGCCTCGCCACCCGGCTCGCGGCGGAGTACGACGCTTGAGTACGCCGTTGGCAGAGCCACCGACCACGATCCGGGACATGCAGCATGGTGATCTCAAAATGGTGTCCGATATCGAGCGCCGCAGCTATGAGTTCCCGTGGAGTCATGGCGTGTTCCGGGACTGTCTGCTCGCCGGGTATCGCAGCATTGTACTGATTCGTCAGGAACGGGTAGCGGGCTATGGCATCCTTTCGGTTGCTGCCGGAGAAGCGCACATTCTCAATCTTTGCGTCGATCCCGAGTTTCGTTCACTGGGGTATGGCGAGCGCCTGCTCGATGAGATACTTTTTCGAGCTCGAACGGCGTCCGTGCGCGAGGTATTTCTCGAAGTTCGGCCGTCCAACGAGATGGCGTTGGCGCTGTATCGCAAGAAGGGCTTTTATCAGGTTGCCAATCGCCCGGCCTACTATCAGTCTCACAAAGGTCGCGAGGATGCGGCCGTGCTCGCCAAGAAGCTTGTCATCGAAGACTGAGCCCATTCAATGTCAAAAATAGAACAACAAGTCCGCAAACGGCGCACGTTCGCGATTATTTCGCACCCGGACGCCGGCAAAACGACGCTCACAGAAAAGCTGTTGCTTTACGGTGGCGCAATTCAGCTTGCCGGTACCGTCAAGGGCCGGAAAGCGAGTCGTCACGCGACGTCCGACTGGATGGCACTGGAGCAGCAGCGCGGTATCTCGGTAACGTCGTCGGTCATGCAGTTCCCGTACAAGGACTATGTCGTCAACCTGCTCGATACGCCAGGTCACGAGGATTTTTCGGAAGATACCTACCGTACGTTAACCGCGGTTGATTCAGCGCTCATGGTTATCGACTGCGCAAAAGGCGTAGAGCAGCGAACTATCAAACTAATGGAGGTTTGCCGGCTGCGTGACACGCCGATAATGACTTTCATTAACAAGCTTGACCGTGACGGACGTGAGCCGATCGAGCTGCTCGATGAAATCGAATCGGTACTCGAGATCGAGTGCGCGCCGATTACATGGCCGATCGGCATGGGCCGGGCACTGAAAGGTGTGTATCACCTGCTGGAGGACAAGATCTACCTTTACAACCGGGTCGGACGCCAAAAAGCCGGTGAAATACGGATGATCGATGGCCTTCATTCCGATGAGGCAACGGATGTTCTGGGTGACGTTGCCAAACACTTTCGCGAGGAAATAGAACTTGTGCAAGGCGCTTGCCCGAAATTTTCGCTGGATGAGTACCTCGCTGCGCGGCAGACGCCGGTATTTTTCGGCTCGGCCATATCGAATTTTGGCGTTAAGGAACTGCTGGATGAATTCGTGACTCACGCGCCCGCGCCGCTGGTGCGCGCGAGCGAGCAACGCGACGTCAGCCCAATGGAAGACAAGCTGACCGGTTTCGTCTTCAAGATTCAGGCGAATATGGATCCGGGTCATCGCGATCGCATTGCATTCATGCGCATCTGCTCGGGCGAATACCGTAAGGGGATTCGTGCCCTGCATGTGCGGTCGGGCAAAGAAATGAAAATACCCGATGCCATAACGTTCATGGCGGCAGACCGACAGCATGCGGAGACCGCCTACGCCGGTGACATCATCGGCCTTCACAACCACGGCACAATCAACATTGGCGACAGTTTTTCGGAAGGCGAAGACATTCGCTTTACCGGGATTCCCAATTTCGCGCCCGAGATTTTTCGACGCGCCGTGTTAAAAGACCCGCTGCGACTCAAAGCCCTGCAAAAAGGTCTCGCACAACTGTGCGAGGAGGGTGCAACACAATTGTTCAAGCCGCTGCGCAATAACGACCTGATTCTCGGGGCCGTCGGTCCGCTGCAATTTGAGGTTGTGGCCCATCGTCTTCGCGATGAATACAACGTTGAGTGCCACTTCGATACGATTAATGTTGCTACGGCTCGCTGGGTCGAATGCGATGACGCGAAGATGCTGTCCGACTTCGAGCGCAAGGCCCACGATAACCTGGCGCTGGATCACGGCGGCAGTCTGGTCTACATTGCCCCAACCAGGGTCAACCTGAGCCTGACCGAGGAGCGTTGGCCCGAAATTGCGTTCCGAAAGACCCGAGAGCACTGATTTCCAGGCCCTGGAGCCGAGACGAGAGTTTGTCGATATTCCCTGTTTTCAATAGAAAAGTCATCGGTTGGGCGCTCTACGACTGGGCGAACTCGGCGTTCGCCCTCAGTGTTCTGGCCGTACTTTTTCCACTGGTTCTCGGCAACTACTGGAGCATCGGTGATGATGGCTCGGCCGTTACGGCGCGGCTGGGGTGGATAACCTTCGCCGCCAGCGCAATTGTCTGCGTTACCGCGCCGTTGTTTGGCACGATCGCCGACGCGGGCGGATACCGAAAGCGTTTTCTGTTTGTGCTCGCTATCATCGGCGCGACAATGACAGCGGCATTGGGGCTGGTCGGCAAGGGAGAATGGCCGCTCGCGCTCGGCGTCTACCTGTTGGCATCGATCGGCTACTACAGTTCGGTCGTGTTCTACGATTCGCTGCTGATCGATGTTTGCGAGCCCCGCTACTACAGCTTCGTATCGACCCTGGGCTTTTCGCTCGGCTATCTTGGTGGCGCAGTACTGCTTGCATTACATCTTTGGATGCTGTCGTCACCCGCGACCTTCGGCTTTGCCGACACGTCGGCGGTATTCAGCTTCGCGTTTATCTCGGTGGGTGCGTGGTGGGTAGTGTTTCTCATACCGTTGCTGTATTTCGTTCCGGAGCGTCACAGCCCGCTCGAAGTCAGCAGCGGTGCAATTCGAGCAGCGTACGCCGAACTCAGAGCGACGGTACATAAAGTCGGCCAGTATCGGAATGTCGTCGTATTTCTCACCGGCTACTGGTTGTATATCGGTGGCGTATTCACTGTGATTTTCATGGCGGTCAATTACGGTCAGCGACTGGGTTTCGATGACAAGGACCTGGTTATGGCTTTGCTCATAACGAACTTTATCGGCTTTCCCGCGACGCTGCTGTATGGTTTTGTTGCCCATCGTTTTGGCCCGAAATCGGGAATCTATTTCGCATTGCTCGTGTATATCGGCATGTCTGCGTGGGCAATGTCTATGAGTGACGTTAGACAGTTTTACATCATGGCGATCGTTATCGGCACGGTGCAAGGTGGCGTGCAGGGTTTGAGCCGGTCCCTTTATGCATCACTGATCCCGCCCGAACAGCCCGGCGAGTTTTTCGGTTTTTATAACATGGTCACGAAGTTTGCCCACGTGCTGGGGCCTGCAATGGTTGCCACCGCTGCGATGCTGTCCGATGATCCGAAATGGGTTCTGCTTACGCTGATGCCACTTTTTCTTGCCGGCGCGCTGTTACTCGCCCTCGTACAGACTCAAGCACCGGATACGGCTACCCAATAGTCCCGACCGCGCGTTTCAGGCGCGCGATAGCGGATTCGTCAGCAGGGCCGTAGCGTGCGTCATGGTACGCGGTTGTGACCGACCTTACGGTGTCAGCCGGCAGCGTGCCGGTTTGCATCGCCCGACGGGAAAAACTTTCCGCCGTCTCACCGATACCGGGTTCGAGACCGGTTTTCCTGACAAAACGCTTAAAAAGTATGGCCGCCGGGTCTTTTGCCGGGGGCCTGTAGCGCAGCGCCAGCAACAAGCTGATGAGTCCAATCAAACCGAGGATCAGTCCGATCATTGTGAGCATCATCTTCTGCCAGTTGGGGTCATGCATGCCCAGCCGTTGCATAAATTCGTCTTGCTTGTCGGGACCGTAGCCCAGCACCCAGTCGTTCCATTTCGCGTCGAGCGCATCAATCGTCATTGAGAGTCGGTGAAGAATTTGCGACGGTGCGGACAACCCCCAGGCCTCGCCGACACCCTGGAAAGCTGCATCACTTGCGCCCAGGTCGATGCGACCAGGCGCAACGGCGGCGGTAGGATCGACGCGATACCAGCCGTGCTCTTCGAGCCAGATTTCGTTCCAGGCGTGAGCATCGGACTGGCGCACGATCAGGTGGCCAGCCATCGAATTGATTTCGCCGCCCTGGTAACCAAGCACAATGCGTGCCGGAATGTCGGCGGCACGCATCATCACGGCAAAGGCCGACGCGTAGTGCTCGCAAAATCCGCGCCGGGTATCGAACAGAAATCGGTCGACCGAATTATTACCGAGTGGGGGCGGCTCCAGGGTGTAGAAATACTCTTCCGTATTGAACTTTCGAAGGACGCTTTCAATGTATGCCTTGTCTGACTTTGCCGCGTTGCGCATTTCCTGGGCAAGACGCCGCGTTCTCGGGTTGCTGGCATCCGGCAAGCGCTGGTACCAGGAGCGCGCGTAATCGCCAAGATTGGCATCTGTGCTGAACGTCGTATAGGAAACCGCTTCGTAAGCAACGCGCTGATCAATCGGCCGGGCGTTCACGAGCTGCTGCTGCGGACCCATAAACGTCCGCTCCAGTGTCCAGGACCACGGCATGTCGAGTGCGAAAACGTAGGGCTGACGGGTAGCTTCGAGCGTGATTTGATACTTGATCGGATCACCCTGGCCGGACACGATCTCATGGACGCGCGCACCTTCATAGGGATCATTCATTGACCAGGTCCGGCCATTGAACACCGTCAGCACGAGGCCGCGCCAATAGCGGTCCCGAGCGGCAGGAGTCGGTCCGTCAAATTTGACGCGAAATGCAACTGCATCGGAACGCGACAACTTGCTTACATCACCAGGGCTCATGGAATCACTGATGCCCGTAGTTGCGGTGCCCGTGTCCATAGGCACAGCCCAGAACGGTACGGCGATGCGCGGGAAGAAAATCCACATCGCGACGGCGAGCGGTGCCGCATACAGAAGCAGTCGGCCGCCGGTCAAAAAGCTCTGTCTTGCAGTCTCATAGTGGGCGGCCGACATCCGCAGCCAGGCGGTCATTATTACGATGATGCTAACGACGAGGTAGGGCAGTGACCACAGATACTGTTCCCGCAGCAGCGCGGACATGACAAGGAAAATTGATATGAACAACAGCACGAACTGATCGCGTCGCTTGCGCGTCTCCAGGAGCTTCAAAGCTGCCATGATGGCAAGCAAGGCGGAGCCAGGCCCGACACCGCTGACAGTCGAATAGGTTTGTAGTACTCCGAGGAAGCAGGCGAGCGCGAGTAGTGCACGGAACCACGCAGAGGGCAGTGAGCGACGACGCTTTTCGATCGCGTAACGCCAGATCATGCAGCCGAACAAAGCGATGCTTATCCAGATCGGCAAGTAGGGCAGGTGCGGCACAATCGAGACCGCCAGTGCAGTCATTGTCCATGGCAGGCTGGACAATAGCGATCCGTCGGTTCCGCGCGGCCGCGTCATCATGATGTGCTTCTCTCGAACAACGCGAGCGCCTCGAGGCATGCTCGTCGATGCGCCTCGCCGTGTGCCGGCTCGAATTCCGCGCCGGGCAGACGCAGACCGTAGTCTTCGCGCGTGCGGTCGGCATCAACTACCCAGCGGGTTAGTATGGACAGCCGCTGCTCGACGTCAGCGACGGCGATGTCGTCGAAATTGAACCACTGGCTGCTCGTATCCGCCCCGGCAAACTGCTTGGATAGCAGCTGGCCGCTGCGGGCGTACGCTTTCCACGCGACGTGCCGCGGTGAATCGCCTTCGTGGTATTTGCGCAGGCCGGCGAAATCTTCCTCTCCGCGCGCATCATGCTGCCGATGGCCGTGCGCGACCATTGTTGGCGGCGGCTCGGGAGGGCGCTCCGCCGGTCGGGGAAAAACGAGGGCGCTGATGTCCATGTGCAGCCATGCCCAGGATCGAAACAACTCGAACGGGAACAGGGTGCGAACGCCAAAGCGGTCCAGCGTTATCCAGCCGCGCTGCTCGGTGGCAACAGCGAGGATGAACACCTTGCTTTCTCCGGGCTGCAGGTCCTGGATATCACTCTCAATTCCACGCCTGTACAGGCGAATTCCGTGCCGGGCATTCTTTGAATGGTTGGTGACGGCGATACCAAAGCGCATGGTCTGACCGGCGAATACAGGTTCTGTGCCAGCGAAGGCCAATTCGAGACCGACGAGATTTCGCTGACACTGGTGCATCGAGACGAAGCCGATGCCGATCAGGACGAAGGTCAGGACGAAGGACAGGTTGTTGTTGTAGTTCATCGAGCCCAACAACATCGCAAATGTCATGATGCCGAAAACGATGCCAACGCCAGTCGGCAAAATATAGACGCGGCCGGGCCGCAGCCGTGTGCTAGCCGGATCTGCACCCTGACGCTTGCGGGCCCAGCGCCCGACGCGAGCGACGGCAGCGTTGCGGAGAGCGCTTAACAATCCGCCCGGGCTAGGGAATGGCCACGGAATCGAGGACATGCTGGCAAAGTTCGGCTGGACTGCGGAATCGCGTGCCGCCGGCTGGTTTGAGTCGATGGCCGGATATCGCCGTAAACACAGCCTGAACGTCATCCGGGTATGCGCCCGAATGATCCTCAACGAACGCGAAGGCTTTTGACGCCGCAACAAGCGCCTGGGCGCCGCGGGGCGATAAACCGATTTCTATGTCGGCCGATTCCCGGGTATGGCGCACGAGCGCCTGGATGTAGTCGATCAGCGCGTCGCTGACATGCACGGCCGCCACCGATTGCTGCAATGCGAGCAGCATCTCAGTGCTCGCGACGGCCTTGGTGTCCTTCAGCATCAAACGCCGGTCGTCTCCGGCCAGCAATTCGCGTTCGCTGTCCTCATTGGGATAGCCCATTTGAATACGCATCAGGAAGCGATCGAGCTGCGACTCGGGGAGCGGAAAGGTACCGATCTGGTCGCCCGGATTCTGTGTTGCAACAACGAAGAAGGGCTCGGGTAATGCGCGCGTCGTGCCGTCGACGGAAACCTGCTGTTCCTCCATGGATTCCAGCAATGCACTTTGTGCTTTAGGCGTCGCACGGTTGACTTCGTCGGCAAGAATCAGTTGCGCAAATATCGGTCCGGGCTGAAATTCGAACTCGCCGCTGTTCTGCCGGAACACCGATACGCCGATGATATCGGCCGGCAAAAGATCGCTTGTAAACTGGATTCGTTGAAAACTCAGGCCCAGTACTCGTGCCAGTGACTGCGCGAGCATTGTTTTACCGAGCCCCGGAAGGTCCTCGATCAGCAGGTGTCCGCGTGCGAGCAGGCACGCCAGAGACAAAGTGATTTGTTCATTCTTGCCAAGAATGATGCCGCCGAGCGCTGCACGCGCGCGCTCAATGGCTGCACGCTGTGCCTCATCACTGGTATGCAATTTCTCCACGATATTTCCGCGCTGCATCTCTTGATCCTTAATATCTTCCGAAAAAACCCTGATTCAGCCATGTTCACTCAAGACACGCCGTTTTGCACTGGCTCGCCGATCAGAGTGTGATGCAGTGCTCAGAATAGCCGTGCGATCAGGCGAGCTCCTGCAGCTTCACGAGTTGTTCGGTCAATTGAGCGATCGTCTTTTCGAACTCTGCTGAACGTTCTCTTTCCTGTGCGACCACCTCGACCGGCGCATTGTTCACAAATTTTTCGTTGCCGAGTTTGCCGATCGTGCGTTTGAGATCGGCCCGTACCTTGTCCATCTGCTTTTCGAGCCGGGCCCGTTCGGCGTCGACGTCGATGACACCTTTCATGGGCACGAGCAGCCGCAAATCGCCGAGCAGGGCCGTGGCTGCGGCCGGTGCTTCGCCGTCGTCCGCAAGAACCGTTACGGACTCGACGCGACCCACGCGCTGTATCAACAGAGCATGCGCATCGGCACGCTGCCGATCGACGCTACTCGTATTCTGCAATATTACGGGCAGAAACTTGCCTGGTGAAATATCCATCTCTCCGCGTATCTGACGGATACCGAGAATAAACTGCTTGACCCACTCAATGTCGTCGACGGCTTCGCTGTCCATTTCGCCGCCGGTAGCGGCAGGGTAGGGACGCAGCATGATCGTATCGCCCTCGATTCCCGCGCGCCGCGCGACCTGCTGCCAAATCTCCTCGGTAATAAACGGCATCAGCGGATGCAGCAGCCGCAGTAACGACTCCAGCACTTCTATCAGCGTTCTGCGCGTGCCGCGCTGCAGGGCAGCCGATGACTGATCCGACTGCAGCACGGGTTTGGACAATTCGAGGTACCAGTCACAGAATTCGTGCCACGTAAATTCATACAGAACCTGTGCAGCAAGATCGAGCCGATACGACGCGAAGTGACCGTGCACATCGGCGACGGTCTGATCGAACCGCGCCACGATCCACCGATCAGCTGCGCTTAATTCGACGTCGCCATCATCAAGCGCTTCTGTGTTCATCAGAACGTAGCGCGCCGCGTTCCAGAGCTTGTTGCAGAAATTCTTGTAGCCATCGATACGGCCCAGGTCGAAGCGAATGTCGCGGCCTGTGGTTGCGAGAGCTGCGAACGTAAATCGCAAGGCATCGGCACCGTATTGGTTGATTCCATCTGGAAATTCTTTTCGTGTCGCTTTTTCGATCTTGGGCGCCAGGTGATCCTGCATCATGCCGCTGGTACGTTTTTCGACGAGAGCTGCGATATCGACGCCGTCGATAAGATCGAGCGGATCGAGTACATTGCCTTTCGACTTTGACATTTTCTGGCCATCCTCGGCGCGAATCAGGCCGTGGATATACACTTCATGGAAAGGCACATCGCCCATGAACTTGATGCCCATCATGATCATGCGGGCAACCCAGAAGAAGATGATGTCAAAACCGGTTACGAGCACATTACCGGGATAAAAATCGTCAAGCCTGTCGGTCTTCTCGGGCCAACCCAGCGTGCTGAAAGGCCACAGCGCGGAGGAGAACCAGGTATCGAGGACATCCTCATCCTGCCGCAGCGTTACAGTGGCGCCGAGTTTGTTTTTACTGCGTACGTCCTCTTCCGAATAGCCAACATAGACGTTTTCATCGTCGTCGTACCACGCAGGAATGCGGTGTCCCCACCAGAGCTGCCGGCTGATGCACCAGTCCTGGATGTTGTACATCCATTCGAAGTAGGTTTTTGACCAGTTCTCGGGTACGAAACGAATTTTTCCGGTTTCAACCGCCTCGATGGCGGGCCTGGCAAGGGGTTCGATCTTCACGTACCACTGGTCGGTGAGGTAAGGCTCCACAACGGCGTGCGAGCGGTCGCCACGGGGAGTCTTGACGACGTAGTCCTCAATCTTCTCGAGCAGGCCCAGCTGCTGGAACTCCGCAACGATCTGCTTTCGTGCATCGAACCGATTCATCGCTTTGTAGGCATCCGGCACGGTATCGTTCAGTGAGGCATCGTCGGTCAGGATGTTGTAAAGCGGCAGGTCATGTCGTTTGCCGATTTCATAGTCATTGAAGTCGTGTGCGGGAGTTATTTTTACGCAACCTGTGCCAAACTCAGGATCGACGTAATCGTCGGCGATGATCGGAATGCGTCGGCCGACGATCGGCAGAATAATGTTCTGACCCACCAACTTCTTGTAGCGTTCGTCGTCAGGATGTACGGCGACGGCGCTGTCACCGAGCATGGTCTCGGGTCGCGTCGTTGCGACGACGAGATGTCCGTCGCCTGTTTCGAGCGGGTAGCGGAAATGCCAAAGGTGACTTTGTTCGTCCGCGGACAAGACTTCGAGATCCGACAATGCTGTGTGCAGGACCGGGTCCCAGTTGACGAGCCGCTTGCCGCGGTAGATCAGTCCCTCGTCGTGCAGCTGAACAAAAACCCGGCGTACGGCGTTGGACAAGCCGTCATCCATGGTGAAGCGGTCGTTACTCCAGTCGACCGAAGCTCCCAGGCGGCGCGTCTGGTTGGCGATTTGTCCGCCGGATTCCTCTTTCCACTGCCAGACGCGCTCGACGAATTTTTCGCGCCCGATATCGCGCTTGGACAGGCCTTCGTTGTTCAGGATTCGCTCGACCACCATCTGTGTCGCTATGCCGGCGTGGTCCATGCCCGGTTGCCACAGTGTGCGATGACCCTTCATACGGTGGTAACGCGTCAGCGCATCCATGATCGTATCCTGAAACGCGTGACCCATATGCAGGGTTCCCGTCACGTTCGGTGGCGGAATCATTATGCAGTAAGGCTGTCCGTTGCCCTGCGGCGCAAAATAGCCGTTTCTCTCCCAGCGCTCGTAAATGCGCTGCTCGATGTCTTCGGGTTGGTAAGATTTGTCCATTAAAGTTTGTGCGTCTGGAGCGAGTGACCCTTGTCCCGGTATTCGGCGAATCGCCGGCGACTCAGCAGCCGGCAATTCTCGTCGGCCGTTACGACTTCTGCAACTCGCGGAAAAGACTCGGCGAATGGGGGTATCTCGTCGCTGAGGTTGATCAGGAGGTCACGTGATTCGATGCCTTGTTGTTCATAGCCGATCGTGATCGGCGACGCCTGCGCCTCGTCGCCAGAGCCGCTGAGGCCATGAGGAACGAAGCTCCCGTCACGGAATGTCCAGAGAAGCGCGTCAAGATGCACTGCATCGTCGCGACTCTTTGCGTGGATGTACACCGTGTTTTTGAGGCGGTAGGCTTTCTCTGCCAGTTTGCAGGCAAGCGTGTGTCGCGCACGTTCGTCAACGCGCTCAAGCACATAGAAGTCGACTCTGGCCATTTTCGAGGATCGTCAGCTCAGGGCAGGGCGCGACAGCGCGAGAGCAGCATCTCCGCCAACAATGGGACGGGCCTTCCGGTCGCGCCTTTCTTGGCGCCGCTGTGCCAGGCCGTGCCCGCAATGTCCATGTGAGCCCACGTTAGCCCATCGGCGAATTTCTCAAGGAAACAGGCCGCCGTAACGGCGCCGCCGGGACGACCGCCGATGTTCGCCATATCGGCGAAATTGCTTTTCAGCTGCTCGGCGTATTCTTCGCCGAGCGGCATGGGCCACGCGAGGTCTTCGGCGCGTTCGCCTGCGGCCACCAATTCTGTTCGAAGCGCGTCGTTGTTACTCATAACGGCCGAGCGATGAGCGCCGAGCGCGATGACGCAGGCCCCGGTCAGAGTGGCCACGTCAATAATTGCCGCTGGCTTGAAACGTCGCGAATACGTGAGGGCATCACAAAGAATCAGCCTGCCCTCCGCATCGGTGTTGAGGACTTCGATAGTCTGCCCGGACATGCTCTTGACGATATCGCCCGGCTTGGTCGCAGTGCCGCTCGGCATATTCTCGACCGTGGGCACGACAACAACGAGATTAATGGGCAGCTTTAGCTGAGCGACCGTGGCCATTACGCCGATTACGCCGGCGGCGCCGCACATGTCGAACTTCATCTCGTCCATACCGAGGCCAGGCTTGAGGGAAATACCGCCGGTATCGAAAGTCACGCCCTTGCCAACGAGAACGACCGGTTTCTCGCCGCCGCCCTTGTACTGCATTACGATCAGTTTCCCGGCTTCCACGGTGCCGGCCGTCACGGATAGTAATGATCCCATTCCGAGGCGTTTCATTTCCGCTTCGTTGAGCACTTTGCTTGTCAATTTTGCGTTGCCGGAC
The DNA here is from genome assembly GCA_013043165.1 of Woeseiaceae bacterium. Taxonomy (GTDB): domain Bacteria; phylum Pseudomonadota; class Gammaproteobacteria; order Steroidobacterales; family Woeseiaceae; genus UBA1847. Next base: position 32,742 of record JABDOQ010000051.1, on the reverse strand, counting down.
GCCAGTTTCTTGGCTGTGCGCGCCAGGTAACTCGGCGTACACACATTGGCTGGTAGATTACCGAGATCTTTGGCAAGCGAGACGCCGGTCGATATTGCGTCACCGTGTTTTGCACCCCGTATCGTCTGCGCGGCATCCGTTTTCTTTGCGATTGCAAAGCCAATCTTTTTCAGAGGACTGCCTGCCGGTTGACGACCGCTTTTCATTTGATTGAAACGATACAGCATTTCACCGAAGGCCTCGGCGGAGTGGCGTGCAAGATAGTAGTGGCTGGTTTTGGCAGCGGTTTCGAGTGTCAGGCCGTTCAGCACCTGTTTCGCCCTGGTTTTTCCAATTGCCGTTGCCGCGGCGGCAACGGCCTTGCGGAATTGCCTGGCGCCAAGAGCGCTCGTTTTACCCAGCCCGACGACAACGACGCGTGCGGCTTTTACACCAGCGAGCCTGGTCAGCACCGCGCAATGACCCAGTTCCGAAGAAATGTCGCCGCTCTTGATCAGTCGGCGAATTTCGCCCTTGCTGGCAGAATCGATGTCGCTCGCAGCGACGCCCAGTTTGCCCCGATCAAATATTCCGACGATGACGCAGTCGACGGCTCGTTTTGAGGGTTTGCTCGTAGTCGTGAAATATTCCATAGCTTCTGCGTGCCTTTGAGTTGGGGCGGGGCTGTCACGGACAAAACAAAAGCGGTAGTCTAACGCTTTCGGCTGCAAGCAGCTACGCCATTCCCGGACACCGATGACCCGCATTCTGGATCGGTACATATTTCGCGAGATCACCATGACCTGGCTCGGGGTCACGATGGTGCTGCTGCTGATTCTGCTGACAAACCAGTTTGCGAGAGTTTTGGGCGACGTTGCCAAGGGAAAACTCCCCAAAGATGCCGCTTTCGACGTAATAGGCTTGTCAGCGGCGCAATACCTGACCGTTCTCGTACCGATCGGCCTGTTTTTATCGATTATGCTGGCGCTGGGACGCCTGTACCGGGACAGTGAAATGCCCGCGATGATGGCGTGTCGCATCGGTCCATCGGGCATTTACCGACCCGTGATGTGGCTGCTGTTGCCGCTGGCCGCCGGCGTAGCCTGGCTATCGATCGAAGGTGCTCCCCTGGCGCTGACGGCGATCGATCGCATTGGTGCCGAAGCCCGACGCGAGGCGGATCTGGCGAGTATCGAGCCGGGACGCTTTACGGTATTCGGCCCGGACCAGGCCGTTGTCTATGGCGAACGTGTGACCGCCGAAGGGCAGATGGAAAAGGTGTTTATGCAGCGTCTCGTGGATGACGGGCGAGTCGAAGTCGTAATCGCGGAGCGCGGCGAGCAGCTTGCCTCTGACGACAAGAATACCCGGCTGCTTGTGCTGCACAACGGAAGACGTTACGAGGGCATCCCGGGCACGACGCGTTTTCGGGTTGTCGAATTCGCAGAGCACGGCATCCCGTACCAACTGCCGAGCCTGCGTGCTACCGACCCGCGGCCGCGTGCCATGTCGTTTTCCCGGCTGGCTCAATCGCGCGAGCTCGAACACGTTGCCGAGATGCAGTGGCGTATCAGCATACCCCTGGCGACCGTCATACTGGCGATGCTCGCCGTACCCTTGAGCCGGAGTCGGCCGCGCTCAGGCCGTTATGGCCGCCTGGCGATTGGGCTACTGGTGTTCATCATTTATCTCAACATGCTGAGTGCCGCGAAAGCATGGATCGAGCAGGCGACGATATCGCCATTGCTCGGACTCTGGTGGGTACACGGCTGTGTGCTGTTGTTTACGCTGGGGCTGCTGGCGGTCCAAAACAGCTGGCACAGGAGATTATGGCGGTGACGGCAATTCTCAGCCAGTACCTGATGCGCACGATTCTGACGAGTACAGCAATGGTGCTCCTGGTACTGCTGGCGCTGGCTGGACTTTTTGAATTTATCGCGGAACTCGACGACACCCAGGCGGCCTACCAGACGCCGCAAGTGATTCTGTACGCCGCGCTGCGCCTGCCTATTCTGGCCTTCGCAATGCTTCCCGTTGCGGCGCTAATAGGGTCATTGCTCGGTCTCGGTGCACTTGCCGGACACAGCGAGATCATTGTCATGCGATCGGCTGGTCTGTCGGTTGTCAGGTTGTCGGGCATGGTCGCTTTATCGGGGCTAGTGATGCTCGTGATAACCGGGCTCATCGGCGAGTTCATCGGACCACCGCTCGATTTGTACGCACGCGACATGCGCATGGAAGCTCGTTATCAGAAAGGCGATGCCCGCTTGGGGAATGAGACGTGGGTCAAGGACGGACCTGTCTATTTGCACCTTGAGCGTATCAACTCGGAATTCGAGTTTGGCAGCATTTACCTGTTCCGATTCGATGAAGACAATGGACTGGCGTCGATCGCGAAGGCGGAGAACTCGGGCATCGACGAGAATGACAACTGGATCCTCGAGAACCTGCGCGAGACCCGGTTCAGGGATGACGGCGTGCAGGTCGTTGAGTCGTCTGTTGCGGTTGAGTCTTTCGAAGTGAATTCGGAGCTGCTGGGAAGTTCGCTGTCGAAGCCGCTGAGCCTGTCGGCGCGCGGACTCATGGTTTACATCGACTACCTGAAGCGCAACAACCTCGATGCCTCGCAGTATGAATCGGAACTCTGGTATCGAGCGTCACGAACGTTGACGGTGCTGATTATGCCGATCATGGCCCTGGCATTCGTATTTGGTTCGTTGCGTACGGGCGGCGCGGGCGGCCGTCTGGTGATTGGCGTGATAATTGGACTTGCCTACTACCTGGGCAGCGAGACGCTCGCGAATTCCGGTCAGGTTTTCAATTTGAACCCTGTGCTTATCAACTGGCTACCGTCGCTTGCGCTCTTGCTCGTGACCGTGGTCGCGCTTGTGCGCATCCGCTAGCGGCCATTCACTGGTTTTTCTGCGTCTTTTGCCGCGGGTAGTACACGATCCGGGTGTGGCTGATTCGGTCATGCCACGTAAGCTTCGCGGGGTCCCAGATCTGCCACAGGAAACCGAGTCCCAGTGGCAGTAACGAGATAATTGCCGCGAAAAAACGAAGGCTGGCCGATGTGACCGACGGCATGCCGCCATCATCGTTTTCGAGCTGTAGTCCCCAGGACTGCATCCCCAGCGTCCGGCCGGAACGACACCAGAAGCCGACAAAGAAAGCGTATACCACCAGTGCCAGGACGATTCGGTACAGCAGGTTGTCACCGCTCTCGACCGGTTCGCCGCCACGAATCGCGATAAACGGAAGTGTTGCCAGAAACAGCAGGGCCGCGACAAGTAATGAGTCATACAGCATTGCCGCGATGCGGCGCAGTAGTCCGGTGTTTTGCATAGCTAGACTATACCGCTTTGTCTCAGCGCCAGGGCCTGGCGTCGATAGTCGCGTCCGAGCCAGAGCGCGACCACGGCAGAAACGACGGCGAACGGCAGAATCGCGATTGAGATACCCGCGATGCCCAGTCCCAGTGTTGACATCAGCTTTACCGTCCAGGTTCCCACAACGTCGCCGCCGCGATAGATGGCCGTGTCGATAAAGTTCTTGGTCTTGTACTTCTCTTCGGGCGTGACGACAGAATACAACATGTCGGTCGAGGGCTTGGCGAAGCCAAAGCCGAGGCCCCTGCGAACGACGTCAAGTGTCGCGACAGCCATCAGGGTAGGCTCCATGGCGAGCACTGCGAATCCGATGATTGACGCGAGCGGGAACAGGAACAGAGAACGGCCGATCCCAAAGCGTGTGACGACCTGTTTGACCAGGAACATCTGGGCTACCAGGGCCAGCGCGTTTTGCGCGACATTCATATTTGAGAAGAACTGTGTGCGTGCGTCGGAGGTCAGGATCGCGGTCTCGACGAGTTCCGCCCGGAACATATACAGCGCCGTGCCAAGCAGGCTGGCGATCAACGACATCAGCGCGATACCAAGGAAGTACTTCGATGAGAACAGGTGAGTTATGCCGGCGAACGGATCGCCGCCAAGCGGTTTCTCGCTCTCCACGGTCTCGGTGATCTCGTCTTCGTGTTCCTGGTGCACCCACTCTTTCAACCGGCCAATGCAGAATACCCCGACAAGCAGAACAGCAGCGGAAATCGGCATCAGGTTCTGGAAACCGACTTTTACGACCAGAGAGCTGGTTGCCGTAGCGCCGATCAGCGCACCGATGCTACCACCGGACGTGATGACGCCGAACAGCCGGCGTCCTTGCTCACGCGTATAGATGTCGGCCATGAAGCTCCAGAATACCGAGACGACGAACAGGTTGAAGACACTTAGCCAGACAAAGAAAGCACGGCCCAGCCAGACGTGTTCTCCATCCGACGCGACTGCGCGGGAGAAAACGACCCAGAAGATCAGGATGTTCACAACAAAGAACAGGTAGACCCAGGGCAGGAACACGCGCCTGGGAAACCGGGTGGCGACCCAGCCGAAGATCGACGAGGCGAAGATCATCGTCACGAATGTGCCGATGAAAAGATAAGGAATGGTGTCGGGGCCGCTACCAACGGCCATGGTTTCCCGCACAGGCCGCAGAATATAGTACGAAGAAAGCACGCAAAAGAAATATGCGAACGACCAGGCGACGGCGACGTACTCGTGACGTTCGAGGCCAAGTACCTTGCCGAACAGAATTGTGCGAAGCTTGTCGAAAACGGGCCTGGCCATGTCAGCGATCATTTTGATGACAAGGCGCCAATAGTCACAGAAAAAGGCTTAAAAGTCTTACAGGGGAATAAAAAACATGGAAGCCGTCGCAATTGTCACTATCCTGGCGTTAGGCCAGTTCATTCTGTTTTCGATTCAGGTTGGCTCGATGCGAGGCAAGCACGGCGTCAAGGCGCCCGCCATCGAGGGTCATCCTGAATTCGAGCGGACCTTCCGCGTGCAGCAGAATACGATGGAGCAACTGGTTGCCTTCGTACCGGCACTGTGGATCTTCGCGTATCTCGTGAATCCGCTGTGGGGCGCCGGTATGGGACTGGTCTTTATCATCGGGCGGTTTATTTACCGCTCATCGTATATCAAGGATCCCGATGCTCGCGGAATGGGTTTTACGATCACGTTCATACCGACGGCCGTGATGCTCGCGTGGAGTCTCATCGTTGCGGTGATGAAGTATTTCTAGAGCAGGTCTCGATCAACAGGCGAGATTTGCTCGCGGCGTCGTCGCCTCGCGCAGATTGAGCCAGAGCCAGGCGGCGGCGGCTCCGATAAAAGGTGAACTAGCAAGGCCGGGGAAGTAGCCCCGCGCTGCAATAGCGAGCAGCGGGTGCGCAACGGCATTGAACATGCCGGCAATCGCCAGGAACCAGGCGGCAAAAAATGCAGCGCGCCGCGCGGCGCGAAGCGCTGGGACCGAGACGACCCAAATCGCGAGCCATGTCACGTTGAAGGTGAGGAAGAACGACATCGGCATGGCGGGTAGGCCGAGCAAGGCGCCAAGGCGTTCGGGAAATCCCGTCAACGCTTCCTCGGCAAAGTGGATTCCCTGGACGACCAGGGCAAGCGTGAGTATGCGTGCCGCGGCGAATCGCTGTGCCGCATTCTCTGGCGGTGACCGGCGAGTTTGGGCAAGACCGATGGCGGCAAGCGCTGCGAGGCCCAGGACGAAAAGGGTGGGGAGCAGGCTCAGTAACATGGCTGGTTACCTTCTCTTGCGGAAACCGTTGCGCGTTGAACTGTCAGTCTATCAGCTGGCCGGTGGCCAAAGGCCATAACGGAAAAGGGCCCACGCAAGGCGGGCCCGTTTGTCGTTTGGTACTCCCTAGGGGATTGACTCAGATCGCCTTTGGGCGATCTTCGCCCCTGCGGGGCGCCTGCGGCGTCCAAAACGCTGTCGCGTTTTATCGAACGCATTTCAAATCCCAGCCAGGGAGTACCAGACAAACAAAAATGCCCGCTGCTGCGGGCATTTTTATCTATCTGGTACTCCCTAGGGGATTCGAACCCCTGTTACCGCCGTGAGAGGGCGGCGTCCTAAACCACTAGACGAAGGGAGCGTGGTTTCAGCCGGTCGTCCAAAACCGGGCCGCTATTATACGGCCGCGCGGTAAATGCTCAAGGCGTATCCGGGTTTTTCGCCGCGAACAGCCTTGTAGCCGCGTCGGACTGCTATGATACGGCCGAATCCAGTATCGCCATGCGGAATAAAATTTGAAAAACAGCGGGAATTCCCGGTCCGACGCGCCGCAAATCATCACCCGTGCTGATCACAACGTTTCTCGAAACGAGATTTCCAAAAGCGCGCTCAAGGTACTTTATCGGCTGAACAAGGCCGGCTATCAGGCGTTTCTCGTCGGTGGCTGTGTGCGCGATGCCATGCTCAATTTGCACCCCAAGGACTTTGACGTAGCGACCAACGCGACGCCAGAGGAGGTGCGAGCACTGTTCGGCAATTGCCGGCTTATCGGCCGTCGGTTTCGGCTTGCGCACGTCCGTTTCGGTCGCGAGATTATCGAAGTGGCCACATTTCGTGCTGCAGCAATTCATGTCGATGACGACTCCGAGCATGATCATGAAGGCCGAATACTTCGCGACAACGTATACGGCACCATCGATGAGGATGTCTGGCGCCGCGATTTCACCTGCAATGCCCTGTACTACACTACCACCGATTTCAGCATCTGGGACTTTGTCGGGGGCGTCGCCGACGTCGAGCGCAAGCAGCTGGTGCTCATCGGTGATCCTGAGGTAAGGCTGCGTGAGGATCCGGTGCGTATGCTGCGTGCGATACGTTTCGCCGCGAAGCTGGATTTCACGATCGACCCGCCCGTCGTCGAGGCGATTCATCATCACGCGCCGCTGCTCGCCAACGTGCCGCCGGCCCGCCTGTTTGACGAGTTCCTGAAGCTCTTCCAGACCGGGCATGCCGAGTCGACGTTTATTCTGCTTTGGCAACACGGACTGTTCCAGGAGATGTTTCCGGCGACGACAGAAGAACTTGAAAACGACGAGATTTTCGCCGGCTTCGTTCGCGCTGCGTTGCAAAATACGGATCGACGTGTGGCGGCTGACAAGTCGGTGACGCCGATGTTTTTACTGGGCGTGTTTTTCTGGGCGCCGGTGAAAAAGCTCGCAGCCATACGGCGCTCCGAAGAGAAGATGACGGAAGCGCAGTCACTCAGCCTCGCATCGTACGACATCGTTGCAGCGCAGCAGCGCCGCCTCTCGATTCCGCGCCGATTCACCGTGCCCATGCGCGAGATGCTGGCGCTGCAGCCGCGTTTTCTGCAGATGCGCGGAAAGCGTGCGATGAAGTTGCTGGAGCATCGCCGCTTCCGGGCGGCCTACGATTTCATGATTCTGCTTGCCGACGTCGGTCAAGTCGATTCTGAAATCGCTCAGTTCTGGACCGACGTTCAGACGCAATCGGCCACAGAGCGTGCGGCAAGTTTTCAGATGGACTCGCCGTCTAAAAAGAAGCGTCGCCCGCGGTCCAGGCGTCGACGCAGAAAGCCGCAGGCTTCGTGACTCGCCGCCCTTGACTGCAGCGACCGCCAAAACCGATCACTGGCGCCCGGCGTACGTCGGGCTTGGCAGTAATCTGCAGGGTCCCGCGGCGCAGCTCGACAGCGCATTCGATCTGTTGGCGGAGATTCCGGACACACGGTTGATACGGCGGTCATCTTTGTACCGGTCTTCGCCGTTCGGCGGGGTAGAGCAGCCCGACTTCGTCAACGCAGCGGCCTCGCTGCTGACGCAGCTTACAGCGAAGCAGTTGCTCGAAGAGCTGAAGCGAATCGAGCTACGGCGGGGCCGGAAACGAGGCGAGGTCCGCTGGGGGCCGCGCGTTCTCGATCTCGATCTCCTGGTCTGCGGCAGTGATAAAATCGAAGAGCCCGGCCTCACCGTGCCCCATCCGGGCATCGCCGAGAGAAATTTTGTATTGTTGCCGCTAATGGAAATTGCGCCGGGGCTAACGATTCCCGGGCTCGGTCGGTTGGCGAATTTCCCGGTCAACAGGGATGAACCGAAAATCTCGCGAATTGTGTAAAGGAAAACAGTGTCCATAAGTCAGCTGCAAACGTCAGGAAATGCATCCCGGTATATCGCAATCGAGGGACCGATCGGGGTGGGCAAGACCGCGCTGGCGCGAAGGCTCGCCGACAGTCTGTCTGCAGACCTGATTCTCGAAGAAGTTGAAGAGAATCCGTTCCTCGAGCGCTTTTATCGCGACGGTCGCTCCGCCGCGTTGCCGGCGCAAATGTTCTTTCTGTTCGCTCGAGCGCGTCAGATCGGGGACCTGCGTCAGTCGGATTTGTTTTCCAGCGTGCGTATCTCAGATTATCTCTTTACGAAAGATCGCTTGTTTGCCGAGCTCAATCTGGACCCGGAGGAATTGAAACTCTACGACCAGATCGCAGAGAATCTGGCTGTCGATGCACCGGTACCGGATTTGGTTATTTACCTGCAGGCATCGGTCGACGCGATAATGAGGCGATTGACGCAGCGTAATTCGCGGTATGATCGTTTCGTGGACCGGAATTACGTCGAGAAACTGATCGATGCATACGCGAGGTTTTTTCATGCCTACGATGAGGGCCCGCTACTAATTGTCAATGCGTCGCAAATAGACCCGGCGAATAACGATTCTGATTACGAGCAGCTGTTCCGGCAAATTGAGCGAACTACGGGCGGTCGCCATTTCTTTAACCCGGTTGCTGCGGCCCTGGGTTAGCAGGACACAAAATAATGTATACCCAGCTTGAACAGCGCAGCATGCCGGAACCGCCGGTCAATGTCGCGACATTGCGCAAAATGAAACATGACGGCGAGCCGATTGCGTGCCTGACTGCCTACGACGCCAGCTATGCGGCGCTCGTGGACGCGGCTCGCACGGACCTCGTACTTGTCGGCGATTCCCTTGGCATGGTTATTCAAGGTCATGACACGACGGTGCCGGTCACGGTTGATGACATCGTTTATCACTCCCGCGCCGTGGCGCGCGGACTGCGCCGGGCTTTTCTCGTTGCCGATATGCCGTTTATGAGCTACACAGAAACGGGCCAGGCCCTCGACAATGCGGTTCGGCTCATGCAGGAAGGCGGTGCAATGATGGTCAAACTCGAGGGTGGCGACGATCAGGTTGAGATCGTCAAACATCTCGCGCGGCACGACATCCCGGTTTGTGCACACCTCGGACTCAAACCCCAGTCGGTTCACAAGATCGGCGGATTCAAGGTGCAGGGCAGGGAACCCGAAAAAGCGCGGCAGATGGTCGCGTCGGCTGAGCGCCTGCAGGATGCGGGTGCCGACGTCATATTACTCGAATGTGTGCCGAACGAAGTCGGAAAAAAAATAACGGCGGCGCTGCAGGTTCCGATTATTGGAATCGGGGCCGGCCCGGAAGTCGACGGCCAGATCCTGGTTCTGTACGACATCCTCGATATTACGCAGGGACGGACGCCGAGGTTTGTCCGGAATTTCCAGGCAGAGCACACGTCTCCTTTGGAGGCGGCAAAGGCCTACGTGCAGGCGGTCAAAGATCGCAGCTACCCGGCTGCCGAACATTGTTTTTCCTAGATCGCTTCAGGTATTCATAAGCCGTGTTAGTCGTACACAGTAAGCAGGAGCTCGCCGAGCATATCGCCGAGTGGCGCCAGAATGATGAGCACGTGGCGCTCGTCGCGACAATGGGCAGCCTGCATCCAGGCCACCTCAAGCTCGTAGAGCTTGCACGTGAACATGCCGAACGCGTCGTCGTCAGCATCTTCGTGAATCCGACCCAGTTTGGAGCGGATGAGGACTTTGAAAAATACCCGCGGTCTCTGGAACTCGATAAGCGCCGGTTGAAAACGACGGCAGCAGATCTGATATTCGCGCCGGATGTGGCTACCGTTTACCCCTTTGGTACCGAACAGGCGACAACGGTATCAGTACCGGGATTGACCGAGAATTTCTGCGGCGCGGCGCGGCCAGGGCACTTTGATGGCGTCACGACGGTTGTGGCGCGTCTATTCGGGCTCGTTCAACCGGACGCAGCCGTTTTTGGGCAGAAGGACTATCAGCAGCAGCTCGTGATACGCCGAATGGTCGAGGATTTGAGTATGCCGGTCGCGATAATTACGTGCGAGACGATTCGCGAAGATGACGGACTGGCGCTCAGCTCGCGAAACAGTTATCTGAGCGAAGAGCAGCGAGCCAAAGCACCGCTGTTGTATGAGGCTCTGAGCTCGGTTGGCGACGAGCTGCAAAACGGACAACGAAACTTCAGTGAACTTGAGAAGGTCGCGAACAAGAAGCTGTTGGCTGCAGGGTTTGTGGTGGAGTACTTTTCAATTCGTCGTGCGCAGAATCTCGAGATACCAGACCGGGATTGCGACGACCTTGTAGTGCTGGCCGCCGCTCAGCTGGGCGAGGCGCGCCTGATCGACAACGTGGTTGTGACGGTCTGAGCAATCCCGTTTCGGCTATTCTGATACCGCGTTTCGTCCCGCATGCTTGGCGCGATAGAGGGCAGCGTCGGCATCGCGGATCAGCCCGTCAAGCGTGCCTTTTTCGTGCAGCTCGGCAACACCCATTGATATGGCAATAGGGATCTTTATAAGGGAATCGGATCCGTCTCCCGTCGTGCTACATACGGTGTCGCGGACTCTCTGGCCGACGGCTACCGCTTGTTCAATATTCGCGCCGGGCAGTAGCACCGCGAACTCGTCGCCGCCGTAGCGTACCAGCAGGTCACGTGGGCGGAACTGTTTCTGCAGGATCTCGGAAACGGCACGGAGCGCGCGGTCGCCGGCAATGTGGCCGAAGGTATCGTTGAACTGTTTGAATCGGTCAACGTCGATCATTATCAGCGCGACGGATTCTTCGTTTTCGACGCAGGCTTCTATTTCTTCGGGAAACGACACCTGCATGGAATGCCGGTTCGCCAGCCCGGTCAGCGCATCGGTTGTTGCGTGACGTTCGAATTTGCGAATTTCGCCGTAGCTGTCGGCGATGACACGATTGTGGCTTCGCACGCGCTCAGAAAGCACGACCAGCAGGTTCTTCGCGAATTCGTGCGATGCATTGACCATTTCCCAAAGCAGCGACTGGTGCATCACGAGCATGTGCGTATCTTCCGCGCCAATAACGTAGGCAGACGGGTCACGGTCTTCGATGATTGACATCTCGCCGACACAGGCTCCGGACTCCATTGTCGCGAGCACCGGCGCCTCGGGAGAACCCACGTGTATATTCAGGCTACCCGACAGGACGATAAATACGTGTTCGTTTTTTGCGCCCGGCGACAATAGCAGTTCACCGGCTGCGAGGTCGCGGCGATCGCAGCGCTGCAGCAGTTCGTGAACATCGTCGGGATAGACGCCCTTGAACAGTTCCAGTCCCTCGAGCAGTGAGCGCCTGTAATCCGAATTTGTGGCCAAAGACTCCTGCAACGCGCTTTCTCACCCAAAAAAAGCGATTGTCGCGTCAATAAGCGCGGAATTAGTATCGATCAGGCCACAGTTTTGGGCTTGAAATCAGAATGATTCTTTGCTCGCTTCATGGATTCCCGGCATCGAGTTCCGCGCGGGCTTCTGCAAACTCTGCACGATCCTTGTCCGATGGCTCCGGGTACCTCAGGCCGATACTTTGCAACGCATCAATTATGATGTCCGCGACCCTTGCGCGCATATAGGACTTGTTGTCGGCGGGAATCGCGTACCATGGCGCCCAGGGTCGTGATGTTGCGTTCAGTGCGGCCTCATAGGCCATCATGTAATCGTCCCAGGAGCGTCGCTCAACCACGTCACGTGGTTCGAACTTCCAGTTTTTGTCAGGATTATCGAGGCGCGCAAGAAAGCGACGCTTTTGTTCTTCCTTGGAGACGTTCAGCCAGAACTTCAGTATCACCGTGCCATTGCGCGCCAAGTGCTCTTCCTGTTGGCGAATCGACGTGAGCCGCTCATCCCAGATTGTGTCGCGATTCAATTCGCCTGGCAGCTTCTGGTAGCCAAGAATTTCGGGGTGCACGCGGACAACGAGTACTTCTTCGTACTGGCTGCGATTGAAAATTCCGATACGCCCCCGCTCGGGCAATCGGCAGGTGGTGCGCCACAGAAAATCATGGTCAAGTTCAAGGCTTGATGGTTTCTTGAAACTGAAAACCTGGCAGCCGGACGGGTCGACGCCCTGCATCACTGATCGGATCGTGCTGTCTTTGCCGGCCGCATCCATGGCCTGGAAAACGAGCAGCACGGCGTGGCGATCGCCTGCAGCGAGCACTCGCTGCAGCTTGTTCAGGTCTTCAGTCCGTTTGGCCCGATGCTTGCCCTTGTGGGGATGACCATCGGTCAGTGGTGCAGTGCTGGCTGTCGTCACCTCGAAACTTCCGTCGAACGGCACGAGGTATTGCGAATCGGGTGCCTCAAACATCATTGTTCTCCATTTTGTTTGTTGCGCTGTGCTGTTCCAGCGCCCACAACACGTGTTCCAAAACCAGTTCAGATTGCTCATGCTGCCTTGCGCGCAGCGCCGCGACAACTTCGGGCGTGCTTTTCGCATTGCCTAGTGCGACGGCTATATTGCGTAACCAGCGTTCAAATCCTACGCGCCGAATAGCGCTGCCTTCCGTCTTTTCCAGCCAGGTCTCTTCATTCCAGGAAAACAACGTCGCAAGGTCCGCGGAATCCAGACCATGCCGTGGTGCGAAATCGGCTTCGGCGGTTGGCTTCGCGAACTTGTTCCAGGGACAAAAGAGCTGACAGTCGTCGCAGCCGTAAACACGGTTGCCAATCGCTTTTCGAAACTCTACGGGTATAGCGCCTTTCAATTCGATCGTCAGATAAGAAATACAACGCCGCGCGTCGAGCAGGTAGGGGGCGACAATGGCATCGGTCGGGCAGACGTCGATGCAAGCAGCGCATGTGCCACAGTGTGAGCCCTCAGGCTGGTCGACGGGCAGAGGCAGGTCGGTGTACAACTCGCCCAGGAAAAACCAGGAGCCGTCGTTGCGGTTTATCAGGTTGGTGTGTTTACCGATCCAGCCGATGCCCGCTTTCTCGGCCAGCGCTTTCTCCAGCACCGGGGCACTATCGACGAACACACGGTATCCGAACGGCCCGATTCTTTTTTCGATACGGCGAGCCAATGCACGCAAACGAGCGCGAAGAACCTTGTGATAGTCACGACCCAATGCGTAACGCGATATATAAGCGCGCGCGTCGTCATCAAGCAGCTGCGTCGGTTCATGCTGCTCTTTTGGCAGGTAGTCCATGCGCACCGAGATAACGCGTACAGTTCCTGGCACGAGTCTTTCCGGCCGGCTGCGTTTCGTGCCGTGGCGCTGCATGTAGTCCATCGAGCCGTGGAACTTTTTACCGAGCCAGTCCGCAAGTCGATCTTCGGCTCCGGCAAGATCGACATCGCTGATGCCGGCCTGCTGAAAGCCGAGCTCACCACACCAGTCGAAGATCTCGGCCTTGAGGGCCGCCATCTCGGTATTGCCGTATTGCCGGGTGGATATCGTCAATGTCGGATCCGTGTCGCGTGCCAGTATAATCTCCCAGATGCAGACCTTACCCGCCAACATCTATTCCGTCGCGTCTGTTCGAGAGATCGATCGAACCGCCATCGAAGATCACGGCATCCCTGGATATACGCTGATGTCTCGTGCCGGAGCGGCCACATTCCACGCGGCGCGCCGGCGATTTCCCGACGCAAAGCGTTGGCAAGTCGTATGCGGCGCCGGCAACAACGGCGGTGACGGCTATGTCGTCGCGCGACTTGCTGCACAGGACGGCATTGTTGTATCAGTCTTGACGCTGGTCGATCCGGAGTCTCTCAGTGGCGATGCAGCGACGGCCTACGGCGATTTCGTCGCTGAAGGCGGCGTCGTCATGCGCTGGCGTGGCGAGCTCGATGCGGAGGCGGAACTACTGGTGGATGCGATGCTCGGCAGTGGTCTCGAGCGTGACGTTGCCGGAGAGTTCGCGAAAGCGGTGGCGGCAATCAACGAACATGCCGCCAGGGTCCTTGCAGTAGATGTACCGACCGGAATCAACGCTGATTCGGGCGCCAGGCTTGGCTGTGCCGTCAAAGCCGATATGACCGTAACGTTCGTTGGTCTCAAAACCGGTTTGTTTCTCGACTGCGCACCGGATTATTGCGGTGAGCTGCTGTTTGAAGGGCTGGAGATTCCGGAACAGTGCCGGGCAGGCGTCAGTCCGGAATTTCGCCGCATCGACGACGCATTAGTGCGCGATGCTTTGCCGCCGCGTCGACGAGCAGCGCACAAGGGCGATTTCGGTCATGTGCTGGTTGTCGGCGGCGGCGACGGCATGCCCGGCGCCGTCCGGCTTTGCGGCGAGGCCGCCCTGCGTGCCGGTGCCGGACTGGTCAGCATCGCAACAGCGCCGACGCATGCGGCGGTGCTGGCGGCAACCCGACCGGAACTGATGCCACATGCGGTCGAGGCCGCGGCAGATCTCGAGCCGCTGCTGGAGAAAGCCGATGTCATCGCTTTCGGCCCCGGGCTGGGACGCTCCGACTGGGCAAGATTGCTATTCGAAGCCGTTGCAACGGATGCTCGTGCCGCGGTCTGGGATGCAGACGCGCTGCACTGGCTGGCACAGCAGCCCAACCGGGCAGACGCGCGCATCATTACACCGCATCCGGGCGAAGCGGGCGCTCTGCTGCAGAAGCCGACGGCTGAGATTCAAACCGATCGTCTCGCTGCCGTTCAGGCACTGCAGCAGCGCTATGGCGGTGTTGCAGTACTGAAAGGGTCCGGATCGCTGATTTCCGCGGGTGCGGAGGTCCCCTCGATCTGCACGTCGGGCAACCCCGGCATGGCGTCGGCCGGAATGGGCGACGTCCTGACCGGCATCATCGCGGCGTTGCTGGCGCAGGGACTGTCGCTGCATCAGGCAGCGCTGGTGGGTGTAGAAGCCCATGCCCGCGCGGGCGACACTGCGGCCTCCAAAGGCCAACGCGGCCTGATCGCCTCGGACCTGATCGCCGAACTGCGTGACGTGATCAACCCCTGAATGGCTGCCTCGTGAATCTTTTTCTGCCTGATGAAGCGGCGACGATTGAATTCGCTCATTGCGTCCTGCGCGCATTGCCGCAGGACGTTGCCGGCTGGACGCTGCTGCTGGACGGAGAACTCGGGGCAGGCAAGTCCACGTTCGCGCGCGCGCTGATCAGCGCGGCCGGGCACGAGGGGCCGGTGCCCAGCCCGACCTACACGCTTGTGGAGCCCTACCGATTGCCACGTTCAACCATATATCATATTGATTTGTATAGAATTTCTGACGAGGAAGAGCTTCGCTACCTGGGCTGGAACGAACTGGACGACGGTCTTCGCCTGGTGGAATGGCCGGATCGGGCCCCCGGCCTGTCGGCCCGCGCAGACCTGGTGCTGACGCTCGCTTACGAAGGTAGCGGGCGCCGGGCCGAGCTCAAAGCCCTGAGCGAGCGTGGCGGGGCGCTCATCGAGACCATCGAGCCAGCCTGAATCAAAATGTGAACTAGTTCCGGTATCTTCATAATATTCAAACGAAAAGTCTTGGTTTTTCTTGTCAGATTCGTATACTCACCGGACATAATCCCGAAATCTGGCTGCTCGATCGTCCATGGCTCAACGTCGCCTCATCTGTGTCCTGCTCTGCTTACTGCTGCCCAGCGCGGCAATGGCCGGTACGACGGTCGAAAATGTGCGTATATGGGACGAAAATGACAAAACTCGCGTTGTTCTCGACCTCAGCCAGTCCGTCGCGCACAAGATTTTCACGCTGCGGAGCCCCGATCGCCTCGTAATTGACCTGGAGAGCGGGCGACTGGCGCGATCGTTGACCAGTCTGCCGCCGGGTACGGGTGCGGTGCGGTCAATTCGTAGCGCCATCCGCGCCGATGGCCAGCTGCGCGTGGTTCTCGATCTCAGCCCGGGTGTTCGTTCACGCAGTTTCACGACCGGGCCAAATGCCAGATACGGCGATCGCCTCGTGATCGACCTGCAGCGTTCGGGCAGCCTCACTCCGGTAAAACGCGCTTCGGAGGAATACCGGCCGGGACGCGATATCGTCGTCGCGATCGACCCGGGCCACGGCGGCCATGATCCCGGTGCGATCGGCAAACGTCGGACGCGCGAAAAAGACGTTGCCCTTGCTATCAGCCGGGAGCTGGCGGGTCGAATCAACGCCGAACCAGGCATGAAAGCCGTGCTGGTGAGGAACAGTGATATCTACATCGATCATCGCGAACGCACCGGCATCGCGCGCCGCAACAAAGCGGACCTGTTTGTCTCCATTCACGCTGACGCGGTTTCCGACAGGCGCGCGAGCGGGGCGTCCGTCTATGCGCTGTCCCTCAAAGGCGCAAGTGACGAGGCGGCCAAGCAGTTGGCCCAGCGCGAGAATGCGTCGGTCGGGGGCGTTTCTCTCGAGGACAAAGACGATGTGCTGGCGTCGGTGTTGATCGACCTGTCGCAGAACGCGTCGTTGAGCGCCAGCCTCGACGTTGGCAGCAAAGTCATCCGGGAAATGGGCAAGGTTGCCAAACTGCATCGCAGGACCGTGCAACAGGCCGGTCTGCTCGTGCTCAAATCACCGGACATGCCGTCGATACTGGTCGAGACCGCGTTTATCTCCAACCCGAATGAGGAGGCCAAACTCCGCGACAAGGGCCATCAAAGGCGCCTGTCGAACGCGATCCTCGCGGGAATTCGCAACTATTTCTACACGAATCCGCCGCCGGACACGCAAATCGCGGCCAATCTTCGGCGCGAACCGGCACGGCAGGTCCGTCATGTCATTGCGCGCGGCGACACGCTGTCGGAAATCGCGCAACGCTACAACGTCAGCACGGCAGCCATACGAGCTGCCAACAAGCTCCTGGGCGACGACATCCTGGTAGGACAGACGCTGCGCATACCGGTTTTCGCGGGCGGCTAAAAACCTCGCTTCGACGCCGGTTTTTTTAATCAGGCGAGACATTTCACGCGCGTTTTGAAAAAATGACGGTCCTTCGTTGTTACTGATCTCTCGCGCATGCCGATTCGACAGCTTCCGAGTCACCTGATCAACCAGATTGCCGCCGGTGAAGTGGTCGAGCGGCCTGCGTCGGTCGTCAAAGAACTCGTCGAGAACAGCCTTGATGCCGGGTCCCGTGCGATTCAGATCGATATCATCTCGGGCGGGCAAAAGCTGATACGTATCCGTGATGATGGCGCTGGCATAGATCACGACGAACTCGCGCTGGCGCTGTCGCGCCACGCGACCAGCAAGATCGCAAGTCTGGACGACCTGGAAGTGGTTGCTTCGCTCGGGTTTCGTGGCGAGGCGCTGCCGAGCATTGCATCCGTCGCACGTCTGACGCTGACCTCGCGAGCCGCCAGCGCAGATTCGGCCTGGCAGCTTGAGGCCGACGGGGGCGCCGTCAGTACGCCGGCGCCGGCCGCTCATCCGCAGGGAACGACCGTTGAAGTACATGATCTCTTTTACAACACGCCGGCAAGGCGACGTTTCCTGCGCACCGAACGCACCGAATACAGCCATATCGAAAAATGGGTGCGCCGCCTGACGCTGTCACGGCCCGATATTGCATTCACGCTGACCCACAATCGTCGCACCGCGCTGAGTCTCGCCGCGGCAACCGATGAGGAATCACGGCGGCAGCGGGTCGCCAGCGTGTGTGGCGACGCGTTTGCCGATCAATGTGTGTATATCGAACGTGAAACCGACGGCATTGCCCTGTCGGGCTGGATCGGTCTGCCGACCTTCAACCGCAGCCAGCCGGACATGCAGTACTGGTTTGTCAACGGCCGCAGTATCTCCGACAAAACGCTGTCGCATGCGGCGCGGCATGCTTACCGTGATGTACTGTTTCACGGCCGCTATCCCGCCTACATCCTGAACCTGACGATGGATCCGGCTGGCGTCGACGCGAACGCGCACCCGGCCAAACATGAGGTTCGGTTTCGGGACGGGCGCCGCGTACATGGCGTCGTTTCGCAAACGGTGGAGGTCGCACTCAAGGACACTCGTCCGGGCGGGCACAACGTGGCGCCGATTCCCATGACCCGAGACTCGGCCTTCAACCAGGGTTCAATGCCGCTGCACAGGGGGCCTTCGACTGCCGCCGTACGCGAGACGCTGGCAGCCTACGGTTCCCTGGCGACCGCGCCATCACTTGCGGAAACGCCGGATCCGTCGGCTGCGGTTCCACCGCTGGGTTTCGCCGTTGCGCAACTGGCAGGTGTCTACATACTTGCGGAGAACAGCGAGGGACTTGTCGTGGTCGACATGCACGCGGCGCACGAGCGCATCATTTATGAAAAACTGAAGCGTGGCTACGATGACCGTGATCTGGTGCGGCAACCGCTGCTCGTTCCTGAGGCAATATCCGTCTCCGAAAGTGAGGCCAACCTTGTCGAACAGTCGGGTCACGTGCTCGAGAAACTCGGTCTCGTGGTGGACCGGTCGGGACCAACGAACCTGACGATCCGTGAGGTGCCGGCCTTGCTCAGGAATGCGGATGCGGAATCTCTGCTGCGCGACGTTCTCTCCGATATTTCGGAATCCGGCAGCAGCAACCGAATCGATGATGTAAGCGACGATTACCTGGCAACAATGGCGTGCCACTACTCGGTGCGCGCCAATCGCATCCTGACGCTTGCGGAAATGAACGCGCTGCTGCGCGAGATGGAAAGCACCGAGCGCGCGGACCAGTGCAATCACGGTCGACCGACCTGGACGAAGATCACGTTGCCTGAACTTGATCGCTTGTTTCTGCGGGGACGTTAGAACTCCGCCGTGAATCGCACTGCAATCCTGTTAATGGGCCCGACGGCATCGGGCAAGACCGATTTCGCCATCAGCCTGTGCAAGCGCTTCCCTTGCGACATTATCAGCGTTGACTCGGCGCTTGTTTATCGCGGCATGAATATCGGCACTGCAAAACCCGATACTGAAACCCTCAAGAGAACACCGCATCGATTGATCGATATTCGCGATCCTGAGGAAAGTTATTCCGCCGGAGATTTCGTTCGCGATGCACGTGCGGAAATGGAGAGCATTTTCGCACATGGTCGAATCCCGCTACTGGTGGGCGGCACGATGATGTATTTCCGTGCGCTGACCGAAGGCATCGCCGAATTGCCGATGGCCAACGAAGGCATACGCCGCGAAATCGATAACATGGCGGAAATTTCCGGTTGGCCGGCCGTGCACGCGGAGCTGGAAGCCATAGACGCCATTTCGGCCGAGCGCATCAACCCGAATGACAGTCAGCGCATTCAGCGTGCCCTGGAGGTCTACAAAGCAAGCGGCAAATCTCTGACCGAGTGGCAGCAGGCTGCCGACACCCGGGCGGACGACACCAGGTATCTGAAAATCGCACTGCAGATTGAGCCGCGCAAGCTGTTGCACGAGCGCATCGCTTTGCGGCTCGATCAAATGGTGGACAGCGGCTTCGTTGACGAATTGCGGCGCCTGCGCGAGCGTCCCGGTGTGATGCGTGACAGCCCGGCAATGCGCGCCGTGGGATACCGACAATTCTGGAAATACCTCGAGAACGAATGCTCCCTGGACGAGGCCAGGGAAAGGGCCTTGTTCGCAACGCGGCAGCTGGCCAAGCGGCAGCTCACCTGGCTACGCTCGGAGCGGGCAGTTTTCATGACCAATCCGCTTGAAGTCGATGCAATCGACACCATATCGAAGCATCTGGCGCAACAACTGGGCTGAAATCCCTCGCGTTTGGGCATATTGCCGGGATTTCGGCTGTGTTAGACTTTTTCTACGCTTAGGCAGAGATTCGCAATCGGGCATTCCGGCGCCACCGGGACGCGGGTTTCAGGAAAATAATGAACAATAAGGAGACCCAATATGGCTAAAGGGCAGACGCTGCAAGATCCCTTCCTGAATATCTTGCGAAAGGAAAAAGTTCCTGTGTCCATCTACCTTGTGAATGGCATCAAATTGCAGGGGCAGGTGGACTCCTTCGATCAGTTCGTGGTGTTGTTAAAGAACAGCGTAAATCAGATGGTTTACAAGCATGCGATTTCGACTGTCGTGCCGTCGCGCAATGTTCGTTTGCCGCTTCCGGACGATGAGCAGGGAGACGATGACGATTAGGCCAGCCACGACGTCACTCCGTCAGGAGGACGTGTTTGTTTGAAAGACCGCAAAGCGGCGAGCGCGCAGTGCTTGTCCACGCGAGTCCCGACGGATTACCCGATGATTCCGAACGCGAGGAGTTTGCCGAGCTGGCACGCTCTGCGGGCGCTGTCATTGCGGCTGAGCTCGTCAGCTCACGCCGCCGTCCGGATCCTCGTTACTTTATCGGTAAGGGCAAGCTGGACGAACTTCGTTCGCTGATAGAATTAAACGACGTCGAACTCGTTATTTCTTCCGCAGCGCTCAGCCCCAGCCAGGAACGCAACCTCGAGCGTGAACTGCGCTGTCGCGTGTTGGATCGTGCCGGCCTTATTCTCGATATCTTTGCGCAGCGGGCGCGAAGTTTCGAGGGCAAGCTGCAGGTTGAACTGGCCCAGCTCCGGCATCTGTCGACCCGACTGGTCCGGGGCTGGACACACCTCGAGCGGCAAAAAGGCGGCATCGGCTTGCGAGGACCGGGCGAGACACAGCTTGAAACTGACCGGCGACTGATCGGCCATCGTATCCGGCAACTGAAAGAGCGTCTGGAGCATGTCGACACACGACGCACGATGAATCGACGCAATCGCGTCAAGGCCGAAATTCCGACGGTCGCGCTTGTCGGTTACACGAACGCCGGCAAATCCACACTGTTTAATGTGCTGACAAATGCCGATGTGTACGTCAAGGACCAGCTGTTCGCGACACTGGATCCAACGGTCCGACGCCTCGACTTGCCCGAGGGCGAGCACGTTGTGCTGGCCGATACGGTCGGATTCATCCGCGACCTGCCGCATGAGTTGATAGCGGCGTTTCGATCGACGTTGCAGGAAGCGCGCGAAGCAGATCTGATTTTGCATCTCATTGATGCAAGCGATCCGAATCGCTGGCAGCGCGTTCGCCAGGTCAACGCTGTGTTAAAGCAGCTCGAAGCAGACCGGGTTCCTCAAATCCGCGTGTACAATAAGATTGACAAGCTGGATAGAAAGCCGCGAATCACCAATAATCGGGCGGGCGAGGGCCGCGCCGTCTGGCTCTCAGCCCTGACCGGTGAGGGCATTCCGATGCTCAAAGACGCAATCGCCAGGCGTCTGCGCCAGGAAACAGTTAACTGTGTTATTCATCTCTTGCCTGAGCAGGGGCGACAGCGAGCTAAACTATTCGAACTGGGAGCGGTCACTGGTGAAGCAGCTCTTGAGGAAGGGGGCTGGGCGCTGGACTTGAAAATGACCGAAAAAGACTTGAAGAGATTCTTAAAGCGTGAAAATCTCGCGGAACAACAACTGGACCCGCTGCCGGTGCGCTCATCGGCGACGGCGGCAAATGAATGAGAAGTACTGACACTATGGCTTGGAACGAATCAGGAAACGGCAAGGACCCCTGGAAACGAGACGGGGATGGGCCGAACGATCTGGATCAGATCGTTCAGGAATGGCAAAAACGCTTCAGCGGCATCTTCGGCGGCGGTCGTGGCTCAGGCGGCGGCGCCAGTGGCTTTATCCTAGTTGTCGTGCTCTTGGTTGCCTGGGGCCTGACGGGGTTTTACCGCGTTGACGAAGCCGAACGCGGTGTCGTGCAGCGCTTCGGTGCCTATACCGAGACCACGCTGCCGGGACTGCACTGGCACTTGCCGTTCCCCATCGAAACGGTCGATCTCGTCAACACGATTGCCGTTTCCAACTACGCGTATCGCACCGAGATGCTCACAGCGGATGAGCAGTACGTGTTTATCGACATGGTCGTGCAGTACCGGCGGGCGGACCCTGTGAAGTACAGCTTTGAGGTGGTCGAGCCGGAGCTGACCCTGCAGGACGTCACTGAAAGTGCGCTTCGTGAAGTGGTAGGCACGACAATGCTGGATGTCCTTGTGACGGGCCGGCGCGACGAAATCGCTTCGCGCACGCGGGAAGTGCTGCAGGCGACACTCGACATTTATGGAACTGGCATTTCGGTTACGTCTATCTCCCTGGAAACAGTGAACTATCCGCAGTCGGTGCAGGCCGCGGTAGATGATGCACAGAAAGCCCGTAACGACAGCGAGCGTTTTGGTCTCGAGGCAGATGCCTACGCCAACGACGTCGTGCCACGAGCGCGCGGTGATGCGGTTCGTGTACTGGAGGATGCGCGAGGCTATCGTGATCGTGTGATCGCCGACGCGCAGGGTGAAGCCGCGCGTTTTGAGGCATTGCTGGCCGAGTATACGAAGGCACCGCGTGTAACGCGTGATCGCCTGTATATCGAAGCCGTTGAAGAAGTGTACGGGAATTCGTCCAAAGTCCTCGTGGATTCGGACGCCAGCGGCAACCTGATGTACCTGCCGCTCGATCAACTTATGAACAAAAGCGATCGATCGGCCTCGAGCCGTGAGTCAAATCGCGCCGCCGACTCGCAGTCTCCGCTAACCCAGTCCGGAGCCGGGTCGAATAGCGACGACGCTCGCGAGCGGAGGGTCAGGGAATGAACGGTGGAAAATTCACAGGCGTAGTAATACTTGGACTCGCGCTCGTCATCGTCGGCCTGTCGGCGTTCACAGTGAATGAACGCGAACTGGCCATCAAACTGCAACTGGGTGAGGTGGTGACCGCTGACTACGAGCCCGGCCTGCATTTCAAATGGCCGATAGTGCAAAACATTCGCAAATTCCCGCGCCGGATCCTGACGATCAGTGACCGTCCCGATCGCATTTTTACGGCGGAAAACGAAGCCGTTCAGGTCGACTTCTTCGTGAAGTTTCGCATTGTCGATCCCGTGCGCTACTACACTTCAACCGGCGGTGTGCTGACTGTCGCCAACGGTCGGCTCTCGGAAATTATCAAAAATGCCATCGTCACCGAGTTCGGCAAGCGCTCGGTCTCGGAAGCAATTTCGGTCGAGCGTGCTGAGCTCATGAGAGACATGAGAATGACGGCCGCCGCTGCATCTGAAGACCTTGGCGTTTCTCTCATAGACTTCCGCGTCAAGCAGGTCGAGTTCATGGACGAAGTGCGAAACTCTGTGTACCTGCAGATGGCGGCAGAGCGCGCGAGAATCGCCGCTGAGCGTCGTGCCGAGGGTCGCGCTGCAGCCGAAGAAAAGCGCGCAGCAGCGGACAGGACCCGGACCGTCATACTCGCCGACGCGTATCGCGACAGCCAGAAGATAAAGGGCGAGGGTGATGCAAAGGCGGCGGAGATTTATGCCACCGCCTACAACAAGGATCCCGAGTTCTACGCGTTTTATCGAAGCATCGATGCCTACCGCAAATCGATGGGCAAATCGGGCGACGTCCTGATTCTCGATCCGAAGAACGAGTTTTTCCGCTACTTGAATCAATCGGACGGCAAGCAATAGGGACGCGGACAACCGCACGCGATGTACTGGAAAGAAATATTGACGGCAATCGCGCTCGTCTGCGTTATCGAGGGCATGCTGCCGTTCATTTCTCCGGCAAAATACCGCCAGATGGTGGCGGAGATAGCGCAACTACGTGACAGCCAGATACGAAACATTGGACTCGTGGTCATGATTGTCGGATTACTGGTGCTTTTCACGGTGCGCGGCTAAGCACTCCGCGCAGTCAAGCAGACGAGCAGGTAAGTCATGGGAAAGAACGTAGTTGTCATCGGCACCCAGTGGGGTGATGAAGGCAAAGGGAAGATCGTCGACCTGCTGACGGATCGCGCCGCGGCGGTCGCACGGTTTCAGGGGGGACACAACGCCGGTCACACCCTCGTCATTGACGGCGAGAAAACCGTTTTACACCTGATACCCTCGGGAATTCTGCGTGACGGCGTCAGCTGCCTTATCGGCAACGGCGTTGTGCTGGCGCTGGACGCCCTGGTAGCGGAAGCGAATGCGCTGATAGAGAGCGGCGTCCCTGTGTACGAGCGCCTCAGCATCAGCCCCGGGTGTCCGCTCATCCTGCCGTCGCATGTAGCGCTGGATGCGGCGCGTGAGAAGGCGCGGGGCTCCAGCGCTATTGGCACGACAGGTCGCGGCATCGGGCCTGCCTATGAAGACAAAGTGGCGCGACGCGCATTGCGCGTCTCGGATCTTTTTGTGCGTGAGAAATTTGCTGCGAAGCTGGGTGAAATTCTCGACTACCATAACTTTCTGTTAAAGAATTACTTCAAGACCCAACCCGTCGACTTTAGCAAGACGCTCGACGAGGCGCTGGGCTACGCGGAAATTATCGCACCAGTCACAACCGATATTACGCAGATACTGCAGGACCTGGCGAAGTCGGAAAAAGGTATTTTGTTCGAAGGTGCGCAGGGCAGTTTCCTCGATATTGATCACGGCACTTATCCGTACGTAACTTCATCCAACACGGTCGCGGCTGCTGCAAGCATTGGTACCGGAATCGGGCCGCGCAACCTCGACTACATCCTCGGTATCGTGAAAGCGTATACAACGCGCGTCGGCGCGGGTCCGTTTCCAACCGAACTCTTCGATGACCAGGGCGCGCATCTTGCGAGAGTTGGCGCCGAATTCGGTGCAACGACCGGCCGCCCGCGTCGCTGCGGTTGGTTCGATGCGGTCGCGTTGCGACGTTCGATCGTCAACAGCAGCGTATCGGGATTGTGCGTCACGAAGCTCGATGTCCTTGACGAACTTGAGACCATTCAGATCTGCGCAGGTTATGCAATCGATGGTAAACCGATTCCGGGCGTGCCGGTTGTTGTCGATCGTTTCGCCGACTGCAAGCCGGTGTACGAGGAATGGCCGGGTTGGCAGGAGTCGACCTACGGCATTACCGACTTTGCAAAGTTGCCGCAGAAGGCCCGAAACTACCTGGCGCGCATCGAAGAACTTGCCGGAGTGCCGATTGATATCATTTCAACCGGCCCCGACCGCGAGCAAACCATCATCAAGACGCATCCATTCGGGTAGTGGCGCGTCCTGCGCCCGCGGTCCCGATAGTGTGAAGCAGCACTCCCTCACATTCAGAGCCGGCGCCGGCGCGCTTGACTCGATTCGAAACCATGGATTCGATATTTCGTCGGTCGGCACGATTGCAGGTGCCTCGGGTGGTGCCAAGTGGCTGGTACTGAGCCAGCTGGACCGCGCAATCCTGCAAAACCTGGTCCCGAACATGAGCGGCCCGGTACACCTGATCGGGTCGTCAATCGGTTCGTGGCGCTTCGCCTGTTACGCGCAAAGAGATCCCGTTGCAGCGATTGATCGTTTTGAGCAAGCGTACCTGGAACAGACTTACAGCGAACGACCGGATATTCATGAAATCACGGCCAAGAGCCGCGAGATCCTTGCATTCGTGCTGGGAGAAAGCGGCGTTGACGAAATTCTGACACATCCCTTGTTCAGGATGCATGTCATGACCGTCCGCAGCCGCCACGTTACTGCTTTCGAGATCCGCTGGCTGCTCGCCGCAGGCCTGATTACGGCGGCTGCCCTCAACGCAGTGAGCCGTAAGTCGCTCGGCCTTTTTTTCGAACGGGCGTTATTCTTCGATAGCAGGGACGTCCCACCGTTTTTCGACGTGTCCGGGTTTCCGCTGCAGCGCATAAAACTGGCGGCCGGTAATCTGGCGGATGCGGTCGTCGCAAGTGGCTCGATACCGCTCGTGCTCTCGGGCGTTCGGGATATACATGGTGCTCGACCCGGCGTCTATCGTGATGGTGGTGTCATCGACTATCACCTGGATTTGCCGCACAGTGCGCACGAAAGCCTGACACTATTCCCGCATTTCTACGATCGCATCGTGCCCGGCTGGTTTGACAAAAAGCTCAAGTGGCGCAAGCCGACTCCTGGCAACGTGGACCGTACAATTCTGATAAGTCCGTCGGCCGATTTTGTCTCAAGACTGCCGCATGCAAAGATCCCGGACCGGACTGATTTTGTGAATTTTTCGCCGCAGGAACGCGTAACGGCGTGGCGTAGCTGCGTGGCTGCCTGTGCAGAGCTCGCCGATGAATTCAACGAAGTTATGGCGCGCGATCAGCTGGCGGCACGCCTGCAGCCTCTGTGGTAGTCTGGCGGCCAAACAAGAAAAGGGGGGGAGACAGACGGTGCCAGAGTCACCATCCGGACTAGCCCGGCCGTATCCGGAGCTGACCTGGGTTGCGGTCATTGTGGGCTGGATTCTCGGCGTCATCATCGCCGTCTCCATTGGCTACGCGGCATTGATCCTCGGTTTTTCGATCGAAGGTTCGGAGCTGGCGGCCATCCTCGGCTTCGGCATCCTGCGCGGCATGCTGCGGCGCAAAAGCATAATCGAGGTCAACATCGTGCAGACGATTGCCTCGGGTGTGAACGGCGCCGCCTCGGGCATGATGTTCTCGGTACCCGCGATCTTCATCCTGGGTTACGGCGACCGCTTCGATCCCGTCATACTGACCTTCGGCTGTATCGCCGGCGCGTTTCTCGGCATCGCGTTCATCATCCCGCTCAGGAAGCACATGATCGACTACGAGCGCCTGACCTATCCGGGCGGCGTAGCGGTTGCAACGATCCTGAAGTCGCCGGGCGCGGGCGTCCGAAAGGCCATCATCCTGGTTGCGGCGGCCCTGTTGAGTGCCGTCGTGCATGCCATCACGATCCGCACGGGCGTGTCCAACTGGAACCTGGGCGAGCTCATCGGCATGCCCGAGTTCATGAATGGGATTTGGTACCTGTCGCTGATGACGATCGGCGTCGGCTTCATCGCCGGACGCGGCGGCATCGCATTCATCGTCGGCGGCTTCGTTGCCTACTGGTTCCTGTCGCCGATGCTTGCGGCGACGGGCAGCTTCCCGCTCGACGACGTCGGCGAGATCATCAGTTCCCCTGAACCGCTGCGACTGCTGCTGTACCGGCCACTTGGCATAGGCATGTTAATCGGCGGCGCGATCATGGGCGTCATCCTCGCGGCACCGCTGATCCTGAGCGCTATCAAGTCCATGCAGAAGGCAGCGCAGGTCGAGACCCACACCGCGGGCGAGGAAATGCCGATCAAACTGCTCTACTTCGCGGTAGGCGGCGCGATCATCCTGCTCGGCTTCATGGCGGTGACTGCGGTCCAGTCGATGACGCTCCTGGGCGGCATTGCGATGGCCATTCTCGGCACGCTATGGGTCTGGATGGCCGGCATCATCCTGTCGGAGGCAATCGGACGCACGAACTGGTCGCCGCTCTCGGGTATGACGCTGGTCGGCATCACGCTGTTGATCGTGCTTACCCAGGCGCTCGGCATGGACCGGGCCGACTCGATCATTGCGGCGATCATGGTCGGCGCGGCGATGTGCGTTGCCATGTCGCAGGCGACGGACCTGATGCTCGACCTCAAGACCGGATACCTCGTCGGCGCGACGCCGCGCATGCAGCAGTTCGGCCAGTTCATCGGCGCCTGGCTGGGGCCCATTGTCGTGATTTTCGTAATCTTTGCGCTGCACGAGGCGTACGAACTCGGTAGCGCGAGATTACCGGCGCCGCAGGCGCAGGCACTTGCAAGTACGGTCGACGGCATCATGGGCGGCGACGTTCCCGCGCAAAAATATGCCGCGGGTGCGATCCTTGGTGGACTGCTGTCGGCGCTCATGGGCGGCCTCGGCATCACGGTGGGCCTGGGTTTTTACCTGCCGTTCAACATCGTCCTGACCTACTCGCTCGGCACGCTGAGCCGCGAGCTTGCCGATCGTTTCAAGGGCAAGGACTGGTCCGACAACGTTGGCATCCCGATCGCAGCCGGGTTCATTGTCGGCGAGGCGCTGGTCGGCGTCGGGGATGCGGTAAGCAAAGTCATCGAGGGGGCTATGGGATGAAGAAGTTTGCCTATCTGTTGATCGGCGTTGGCTTCCTGTTCGGCGCCTATACGACGGCCCTCGACACCCAAAACGTCGACTGGCTGTTGTTCGGCATCGCGGCGGTAGCCGCCGTCGCTGGCGTGATCCTGGCAAAACGTGCGGATCGGGCCGTGGCAACGTCGGGCGACCTCCTCGAGACGAATCGTAACGAGCTCAACGAGTCGATCGCGAACATCGTGCGGGACCTCAGACAGATGACCGACGGCACGGCGGCAGAGGGCGAGCAGCTGCGCGACTGGATCGACGAAAAGTTGCGTCCGGACCTGCGCCGTTTCGTCGAGGCGCGCGCGAGCATGGTGCACCTTTACAGCCTGCAGACCTATGCTGACATCATGAGCGAATTCGCGGCCGGTGAACGTTACGTCAACCGCGTCTGGTCGTCCTCTGCGGATGGCTATGACGAGGAAGCAGAGGCTTATCTGAAGAAAGCGTCGGCGCAGTTCGCCGAGGCCCAGGGGCAGCTGTTGGCGGCGGCGGCAGGAGCCAACGCCTGATTAATCGCTAGCTTGCTACGGTGCCTGCCGAACGCAGGCACCTGGCGGTCATTTCTCTTTTCAGAACCTCGACGTCTTCGTTCATGAGATGGTCGGTGTTGTCTCTCCAACCCTTGAGCATCGCGATATTTCGTTCGTTCACCAGGAGGTGATGTTCATGCGCTTGTTCAATAACCTCCCAACCGGGCAGGGCAATGACCGAACGAACACGTACATCGTGGCCGAGCAGTTTGTGAAATTCTTTTTCGAGGCGTTTGGCGCTTGCCGCGATTTCGACGATTGAATGCCCGGCTTTTGAGTTGGAAAACTGCAGTGCATTGCCATTAAGGCGTACACTGTCGCCGCTTCGGGAACGTTTCGCAACGACGTTAACGGCGTACACGCCGGTTTGCCCGATGACAACGTGGTCGACCACGCCTGCGGTTGTCTCGACGTCGTGAAATACCTGTGTCATGCCACTCGAGATTTGATGCAACTGGTGTCCGATCGCAATATTGGCATCGCGCAGGAACTTCATTTGCCGCCTGGCGAGAATCGTGCGGCTTAGCTTGTAGAGCGCAAAGCCTGCCGCCAGGACGAGGAAGCCAAGCTGCAGGTATAACTGCCAATCCGGGTAACCGACGAACAGCTGCCGCGCCTGCAGTACGTAAGCGGCGGTGAAGAGCATGGCAAAGACAAGCGCACTGCCCAGGTAGATCGACTGCGATGTTGAAAGCCGGTCGAGCTCGTCGCGAAATCGCTGCGCCGCCTCCTGCATGATGCTGTCGGCGAAGCTTGGGCCCGAGCCTACTGTACGTGACAGTGCGTTCCAGAATTTGGCAACCAGCACGAACAGGATCGTACTTGTCAGTGCAACCGTTGCCGCTCCGCTGACTGCCTCAATATCCATCTTGACTGGTCTCACGTCCCTTACAGAATGTGAGGGTAGCTTTCGCGTGCCAGTGGCACTGTGACACACGTCACATTGAGCGGGCATCCGCAAAGGCCTGATGCGCAGTTTTCAGCATTCGTTCAGCGCCAGGGGTGTATCTGTGAATGTCATCACGCTCGCTCGCGGTGCCAGGCGGTAGCGTGCGAAGCAGTGAATTTAGCTTATTGAACGGATGGAGCTTGCCATGAGACATAATTTGAGGCTGATCGGGGTGGTGCTTGTTTTGAGCGGGCTCGGCGGCTGCGCATCGATGAGTAGTGATGAATGCGTGACCGGTGACTGGGAGGCCATCGGCTACGAGGACGGCTCGCGCGGTTACACGACGGCTCAATTGGGTGAGCGGCGCAAGGCATGCGCCAAGCACGGCGTTACGCCCGACTTCGCGGCGTACCAGAGTGGCCGAGAGCAGGGCCTGGTTGAGTATTGCACACCGGGTCGCGGCTTTGACGTAGGCTCGCGAGGGGCACGCTACAACGGTGTCTGCAGCGCGAATCTCGAAGACGATTTCCTCGACGCTTACAATGCCGGGTATCACCTGTATACGCTGCAAAGCAACGTGAATCGGGCAAACTCGGCCATCCGCTCGAGAGAGAATGAACTCGAGCGCATCGAGGACGACATGCGCGAGAAGGAAGCGGCCCTGATCAGCGCGGAAACGACGACCGAGGAACGTGTGCTGCTGCTCGTTGACCTCAAGGACCTGTCGGAACGAATCGGTCAGCTCGAAGCGGAGATCCAGGATCTCTATGAGCAACGCGCGCGGCACCAGGTCGAGCTAGAGCACTACCAGGTCGCCGTTATCGACTACGGATACTAGGCGAACGGCCGTTCGTCCGGGATCAATTCGGATCGGCGTGATTTCGCCGATCCGCTTTGCTGCGGCGTTCCGCCTTGACGGTGCCGGTGCCACCCGCATAGTGGACTGAACTGAACGGGTTGCGACGCTCCTTGCCGGTCCTGCGGTCGGAGTGGTGAGCGAATCCGCAGCGGCACTCGAGCGCATCGCACTCCGGTAATGGCAGACGTGGCGCTGCGCTGGCAAGGAAGCGCCGTCCGGTCATCGCTTTAGCCGCGTCGCAGGCGTTGCTTGAATATTTCAAGGAAACCGCGTGAAAAGCGGATGAATCATCAACGCGCCTCGCAGTGGAGGCTTCTTGTACCTCGGCGTTGCCACGGCGAATTCTCAGTATCAGCCAAACGATTGACAGCAACAAGGCCAATACAAGAAGTATTTCTTTCAAGTTCGCTCCCTGAGCGCGATAGTTTGCTGGTGCGGCTGCCGCGCAGCCTGCACTCTTTATAACACGTTCCGAACTCTCATTTGGTCGAAATCGACCGTCGCAATGTTCAACCAGGAATGGCAGGGACGCCGAACAAACTGCCATGAAAGTACAGCACGGCCGCGAATAACACGGATCCGATGACGACCGGAATCACGTCAAGCCTGAGCGCCGCCGGTTCGGGCTTTTGCCATTTGCCGTCGCGCCGATTGCACATCAGAACCTCGACGATCGCCCATATAGTCAGGCCGCCGAACAGTGCGACCGCGCGAGTGCTGCCGTTTGTCAGCAGGTGCGCGACGCCCCACAACATCGTCCCGACCATTTGCGGGTGACGGACAAAGCGTTTTATGTTGCCAGGGGCCCCGGCCGCGAAGAACAGGATGAACGCGATCAGGATGAGCACCGAAATCACAGGGTTGGCTGCGAATGGCGGCGCGTAAAGGGCACTCGGTACCGCTTGCCTCCAGCCGAGCACGATCAGGATCAGTGAGCCGAGGATGACGAGCGCGAACAGGCCACGGTAGGGATTTTCGCCCAGCTTTCTCACCAGCCCGTCGCGAGTAGCGGGCAAAATTGCCGGGAAGAGGTGTGTCAGGCTCCAGACGACGATGCCGGTTATCAGCAGTGACATGGTTTCTCTCCTCGGTAGCAATTTGTGGCCGTCAGTATACCGATTCATGCTAGATTTACGACGCGATAGGACAGGGGATGAGCTTATGAAAGCGGATGGAAAACTCATGGATATGCTCACGGGCTATGCGGCTTCGCACCAGCACCCGTTCAATGTATTCGTGCACATGATCGGCATTCCGACGATCATGCTCGGTGTGCTGATACCGTTGAGCTGGGTGAGTTTTTCGGTTGCTGACGTTTCGTTCAGCCTGGGCCATGTCCTGATCCTGGCGTTCTTCATGTTCTACGTAACGCTCGACGTACTGTTTGCTGCCGTATTCCTCGTCGGCGGATTTTTCCTCGAGATGCTTGCGGCGAAGCTGGGCGCTTATCCGGGGTATATCGGCTGGATCATCGCGGCGGTTGCCTTTTTCGGCGGATACGCGGCGCAGTTTATCGGCCATGCTGTCGAAAAGTCGATGCCGGTGCTCGTGAAGCATCCGATCCAGGCGAACCTTGCGGCACCGTTTTTCACGGTGGTCGAGCTGTTCAACATCGTCGGCCTGCGTCGTGACATGTTCGAGCGGGTTCAGGCGCAGATCGAGATGCGCCGTCAGCAGGACGCGGCCTAGAGCTTATCCAGCGCTCTGCCGGGAACGGACGTGGAAACGGCGGTCAAAGTAATCACAACGCAGGGGCTGGTGCTGGCATTCCTGCCCGCACTCCTGGTCTTCGGCATCATGTTTCGTTGGGCGGCCGGCACGAAAACGGCTGTGTATGCGACGCTGCGCATGCTGATTCAACTGCTGCTCATCGGCTATGTGCTGGTCTATATTTTCACGGCGGATCAGCCCGGTGTGATTGTCGGGGTTCTCGTAATCATGTTGCTGGCGGCGAGCTGGATCGCTATTCGGCCGGTGCAACACAAGCAGCCACGCGTTTATCTCAATGCGCTAGTCGCGATAGCCGTCAGCGGTTTATTGACGCTTGGTCTGGTCAGCCAATTCGTTATCAGCGTTGAACCGTGGTTTAGCCCGCGCTACATCGTGCCGTTGGCTGGAATGATATTTGCTGGTGCGATGAACGCGGTCAGTCTTGCGGCGGAACGACTGCAGGCCGAGATCGAGAGAGGAACCTCGTATCCAGAGGCGCGGCGAATTGCGTTTCAGGCCTCGCTGATCCCGATCATCAATACATTATTTGCGGTCGGGCTCGTGGCGCTGCCCGGCATGATGACCGGGCAAATACTGTCCGGCGTTTCGCCAATGATCGCAGCCAAGTATCAAATTGTCGTCATGGCCATGTTATTTGGCGTTTCCGGTATTTCGTCGGCTATTTACCTCGAGCTGCAGCATGAAAGCGCGAGCCCGACGGACGCATAGCCGCACCAGGTATGCTGGTATTCAAGGATCCCACGAAACACACGGCCCCCCGGAGCGGGGGCCTGGATTCATTTGGTGCCCAGGGCGAGACTCGAACTCGCACATCCGCAAGGACACGGCGACCTGAACGCCGCGCGTCTACCAATTCCGCCACCTGGGCAGGTGTCGAACCGCGTACAATAGCGGCCCTGACG
>JABDOQ010000033.1 GCA_013043165.1 Woeseiaceae bacterium | reverse complement strand
CCGTTCGCGCCACCGCGCATGTCGGAGCCGCGGAAGGTCGAGGCCGATGCCCAGGCGGTTCTTACCAGTTGCGGTACCGTCAGGCCCGAATCCAGAATCTGTGACTTCAGTTTCGCGATGTCGTCAGCGTCAATCAGAGCATGGTCGACCGCCGGCACAGGATCCTGCCAAAGCAATACTTCGTCAGGAATCTCGTTGCCAACATAACGGGCGCGCGGACCCATATCACGATGCGTCAGCTTGAACCACGCCTTGGCAAACGCGAGCTTGAATTCCTCCGGATTCTCCAGGAACCGCTTCGAGATTTTCTCGTAGCTCGGATCGAACTTCAGCGACAGGTCGGTCGTCAACATTACGGGCGCATGCCGCTTCGCGGGATCGTGAGCATCCGGCACGAGGTTGGCTGCCGCCGGATTCTTGGGAATCCACTGGGTCGCGCCGGCCGGGCTCTTCGTCTGCACCCACTCGAACGCGAACAGATTCTGCAGGTAGTTCATGCTGAACTGCGCCGGCGTGGTGGTCCATGCGCCTTCCAGGCCGCTCGTGATCGTGTCGCCGGCGTTTCCGCTGCCGCACTTGTTCACCCAGCCGATACCCTGCTGTTCAATGCCTGCGGCTGCAGGTTCCTTTCCAACACAGTCTTCCACCTTGTGAGCACCGTGATTCTTGCCGAACGTATGCCCGCCGGCGATAAGTGCAACGGTCTCTTCATCGTTCATCGCCATGCGACCGAAGGTGTCGCGAATGTCCTTGGCGGCGAGCAACGGATCCGGGTTGCCGTTCGGGCCCTCCGGGTTCACGTAGATCAGGCCCATTTGGACCGCAGCCAGCGGCTTTTCGAGCATCCTGTCACCGCTGTAGCGCTTGTCCGCGAGAAACTCATTTTCCGGTCCCCAGTAGACCAGGTCGGCCTCCCAGTCGTCCTCGCGACCGCCGGCAAAGCCGAAGGTCTCGAAGCCCATGTTTTCCAGCGCGACATTGCCCGCGAGCACCATAAGGTCAGCCCATGAAAGGCTTCGACCGTACTTCTGTTTTACGGGCCAGAGCAGGCGCCGTGCCTTATCAAGGTTCGCGTTATCGGGCCAGCTGTTAAGCGGCTCGAATCGCTGCTGACCGCCACCGGCGCCACCGCGGCCGTCAAGCGTGCGGTACGTTCCGGCACTGTGCCAGGCCATGCGAATGAAGAACGGCCCGTAGTTTCCGTAGTCTGCGGGCCACCAGTCCTGAGACGTCACCAGCAGCTTGTCGATGTCAGTTTTAACGGCGTCGAGGTCCAGACTGGCAAACGCCTCGGCGTAGTTGAAGTCTGCGCCCATCGGATCAGACGTAACATCGTGATCCCGAAGAGGACTGAGGTCCAGATTGTCCGGCCACCAGTATTGATTTGATTTCGGCTGTCCCTGGGCAAATACAGGATTTGCCGGCGCCGAAAGCGCCACTACTGCCGCTAGAGCGGCGAATAAAATCGTTGTTTTCTTGAGCATTTGAATAATTCCCCTTGGAGAAATACATAATCAGCCGGATTATTAGACCAGATCTAAATCCTGAAATCGATGGATAGTTTTGATGGACAGCCGACGAATCAGAATCTTGTCGTAGTCTGGCGGCAACGAAATTGAAGGGGCGGCGCCCCCGGTTCAGTATCGCAGCCGGCTCGCGTCTGCAGTCGATGATCAAACTGCTATGATTGCTGCTAATAATTAGAGGGGCTGGCGAGCGTTCGTGGCCATTCCGGGTCGGAAGCTCGAGCATGCGATGCGCATAACAGGCAAGCGCAGGGCCTCCGAAGAATCGCAGGATTCTGCGGACCATTTGGGACAAGAATAATGAAACAACTATCAGGACTCGACGCATCATTCCTCTACCTGGAAACAGGCAACATGCCGATGCACATTGGCGGTCTGGCCATCTACGACCAGTCAACCGCCCCCGGCGGGGCAGTGACATTCAAGGATATTCTGCGATTCTTCGAGAAACGTCTGCACAAAGCGCGCGCATTCCGGCAGCGCCTGGTAAACGTGCCGATGAGCCTGGACTATCCCTACTGGATCGAAGATCCGGATTTCGATCTCGAATTTCACGTGCGGCACATCGCGCTCCCGAAACCGGGCGACTGGCGACAGCTTTGTATCCAGGCGGCACGCCTGCACGCGCGGCCGCTGGACACCAATCGTCCGCTGTGGGAGGCCT
>JABDOQ010000029.1 GCA_013043165.1 Woeseiaceae bacterium | reverse complement strand
TTCGCCCAGTCGGGGTCAAACGACGGCGACTTGTTCGGAACCTTGATGTATTCCGATATCTCCGGAACGATCGAGTCATCCCACATGTTGTTGACGAAGTCGGCGGCTTGATTGTTGTTCATTTGTTTCCTTGGTTCGTTGTCAGTGAGCGAATCAGGGTTTGCGTCATGCGTTCCGTCGTGATGAAGTCCCAGCTATAGGAATCATACTTCGCCAGAGGGTTGGCTTCGAGCACATCGTCGCTGCTGTTGCCCTGGTCGAGCAGCGCTTTAACCAGCGCTCTGGCGTCAATCAACATGTCGATGTCGGTCCTCATGCCGTCTTTGTCGGTTAACGATCCGTGGCCCGGTATGATTTTCGTTTCCTCGCTGGCCATGGACAGGATTTGCTGCTGCGCGGCAATGTAGCCGTCGACCGTGCCACCGTTGTCCAGGTCAATGTACGGGAAGATGCCGTGAAACAGGATGTCGCCGGTGTGAATAACGTTTGCGCCCGGAAAGTGAATTACGGCGTCACCGTCGGTATGGGCTTTCGGCAGATGTTTGACCCGAGCCTCGATCTTTCCGAGATGGAATGTTACTCCATCACCGAAAGTAATGACCGGCAATCCGCCCGGACCGCCGGCCCCCGACGGGTCTGCCAGCAGCCGTTTGCGGATGTTGTCGTGGGCGAAAACGACC
The DNA here is from genome assembly GCA_013043165.1 of Woeseiaceae bacterium. Lineage (GTDB taxonomy): Bacteria > Pseudomonadota > Gammaproteobacteria > Steroidobacterales > Woeseiaceae > UBA1847. The sequence continues at coordinate 40,276 of JABDOQ010000029.1, read as the reverse complement.
GTGCCTTTGTCGGCGAAGACAGCATTGCCGCCGGCATGGTCGCCGTGAACGTGCGTGTTGACCATGAAGTCGATCGGCCCGCCTGCCGTCTCGGTAACGTGCGCCAGCAGATTTTCGGCGAGCGGCGGCAAGCCATCGTCAATCATTGCGACATGACCTTCGCCGACAAGGACTGCCATGTTTCCGCCACCGAAGCCGCCCCTGGCCTCGACCATGAAGATGCCGGGTTCGATTTCAGAGGAACTGAACGTGATTTCAGCGTCCTGGGCAAACGCCAGCGACGCCACAAATAATGGCAGAATGGCGAGCATTTTCATCACTGTCTCCGAAATGAGTGGGACAGTGATTGTAGCTCAGAAACCGCTACTGGCGGCCTGGGAACGAGAACTGCGCCTTTTCGCGGACGCCACCGGACGGCCAGCGCTGCGTAATTGTCTTGCGACGCGTATAGAAACGGATGCTATCCGGGCCATAGGCGTACAGGTCACCGAACAGGGAACGTTTCCAGCCGCCAAAGCTGTGGTAGGCGACAGGCACCGGCAGCGGTACGTTGATGCCAACCATGCCGACCTTGATGTTGTCTGCGAAATAGCGGGCAGCCTCGCCGTCGCGCGTAAAAATGCAGGTGCCGTTGCCGAATTCATGATCATCGATCATCTGCATGGCCTGTTCTTCGGATTCGGCGCGCACGACGCAAAGCACGGGGCCGAAGATCTCTTCCTGGTAGATGCGCATATCCGGCGTTACCCTGTCGAACAGGCAGGGCCCGAGGAAATATCCGTCTTCATGCCCTGCAACAACAAGGCCCCGACCATCGGCGACGAGGTCGGCGCCTTCTTCAACGCCCAGGTCAACGTAGCCACGCACTTTTTCGTGATGCGCTTTCGTCACGAGTGGACCCATGTGATTGGCGTTGTCGGTTCCCGCCCCCACCTTGAGATTCGCAGTTTCTTCCTGCAGTTTGCCTACTACCGTATCAGCGGTATCGTCACCGACGCATACGGCCACCGAGATCGCCATGCAGCGCTCGCCACAGGAGCCAAACGCCGCTCCCATCAGGGCGTTCACGGCATTGTCTACATCTGCATCGGGCATGATGATCGCGTGGTTCTTCGCGCCGCCAAGGGCTTGCACACGCTTGCCATTTTTCGTACCCGTGCGGTAGATATACTCCGCAACGGGCGTCGATCCCACAAAGCTCACCGCCTGTATGCGAGGGTCATTGAGTAAAGTGTCCACGGCTTCCTTGTCGCCGTTGACCAGGTTGAATACGCCGTCGGGCAAACCGGCTTCCTTGAACAAGCGTGCGACGATCATTGGCGCAGAAGGATCTTTTTCCGACGGTTTCAATACGAACGTATTGCCGCAGGCGATTGCCATCGGGTACATCCACATGGGCACCATCGCCGGAAAATTGAACGGCGTAATTCCGGCCACAACCCCGAGCGGCTGATGGTCGGACCAGCTGTCAATGCCAGGCCCGACATTACGCGTGTATTCGCCCTTCAACAGTTCCGGAATGCCGCAGGCATAGTCGACGACTTCGACTCCGCGCCCGAATTCGCCCATCGCATCATCCAGGACCTTGCCGTGCTCGTCGGTGATCGCTGCAGCGATTTCGTCGGCATGTTCCTCCAATAGCTGTTTGAAACGAAACATGATGCGTGCTCGCTTCGCAGGCGGCGTGTTGCGCCACGCAGGAAACGCCGTTTCAGCCGCAGCGATTGCACTTTCGACCGTTTGTCGTGATGCCATCGCAACATGTCGGGTCACCTTGCCCGTCGCAGGATTTGTTATCGGTTCAGGCCGATTATCGTCAGGGAAGTCTGCGCCGTTGATGAAGTGGCCAACGACGTTCGCTACGTCGATTTTGCTTGCGGGTCTGGCGCTCATAGTGCCTCCGGGTATCGTTCGCAGCTACTCGATCGTATCGAGGATACGACGGATCGTCTCAAACGATTTCTGCATCTCATCGGGTTTTGAATTCAGGAAAGGCGAGAACTGCAGGGTGTCCATGCCGTTGCGGATCACCAGGTGCTCGTCCCAGAAGCACTTCTTGTGAGCTTCACCGCCCCGGGCGCCAGGCGCGCCCTCGCGCGGCGCCATTTCTATGGCGCCCATCAGGCCGAAATTGCGCACGTCGATGACGTGTTTATGGTCGGCGAACGAATGCAGCAGGTCTTCGAAATGCTGCTCCAGCGTGGCGGCCTGTTCGAACGTGCCTTCCTCGTCGTAAACATCCATTGTGGCCAGCCCGGCTGCTGCCGCGACCGGGTGTCCCGAGTACGTGTAACCGTGAAAAAGTTCGATCATATGCTCGGGTCCCTGCATGAATGCGTCGTAGATCGAGTCGCGAACCAGTACCGCGCCCATCGGAATGACGCCGTTAGTAAGGCCTTTGGCTGTCGTAATGATGTCGGGCATTACGTTAAATCGCTGCGCTCCGAACGGCCGGGCGAGGCGGCCGAATGCGGCGATCACCTCATCAAATATCAGCAGGATGCCATGCTTGTCGCAGATCTCACGCAGCCGCTCGAGGTAGCCGACTGGCGGAGGTAATACGCCCGTGGAACCGGCCACGGGCTCAACGATGACAGCCGCAATGTTGCTGCCATCGTGCAGCGCACAGAGCCGTTCGAGATCGTCAGCGAGATGCGCTCCCCACGCGGGTTGTCCGCGGGTGAATGCATTGTGTTCGAGGTCTTGCGTGTGACGGATGTGATCCACGCCCGGGATCAGGTTAGGGCTAAAAACCTTGCGATTCGGAACCATGCCGCCGACGGACATGCCGCCGAAGTTCACGCCATGGTAACCGCGTTCGCGGCCGATCAGCCTGGTGCGATTGCCTTCCCCGCGGGCACGGTGATAGCCGAGCGCTATTTTCAACGCCGTATCGACCGACTCGGAACCCGAATTCGTGAAGAAGCATCTCGTGATGCCCTCCGGTGCCATGGCTGTGACCCGATCCGCCAACGCGACGGCCTTGTCGTTCGTGACCTGGAAGCCCATGCAGTAGTCGAGCGTAGCGACCTGTTGCTGAACAGCCTCGACAATCTTCGGATGGCAGTGGCCCAGACCCGAAGTCCAAAGGCCAGAGAATGTGTCGTACAGCCTCGAGCCGTCGCTGGCCGTGTAGTAGTGGCCCGATGCGCCTGTGATTACTCTGGGTTTCTTCTTGAAATCACGGTTGGCCGTAAACGGCAGCCAATAGGCGTCCAGGTTCGTGAGAGCGGCGCTCATCATCCATTCTCCGGTGTGTTGGGCGACAGGTCCTGAGAGTGTACGCCTGCACAGCATCGTTAAACAATGAGTTATGCAGGACTTTACCGGACTACACCACCAGGGCTTTGATCGCGGGCAAGAAATACGGGTTATTACGGTGGCAAACAACAGTCGATTAGTGGCAAGGTTACGATCCCCAGTTTGTCCACCAGAACCAGGAATACAATGAGCCAGTTTGGCACAGAATTTTGCAACGAAATTTCCATCGTGCGCTATGAGGACGGCGCGTGGCAGGTGCCGTCAATCCAACCGCTGGCGCCGCTGCCGATGCACCCGGCAGCACACGTATTTCATTACGCCAGCAGCTGCTTCGAGGGCTTCAAGGCGTATCGATGGAAGGACGGCAAGGGCCATATATTTAGGCTTCACGACCACGTCGCGCGAATGCAGAGAAGCGCGGCGTCGCTCCGCCTGCCGGTGCCGGATGCCGGTATGCTCGCAAACATGGTCAAAGGCCTGGTCGCACACCATTTGCCGGACATTCCTGAGCCACCGAGCTCGCTTTACCTGCGTCCCACATTGATCGGCACACTGCGGAATATCGGTGCGGCTGCAGCGCCATCGACCGAGGCGACACTATTCGTTCTGGCGTCCCCGGTCGGCGACTACTTCGCCGGTGGCGCGGCCACGCTCAAACTGCTCGTCGAAGACAAGCGGGCGAGAACGACGGAACAGCTGGGCAGTACGAAAACGGGCGGCAACTATGCTTCAGCGCTGGGCCCAACGCTTGCGGCCAAGGAGAAATATGGCGTTGATCAGGTTCTGTTTTGCCCGAATGGCGACGTGCAGGAAACCGGCGCCGCGAACTTCCTCCTGATCAGTGACGACGAGATCATCACGAAGCCTCTCGATACGTCGTTTCTGCATGGCATGACGCGCGATTCGATCCTGAAGCTCGGCGCCGAACTCGGCTACCAGATCAGTGAGAAGAATTTCACGGTTCGTCAGCTGCTCGAATGGGTGTCAACCTACGAGGCGACCTTGTCCGGTACCGCGGCGTGCCTTTCGCCTGTCGGCGCACTCGTCTACAACGGTAAAGAAATCGCTGTGCGCGACGGCAGCGCGGGCACCAACACTGCCAGGCTGCAGAAAGCGCTGCAGGACATTCAGTACGGTATTGCGAAAGACACGCACGGCTGGCTGACCGAGGTCGGCTAGCGTTTATTTGTGGCTCAGATAGCTTTCGAGAAGCGGTTGTCGTTCTCGGCCTGGTCAATATAGCGGTCGAAGACCATCGCGATACTGCGAAGCAACAGGCGGCCTTTTTGCGTGATGGCAACGCCAGACTCATCCACTTCAACCAGTTCGTCCTCAGCGAGGGGGATAAGGCGCTTGATCTCGGTGGCGAAGTGCTTCTGAAAATCGATGCCGTGCTGCGCACCGAAATCGTCAAATGACAGGCTGTCATAGCACATCAATGCCTGGATCACGTCGGCGCGCAGCAGGTCGTCATCGTCGACTTCGATGCCTTTACGTATTGGCAGTTCTCCGTTTTCGATCATCGCCTCATATTCCATCGTCGTAATCGCGTTCTGCGCAAACAGGTTGCCGATATGGCTGATAGCACTGACGCCGAGAGAAACGAGATCGCACTGGCGGTGCGTCGAATAGCCCTGGAAGTTGCGCTGCAGCGTGCCGTTGCCACGCGCCTGGACCAGCTCGTCGTCGGGAAGTGCGAAATGATCCATACCGATATAGACGTATCCTGCCCCGCACAGCTTGTCGATAGTGTGATGCAGTAACTCCAGCTTGGTTTCGGGCAGCGGTATATCGCCGGCGTTGATCATACGCTGACCTTTGAAACGCTGCGGAAGATGGGCGTAGTTATAAACTGCGAGCCTGTCCGGTTTCATGGCGATGACGAGATCGAGCGTCGTGCTGAAACTTTCAACGGTCTGGTGTGGCAGACCGTAGATGAGGTCGAACGAAATTGATCCGAAGCCTGATTCAATAGCACTCGTGACGAGATTCCGCACCTCGTCCGGTGTCTGAGCGCGATTCACGGCTTCCTGCACGTCAGGATCGAAATCCTGAATGCCGAGACTCAGGCGGTTGAAACCGAGCTCGGCCAGGTGTCGAATGCGACCCGCATCGACTGTCCTCGGATCCACTTCGATCGAAAACTCGCGATCATCGCTGTCATCGAAGTTAAACGCCTTGCGCAAGTGATCCATCAGGTCGGCGAGTTGATCGCCGTCGAGGTAAGTCGGCGTGCCGCCGCCGAAATGCAGCTGTTCTATCTTGCGGCTGCGATCAAACAGCGTCGCCTGCATTTCGATTTCCCGATACAGCATTTCAAGGTAGCGATCGACGCGCGCCTGGTTGTGCGTAACAATTTTATTGCAGCCGCAGTAATAACAGAGCGAGTGACAAAACGGGATGTGCACGTACAAAGACAGCGGCACATCGCTATCGTTGCTTGCGATAGCGTGACGTTTGTAATCGTCTTCCGTTACGCCGTCGCTAAACTGCAGGGCCGTCGGATAAGAGGTGTAACGCGGCCCTCGGCCCCCATAGCGCACGATGAGGTCCGTGTCGAAGCAGACGCCCGTTTGGCCCTGCGATTGGTCGGTATCGTTGATCATGAGTACAAATCGTCCCTGATTTCGTCGCCTCCGGCCATGGGTAATTGCCGAAATTCCACTGTGGTTTGGCGCTCAGGCACGCCGCAGGGCGTGAACCAGGTAAAGCGCGACCGTGAACAGCAGCATGGCCACGGCCTGGTGCAGAGCCCCGAGCAGGACCGGAACAGCGAGCAATACGGTAGCAATGCCCAGGGCAACCTGCAGCACGGAAGTGTGCAATAAGGCGTTCACCGCGGGCCGCGCGCGTTTTGGCAAATCCGCTTTTCGGGCGTGGAACCAATAGACGAGGATAGCCGTGAAAGTCAGAAGCGCAAGCCAGCGATGATCGAACTGTACGGTCGTCATGTTGTCGAAGAAATTCCGCCAGAACGGCTCCAGAGCCATTAGTCCGGGCGGCAGCCAATAGTCGCCCATCATCGGGAATGTATTATAAATCTTGCCGGCCCTGAGCCCGGCGACAAAGCCGCCCGAGATAATCGTCACGGACACAAGTGCGGCAAGGGCCAGCGTTCTGCCGTACCACGGATGCTTCGCGGCGCTTGCATTGGCCGGAAACAACAAGGACATCGCCACCCAGAACATATACGCATAGATCAGAAAAGCGGCGACAAGGTGTGCGGTAAGTCGGTACTGGCTGACCCGAGGCACATCGACGAGACCGCTTTTTACCATGTACCAGCCAAGCAGGCCCTGTAGTCCACCGAGGATGAACATCAGCAGGTATTTCGGCCACTCCGATTTCTGGATGTAACCCCTTATTACGAAAACGATGAACGGCACGAGAAAAACGACACCGATCGTGCGGCCGAGTAGCCTGTGCAGGTATTCCAGCCAGTAAATACCCTTGAATGCATCGACGTCCATGTGGGAATTGATGTTTTGAAATTCGGGCGACTGCTGGTAAAGCTCGAATACCCGCTGCCATTCTGCGCCGCTCATTGGCGGCAGAATGCCCATTAGAGGTCGCCAGTCGACGATCGAAAGGCCGGACCCGGTCAGCCGCGTGAAGCCGCCCAGCACGACCATCGCAAACACAAGTCCGCAACAAATCAGAAGCCAGGTCGCGACCGCGCGATCCTGTGCGTATTTTTCCACGTCGTCATCCATTTAAGGGAGCACCGTCCGATCGCGGCACTCGGCGAGCAATCTTATCAGGCTCAGAAGCAGCATGGCAGCAAGCCAGTTGTGTGCCACGGCAATGCTAATGGGGAGATCCGTCAGTATTGCGGCGACCCCAACGGAAAACTCTGCAACGAGTATTGCGACGACGAATACGGCCGTTAGCCCGAGCCCGGCTGCCAATGCGAGCAGCCCTGCTGTGATCACGACCAGCGCTGCCAACACGGCGACGATGCGGTGCAATTTGTGAATATCGGTTCGTTCCGGTCCGCCCAGGGCCAGCCCTGTAGGCCCGATTTCATGTTGGCGCGTCAAATCAAATGCCGTCCGCAGGTTGCTGCCGGGCAGCCAGCTGCCGTGGCAGTCCGGTATTGTTTGACACGCCGAGGCCGCAAAGTTCGCGCTCGTAAGTCCCCCGAGTGCAATTTGCAGGCAAAGCAAAACGAGGGCCGCAATGACCCAGCGGCGCACGACAGTTGACCCGTTGGCACGGGGACGCGCGTCCCGAAACACCATCCAGCCAAGCAGCCCCAACATCATGAAGCCGCCGCCGAGATTTCCCATGACCACGGCCGGGTTGTGTAGCCCCCCCGAGTATATGCCGAGCCAGGCAAGAAACACGGTCAGGCCGAGCAGTGAAAATGACAGTAGCCGATCTCTGCGTTGCCGCGCGGAAAGCAGGGCCATGCCCAACACCAGCAAGCCGAGCACGCTTGCAACGAGGCGGTGTACAGGCGTCGCCCAGGACAGGGGTTGCTGCGCTTCTACGGCCAGCCGTTCATAGGTGCTGCCTAGCGTCGGCTGCTCTTGCGCGGGTTTGCCGATCAATCCATAGCACTGCGGCCAGTCCGCACAGCCTATGCCCGAATTGTCCAGGCGAAGATAGGCGCTGACAGAGACGAGGACAATAACGAACAGTAACGAGATCGTTGCCAGCAATTTCATTGCGTTATTCTTTTACTTCGGGCAGTTGCGAGGCGGAACCGCGGACCAGGCGCACGAACTTCGGCGTCTTTTTCCAGTCCACGCGGTCATGTCCGTACTCGAAGTTCCAGGCCCAGGCGGCGTCCCATTGAAAACTGTAGTCGTTGCCTGACCAGTATTCGGCCGCCTGCGCATGCATAAAGAAATTCGTATTCATCGTGGGCGGGTTATCTGCCCGCAGCAGATCACTGATCGAAAACAGCTCGTCCTTGAACGGCATGCGCCAGTCCTGGTAGCCGCAGTAACCGGCCTGGTTGACGGCTTCCACGTAGTGCCACGTATCGCAGGCACTGCCCGCGCACACGCCGCCGTTTTCCAGTCCTCGATAGTCCAGCTCTTTGTGTGCCTCGTTCGGGTCGTACCACGTATAGGTGTTGCGAAAGTCATGCAGCCCGGCAATGTCGGTCTTTGCTTCCCACAGGAGACCGGTCTGCTGGTCGAACACACAGGCATCATTGTCGACCGATATGCTGTTGTACTTGTTGTCGTGTGTAAACCGATTCTCAGTGTCGTCCTGGCTGCAGGCACCGAGTGCGAGCAGAACTGAGAAGAAAATCGTCCGGGACACGTTCATTGCCCGGCAGCTTACCCGAATTTTGGGCCGCGGGCAGGGCCTCGCCCGGCTGAGCATTCTAAGTACTTTCCCTAGTACTGGCCGGTGGGAAACAGGACTAATGTACTAACGCGACATTGGGGAATGCGCAGACGTAAGGCTGGCCGTGTCATCGGCCTTGGCAGCGCGTACGATTAACTAATTCCAACGCAGGGAAAAGTAGCCATGAGTGACGAAACCACAGGCTCGGGGGCGCCGGTACGCGTGCCGTTTATGCAACGCGTTCTGGACAATCCTTTCATACTTCTTTTTATCGGAATCGTGTTTCCGGCCGTCTTCTACATCATCTGGGGAATCATGGAGATCGTGAATATCCCGATTGCCCCGTAAACACCAGGCCCTGGTGAAGGAATAAGGTGACAAAATGAGCGCCATTCAACCTCCCGCCGCGACCGTCTGGTGGAAACAGCCGCTGGATAAAGTTGAAGGGACCTGGATCGGGATCGCACTGGTCTGGTCTCTCATCATGTTTTTCATGATGCCTTTCTGGCATGTCTATGGAAAACAGAACCTGTCGAGCGAAGCCTACAAGACGACACCGCAGGCCTACATGGCCAAGACGCAGGCAATGGTCGATCAGTACACGGTCCGGACCGAGACGGCGGCGCAACTGCCGGTTGTCAGGCCGCCGCCGGGCAGTGACGTCTACCTTCTTGGTCGACTGTGGCAGTGGTATCCGCTGCTGGAGCTCGAGAAAGGTCAGACTTATCGACTGCATATTTCGTCAATGGACTGGCAGCATGGATTCTCGCTGCAGCCAGTCAACATCAATACGCAAATACTGCCAGGCTACGAAATGGTGCTGACCATCACGCCCGATACATCGGGCGAGCAGACGATAATCTGCAATGAATTCTGTGGAATTGGCCATCACAACATGCTTGGCAAGATTTACGTGACGGAGGGCGGGCGATGAGTAACGCGACTTTTAGAACCTGTCCCGAGTCCGGACTGCAGTTCCACAAGCCAGCCGAACTGCTGATGCGCGCCCATGCGGTCGTGGCCGTGGTCATATTGTTGATCGGTGGCATTGCCGCATTGCTGGTTACGCTGACACGTTGGCCGGCAATCCATCTGCTTCCGGCCGACCGTTTTTACCAGCTGTTGACTACGCACGGCGTCAATATGCTTATCTTCTGGATTATCTCGTTCGAGATTGCGGTCCTGTATTTTTGCTCGTCAACGTTGCTCAGGTGTCGTCTGGCGACGCCGAAGATCGCCTGGCTGGGTTTCACATTGATGCTGGTTGGCATCATCGTGAATAACGCGGCGGTGGCGAGCGGCACTGCGTCTGTCATGATGACTTCTTACGTACCGATGCCTGCGAACCCGAATTTTTACCTGGGCCTGATCCTGTTTGCGGTGGGTGCATTGATAGGCTGCTTTGTGTTCCTGGGTACGCTGGTCATTGCCAAAGACGAAAAGACCTACGAAGGCTCGATACCACTGGTGACGTTTGGTGCGCTGACGGCTTGCATCATCGCGGTTTTCACGATCGCCTCAGGTGCCATCGTGTTGATTCCGACCTGGCTGTGGTCCCTGGGCTATGTCAATCACATCGATGCTGCAATGTACCGTATCGTCTGGTGGGCGCTCGGGCATTCTTCGCAGCAAATCAACGTCGCGGCGCACGTCGCGGTCTGGTACGCCATCGCTGCAATCGTCTTCGGCGCACGCCCGCTGTCGGAGAAGGTCAGTCGCGTTGCGTTTTTCCTTTACATCGCGTTCCTGCAGCTCGCGAGCGCGCATCACCTCCTCGTGGACCCGGGTCTAAGTGCCGAGTGGAAGATCTTCAATACCAGCTACGCAATGTACCTCGCGGTCCTGGCCAGCATGGTCCACGGTTTGACCGTGCCCGGCTCGATCGAGGTGGCACAGCGCGCCAAGGGCCTGACCAACGGCCTGTTTGAATGGCTGCGTAAAGCACCGTGGAGTAACCCAATATTTTCGGGGATGTTTATCTCGCTCGTCGGCTTTGGCTTTATCGGCGGTATTTCCGGCGTTGTCATGGGTACTGAACAGATCAACATCATTATCCACAACACCATTTACGTACCCGGCCACTTTCATGCCACGGTCGTAATTGGAACGACGCTGGCATTCATGTCGCTCACTTACTTCCTGATCCCCGTGTTGTTCCGAAAACAGGTCGCGTTCGCCGGCCTCGCCAAATGGCAGCCGTATCTGTTTGGCATCGGCATGTCGGTATTTACGCTCGCGATGATGGGCGCAGGTACACTGGGCGTCGAACGTCGTCACTGGGACATGGCATTCACAAACTCAGCCCTTGGATTCGAATATCCGGCGAGCGCGTTCACACTTATGGGCATCATGGGTATCTCCGGCGTGGTCGCGATACTCGGTGGCGCCATCTTCATACTTGTTACCGTGGTCTCGGTATTCTTTGGAAAGTCGGTCGAATCGGAATCCAGCTACGGCATTGCGACGACACGCTTGTCGCGGGCCGATCCGGTACTCGTGCCTGACGGCGGTCACGAGGCCGCAGGTAAATGGGGTTTCGCGGCTCCCGGCACGTTCGTGCTGGCGTTGTTCTTCCTCATGATCTTCGTGTTGTATTACGCGGTCAACTGGAAATACCTGGCGTCGGTGTGGCCAATGTCATAATACGCCGTTGCTCGACCTAGCCTCTTGACCGGGGCGGGCAGTATGCCCGCCCTTTCTTTTTGAGATACATTTCGATTTATGAGCAGAATTGACACAATCGCAGTCCTGCTGGCCTTATTGTCCCTGTCGTCGACGGCCAGCGCCCAGCAGGACGAGCGCTACAATCCGGAACGTGCGCTTGAGATCTCGCAGGCCGCGCTCGGCAACACGATCGGCAACTACGAGTTCATTGACAGCCTCGGAGCGCCCGTTCGGCTGCGCGATGATTACGCCGGGCGGCCGCTCGTGATCAGCATGATTTTCACATCGTGTCATCATGTCTGTCCTGCGACGACCAAACATCTTGCAACGTCCGTTGACGCCGCTCGGGAAGCGCTGGGCGCGGACAGTTTTGACGTCGTGACAATCGGCTTTGATACGGCACAGGATACGCCGGAGGCGATGGGCGCGTTTGCGCGCAGGCAGAGGGTCAACAACGCAGGCTGGCGATTCCTGAGTACGGACAAAGCGACTATCGAGCAGATCAGCAAAGACCTGGGCTTTATATTTTTTCCGACGGCTCGCGGTTTTGATCATCTAAACCAATCAACGATCATCAATCGCGACGGCGTAGTGTACGGCCAGGTATACGGCGTGACTTTTGAACTGCCATGGCTGGTCGAACCACTCAAGGAACTTGTCTTCAACCGACCCGGCAGTGCCGGGCACCTGGTCGCAGGACTCGTTGATCGCGTCAAATTATTTTGCACGGTATACGACCCGACGACGGGACGTTATCGCTTCGATAATTCCCTGTTCGTCCGTTCGGCTGCTGGCCTGATTTTCATACTGAGTGTACTGTTCTATTTGACTCGCGAAATTGTTATCGCCCGAAGATCAAACAAACACGAATGATCGAACGCATACACAGCGTCGGCCGCGGCGCGTTCGAGTTGCTGCGCAGGCCATTCTCTCGCGCCTTTGAGAGCGATCAGAACCCGCTGAATCACCTGGGAGCGCTGACGGTATTTTTTCTCTGGATAATCCTGGTCAGTGGGCTGTGGCTGTTGATCTTCTTTCGAACGAGCGTAACTGCAGCTTTTGATTCGGTGGAGTATCTGACCCGGGAACAGTGGTATCTCGGCGGCATCATGCGCAGCTTGCACCGCTACGCGTCAGATGCGGCGATCGTCACGATCCTGCTGCATGTCATCAAAGAGTTCGTGTTTGACCGTTACCGCAGCGTTCGCTGGTTCAACTGGGTAACCGGGATACCGTTAGTCTGGATCGTTTTCCCGCTGGGCATTACGGGTTACTGGCTCGTTTGGGATGAACTCGCGCAATACGTCGCCATTAGCTCGGCTGAACTTCTTGACCGCATCCCGATATTCACCGACTCGATGGCCGGTAATTTCATGAGCGACGACGTCGTGTCAGATCGTTTCTTCACGCTCATGGCGTTCCTGCACCTCATCGGGCTGCCGATTTTTCTCGTTTTCGGTATCTGGCTGCACATATTCAGGCTCAATGGTCCGCGCATCAACCCGCCGCGCCGCATGATGGCGGCGGCACTGCTGTGCATGCTGGTGCTGTCGGCGGTTTATCCGGCCGTCAGTCACGAAAAAGCGAACCTGGCGATGACGCCGCAAGTGTTGCGGCTCGACTGGTTTTACCTGCACGTCTATCCGTTAATTCAGATGTGGTCGCCGGGCGCGGTTTGGGCGCTACTCATTGCCATCAGCGGCGTGATTATCATCGCGCCCTGGGCACCGCCCGCCAAAGAAGCCAGGCCGGCGGTCGTCGATCTCGAAAACTGCAACGGTTGCAAACGCTGCGTCGATGACTGCCCGTTTGGCGCGGTTGAGATGGTGCCGAGGACCGATGGCACGAGTTATGCCCAGCAGGCGTCTGTCAATAACAACCTTTGCGTTAGCTGCGGTTTATGCGTCGGCGCGTGTCCGACTGCGACACCATTTCGGTCCCGCAGCGCGTTGATCCCCGGCATTGACCTTCCCGATCGTTCGGCTGTAGCAATACGCCATGACATTGTCGAACGTGCCGAGTCTGCGTCAGCCGATCCCCGTGTGCTCGTATTCGGCTGCAAGGACGATCGTGAAGCGGCCAGGCTGCGCCGTGCCGGTGCCAATGTGATCACCGTCATGTGTATGGGCCACTTGCAGCCGTCCAATTTCGATTTTGTACTGAGCCGAAACCACGCTGACGGAATTCTCTTGCTCGGATGCCAGGATGGCAACTGCAACTACCGGCTGGGTGCAGAATGGACCGAACAGCGAATTGCACGTGAACGCGATCCACGACTGCGCAAACGTACTGATACCAAGAAGATTGCGCTGGCCTGGCGGGCGCCATGGTCAGATTACCGCGATCCAGTGGCGATGTATGAGGCATTCCGCGCGACATTGCGAGACCGCCTGGCCGTTGGCGAAGCGGTGACGTCATGAAAGTTCTTTACGAGACGCTCGCGTACGCGGCCTTTGCAGGTCTTGTCGGCTTGCTGTCGGTGTGGCCGCGCTACGAGTTGGTCGACAAGGAAAAGGCCGTTATTTCTGTGACTTTCTCGCACGCAGGCAAGCGCATTGGTGAATGCCGCACGTTGACGCAGGAAGATCTTAACAAGTTGCCTCCGAACATGCGGAAACCGGCGGACTGCCCACGTGAGCGCCACCCGATTCGCGTCGTGCTACGTTCAGATGACGTTGTTCTGTATGACGAGGTGCATGCGCCCAGCGGAATCTGGTCTGACGGCAAGGCCAATGTGTATCGTCGCCTTGTCGTTCCGGCCGGCCAGCACTTGATATTTGTGGGCATGAATGACAGTGGCAGCGCTGGCGAGTTCGATTATGACGCCGTCGCCAACATCGAGCTTGTGCCAGGACGCAATCTCGTTGTCAGTTTTGATCAACAGCAACAACAGCTCGTGATTCGCTGAGGTTCATATGAATTTGTTGAAATGGAAATCGGACTATGCGGTTGGCGTCGAGTCGGTGGATGCCGAGCACCGCGAGATGATCGAACTGATCAACGACGTGTACGCAAAACTGGGTGCGTCACCGAATGCGGAAGACATCGAGGATTGCCTCGAGAATATTCATACTGCGATCTCCCTGCATTTTGCCCTTGAAGAACGGATCATGCGTGAAAATTCCTACTTTGAGTTTGAGGCGCACAAGGAGGACCACGAAGAGCTGCTCGATGAAATCCGCGATCTTATGGATATGTTCGTTGCCGATACTGAAGTGGGCGCTCGACTGCTCGAAAAGAGGCTGTCAGACTGGTTTGCGCGCCATTTCGCGACATTTGATGCACGGTTGCACGGCAAGCTCGGCCCCCATTAGCAACAGGAGTCAGGCGGTTAGCAGGATTCGCAGCATCCTGAACGAGACCAGCGCGAGCACGAGAAAGACAGCGAAGAAAATCACCTGTCGCTGCTTCAGAACCTCGCCACGCCTGGCTTCGATCCTGCGCACAATCCAGTCGGAGACCAGGTAGATGACGATCGCAACCAGCGTGAATAGCAGGATTTCCATGAACATGATGTCTTTTCCTAATGGACCTTGCCATGTCGATGACGCATCGATTTCCAGGCAACGATAAGAAACAAGAGACCGCCAATTACGGAGACTAATCCACCCAGGCCCATCAGGCCCATTCCAGCGGTCTGGCCGAAGCCCTCCAGCCCCTGTGCAACACCGGCAGTCTTACGCTGCACGCCGTAGCCGCCGCTCCAGGCGAGACCGATGATGTGCATGAACTGTCCGCCGCCGTACAGGTAGGGCTGCCAGACCGCCATGCGCTCCGGCAAGGGCCCGAAACCCAGGCGTGGCAGCAGGTAATAGGTCAATCCCATGAACGCGATCGTTACACCCACCGTCGCGCCGTGGTAATGCGCCGGGATGACAATATCGAGGCCGGCAATCATGAAGCCCAGAATTCCGCCGACTATGAAAAGTCCCATCGAACTGAGCAGCGCAGCACGCAGGTAGCGCCCTTCGCCTTGCGGTTTGGCTGCACGCCACAGGCCGGTCGCCACGGCAAGTCCCAGCGGCAGACAGGAAAGGCCGCCATACATCATGAGTTCGGTGAACGCCAGGCGGTGACCTGGCGACGTCACATCGTGGGCGAGGTACAGAAACGGCACGGTAATGACCGGCAGTGCCAGAATAACGAGATATACCAGGGTCAGGCGAGGCGTAAGTTCAAATCGGCCACCGCTCGCGTATGCCAGTACGACCCAGGCAATCATCATCAGCAAGGTGTAGCTGAACTGGATGACGTGGCCGGCGCCCCAGAACAGGAACTCGAAATAGATTTGACCGTCCATCCCCGCGGGCAAGCCGAGCCAGGATGCAAGAACCGCGAGGATCGAAAGGCCGGTCAGCAACGTCGACAAAGTGATGCCGAATTGCAGCGCGCCTGATCCGTCGAGCCTCGATGTAATTCGCCTGCGGCCGAGCAGCGCACGCAGCAGGTGGCAGAAGATGCCAGCGACGAAGAGCACGAGCCCCGAGTAAAACAACGGATGTTGAAGTATCGGCACGTAGTTGTTCATCAACGGACTGCCGGCACCGGCAAATGGACTGATAATGATGATCGCTGTGCCGCCGGCGGCCAGCCAGAACGACACTCGGTCCAATCCCGGCCGGTCAGTTGACGTGCTCAGACTCCAAAAGGCGGCCGAAATCGCGAGCAGCCAGATCAATACAGACAGCGTGACGTGAACAACAAGTGCGACGCGGAAAAAATCGAGGAACGGAATGAACTCCTGCACAAATGGCGTACGGGCGAGCACTAGCAGGATAGAAAAAACACCGGCGGCGACAACCGATATGAGTCCGAGGGTCAGCCAGGCAGTCGTCGAACGCGCAGCCGCCGGGCTGCGGATCGGCAGGTCATAGCTGATTTCGGACATGTGCTTTCATCGTTCCTTGCTGAGCGCCGCAAACTACAGGTCTCGGCACGCCGTCGTCAATGCGCATACACCACCGTGCCTTGCTGTAAATCAGGTTGGTTTTACGTGCTAATCTGCATCCATGCGGATAAAAGACTGCAACAACATCATGGACTTCCGGCATATCGCGCGTCGTCGATTACCGGCCTCTGTGTTTCATTATCTGGATGGCGGCGCTGATGATGAGTGGTCGCTTGCTCGCAACACGGACGCGTTTAATGACTATGAGCTATTGCCCTCGCAACTCTCGGACGTCAGCAACATAGACCTGAAATCGACGTTGTTCGGGCAAGCCGTCGACTGGCCGGTCATGATCGCGCCGACCGGCGCATCGAAGCTGTTTCACCGTGACGGCGAGTCCGCGGTAATCCGTGCTGCCGAGAAATTCGGCATGATCTACAGCCTGTCGACACTCGGCACGACCACAATCGAGGACGCGGCGGATGCTGGCCAGTGTCCGAAGATGTTCCAGGTCTATGTCTTTAAGGACCGGGGCCTGACCAAAGAATTCGTTGATCGTTGCAAGGCTAAGAATTTTACGGCGCTGTGCCTGACCGTCGACACGCCCGTAGCGGGCAACCGCGAACGCGACATCGTCTACGGCGTGTCGGCAAAACCCAGGCTGACGTTGAAAAACATAATCGGTTACGCGCGACACCCGGGCTGGGTCTACCGCGCGCTGGTTCGTAAGGACCTCGATCTCGTGAATGTAACGAGTAGCGACGCGGGGGGGCAAATGACGAGCGGAGCCGCCGAGTACATCAACAGCCAGTTCGATCGCTCACTGACCTGGAAAGACGTCGAGTGGCTGGCCGGCCAATGGGATGGCCCGCTGGTCATCAAGGGCGTACAAACCGTTGCCGATTGTCGTAACGCTGCAAACTCTGGCGCGACTGCGGTCATGCTTTCCAATCACGGCGGTCGTCAGCTCGAATCGGCGCCAGCTCCGGTCGACTGCATAGCGTCCGTTGCCGATGCGTTGGGTGACCGACTGGAAATCATCTGCGATGGAGGAATTCGGCGAGGCACTCATGTTGCGAAAGCCCTCGCGCTGGGAGCAAATGCCTGCAGCATTGGACGCGGCTACCTCTACCCGCTGGCGGCGGGTGGCCAGGCGGGCGTCGAACGCGGACTGTTGTTGTTGCGCACCGAACTCGAACGGACGATGGCGCTAGTGGGGTGCGACCGCATCAACAAACTTGGCGAGCGCTATATTCAGCATCGGCGGTAACTTGCCAAGCAATATCGCGTGAAATGCGGTGCAATAGGGGGTACCATTTCTCGAGCCTCGACCACCATGGCGCGGCGTTGGAACCGTCCGAGTGGCGGATAGCAAGTTAAGAGGTAGTTATGTCAGGCGAAAGAGTGACAGGAACCGTCAAGTGGTTCAACGATGACAAGGGATTTGGTTTTATCGAACGTGAAGGTGGACAGGACGTATTCGTTCATCACACAGCGATTCAGATGGAAGGCTTCAAAACCCTCAAGGAAGGACAGAAGGTCACGATGGAAGTGACACAGGGACAAAAGGGACCGCAGGCCGAAAACGTCATTGCCGACTAGGTTGTTTTTGTAACCGGGAATCGGTTGTTCGTACACAAATCAAGACATCGCTCTGATTTGTGTTTACTCAACCAGGCCGCCAGTCGCTGGCGGCTGTCTCTTCATGCCTGTGTGAATTTACGACAAAAAAACCATTGAAACTGCGAATCAAAGACAACTCTATCCGAATGCGGCTCACGCGAGGCGAGGTCGAGACATTGCGCGAAAACGGTGTCGTGGCAGCAATCACGGGTTTCCCGGGCGGCAGGTCTTTTCAGTACCGGGTTGAAAGCAGCCCGGCAAGCGTCAAACCGGCCGCATTCTTCTCCGACAATGCGCTCGCGGTTCGTTTGCCCGAAACAGCGGTGCTGGCATGGGCGACCACGGATCAGGTCTCCTTGCCTGGCGAGCAAGTCCTGGACGACGGGGATACGTTGCAGATCCTTGTAGAAAAAGACTTCGCCTGCCTCACTCAGCGAGAGGGTGAGGACGAGTCCGATATGTATCCGCATCCTGAGGCCGACAAATACAGCTGCTGATAAACGGCGGAGCCATGCATGCGCTTTCTTTGCGCGGCCGTCGGCGTCAGGTTTTTAGGGTTTTTGACAACTCCCTTAGCAGCAGCTCCGGGTCCGGGCGGTCCGAAATTTGCCGTGATAACTCGGTATAGCGAATGATGCCTGCCGCATCGATGACGAGAGCGGTCGGCCAGACCGTATCGCGTCCGTATTCCTTGTTATAGTCGCTGGGCACGCCGGCATCGTGCAACAATCCCAGCTGTTCGGTAACGATCAGGGAATCGTCCAGCCAGAAGTCGAATTCGACCTCGAAAAATCGGGCAACGCGGCGCGTCGTTTCGAGCGGCTTCGGTGTCAGAAGTACCAGCCTGGCGCCGAGATCTATGATGTCCTTGTAGTATTTCGTGAGGTTTTTGACCTGGGTGCTGCAGAAAGGGCACCAATTGCCGCGCACAAAGAGAATGACGGCCGGCGAGCCGTGCAGGGCAGTTGATCTGACCGGGTCGCCCTGTTCGTCAAGTGCATGAAAATCGGGCAGCGGACGACCGGGTTTGAGCTGCGCCGGCACCGGTCGCCGGCCTCTCCTGACAACCCAGATCCAGGCGCCCAGAAGCACGACAACGATGCCAATAGTGATGACCAAAATCAAAGTCGACATGAACTCAGTATCGCCCTGTATGGGACATGGACACAAGCCGGTATTTATGGATACTGGCTCGACTGAAGGCCTCTGTGCTTTCGAAGTGAATTTCCATGACAAGTAACCCAATCATCTGGTCACCAGACAGCGTCCGCGTGCAGCAATCGGCAATGTATCGGTTCATGCGACAGGCTGGATTCGACAATTACGAATCGCTGTATCAGTGGTCGGTGGATCATTCACCGTTGTTTTGGGAAGCCGTCTGTGACTTCTGCGACATTCATTTCGACAAGATGGCCGACGCGACGCTCAGGCGTCCGGACAACATCATGAACGCCGGTTGGTTCGACGGCAGTCAGCTGAACTACGCGGCCAACCTGTTACGTAATCACGGCGATACGACGGCGATAGCCTTCTTCGGCGAAAATGGAGCGCGTCGCGAGCTCAGCCACCGCGAACTTTGTGCGGAGGTCGCGACTACTGCGGCTGGGCTCAGGGCATCGGGGGTCGGCAAAGGCGATCGCGTTGCGGGTCTTCTGCCCAACTGTCCCGAGACTGTTATTGCGATGCTCGCGACCACCAGTATCGGAGCGATCTGGTCTTCATGCTCGCCGGACTTCGGGGTCAACGGCGTCGTCGATCGCTTCGGTCAGATACAGCCGAAGGTTTTGTTCGCTGCGAATGGCTACATTTATAACGGCAAAACTTTTGACATGCGTTCGATAGTTGAGGGTGTGGCAAAGAAAATACCCGACATCGAACGCGTCGTCATTGTTCCATTCATTGACGAGCTGCCAACGGACATATCGGCTGGTAGCGCTGTCAGCTGGAGCGAATTTGCTGTTGCAGCGACATCGATTGCTTTTACAGCAGTCGAATTCGATCATCCCCTGTACATCATGTTCTCTTCGGGTACGACAGGTGTACCGAAATGCATCGTCCACGGGCATGGCGGAACATTGCTGCAACACATGAAGGAACACGTGCTGCACACGGATATTCATGCCGGCGACAGGCTGTTCTATTTCACGACCTGCGGCTGGATGATGTGGAACTGGTTAGTTAGCGGACTTGCGGCCGGCGCTACGCTGGTGCTCTTCGACGGCTCACCGTTCTGGAAAGACGGGCGCATATTGTGGGAGATGGCCGCCCTGGAGAACGTGACGATTTTTGGCACGGGCGCAAAGTACATTTCTGCGCTGCAAAACGCCGGCGTGCGTCCCGGAGACGAGTTTCAGTTGCCGGAATTGCGCACGGTTCTCTCCACGGGATCGCCACTTGCGCCGGAGAGCTTCGACTTCGTCTATGACGCGATCGGCGATGATCTTCAACTGGCGTCGATCTCGGGTGGAACCGACATTCTGAGCTGCTTCGCGCTGGGTAACCCGGTGCTTCCGGTTCGACGCGGCGAACTGCAGTGTCGTGGCCTCGGGATGGCCGTGCAGATTTTCAATGAAGACGGCAAGCCCGTTGTCGGCGAACACGGCGAACTCGTGTGCACGAAGCCCTTTCCATCAGCGCCGGTTGGATTCTGGAACGATGACGACGGTTCACGCTACAGCGCCGCCTACTTCGAGCGATTCCCGGGGGTCTGGGCGCACGGCGATTTCGCCGAACTCACGGATAAAGGTGGCATCATTATTTACGGTCGCTCAGACGCCGTCCTTAATCCGGGCGGGGTTCGGATTGGCACGGCCGAAATTTATCGGCAGGTAGAGAAACTGGACGACGTTGTCGAGAGCATCGCAATAGGGCAGCGGTGGAAGGATGATGTGCGTGTCGTGCTTTTCGTCATCCTGCGCGATGGCGTTGACCTTGATGCTGAATTGCAGCAACGCATACGAGCCATCATTCGGCAAAATACGACGCCGCGGCACGTACCGGCCAAGATCATTGCGGTCCCGGAAATTCCGCGCACAAAAAGCGGCAAGATTGTCGAACTGGCCGTACGCTCGGTCGTGCACGGAGAATCCGTGAAGAATACCGAGGCTTTGGCGAACCCCGATGCATTGGCACACTTCGCCGGCGTCGCAGAATTGAGTGAGGATTGAGGTCGATGTCACAGTCCGAAATGCCGGGCACCGAAGTAGCACGTGGGCAGGTGTTGCCGGAATGGATCGATATCAATAATCATATGGATGTAGCGTGTTACGTGCATGCGTTTGATCAGGGTGTCGATTTCTTATGATGAGCAGCACCTTGTTGCAACGGCCGAGTGGATGAACCTGCATGTCGATCTCGAGGTGCGTCGCGTGGCACCCTGGCCGGATATGATTCGCGAACTCATTGCGAAGTACGTTGCAAAGCAGGGCAGGCAGCCCTGGCCGGATGAGGCGGGGAAGACAATGAATATAGAAAAACCGCTGTTTACAGCCAGAACGGATGTGATATGAGCAAAAAATACTTGCTGGCAATCGATCAGGGAACAAGCAGCAGTCGCACTGTCCTGTACGACCACGGGGCGCAGGTTGTGGCGCATGCTCAACAGGAATTTCCTCAAATCTACCCTCGGCCGGGTTGGGTCGAACACGATCCGGAAGCCATCTGGGATTCAGTTACGGCGGTTACCGAGATAGCCATGCAGAAAGCCGGGGCCGCTGCTGCCGATGTTTCGGCTATCGGTATCACAAACCAGCGTGAAACGACCGTTATCTGGGATCGTGAGTCCGGCGACTGCGTCTACAACGCGATCGTTTGGCAGGATCGGCGGACGGCGGCTTTCTGCCAGTCCCTGAAAGACAATGGTCTCGAATCGAAAATAACCGACAAGACCGGCCTGCGTCTGGATCCGTATTTCTCCGCGACAAAAGTCGCCTGGATTCTCGACAACGTCGACGGCGTGCGCAAACGCGCAGAAGCCGGAAAACTTGCTTTTGGCACGATCGACAGCTTTCTGCTCTGGCGCCTCACCGGCGGACGCGTGCATGCGACCGACGCAACGAATGCATCGCGCACACTGCTGTTCAATATCCACACCCAGCGCTGGGACGACGAACTGCTGGAGATCTTTTCTGTACCGCGCTCATTGCTGCCGGATGTGCGCGACTGTGCCGCGGATTTTGGCATTGCAAACGACGCTTGCCTGGGCGGTGATATACCGGTTTGCGGCATCGCCGGCGATCAGCAGGCAGCCCTGATCGGGCAGGCCGGGTTCAGCGACGGGATGACCAAAAGCACGTACGGGACCGGTTGTTTCGTGATCGCCAACACGGGCGACAAAGCGCTGCATTCCGAGAACCAGTTGTTGACCACGATTGGCATGCGCATCGATGGGAAGGTCACTTACGGTCTGGAGGGCAGCGTTTTCGTTGCAGGATCGGCGATGCAGTGGCTGAGGGACGAGCTTGGCATCATCGATTCGGCCGCCGACTCGGAAGCCGTTGCGCGACGCTGTGGCGTTGTCGCGGACGTTCACGTCGTACCGGCCTTCGCCGGTCTCGGCGCACCGTACTGGGACCCCGATGCCCGCGGGGCAATCCTGGGACTGACCCGCGGCAGCGGCCGCGATGAAATCGTGACCGCGACCCTGCAAGCGGTCGCCTACCAGACTCGTGATTTGGTCGATGCGATGTCCGATGACGGCATCAAGCCGAGCGTTATTCGTGTGGACGGTGGCATGGTGGCGAACAGCTGGTTCCTGCAGTTCCTGGCCGATGTTCTCGACATTCCCATAGAGCGACCGAAAAATGTCGAGTCAACTGTCTTGGGCGCTGCCTACCTGGCCGGTTTTCGTGCCGGCGTTGTCGGGTCCGTTGGTGAACTATCGGCGTTGTGGCAACGCGATAAAATTTTCAGGCCGAAGATGGACAATGAGCAACGGCAGAGCCTGCTGCGCGGCTGGCGAAATGCCGTGAATCGCGTGCGCAGCCTGGAAGGCGGCGACTGATGCTCAGGGCACGCCAGAAGATCGGCAAGTATCGGATCCTGGGTCGCGTCGCGTCGGGTCCTCTGGCGGACGTGTATCGCGCACTCGACACGATCCAGAATATCAAGGTTGCGCTGAAAATCCCGAAAAAAGACGACCAGACAGGGCACGAGGAATTTCTCCATGAAGTGCGCGTTGCGACCAAGCTCAAGCACCCGAATATTCTGCCGGTGCTGAACGCAAGTTATATCGATGGCCACTTCGTTATCGCCATGGAGTTAGGCGGGGAGTCACTCGCCGACCGCATCGAACGACGGACCTCGACAGCCCGGGCGCTGGACCTGGCTGGCCAGGGTCTTGCCGCCCTGGCGCACGCACATGATCACAATATTATTCATTGTGATATCAAGCCCGAGAATTTCATTCTGTTTGCAGGCAACCGGCTCAAGCTTGGCGACTTTGGCTTCGCGAAACTCAGCGTGCGGACGATCAAAGCGTCCGGCTCGGGTACGATCGACTATATCGCGCCGGAACAGGCGATGGGACGTCCGAAGTTTCAGTCGGACGTGTTCTCTATGGGGCTGGTTTTGTACCGCATGTTCTCCGGCACACTGCCGGAGTGGCCTTTCGACTGGCCTATGGCGGGGCACGACAAGCTCAGCGCGCGAGTCCGACCTGAGCTTATTGAAATACTGAGGAAAGCCATTCAACTCGACCCGGCGAAACGGTATCGTGACGCCGTCCAGATGCAATCGGATTTCGAGCGGTCTCACAGTCACGCCCGCAAACAAAAACGGCCGAAAGCGAAGAACGGCAGCCGTCAAGGCACGTCCTGGCGGCAATTGCAGTGGCGCGAGTTTCAGCGACAGTTCCGCAAGGTACTGGATACCCGGCACCACTGTCGCCGCTGTGAAGGGCCGGTGTCGGAGAGTATGCAGGCATGTCCGTGGTGCGGATTTGATAATCCGGCGCGCGGTTCCGAATCGAGAATGCCGTCGAGCTGTCCGCGCTGCGAGCGCGGCGTCAAGAACGACTGGGACTACTGCGCCTGGTGCTACGGGCAGGGCTTTGTCGAAGAGACGACGCGTCACTACCCCGACAAGCGCTATTCGGCGCGCTGCGCCAACCAGCGTTGTCGTGAACCGCTGATGCCATTCATGCGCTATTGTCCCTGGTGCCGCGTGAAGGTGCGGCGACCCTGGAAGTTGAAAGGCAGCAAGCACTCGTGCAAGGCTTGCAAATGGGGCATTGCCCGGGAATTCTGGAACTACTGCGCGTGGTGCCGGGAGCCCGTCCGACGCGAGTAGGCTTGACAAGGACCGCCGATGATGAATTTGGTCGAAGATATCCTGTTGCTGGATGCGGCTCACGAGCCGCAACAGCTGCAGGCTGATGTCGCCGGCGGCACTGCAATTGCCTATTCCTGCCGGGACCCGGGCAAGGAAACCGAGAATGAAGATTCAGTGGCGATCATTCCCTATGGTCCTGGCGCTGCCGTTCTCGTAGTTGCCGATGGGGCCGGGGGATTGCCGGCAGGGAAGCGCGCGTCGCTGACGGCGGTCACGACGCTGGCGGAGTCCTTGAAGTCCGCGATGGACAAGACCACGTTGCTGCGAACGGCTATTTTGAACGGTATCGAGGCCGCCAACGAAGCGGTGTTGGGACTGGCCAACGGCTCGGCTACGACGATGACGGTAATCACAATCGAGGGGCCCGTTGCGCGCTCCTACCAGATCGGTGATTCCGAGGCGATCGTTGTCGGACAGCGCGGCCGCATCAGGCTCCAGACGACCGCGCATTCGCCGACCGGATTCGCTGTCGAAGCGGGCTTTCTCGACGAGCGAGATGCGCTGCACCACGAGACGCGGCACCTCGTGTCGAATTTCCTCGGCACGATAGACATGCGTATCGACGTTGGTGCAACGGTAAAGCTCAATCCTCGCGACACGGTCATCGTGGCCAGCGACGGACTGATGGACAATGTGCACGTTGAAGAAATCGTGGAGTGCGTTCGCAAGGGACCACTGACCGATGCGGTTGCTCGTGCCGTCGATCTCGCCGGGCAGCGCATGCATGTGGTTGGTGACGGCCAGCCGAGCAAACCCGACGACCTCTCATTGATCGTGTTCAGAAAGCTCAATAGCAGCGCTACTTAACAGTATCAACGGCTTAGGTGTTGATCGAGCGCATGCCGCGTATTATCGTGAAGTCTGCGGAACATAACGTCCCGGTAGCGCTCAAAGCTATGAATAGGTGGCGAAAGTCGGTGTTTTCGCTGTCCACCGTATACGAGAGGCCGAAGATCATGCACCAAGCTCACCTGAACCGGATCCGGACATCGTTCCCAAGGGCCTGCATCGCCGTTGTGGCTTCCGCCGTATTCGTCACCGGATGCGCGTCGGTCAGCATGAGCGGCGGCAGCGGCGGCTCGAGCGGCGGCATAGAGCTGCCCGGCGGTGGTTCGTCAGGCGGCGGCATGCCCGGGGGCTCGTCGGGCGGTTCATCCGGTGGTTCATCCGGTGGTTCATCGGGTGGTGGCATGCCGGGTGGTTCATCGGGCGGCGGTTCGTCAGGCGGCGGTATGCCGGGAGGCGGAATGCCGGGAGGCTCGTCGGGCGGCGGCTCATCGGGCGACGGTATGTCGGGAGGTTCCGCGGGCGGCTCCGGCGGTTCCGGTCCGATGGAAAGCGTCGAAATTCCCGCAGACGGCGACGGCGACGGCGGCGGCGGCAGTGATTGTGGCGATGCCGGCGTAGTGGGTGGCGGCATCGGGGGTGGCATGGGTTGTGAGGATGCCCAGTCCGGCAGCGTCGGCCAATTCCCGGGCGGTGATGCCGAGCGGGCCGAACAGCTCGGCAAGGAACTCGACGAGTCCGTCGGCGACTTCGATGAAGTGCTGATGGAGGAGCAACGCGACATTGAAACTGTCGGCCGAAACACCGAAGGCTATGGAACCGGATCCGGAAGCGGGTCCGGTGGCACTATCAGCCTGGGTGAGCAGTCAGCCGGTGCCCAGGGCGCTGCTGGCGGCAGCGCAGGTGGTGGAGGCGGCGCTGGCGCCGCGGGACAAAGCGATCCGCTTGAGGGCATGAGTGAGGGTGAGATCGAAAAACGTACGCCCGACGACATTTCCGTCATGATGGACGACGATATTGTGGCCAAGCAGCTGCGAGAGGCAGCGCTGGCAGAAGATGATCCTGAATTGCGCGAACGCCTCTGGGAGGAATACCGCAAGTACAAGGGAATGTAAGAGGTCGAATTGCGCACTATGGGCAGGATTACGTTACTGATTGCTTTCTTGTGTCTGGCAGCGACGGGCTGTTCGGTTAACGAAGTTGTGGTTGCCGAGGAGACCAAGCTCATTATGGCCGAGTCACCCGTTGACGAGGCGATGCTGCTCGATATCGGTATTGTCGAATTTGACGCTGGAATCCCCGAAGACAATGATCCGCAGAAGACCCGCGTTTTTGAAGAGATACGCAATGCCGAAACAAAATTCCTTGCGTATCATCTGAAAACAACCTTGCAGGGCACCGGGCACTGGGGTGCCGTCCGTGTCATCCCATCGCGGAGCGCGTTCACCGACGTCGTCATCAGTGGCGCAATCGAAAAGTCCGACGGCGAGTTCGTTGTATTGAACATTTCGGTCGACGACGCGACGGGTCGACACTGGTACAACAAATCCTACGAAACGCAGACCGGCAAAACCTCCTACTCGGAGCGCCGCGATCGCCGACGCGACCCGTACCAGAAAGTATTCAATGATGTAGCGAATGATCTGCAGGCGTTCGTGGCGCAACTACCCGCCAAGCAGCTACAACAGACGCGCCAGGTATCGGAACTGCAGTTTTTCGCGGACATGTCGCCATTGGCGTACGGTGAGCATCTGCAGATGGGCGAAGAGGGAGTAGTCAGCATCAATCGTCTGCCAGCCGAAAATGACCCGGCTGTCATGCGCCTGCGCCAGATCCGTGAGCGGGATCGGCTGGTTGTGGACACGCTCAACGAGCACTACGCGAATTTCTACTACGGCATCGCGATTCCTTACCGTAGCTGGCGCAAGAACGCCCGGCAGGAGTCGGTAAATTTCCGCGAAGTGAAGCGCTCGGCACGTATGCAGGCGTTGGTTGGCGTGGTGGTCCTGGCCGGTTCGCTCGCAATTGATACGAACAGCTCGAACAGCAGGACCAGGAACGTGAATCGCGGCCTGCAAAATATGGGTATCTACGAGGGCCTGAACCGCGTGATCGGGGGTTTTCAGCGCAATAGCGAGGCGAGCCTGCATCTTGATACGATCGCCGAGTTGTCCGAGTCGTTTGGTGCTGAGGCGGCCCCCATGGTTGTCAACGTCGAAGGGCAGGAGCGTCGCCTGTCAGGGACGGCAGCAGCGCAATACGAAAGCTGGCGCAAATTGCTGAAGGAAATATACGAGGCGG
Source organism: Woeseiaceae bacterium (assembly GCA_013043165.1). Lineage (GTDB taxonomy): Bacteria > Pseudomonadota > Gammaproteobacteria > Steroidobacterales > Woeseiaceae > UBA1847. The sequence continues at coordinate 13,119 of JABDOQ010000029.1, read as the reverse complement.
AGACAGGTTTCAGCCAGACCGCTGACGTGATTGCTCCGGTACGTGCCGCTGAAAGTACGCTTTAAAACGGGCAGTGATTGATCGCACGCGATGCCTCAACTCAGCAAAGGAACCCAGCTAGCCGACAGATACACGCTGGACCGCCACCTGGGCGGTGGAGGTGAGGCCGAGACCTGGCTCGCAAAGGACCGCCTGACCGGCGCGGCAGTTGCGCTCAAGATAGTCCGCAACGACCCCGGAGCCACAGAACGACTGCGTGAAGAGTGGCAAACCAATATTCGTCTGATGCATGCGCATATCGCGCGCGTGTTCGAATTTCACGGCGATGCGGATCACGCTTTTTACAGCCAGCAATACATCGATGGTCCCGACCTGGGTGCGCTCGCCGGCAAACCGTTGCAGCAGGTACTGGCCCCCGTCGGATTGATCGCCGAGGCGTTGCGCTATGCGCACGGCAAAGGCGTTGTCCACAGGGACATCAAGGCATCCAATATTTTGCTGGACCGGAACGGTGCGCCTTATCTCAGCGACTTCGGCGTGTCTTCGACAGTTGGTTCGAGAAAAGGCGGCGGCTCACTAATTGCGCGGAGTCCACAGTCGCTGGCCGGCGAAGCCGTGCAGCCGGCCGATGATATTTTCGCGTTGGGTGGCTTGATTTACGAGCTGGTCAGCGGTCGTTCGCCGTATTCCTCGTCGCAGACAGCCAGTGATATTCAAAGCCATACGCCGGAGCCGCTGCGCTCCGCCGATGGCGTGGATATTCCGCCGGAACTGCAGCAGCTGGTCGCTGCCATGTTGGACAAGGACGCAGACAAACGACCGGATGCCGAGCATGTTGTGGCGCAATTACGCGCTGCCGGTTTCGTGCCCGGTCCCGCCAGGATCAAGATCGCGGCGCGACCAACCGTGGCGGATGAGCGCGTCGAGACGGTCGAGTCGGTGCATCCGGCGAGCCTGGCACGAACGACGGCAAAACCCGAGGTGGCAAACGTACCGAAGTCCGGCATCAGCATAAAGACGCTGGGTATCGCTCTCGGCGCATTGTTGCTGCTGCTGCTGGGTGTCGTCTTTCTGCTGCCGAAAACCGTTTCCACAGATCCACTCAAGGCGGCGGCACGACAGGCCGGGCAAGCGGCGACGGCGGAACCGGCTGGCGGCGGCGACGAGGAGGGCGTACCGGGCCAGGGCCGAGCCAGCCGCGATTACGTTCCCGAGTCCCGCGGCATCGGTGGAGAAGAGATCCTGTTTAACGAAAATGAGGCCGATTACAGCGGGCTCGACGAGTCCGGCAGGGCTCGATTCAATGCCGAGATGATCCTGGGCGAGTTGTTGTCGAACTTTGAAACGCTGGAGCGGCGCAGCGTGCAGCGTTGGGCCGGCGCGCAGTTCAAGCGGGCACAGGAGCTTTATGCGGCCGGCGACAAGGCCTATCTCGAGCGCGACTACCGTGCTGCTGAAACCAGCTACCTCGATGCGATTTCCGTCGTGGAGCCGCTGTTCGAGCAGATCGAGCCGGAGTTTCAAAAGGCGCTCACGGGTGCCCAGAACGCGTTTGCCGCCGGCGACAGGACCGAGGCGCTGCGCCTTTATGAGCTGGCCGTGGCGATCACACCGAACAGCCCAGTTGCGCTCGCCGGATACGAGCGAACCAGGAATCTGCAAAGTGTATTGAGTCTGGTCGATCAGGGTCTGAGTTATGAACAGGAACTGGAGCTTGAAGCGGCGGAGACCAGTTTCAGGCAGGCGGTCGAGATTGATCCTCTTTGGGAGCCTGCCGTGGACGGCCTGGCGCGCGTGCAGCGAACGCGCATTGAGATGGAGTTCGACCAGCGCATGAGTGAGGGGCTCGGCGCGCTGGCCACCGGCGACTACCTCGCAGCGCGCGCGGCTTTTCGCATGGCAGAGCGACTCATCCCCGAATCGCCGGAGCCGGCTGACGGGCTGCTGCAGGTTGATCAGGGATTGCGGCTCGACAACATCAGCGTGCTTGAACAAGAGGCGCATTCGCTCGAGCAGGATGAGCACTGGGAGGCCGTTGCGACGACCTATGAGGAGATCCTCAAGATTGACGGCAACCTGTCCTTCGCAATTGACGGACTCGCTCATGCCCGTGAGATGAGTGCCCTGCACAAGAAGCTGGATGAGTATCTAAGTGATCCTGACAAGCTCAGTGTGCCGTCCGTAATGCAGAAGGCCACGCTGTTGGTCGTCGACATCACGCGAATGCCGGAAATTGGCGCGCGGCTGGCAGCGCAGCGCGACGAACTCTCGCGCCTGCTCAAGCGTGCGGTGACGCCGGTTCCGGTTGCGCTGATTTCTGACAACCTGACCAATGTATCCGTGTACAAAGTCGGTAACCTCGGCAACTTCAAGAGCCGGGAACTGACGTTGAGGCCCGGAACGTACGTGGCTGTCGGTATTCGCCCAGGCTTTCGCGATGTGCGACTTGAGTTTCGGGTCGCACCGGAAATAGAAATGCAGCCGGTCATCGTCCGTTGCGAGGAACAGATTTGAGTCTCGATCACTTGTTCATCAGGGACGTGGACGGCGAGCGCCGCATTGCGTCAGACAAGCTGCCGCTGCGCCTCGGCACCGGGAGCGACTGTACGCTGAGACTGCCTGGCCCGGGCGGCGCGCCCGTGGCCTTACTGGACCTGCTCGACGGCATTCCGTTCGTGCAACCGGTGGGCCGGGATACCGCACTGCAGATAAATGCAACGCCACTGGAGACCAGCCGACGGCTCGAAAATGGCGATGAACTGCAGTTTTTTGGTAGCCGAATCCGCATCAGCGTGGACGGTGATCGCGTGCTGCTCGACGTTAAACTCGAGGACAGCGCCTATGTTACGAAACCACCGGACGATATTGAGCGGGACGGTCTCCCGGATGCCGAAGCGATCGCGCCGACGGCATTCCGACGCGCGGCAGACATAACGGCGCAAATCGATACAGCGAGGAAAAGCCCGCTCAAGATCATCATTGGCGGCGGCCTGGCCTTTTTACTGATTGCATCCTACCTGTTGTTCAGTGCGAAATCGGTGGAGTTCGAAATCGATCCGCCGGGTCCTGACGGTTTTAACATCGACGGCGGCTGGTTTCGGCTTCCGATCGGTGACCGCATGTTGTTGCGCAAAGGCACTTACACCGTCAATGTCAAAAAGCAGGGTTACTACGATGTCGATCAGAGCTTCGTCGTCGGCGACGATCAATCGATGACGCTTTCGCTGCGCATGCGCAAGAAGCCAGGGAAGCTGCTGGTGATCGCCGAACCACCGGTCGACGCGATTGTTACGGTTGACGACGAGCAGGTTGGAAAAGCGCCGTTCGGGCCGCTGGAATTGCAGCCGGGGACGCACACGGTGCGCGTCGAATCGACGCGCTTCTTGCCGTTCTCGGATACCATCGAAATGGCCGGACTTGAACGCGTTGAGAGCCTGCATGTTCAGCTGGTGCCAAAATGGGCGAACGTCTTCGTGGAGTCCGAGCCACCGGGCGCCGAAGTTCTTGTGGGCGACGAACAGGTAGGTGTGACGCCCACAGTGATTGAATTGCTGGAAGGCACGCACGAGGTCACGGTTGCGAAGGACGGCTATGCGGCCTGGGACGGCAGCGTCGTTGCCGAACCAAACGTCGATCAGTCGATGCCGAAGATCATGCTGCAGCCGGCCGACGCGAAACTGCTCGTGAATACGATTCCGCGCGGCGCGAATGTGACAGTGAACGGTCGCTACCGCGGCCAGTCACCTATCACGCTGTCGCTGTCGCCGGATGTCAATTACGAAATCGGCATGTCAAAAGCGGGCTACGGCGTGACAAGTCGCAGCATCAGACTCGAGTCTGCTGCCAGCGATTCGATCACTGTCGATCTATCGGCGCGGCTCGGCACGATCACCGTCAGCGTTCAGCCAGCCGATGCCAAGGTATATGTCGACGGCCGCGCCCGTGGCAGCGGCAAGACAAGCTTGCGTTTGAGTTCGGCGCCACACCGCATAGAAGTCCGCAGGCAAGGCTACCAGTCATGGTCGCGCACGGTGACGCCGCGACCCGGATACCCACAAACCCTGACGGCGCGACTGCGCTCGCTGCAGGCGATAGCACGCGATGCGGTTGCGCAAACCGTGACCACGGCGGCGGGTCAGACCCTGCGGCGGATCGAAGGCGGCACGTTTTCGATGGGTGCCTCGCGGGCCGAGCCGGGCCGACGGGCGAATGAGGTCATACGGCCCGTGACGCTGACGCGACCCTACCTGATCAGTATTCACGAGGTGACCAACAAGCAATTTGCCGAATTTCGCAGGAATCACGACTCGGGAGCTGATGTACATGCGTCTCTGGCGGCCGACGACAACCCCGTCGCGAACGTCAGTTGGGATGATGCGGCGCAGTACTGCAACTGGCTGAGCACCCAGGAGGGTCGCACGCCCGTGTATCGGCAGGAATTCGACCGGTGGGTGCCGATATACCCGACGCCGGACGGCTATCGCCTGCCGACGGAGGCCGAGTGGGTACTGGCGATACGTTATGCCGGTGGCAAACGGGCGCTGAAATTTCCATGGGGCGATAAATGGCCGCCGCCGGAGGACAGCGGCAACCTGGCGGACATTTCGGCGAGAGAGCTGGTACCGTCGATTCTGCCGGCGTATGACGACGGTTTTGCGTCAACCGCACCCGTGGGCAAGTTCAAGCCGAATGCCATCGGTATTTACGATACGGCAGGTAACGTGGCCGAGTGGGTTAATGACTGGTACACGGTGCCCACGCCGGGTATTACCGAGCCGGCGATCGATCCTGTCGGTCCCAATCGCGGTACCAGCCACGTCGTTCGCGGCTCCAGCTGGCGCCATTCCGGAATCAGCGAATTGCGCTTAAGCTACCGTGACTACAGCGCAACACCACGGCCCGACCTAGGATTTCGTATCGCGCGCTATGCGGACTGAACCTCGGAAACAAAGTTTCATGAGACAATCGGCTGACATTGCTGTCCAAGGCTCATACTGCTTCGAAGGAGGCCCGCCATGCATCGAATGCTGATATTGCTGCTGTTCCTGCTCACGGCGCTACCGGTCTGCGGGCAGGAAGCAGACGGCACCGATCCTGAATCGACGGATGCACAGCCCGAGGAGACCGCCGAACCGAGGGAAGAGGCGGCCGAAGATGCCATTGATGACGATGCGTTCTCGGACGAGCTCTACACGGAAGAAGAGGATGCGTTTATTCCGAGTGAAAACGTCAAGTTCGGGCAGTCCATACCCTTTCCCACGGATATTTGATCCACTTCAGGTTTGCATTTATGAAAAGTAAGAACATTCCGGTCGAGTTCGTCTTTCAGCTGTTCGCGCTCATTATTGCAATCATCGTCGTACACGCTTTTTATGTTTCGGTTGTGCGCCCGAATGCTGTCGAGGTGATAGAGGAACAAAACATGATGGCGGCGGCCGATCCGGACTTCGTGCGCGAACGCAGCGTATGGGTCCTGATAAAGGATTGGGAACAGGAGTCCTGCTTCATACTGATGTTCTGGGCGCTTGCCATCATGGGGTACAAATCCGTGCGGTTGAACGGCGAGCGGCGACTGCTGGAGGTGGACCTCGTGCCGGTCGCCGAAGGGATGCGGATACTTCCGGAGGATACGCGTGAGTTTGCCCGCCAGGTTCAGGCGCTGCCGGAGGATCGCCAGCAGATGCTGCTGCCGAGGGCGCTCCTCAATGCGCTGCGGCGATTCAGTTCGACGCGCAATATTCAGGACGTTGCGACCAGTACGCACACGATCTGCGAATCGGAGGCTGAGCGACTGGACTCCGAGCTGTCAATGATTCGCTACATATCGTGGGCTATTCCATCGATCGGCTTTATCGGCACGGTGCGCGGAATCGGTGAGGCGCTGGCGCAGGCCGACAAAGCGGTGCAGGGCGATATCGCGGGCGTGACGCAGAGCCTGGGCGTTGCTTTCAACTCGACGTTTATAGCGCTGCTCATCAGCATTTTTCTTATGTTCCTCGTGCATCAGCTGCAGCTCATGCAGGAGCGCCTCGTGTTTGACAGCGAGTCGTATTGCGATGACAAAGTCATCCGGCACATGAAGGCGGACTAGGCGCAGGCAATCGAAGCAGTGGGCATACTCGCAGCACATTTGAACGACGCCGCCATCCTGGTTACCAATGACGAGCGAATTCTCTATCGCGAGCCAGGCTTCGCGCTGCTTGACGATGACCGCCTCGCGACGGGCAATGAGGCATATTCAAATGCCAGGCTGAAACCTCGACGGATTCACAATCGTTACTGGTCGGACCTCCGGGCCGAGCCGTTGGTGGATCCGCGCTTTCAGCACATGAGTACCGCGGACCTGGTCAGCCGGCAGCTGGAACAAATCTGGCACGCGACCGCGAAACCTGGCGACCGGCTCGCGATCGCGGTGCCGGCTTACATGAACAATGACAATCTCGGTCTATTGCTGGGCATCGCCATGGAACTCGACATCAGTGTCGTCGCCATGGTCGATGCGGCGGTCGCAGCGACTCGCCGACACTACGAACATGCGGTCCCGGTGCATATCGATCTCAGCCTGCATACGGCAGTGCTGACGCGCTTGTTGCAGGAAGGCGAGGCGCAGGTGGACCGATCTATGGTTGTCGAGGATTGCGGTTTGCTCAATCTGCATGACAACTGGCTGCGGATCATTGCCGAGGCCTTTGTGCGGCAATCGCGTTTCGATCCGCTGCACACCGCGGAAACGGAACAGCTGCTGCAAGACAGCATGTCGGACTGGTTGTCCGATGCCGCGAGCCGAGATACGGTTCCGATGCAGGTCGTGTATCGCGGCATTACACATCGGGCGGAGCTCGAGTCGCTGGAACTGGTCGCGGCAGCGGCTCCCGTGTATCAGAACATCGTCAGCAACCTTCGCGCTCTTTACAGGGCCGAGGATACGCCCGCAATTCAGCTATCAGATCGGGCGGCGCGTATGCCCGGGCTCGCCGAGACCCTGAAAACGCGGGTCGGCGGGCAGGTTTTCCTGCTCGAGCCAGGCGCGACGGCGCGTGGGCTGCTGCAGCGCTGTCGTGAAGATCGCCGCAGCGGTGCAATGATGCTGGTGCGTCATCTCCCCTGGGACCAGGCGCCTGTCGAGGTCCGATCGAGTGATGCCGCCAGCCAGGGCGGCCAGCCAACGCACCTGTTGTTCGGCAATCATGCATATGCGATCGAAGCCGATCCGCTGGTGCTCGGTACGCAGGCCGCGGACGGTGAGCGCTCGCTGGAACTGCAGCAGCAGATGCAGGGCCTGTCCCGGCGCCATTGCGCGGTCAAACAGGAAAACGGCCAGTGCATCGTCACCGATTTCAGCCGATACGGCACATTCCTGAACGGACATCGGATCGACAGCTCGGCCGTGTTGCAGTCCGGCGACCTCATACGCGTTGGTACACCGGGGTTCGAGCTGCGGCTGATTTCAGCGGACGAGCGACATGGCACGTAAGCGCCGCCAAGCAGAAATCTTCAGCATGGCATTCCTCGATTGTATGAGCTGTGGTTTCGGCGCTGTGATCCTGTTCTTCATGATTATCAATTCACACGTCAACGCGACAACGGATGCCGAGATGACGCCGCTGATGGCCGAAACCAATCGGCTCGAAATCGAGGTATTGGAAGGGCGCAAGAACCTCGCGCTGGCGCGAAACACCAAGCAAAAACTTGAAACGGAGCTTCAGGAGGCAGACAGCAAGATCGCACAGATCATGGCACTCATTCAGGAACTGCAGGCCGAGCTCGACAAGTACGACAACGACACACTTGCGAAAATCGAGCGGGTTGAGAAGCTGCAGTCGGATATCAAGTCGCTGGAGGAAGAGGTCAAACGCTTGCTGGCGATGAAGCAGCAGCAGGACGCGGCGGGTCGGCAAATCCGTACCTTCAAAGGGGAAGGGGACAGGCAGTATCTGACGGGGCTCAAGCTCGGCGGAAAGCGCACTCTGGTACTGGTTGATCGTTCGGCAAGTATGCTCAGTGACAAACTCGTCAACGTATTGCGAAGGCGCAACCTGCCCGAAGCCGAGCAACTTCGCTCTCGCAAATGGCGCCAGGTTGTAGCCAGCGTGGATTGGCTGACGTCGCAATTTGCGCAGGGCAGCGAGTATCAAATTTACATGTTCAACAACAAAGCGGAGCCGGTAATTCAAGGCACCGACGGGATCTGGCTAAACGCCGAAGACGATACGCAGCTCAATGAAGCGATACGCGTGTTGCGGCGAACCGTGCCGAAAAATGGTACCAACATGCACGCAGCATTCCGAATCGCCAAAAAACTCTCGCCGCGACCGGATAATATTATTCTGCTGGTCGACGGGATGCCCACGATGGAAGCTGAAACGACCAGTAAAACGGTTGTCAGCAGCGGCGAGCGCGGCAACATATTCACCAAAGCCGTTCGCGAGCTACCGTCAGGTGTGCCTGTAAATATCTTGTTGTACCCGATGGAAGGCGATCTTAACGCGCCAATCTCGTTCTGGTCTCTGGCATTGACGAGCAGCGGCTCATTTGTCAGCGTCAGCCGAGACTGGCCGTGACAGAGGGCTGAGAGACGATGCGCCGCAAACGAAATATTCAGGCATTCAGCTTGTCATTTCTTGACTGCATTTGTTGCGGTTTCGGGGCCATTATTCTTTTGCTTGTGCTGAGCAAGATCTACGAACCGGTAGTCATTGAGAAGGCCGATACCAACCTTGAACAGCTGATCGCATTGTTGCAGGAAGAGTTGTTCCAGATTCGAGGACAGTCGACGATTCTCGATCGTGAACTCAAGCAAGTCAGCGCTGATGCGGCTTCGACAAGGCTGTATCTAGCTGAACTCAGCGGCGATCTGAACAAGATCCGCGGCCAGTACAAGGCTACGAAACAGGATGAAGAAGAGACCATCGATGAAGGGGAAATGCTGGCCGCGAAGCAGCGCCTGACCGAAGAAATGCGTCGTCTCCAGCCCTACTATCGGCGTCCCGACGAAGACGCGGTGGCGGGGATCCCGGTCGACAGCGAATACATCATCTTTGTCATCGACACCTCACCCAGCATGCAGAACTACAACTGGGGTCTGGTTCAGCGCAAGGTTCGCGAAACTCTCGAGGCCTATCCGACGGTCAAGGGCATCCAGATCATGAACGACGACGGTCGTTACATGTTTCCGGACTTCGTTGCCCGATGGATTCCGGACTCGCCCGGGCGTCGTCAGGCCATCGTTAACCGGATGCGTACCTGGAACGCAAGCAGTGACAGCGACCCGGTGGATGGGATCCAGGAGGCGATTACGCAATTCTGGGCGGCTGACAAGAAAGTCAGCGTGTACGTTTTCGGCGACGACTTTCAGGGCAATTATTCAATCGATGCCGTGGTTGCTACAATCGACCGACTCAACCGCGCTGGCGCAGACGGCAAACGACGCGTGCGTTTGCACGGCGTCGGTTTTCCCCGCGGTTTTCGCAAAGGTGGCCAAATTCCGGCCACGGCTATTCGCTTCGCAACGCTGATGCGCATACTCTGTGAGAGAAACGGCGGTACGTTTGTCGCCCTGACCGACGAGAACCGTTAGCTATTCGGCAGAAGTCAGGATTGGGCGAGTAGGGCAGGCGGCAAGTCCTGAGCCCCTTTTCGCATTCAATCTGAGCGGCTGCTTTTCCCGAGCCTAGCCGTTCGAATGTCTGCTTTCGGGAGGTGGCGACAGGCTGCAATCGGCCAGAAGCGGCTATCTACCCCGGCGTACTCCCGCGGCAGATACTCAATCTTGCGACGTGATCGGAGGCTTCCACGACGCCCCCAAGTGCCAACTCACTTCTGCTTACTGGGCGGGCAGGTCAGAGTTAAAGCTCACTGCGACTATCGCCCAGGCACCGCCAGGTGGTCGCCTGAATACGACCAGCTGCTTTCCTTGGTCGGTCGTCTCGTCGGTGAATGCCATGTCATAGCTGCTCGTGCCATAACCGATATTTCCTTCTCCCGACACCGTTATGTCTGAAAACGTGAGCTTCTCGAGCGGCGGGAAGGCTTGCCCCAACGCTAGAATATTTGCCTGGCCGACGACCATCGGGGCGTTTGGTGGCTGAAAGACCGCATCATTCGCGTATTGCTGTGCCCAGGTTTCCATGTCCCCAGCACCAAAGTCGCGGGCGGTGGCTTCGACCATACCGCGTAACGTTGCCTCGTCCTCAGTCGTAAACTGCACGGGTTGGGGTTGGCAACCAGTAATCGCGCAGAATAATAGGGCCACAAAGCCAATAGCTTGATGATTCATAGAATTACCTCATGTCTGGTAGCTGATGAAGGATTCGATTCTGACGTCAAGAAAGTGGAAATAGCATACCAGGTCTCGAAAAGACCAAATTCCCTAATGTCCGCTTCGGGTTGCGGGTTCAATCGGTGGTTGCAACACCTAGACTCTACCACTAGAGCAGGAGATGTTGCAGATGGGGTACCGAAAGAGGATCTACTACACGGACGCGGATAAGGAGTTGATGTGGGATCGTTGGCAAGCTGGCGAGTCTCTGCATTCGATTGCCAGGCTGTTCGATCGTCATCATCCATCGATCCAAGGGATTCTTGCCAGGACCGGCGGCATTCGGCCGTAACGGAGTATTTCGCGGTATTCGGTTCGCTCCGCCTAGAATCTTATCCGCTCAATTTCCTTTTCTTTCAAGAAATCGGCCATGGTCCAGAAGAAAGCCTCCCCGGACTGTATCCGGAACAGTTCCAATATCGGTTCCGCATCCTGCAAGAACGGCCATTCCTGCAACAATTGCTTCTTGAGATCGGGATCGTCCAGGAACTCCACCTCACCGCTGAGTCGCATCGTCTTCGCCTTCTCTAGATCGGACTCGTTGTTGAAGAAACAAATCTCCACTTTCGGATTGGCCTTCAATTGTTCGTACACGTCTTTGGGATTGACGGTTTCGAAGTAGAACCCGTTTTCGGTGGCCCGCCACAGTAAGAAAGCACGTACTCTCGGCTGATCTCCATCCACGGTGGCCAACGAGCACACGGGGTGCTCGGTCGCGAAATCGATACATTCCTGCAGTTTCATCGCCTGTCTCCTTAGCATTGGCCAAACTTAAATTTCCTTAGACAAACGCTTTCAGTCAGACGCGACCGCGTCAATTCTGGGATGTACCTAGCCAGACCACATTCAACGCGATCAGTTGCGATAGCCGCTTTGGGTCAGTAGCCGTCTTTCTACCTCAGAGCAGGCGACAGGCGGCTAACGGCCTATTCCGTTGAAAAACTCGTTGGTGAAGCCGCCATTATATTCGCGATTTTGTTGATGCGAGTTTCTTGATCCGGCGTTGCCGGATTTTTGTTTTCTAATGCTGTTTTAGTGCTTTCATTTGCCTCTTTTTGCTTAAAACATGGGTGATGCGCGTGCTGCAGGCGGACCTGTCCCTAGGTAGTTGGCCATGCGTCTGAGATTTTGGGCCGTCGCCGTAAGAAGGAACTCGTCTCTCGCACCACTGATGCCACGCAACCGCAGGCGATCCATCTTCAAGATTCGCTTCATGTGTGCAAACAGCATTTCTACTTGTTTGCGTTGCCGTCTTGTCTTTTGATACGCCGGAGTCTTCGCTACTTCACGCGCGACGTCTCGTTCCTTTTCATAGATCGAGCGCAGCAGCTTCTTGGCTTCAGACTTCGGGCAACACTGTTCTTTGAGCGGGCATGGTCCGCAGTCCATTTTGCTTGCCCGGTAGTTGATGAAGCCATTCTTCGGACTCGGCCTTGGCTTCTTGTAGTTGCGTCGTGAGCTGAGAAGCTCTTTGCCGTTCGGGCAGGTGTAGCTGTCGGTCTCTTCGTTGTAGGCAAAGTCAGAACGGCCCAGCATGCCTTCTTTGCCTTCGCCGCGCTCCCACACTGGCACATGCGGTTCGATCTTCGCCTCGTTCACCATCCAGTTGAGGAACTCAGCGGTGCCGTAGGCGGTATCGCCGATTAACTTTTTGGTCTCCAGACCGAAGCGGTCCTTAACCCGTTCTATCATAGTCTTGGTTGACCACACCTCCGGTGTTCGAAGTGCCGTTGTCGCTTCGACATCCACGATGATGCCGGCTTGGGTATCCACCAGGTAGTTAGTTGAGTAGGCGTAGTACGCAGGACCACCGGGCGCGGCGGTCCACTGTGCCAGAGGATCGGTCTGCGAGACCTTCTTCCTGTCCACCGGGATCGATGAACCGTCTTCCTTCAGGGCATCCAGGTACTCATTGATGGCGCGGCTGCCGCCGCCCCAGTCGTCGTCATCGTCTTCATGATGCTTCTGTCGGCTGGCGTCGGCCTTCACGACGCTGGCATCCACCGCAAAGCCTTCGCCACCGATCAGACCTTCGTCCATGCAGCGCTGCAGAACCTGTTCAAAGACAAAGCGGAACGCTTCCGCTTCGCGGAACCGGCCGTGCCGGTTCTTCGAGAAGGTCGAGTGATCCGGCACCTTGTCGGTAATGCTCAGCTTGCAGAACCAACGGTACGCCAGGTTCATCGTCACTTCGTAACAGAGCTGTCGTTCCGAACGGATACCGCAGCAATAACCAATCAATAGCATGCGGATCATCAACTCGGGATCCACTGACGGACGGCCAGTGTGGCTGTAGTACGGCGCAAGGTGTTCGCGAAGCTCGGTGAAACCCAGGAGTCGATCAATGTCGCGAAGTAGATGATCCTGCGGCACGATCTCGTCGAGATTAAACGGATAAAACAACTCGTCTTGCGGCTTATCGCTGCTGCCCATCATCGGACATCACTCCGGCAATCAACACACACGCATTATCTCATCGATGCATTATTGATCGGAGTTTTTCAACGGAATCGGCCGATTCTTACCGCCCAGGTGGGGTAGAGCCAAAGATCTAGACAATTCCTGATCGGCAGTTCGCAACCGACAGTTGCAGCGGCCACGATTCGCCACAATTGATCATCGACCCAGCACGATAGCGACCTTTCCAGACCCGTATTGCGCCGTGTAATGACCCTTAAGAAGCGGGCCACAGCCGTGGCCGCGCAAGAAAGAGGACATTCAAATGCGTTATACGACTACTGCACTAACGATTGCCACGCTGGCAGTGATGCTGGCCGCATCGACGGCCTTTGCAGCGCCAA
>JABDOQ010000093.1 GCA_013043165.1 Woeseiaceae bacterium | reverse complement strand
GCAGAGGCCTGCTGTCGAGCAGTGACGGGCGAGGTTTTGCTGGTATTGGGCGGCAAAAGTCAGTTCGGGCGTGAATTCGGCCGCAAAGCGGCGTTGATGTTTCCCGACGGCAAAAGCACGACGATTGAGGATGCTGGCCATATGCCGCATTTCGAGACGCCGGCCGCGCTGGCGCGTGTCATCGAGGATTTTCTGTTGCCGACCTTGTAAATACATCCAGTACTGTATAAAAATACAGACTTTTGGAGGGTAGTCGTGCAACAGGCCCGGCAGGAATTCGATCACCTGGGTATCCTGAATACCGCGCAGCGCAGCGCGGCCGAATACGGTGACAAGGACGCCGAACAGGATTTCCGTGCGGGTCCCCTGCTGGTGATCGCCGGCGCCGGTACGGGTAAGACCATGACGCTGGCGCATCGCGTGGCCCACCTGGTGATATCGGGCATTAGCCCCGAGCGTATTCTCTTGCTGACCTTCACACGCCGGGCAGCCCAGGAAATGACGCGCCGCGTCGAATCGATTGTTCGGGCATCCTCCAAGGCAATGCAGTCACAGCCCTTACCGTCCGGCGGATTGCCATGGTCCGGTACGTTCCACTCGATAGCAAACCGCTTGTTGCGCCGCTACGCCCACAATCTGGGGCTGGACCCGGGGTTTTCTGTTCTCGATCGTGGCGATGCGGCCGACATCATGGACGTCGTGCGTCATGAGCAAAGACTGACGAGTGCACATCGACGATTTCCAAAAAAGGATACCTGCCTGGCGATTTATTCGCGCTGCGTGAACACGCGGAAATCCCTTGGCGAAACGCTGGATGAATTCTATCCCTGGTGTAGCGACTGGGCCGACGAGCTGACCGAGTTGTTCAGGCATTACGTCCTTCGCAAGCAGCACAGTCAGGCGCTCGACTACGATGACCTGTTGCTTTATTGGAGTCATCTCGTCGCCGAACAGGAATTTGCCAACGAGATCGGCTCCTGGTTCGACCATGTGCTCGTCGACGAATACCAGGACACGAACCTGGTACAGGCGCAGATTCTCAACGCACTCAAACCCGACGGCAGCGGAGTGACTGTTGTCGGCGACGATGCGCAGTCGATATATTCTTTTCGCGCTGCGGAAGTGGAAAATATCCTGGGCTTTCCTGATCAGTACATGCCCACCGCACAGGTTATTACGCTGGAACAAAACTATCGGTCGACGCAGCCAATTCTCGATAGTGCGAACTGTCTGATTGCCGAGAGCGAGCGGCAATATCGCAAGAATCTTTTTTCCGATCGCGCGGACGGCGGCAAGCCCCGTTACGTTACGGTCGAGGATGGTGACGCAGAGGCCGAATACGTCGTCACGGAGATTCTGAAAAACCGTGAGCTGGGTATGGCGCTCAAAGAGCAGGCCGTGCTGTTTCGCGGCTCGCACCACAGTGATCGACTGGAGCTCGAACTTGTACGTCGCAACATTCCCTATGTGAAGTACGGGGGTCTGAAATTCCTCGAGGCGGCGCATGTCAAAGACCTGCTTTCGGTCCTCAAATGGGCGGAGAACCCGAAGAACGAGGTCGCCGCATTTCGAGTCCTGAAGCTGCTGCCTGGCATGGGTCCCTCGAACGCTAGCCGTTGTTTCGAGCACCTGGCTGTCGGCGATTACCTGTTTTCTTCACTGCGCGAGTTTCGGCCGCCGGCTGCGGCGGCGAACGCATGGGATGACTTTTGCAGCATGCTGGAAGACCTGTCCGGCGCGGCATCCGATGATCGAGGCTGGCAGACGCACCTTAGCCAGGTACGGCGCTGGTACCAGCCGCATCTTGAGCGCATTTATGATGGACTGGATACGCGCGAAGCCGATCTTGAGCAGCTCGAGCAAATATCCGGCCGTTACCCGACTCGCGAGCGTTTTCTGACCGAATTGACGCTGAATCCGCCCGGCGCGGCGGGCGATCTTGCAGGCGACCCGCTGCTGGATGAGGACTACCTGATCTTGTCGACCGTACATTCGGCGAAAGGGCAGGAGTGGGAATCGGTCTTCGTCCTGAACGTGGCGGACGGAAATTTCCCGTCCGAATTCGCAACCGGAAAGCCCGAGATGATCGAAGAAGAGCGACGCCTTCTTTACGTTGCGATGACGAGAGCGAAACAGTCTCTGTCGCTGGTTGTGCCGCTCCGCTATCACGTAACGCAGCAGCGTCGCGATGGAGACAGGCATGTGTACGGGGCGCGCAGTCGTTTTATGTCGGACCAGCTGCTGGACACAATGGACAAGAAGTTTCAGGGACGGCCGGAAGCACAGTCCGGGCGGCTCGGTTCGCGATCGGACAGGCGCATCGACGTAAATGCGCGCATGCGGGAAATGTGGTGAAAGAAAGCGGTGGCGAGCGCCACCGCCAGTCGCTACGCAGCAAACAGCGAGAAGCGAAATCTGGTTTGTCTGGCTGCAAGGCGCATAAAAACGGCAGCAGTCACGAGAGAAACATCGTGTAGGCGGGGTTGTCGCTTTCTTCCCAGTGCGGGTAGCCGAGTTCGGCCAGGTGAGCCTCCAGTTCGTCCGTCTCCTCTTGCGGCACGTCGATTCCCGCAAGAATACGGCCATAGTCGGAACCGTGATTGCGATAGTGAAACAGGCTGATATTCCAGTCTGTGCCAATGGCATTCAGGAATTCCAGCAACGCGCCGGGTCGTTCCGGAAACTCAAAACGAAACAGGCGTTCATTGCTGACATCAGGAGAGCGTCCGCCGACCATGTGCCTTACATGCAGTTTGGCCATTTCGTTGTCACTAAGGTCTTCGACCGGAAAACCGGCAGCCCGCAGTTGCTCGATTAGCTGCACGCGCTCCTTCATGCCGTGGCTGAGCTGGACGCCGACGAAAATGTGCGCCTTATGTCGATCGGCGTACCGATAGTTGAATTCCGTGATGCCGCGTCGCCCCAGTGCTTCGCAAAAATGACGAAAGCTGCCGGGTTTTTCGGGAATTTCCGCTGCGAGCAGCATCTCGGTTTGTTCGCCGACGGCCGCGCGCTCGGCAATATGACGCAAACGATCAAAATTGACGTTGGCGCCGCAGCTGATCGTCACCAAAGTTTGCCCCGAGACACGTTTTTCGGCGACATACTTTTTGGCCCCGGCAACGGCCAGTCCACCAGCGGGCTCGACTATCGAGCGCGTGTCTTCGAAGATGTCACGGATGGCCGCACAGATCTGGTCGGTATCCACCGTAACTATTTCATCGACGAACAGGCGGCAAAGGCGAAACGTCTCGTCGCCAACGCGACGCACCGCGACGCCGTCGGCGAATATGCCGACATGGTCGAGCGTTACGGGTTCGCCTGCCGCGAGGGATGCCTTCATCGCCGCAGAATCGTCCGGTTCGACGCCGATGATACGAACGTCGGGCTGCAGCTGCTTCACATAGGTGGCGATACCCGCAATCAGGCCGCCTCCGCCGATGGGCACGAAAATCGCGTCGATGTCCTGTTCGGCCTGTTCCAGGATCTCGGCGCCGATCGTACCCTGCCCCGCAATCACCTCAGGGTCGTCGAAAGGGTGGATAAAGATCAGCCCTTCGCTGGCCGAGAGCGCCAGTGCATGCGCATAGGCATCGTCGTAAGCGTCGCCATGCAGGATGACGTCCCCATCCAGGGCCCGAACGGCATCGATCTTGATCGTCGGCGTCGTAACCGGCATCACGATACGGGCTCGGACGCCGAGTCGTTTCGCCGCCAGCGCGACGCCCTGAGCATGATTGCCAGCCGAACTGCAGATGACGCCGCGCGCCAGCTCATCGGGCTCGAGTCCGGAAATTTTATTGTAAGACCCACGCAGCTTGAACGAGAACACGGGTTGCAGGTCCTCGCGTTTCATGAGGATGCGGTTGTTCAGACGAGCGGAAAGACTGATGGCCGGCTCGAGCGCTGACCGGATCGCAACGTCGTAAACTCTCGCATTGCGAATTAGATCGAGGTAATCGGTCGGGTTCATTTGATCGCGGTATGGTGGCTGCTCCTGCGGTTATCGCATACCGGGCGGCCGTCCGCAAAGACCACACCGCCAGGACGGATGCCGCAGACGCCGCTTATGGCGAATTGTTGCCATGGTAATCACTGCCTGACCCTTTCATAATGCAGGCCAGCCGTCGTGCGAGCGGCCTGGTTTATTCATCAAAGGATTCCGGCTTGACACATTTGCTTATTTCGAATGCGCGCCTAGTGAACGAAGGTGAGGTTCGCGAAGCGGACGTATTGATCGAGGATGAAAGAATCGCCAGGATCGACGCCAGCATTGCGGTACCGGACGGCGCTGAAGTTGTCGATGCGGCGGGAAAGTTCCTGTTGCCCGGGATGATCGATGACCAGGTGCATTTTCGCGAACCCGGGATGACGCACAAAGGTGATCTTGCGACGGAATCGGCGGCGGCGGCGGCCGGCGGAATCACCAGTTTCATGGATATGCCTAACGTCAGCCCACAGACGACAACCAGGGCAGCGCTCAGGGACAAGTATCGTGTCGCCAAAAATCGATGCACGGCGAACTATGGATTCTACTTCGGCGCGACCAACGGAAATATCGAAGAGGTTAAGGCGCTGCAGGTGGGTGAAGCTTGCGGAATCAAGGCGTTCATGGGTGCGTCAACGGGCGACATGCTTGTCGACGACCCGGTGGTGCTGGAAAAAATGTTCGAGCACGCGCCGATCATGATGGTGACTCACTGCGAACACTCGCCGACGATCTGGGACAATGAGGACAAAGCGCGTGCCCAATTTGGCGATGACGTACCGTTTTCCGAGCATCCCAACATTCGTTCCGCGGCGGCTTGCCTGGCTTCCTCGAGCCTCGCAGTTGATCTCGCGAAACGACACGACGCTTTGTTACATATTTTGCACCTGACGACAGCTATCGAAATGCAGCTGTTCTCCAAAGCGCATCGTTCTGAAAAACGCATTACAGCCGAGGTATGCGTACATCACCTCTGGTTTGACGATTCGGCTTACGAACGACTCGGGTCGAAAGTAAAATGCAACCCCGCAATCAAGAGCGCAAAAGACCGGCTGGCGCTGATTGCCGCGCTCAATGAGGGACGCATCGATATCATTGCCACGGATCATGCGCCCCATACTGCCGGAGAAAAAGCGGCCGGCTACTTCAAGGCGCCGGCTGGTTTGCCGCTTGTGCAACACGCGTTGCTGACCTTGTTCGATCTTGTCGCCGACGGTCAAATCAGCATTGAATTGCTGGTCGATCGCACAAGCCATGCCCCGGCGGACCTGTTCGGCATCACCGACCGGGGTTACGCTCGCGAGGGCTGGTTTGCTGATTTTGTGATTGTCGATCCCGCGGCGCCATACAGGGTCACCAAGACGAACTTGCTCAGCAAATGCCGGTGGTCACCGTTCGAGGGCCACGAGTTTTCTGCGTCGATCGATACCACGATCGTCAACGGCCAGGTTGTTTATCAGGATGGAAGCCTCACCGGCAACATCGCCGGCCAGCGCATGGAATTTACCCGGGCGAGATGAGACCGGGCGAAACTGTTTACTTTCCCCCCGATCCCGTTATGCTAGCGCCACTTAAGGGACTCCAGTAAAGCACCGGGAAAGAGGGCCTGCACCGGTTTGTCATCTGCATGAAGCCAACAGATACCAACAATCCCGAGTACTTCCACAAGGTCGTAGACTGCCAGTGGGGCTGTCCTGCCCACGCCGACGTTCCGGCGTATATCCGCATGATTGCCCAGGGGCAGTTCAGCGATGCGTACATGGAAAACCGCAAGTCCAACGTGTTTCCGGGCATCCTCGGGCGTGTTTGCGACCGCCCCTGCGAACCTGCATGCCGTCGTGTCCGCGTCGAAGACGAACCCGTTGCGATCTGCCGGCTCAAGCGAGTCGCCGCGGATCATCGCGATGACATCACAGACCGCTTGCCCAAGCCGCCATCGAAAAACAACGGCAAGCGCGTCGCGTTGATTGGTGCGGGTTGTGCTTCACTGACGGTTGCGAACGACCTTCGTCCACTGGGCTACGACGTGACTATTTTCGAGGCACACGATACGACGGGCGGATTGATGCGGACGAATATTCCGCAGTTTCGCCTGCCGCCGAAAGTCCTCGACGAGGAGATCGGCTACATCCTGGATATGGGCGTCGACCTGAAGCTCAATCATGCTATTGACAGCCTCAAGGACCTCCTTGACGAAGACTATGACGCGGTTTTTGTCGGCACGGGCGCGCCGCGCGGCAAGAATCTCGAAATTCCGGGCCGCTATGACTCGGATCGTATTTATATCGGTATCGACTGGCTTGAGTCAGTTGCTTTCGATCATGTCGACTCGATCGGCGAGCGCGTTCTGATCATCGGTGTTGGCAATACGGCGATGGATTGCTGTCGAACGTCGCTGCGTCTCGGTGCCAAAGACGTCAAAGTCATGGCACGAAAACCACGTGGTTTCTTCAAGGCATCTAGCTGGGAACTGGAGGATGCCGAAGAAGAAAATGTCGAAATCCTGGTGAACCATTCGCCGAAAGAATTCGTCATTGAGAACGGCAAGCTGGTCGGCATGAAATTCGAGCTGATGGAGTACAAGGTCGACGACAAAGGTCGCATCGATCGCGGCACCGTGACCGGTGAAAAGACTATTCCCTGCGACGACGTTGTGCTGGCCATTGGTCAGGACAACGCTTTCCCGTGGATAGAGCGCGACCTTGGAATCGAGTTCGACCAGTGGGAGTGCCCGGTCGTCGACGAAACGACGATGATGTGTGGCCGCGAGGGCGTCTTCTTTGGCGGTGATTCGGCGTTCGGTCCCAAGAACATCATCTGGGCCGTAGAACATGGTCACCAGGCGGCAATTTCGATCCACAAGTTTTGTCAGGGCGAAGATATAGAAGACCGCCTGCCAATGGGTCTCAACCTCGAGAGCCAGAAGATGGGCATGCACGAATGGAGTTATTCCAACGATTACAACCCGGCCTCACGACGCCTGATGCCGCATGTTGACCTCAAGCAGCGCTTCAAGAAGCTCGATATCGAAGTCGAACTCGGCTTTACGGTCGAACAGACGATCGAAGAGGTCGAGCGATGCCTGAACTGTGACATGCAAACTGTTTTTACCGCGAGCCTCTGCATCGAATGTGATGCCTGCGTCGATGTCTGCCCCGTGGATTGCCTGACTATTGCTGCGAATGGAGATGAGGAAGAGTTGCGCACGAGACTCTCCGCACCGGCCCGGAATACGGAGCAGGCGCTGTATGTCTCCGCCGAGCTGCCGCATACGGCCAGGGTCATGATCAAAGACGAGGATCTTTGCGTGCATTGCAGCCTCTGTGCCGAGCGCTGTCCGACGGGTGCCTGGGACATGCAGAAATCGACAATCCTGGTGCCCTACGCACTGGATGAAGCCCAGGTTAGCCAGCCCAAGACCGCTACCGGCGGCTCCGGCGCGTAAGAGGATTCCCGTGGCGACCGTAAATGACGTTGTAATCAAGATCGCCACGGTTAACGGCACGGGTTCCGCGAGCGCTAACGGCTTGCTGCGCAAGTCAATATTTCGAATGGGCGTGCCTGTCGTCGGCAAGAACTATTTTCCATCGAATATTCAGGGTCTGCCAACCTGGTACGAGATTCGGGTAACGGGCGATGGCTACCATGCGCGCTCGAATCGCGTCGACGTCATGATTGCAATGAATGCGCAGACTTATGCCAGGGACATGGCAGAGGTCGTGCCTGGCGGCTGGCTGGTTTATGACTCGACCTGGCCGCGCAAAAGTCTGCTGAACCGCGAAGACATCACGATTATCGGCATTCCTTTTTCCAGGATGTGTAACCAGCATTTCGACAGTGTCCGGGCTCGCATTCTGATGAAGAATATCGCCTATGTCGGCGCCATCGCGGCGTTACTCGACATCGATCTCGGAATCATTACAACCCTGCTTGAAGAAACTTTCGCCGAGAAGAAAAAGCTCATTGCCTCCAACATGGAGGCGATACAGCTCGGTTACGACTACGCGATGGAACATTTCGCCTGTCCGCTGCCGATGCGTGTCGAGAAAATGAATGCGACAGCGGGACAAATTATCATCGATGGCAATACGGCTGCGGGGCTGGGCTGCGTGTACGCCGGGGCGACCGTCGGCGCCTGGTATCCGATAACTCCATCGACCTCGCTGATGGATGCGTTTCGTGATTTTTGCTCGCACTATCGTGTCGACCCGGAGACCGGGAAGCGAACCTACTGCATTATCCAGGCAGAAGACGAGTTAGCGGCGATCGGCATGGTGTTGGGGGCAAGCTGGATGGGCGCGCGCTCGTTTACGCCAACCAGCGGTCCCGGTATCTCGTTGATGAGCGAATTCATCGGATTCGCCTATTACGCAGAAATTCCCTCCGTCATATTTGATGTGCAGAGAGTGGGCCCGTCGACCGGAATGCCGACGCGGACGCAGCAGTGCGACATCATCAGCTGTGCCTATGCGTCGCATGGCGACACCAAGCACGTGTTGCTGTTCCCTGCGGATCCGGCGGAGTGCTTTTACATGTCGGTAACGGCGTTCGACCTGGCGGAACGCCTGCAAACACCGGTGATGGTGTTATCAGACCTCGACATTGGCATGAACGACTGGATGGTGCCCGAGCTCGAGTGGGATGAAGACTACGTCCCGGATCGCGGCAAGGTCCTGGGCGCCGAAGAGCTTGAACAGATGGAGAGGTTCCACCGCTATCTCGATGTCGACGGCGATGGCATTCCCTACCGAACACTCCCCGGCGTGCATCCGAAGGGTGCTTATTTCACGCGCGGATCGGGGCACACCAGGTTAGGCGCCTACACCGAGGATTCCGCTGAGTACCAGGACGTGCTGGACCGGCTGCTGCACAAGTGGGAGACAGCGCGCAGCCTTGTTCCGGAAGCCGAAATTCGCTTCTCGAAATTAAACAAGGCGGCGATCCTGACCTTAGGCAGTGGTGACAGTGCATGCAAGGAAGCGCTGGACCGCCTCGAGACGGAAAATATCGGCCTGAACTATTGCCGCGTAAAGGCGTTCCCGTTTACTGATGCAGTCCGCGACTTCATAGAGAAGCACGACGTCGTATACATCGTCGAGCAGAATCGTGATGCTCAGCTTCGAACCTTGCTGATCAACGATATTGAAGCCGATCAAAACAAGCTGGTGCCGTTATTGCATTACAACGGCATGCCGATAAACGCAGGCTTTGTCGTCGACAGGGTCCTCGAGGAAATCGCCAAAGGGCGTGCGGCCTGACCCGGGAGTAACGAACGTGAGCTACATAGCAAAACCCAAGATATCGCATCCCGGTTTACCGAGAAATGCTCTCGGGCTGACTTCAAGGGACTATGAGGGCTCCGTATCGACCTTGTGTGCAGGGTGTGGCCATGATTCGGTCACCGCGGCGATCATTCAGGCTGTTTTCGAGCTTGATATCGAACCACACATGCTGGCAAAAATGAGCGGTATTGGTTGCTCATCAAAAACTCCGGCTTATTTTGTTCATCAGGCACACGGCTTCAATTCAGTTCACGGGCGCATGCCGTCCGTGACCACAGGGGCTAACGCGGCGAATCGGGACCTGATGTACATCGGTGTATCGGGCGACGGAGATTCGCTGTCAATTGGCGTCGGCCAGTTCGTCCACGCAATCCGTCGCAACCTGAACATGTGCTACATTATTGAGAATAACGGCGTTTACGGTTTGACCAAGGGCCAGTTTTCGGCATCCGCTGATATCGGCAGCATGCCGAAGAAAGGTATGCCTAACCAGCAGGAGCCGATCGATCCGGTCAGTACGGCGTTGAGTCTGGGCGCAACCTACATTGCGCGCAGCTTCTCGGGCGACAAGGAACAGCTGGTGCCACTGTTGAAAGGTGCGCTGCTGCACAGCGGTTTTTCGCTCGTTGACATCATCAGTCCCTGCGTCACGTTCAATGACCATGAGGGATCAACCAAGAGCTACGCTCACACGCGCCAGCACTACCATCACGTGGTCAATGTCGATTACATTCATCCGTCCAAGGAAATCAAAGCGTCCTACGAGGAAGGCGAGGCAATGCCCATCCATTTGCACGGTGGCGATACCATTCTTCTGCGCAAGGTGGATGACAGTTATGATCCAACGAGTCGCGCCTCCGCCTTCAAGTACCTTCGCGAACGATTCAATGCGGGTGAAATTACGACCGGCCTCCTTTATGCAAATGAGTCTCGCGCCGAGATGCATGAACTCATGGGAAATGTCGAGACGCCGTTATCGAAGTTGCCGCTCGACGAGCTGAATCCCGGAAAAGACGAGCTGGCGAAATTGCAGGCGGGGTACCGTTAACCCCAAAGCCGTTTCCACCATGGCTCTTTCCGGGGCGGAGGCGGCTCGCCGCCGGCGAACTGGATCTTCGCGCGGATGTCATCGATATTCCAGCCCGTCAGATTGGCCAGTTGCTGTGCCTCGCGTTCCTGGCGATCGCGAACACCCGCCTGATATTCTGTCGCATCGCAGCTGGTCGCGCCTTTCCACGGATGACGTATGACGTATCGGCCCTGGTAATTTTGCCGATCACCGGTCTCCTGGAAAACAAGATCTTCCGGAAAATGCTCGCGGTCATAGCGAACGTGCAGTCGCGTAACGAATACGTTCTGCGCCGGTGCTGGCGCGATCTTGCTCGTGCGGCTGTTGTCTCCACCCACCCAGAATACGCCGAGTTTACGCAGCTCCCTTGCACTTAGCGGATCGGCAGCGCAGGGATCACACCACGCCATATCCCAGGCGTACTCGAGGAATACAGCGCGGCCGTTTTCTGCTCGCGTCTGCTTGTCGAACATTGCGCGATAGAAATCGGCGAATTCGCCCTGTACAAACTCGGGGACCTCGGTGTTGGTCGGGAGTTTCACCGTTCGGTAGTTCGTCGTCTCGACACGCCCCGTGCGAGTCAGTGCGTAGACGTAGAGCTCCTGTTTGCCCTTGGCATTCAGCGTACCGAGCCGGATCGGCAGCATGAATTTGTTGCTCTCATAAGCGATCTGCAGCGGGCGCAGGTATTGATAACCCAGCTTCGATTGCTCTTCGAGGTTCACCTTGGCGACGAAGAAGCGCATGTCCTGCTTCAGGTAGCTGTCGACGACACCTTTTGCGCCGCGGGGAATGCGGTAGCCGTTGTCGTTTAGCCAGCGAATGAGCCCGTCACTTTGCGCAGCCGACAGTATCAGGATGTCGTACTCACCGACCGTGTAGCTGGCCTCGATTGTGACCCCTTGCGAACGCGCAGCGCGTTTTAGTTCGGCGCCGGCTTTCGGCAACGCTGCGCTGTCCTGAGACATTTCCATGCGATCGTATCGCAGGCAGGGGTCCGGATCGTGGTATTCAACGAGCCGCGGTGATGTGTAAGCATCGAGGTGCTGAACGATGGCGCGATCACCGATATTGATTTGTTCGCGCTCTATCCTGGTCGGAACCGGTACAACAATCGCAAAGTCGGCAACCTTACCCTCGAAGTCGTTCGCCATCGTGATGACGGTCCTGTTGCCGTCGCGAACCAGGACTACCTGCGACGCGCGGTTGAACAGGCTCGTGTCGGCGCGTGCGACATAGAAGCCGCAGAATGCCTGGGCAGATGTTGTAACGACGATCGTCAGCAGTGCGGTAACGACAGATATGAGGATTTTCATCGGTAAACTCCTTTGACTTGATTCCCTGCACGAGCGGCGGGACGTTTCCATCGGTAGATCCGGCCCCGCATGAGCATGTCGATCAGCGGAACCGTGGGTGCCGATATGATCAGTGCGAGGATCGGACCGTTCGGCTCGTAAAAAATGAACTGAATCGTGAAAGCGATGGCAGCGACGACGGTCGCAAATAACACGCGGCCAGCTGCCGAATTGGGCGTGGTCTTCGGATCGGAGATCATGAAAAAGGCGAAGATCAATAGCGCACCGTTCTGCAGTTGATGCAGCGGAATAGCGAGGGGATCGCCGAGCCAGAGGGCTCGGCCGAACAGCAAAGTCGCATAAATCAGCAGAAACGCAATCGTCGTCTCTGCGCGTCGCGCCCGCGTCAGCACCAGGAATCCCAGGCAGGCCAGAGTGAATGCACCGATAGCCGCGCTGCCCCATTGTCCGGAAGAAACCCAGGCCTGGTCGCTTGCCAGCATGAGGGTTACGAGCGCCAGGTTGGCCGGGTTAAATACATGTTTGCCGCGAAATCGAATCAGGAATTTGCTGCCGATCGCAATCGCCGCCGCGACGGCCGCGAGTGCAACCTCGTCAGTGCGCAGCAGCAGTGTCAGCGACAGCGATGTAATCAACGGGCTTAGCGGATCGAATCGGGGCAGGTGTGCATAAATGGTGCCGAGCAGCTGAACGGCCAGCGCGGTGGCTACGATAGCGACAGCGTTCTGCCAGTGAATTCCAAAGTCGAGGACGACTACGCCAAAGCAGACCAGCGACGTGAGTACGGCGATCTGGTAATGGCGCGGATCCTTGAAGCGGTCCAGCTGTCGACTTATGGCCTTCATGCCCGGTGTAAACGGTGCCAAAGCGGCTTCGGGTTTAAACCCGGTTGACTACGGCGTGGTTTCGTATGAGGCTGGTCATCGAGGTCGTAGCCGCCGTCAGTGCCGGGTTTTCGATTATTATTTTAATAAAAACAATGGCTTACATCGGTGCATCCAAAACCATTGAAGCAGGCATCTACAGGGTGAAGACAATCCCTGTAACCGAAATCTGGAGTACTCGAAGTGATTGAAGAACTGATTCCCATCGTGATGTTTTTGTCACTGGCCGTGGTCTTTGTGGCGTTGTTCTGGTTTCGCTACCGCGCACGCCACGAAATGCAGAAGACCTTTCGAATTGCGCTCGACAAAGGTCATGAACTGACGCCTGAAATCATTGACCGGCTGGGTCACCCGAAGGCAAGCAAGGACAAGGACCTCCGCCTTGGCGTCCTCTGGATGGCAATCGCTGTCGGCCTGGTGCTGTGCGGTTTTGCCGTTCCGGATGACAGTGGTGATGCTTTGCGTGGCATCCTGGCAGGCGCGGCCTTCCCGTTTGCCATCGGAATCGCGTATATGATCCTTTATGGATTCACAGAACGCGGCCAATAAGCGGATAATCCAGATTGAGAAACGGTGAGGACCATCAGCTCGTCGCGACAGCGGTATCCAGACAGGATGCTGCGGCCTTCGGGGAGCTGGTGCGGCGTCACCAGTCGCAGGTGCGTAATTTCCTGCGCAAGTTGAGCGGCGACTTCGCAGCCGCAGATGACCTGGCGCAGGACTGCTTCATGCACGCCTGGGACAAACTACACACGTTTTCGGGCCGCGGATCGTTTATCGGTTGGTTGCTGAAGGTCGCGTACACGACCTTCCTGCAGTCGAAGCGAAAATCGAAACGCTATGCCGAAATTCTCGACCAGGTCGGACACAAGATGGAAACGGAAGGACAGCATTACAGCGTCCAGTCGGACGAAGTGGCGGATCTGGATAAACTGCTTGCCGTATTGGACGATGATGAGCGCGCGATCATGATCATGTCTTATGCATGCGGACTGTCACATCGTGAAATTAGCGACGCGACCTCAATGCCGGTGGGTACAGTGAAATCGGTGATATTTCGTGGTAAACAGAAAATCAGGACAGATTTTGACATCAAAGATCATCAACATGGCTGAAAAAGTCAAAGACGCTGAGGACCGCTTGCTGGAGTCGATGTTCGACTCGGCGCCGATCGCTGACGATGGCTTCAGCGCGAAGATCGTCGGCCGCATCCGTCGTAGACTCTGGCTCAGGCGCCTGGCCCTGCCGGTTGCTGCCCTGATTGGCGGGACGATTGCATTAAAGCCGTTGGCCGGGCTCGTGACGGCCGCTGTTCGCCTGTCATCGTTGCTTCCTCAGGAACTCCTGGCTACGACAAGCGCACTGCTTCCGCAGGCGCCGCTTGTCGTCCTTGGTGCAATGCTGCTGGCGGCCTTCCTGCTTGGTTTGCGAGCGCTGGACGACTAGCGATTCGTTTGTCAAAGCCGGGTCGCTCGGTTACATTCTGGCAATGACTCTTCGCGAAAAGGTCGAAGCCCTATTGCCCAACTGGGAGCGCTGGTATCCCAGCCTGTTCGATGCTGCCAGCGACCTTGGAATTATAAGGCCTGATGTGTGTGACCCGAACTCGCTCCTGCTGACGCGCAGGCACGCGAAGGTGAGGCAGCGCGCCGAAGACGCACACCGCGAAAAGTGGGGCGGAAAGCCACAGGACTAGTTCATGCAAATCGATCTCGAATCGGTGAGGTCGCAGTTTCCTGCGCTCTCGATCACGGACAACGGTGTCCGGCGTATTTACTTTGACAATCCTGCCGGCACACAGGTGGCGGCATCGGTGGCCGACGCCGTGTCGGACTGCCTGCTGAAAAAAAACGCCAATATCGGCGGTTACTTCGCATCTTCGATGGATGCGGATCAGGTCGTCGAGTCAGCACGCGTCGCGATGGCGGACTTTTTAAATGCGCCATCGCCGGACGAGATCGTGTTCGGACAGAACATGACGACGATTACTCTCCATCTGTCACGTTCTATCGGCCGCATTTTCAATCGCGGCGACGAGATAATCCTGTCGCAAATGGACCACGATGCAAACGTATGGCCGTGGGTTCTGATGGCCCGCGACCTCGGACTGAACGTCAAGTGGCTGCCGTTCAACAAAGAAACCTTCGAATTTGAACTTGAAGTCTTGGATAAACTGCTGACCGACAGGACGCGCCTGCTGTGTGTCGGCGGTGCCAGCAACCTGACCGGTACGATCAACGATATTGCTACGATTTGTGCCAAAGCCCGGGACGCCGGCGCGATTACCTACATCGACGCCGTACAGTCGGCGCCCCATGTTGCGACCGATGTGCAACAGATTGGCTGTGACTTCCTGGTGTGCTCTGCCTACAAATTCTTCGGGCCCCACCAGGGCATACTCTGGGGGCGAAGAAAAATGCTGGAGCGCCTCGAACCGTACAAGGTAAGGCCGGCGCCCGAGGTCATACCTGGTAGTTTCGAGACCGGCACCCAGAGCCATGAGGGTATTGCCGGCGTGGCTGCCATTGTCGACTATTTCGCCTGGATCGGCGACACAATGGCGCAGGATTATGCGGATCGCTGGCCGCAGTTTTCAGGGCGGCGCCAGGCGCTGCACGCGGCAATGGACTATTTGTTTGACTACGAAAGGTCGTTGGCCGAGCACCTGATCGACGGACTCATGCAGATTCGCGGTGTGACAGTGCAGGGAATTACGGCGGCGGATGCAATGCGGCGCCGCGTCCCCACGGTCGCCTTTACCCATAATTCCGTCGCGTCCGCCACTATCGCCGAGTCCCTCGCGCGGCAAAATATATTCGTGTGGAGCGGCCATAATTACGCCGTGGAAGTTGCGAAAGCCCTCGGGATTTACGAGACGGGCGGCGCCGTGCGTGTCGGGCCCGTGCACTACAACAGCCGTGAGGAAATTGATGAACTGCTGACCGCGCTTGCTGGCATCGTTGTCGCCTGATGCCGGTATCGGGTCGCTCCGGCTTTCTGATCTATACTCTGCAGGAATACGGCCGATGCTAATATTCCACGGATTGCTGAAGGAGATGACAAGATGAAAACAACTTATATCGTACAGGTGTCGGCGTTGCTAGCGGCTACGCTGGGTTTTGCTGCGACATGGGCGCAGGAGAGCAGCGAGGAGCCGGTCATTTATCCCGTGGAAACCTACACCTGTAACTACAACAAGGGCCAGGGCCCCGCGGATCTCGAAAAAGTCATTACTGGCTGGAACGCCTATATGGACGAGCAGGGTACCGGCAACTACTTCGCCATGACGCTGACGCCGCATTATTTTGGCGGAGAAACATTTGATTTGGGTTGGCTGGGCGCCGCGCCAACGGGCGAAGAACTTGGCGCCGGTGCGGACTCCTGGATCACCAATGGAGCCAAACAGGCGGCGGCATTCGCCAAGGTCCTGAGCTGTGACAGCCACAGCAACTACGCAACGATGCAACTCAAGGAATCGCCAGGCCAATCGTCACCGGACAACATTGTCCTGACGTTTACGAGTTGTTCGGCCATGACCGGCAAGACGATGGAAGACGTTTTTACGGCGATGGATGCGTGGACAGAGTATACGATTGAGAGCGGTTACCGGAACGGCGCCTGGGTAATGTTCCCGGCTTACGGCGTTGATGATGTCGACTTCGACTTCAAACTCGTCAACGGTTACGACAGCCATGCCGATATGGGCAGGGACTATGACCAGTACGCGAACGGTGGCGGATACCAAAAACATGCCGAACTGCTGGGCGACACGCTCGCCTGCGATGTAACTCGGGTCTATGACGGTGTAATCCGCCGGCGCATTGCGACAGCGGAGTAATCTGAGGCGGCCGACTGCCGGAAACGGCTATTGGCACACGCCGCTGCTGGTCCCTGAAGCAAAGAAAGCCGCATTGCTGCGGCTTTCCGTGAGAACCTGTATCTGGAAAGGAGGGTTAGCGACGCGTACTGCCGGACTTCGTAATCATTGTCAGGCCCACCGTTTCTCTGGATACCATTGTTATCCCACTAGACATGGATCACCTCCTTTCAATTGTTAGCCCACGGTCAGTATGTCCTGTAAGCCAATAAATTCCAAGAAAAAATTTAGTTTGGTAGACACCTTCAAATGGCCGCATTTTGTGGGTTATTATTGACGGCCGACCTCGGCGAGGCGACAACCTGTTGTGCAATGCCGTGTATACTTCGTGGCTTGCCGGCGGCGCGGGAACCGCAGCCACATAACAAAACCAATGAGTGAGAACTTAAAATGGCGATCGCAGATCTCAAGAATGTATTGAAAATCTTCAGCGGCTCTGAGGTCAGTGCCGGCCAGGAAAATGAGCTGTTCAAGGAAGTATTGCTGATGACGCTGGCAAGAGCGGCCAACGCCGACGTGAGTATTCAGCAATCCGAAGTCGACCTGATCCGTAAGATTCTCAAGTCACACACGGGCGAAGATTTCAGCGCCGCTGACATTCGTGTTGCCGCACGCGCCGAATTGTATGCGGAAGCTACGTTGGTCAAGTATCTCAACAGCGTGTACAAGAAAATGTCCGAGGCTCACCGCGCGGAAACAGTACAGGCATTGGCGGATGTATTCCGGGCCGACGAGAGCGTCAGCGTGCTCGAGCAGGATTTTTTCGATAACGTCGTGAAAGCGCTGCACGTCAAATCGTGGCAGGTCGCGGGCCTCCACGCGGGCGATGTTAGCTGAAGGTTTCGCTGACCAATAATGTACGGGAAAGGCGGGCAGTTGCCCGCCTTTTTCGTTAGCAAGGCGATTGCATTACCGACGTGAACTTTGTGAGAAAACTGAATCATAGATGAACGGCGCGACCGCTAATTGAACGCGAGCTGAACATGGTCGCACGGGCGTTCGCGGATGCCTGCAGGTTCAGCATCGATTCAGTGTCTCAGGCTTCTAATGAAGTTGTAAGCAATCAAAGGACACGGTTATGACCTACCTCAAACGAACGATCAACATGGTATTCGCACTGCCGCTGGTATTGCTCTTGACTACGAGCCACACAGCGCTGGCGGCGGAAGAAGAAGCTCGCATCAGCACGACGTCCCAAGGCCTCGTGAGCCAGCGAGGCACGGCCGCGACACCAGAGCCGTCACGTGATGAATACGGGGCGCTCGAGCTGTCAGGCGACCGCAACAAAGCAGCACGTACGGGCGGCCAGCAAAAAACCTCGGCCGGCGACGCAAGTTCGCCGAATACGGATTTCTGGTTTTACAGGGCCGATGTCGAGCTTTTTACCGACAGGGATCGCGACGGCTACTACGCGGGTATCGATCTGCTATTTGATGCCGATACCTACT
The DNA here is from genome assembly GCA_013043165.1 of Woeseiaceae bacterium. Taxonomy (GTDB): domain Bacteria; phylum Pseudomonadota; class Gammaproteobacteria; order Steroidobacterales; family Woeseiaceae; genus UBA1847. Next base: position 25,303 of record JABDOQ010000093.1, on the reverse strand, counting down.
TCGACGTTGCTGAGGTCTACGCCGTTATCTACCTGAGCTACGAATACGGTCCGTGGAACGAGTATGCGGAGACGGACAATTTCACGATATTCGGCGCCTCGGGTGACGATGAGTATATCGTCGAGACAGATCTCGTCGCGGGTTACCCGACCGGCAACTATGACATCCTGATCGAACTGTACGATGCCTACGACAATTCGTTCGTGGCGGACATCGGGCCGGAGGATACGTCCGAGCTGTCCATACTGCCGCTGGAAGACAGCAACAGGGATGCACCAGCTGTTGTCACTACACAGGTTGTCGTCAGTAGTGGTGGTGGCGGCTCGCTGAGCTGGTTCCTGATGCTCGGACTTGCCGGCGCGCTTATCCGCAGGGGCTGGGCCTCGCCCGCCTGATTCGATCTAGTGAGAGGCGCTCGCCGGCGTACCCGCAGGCAATGATCGGCGCTGCTGCCAATACCGCGAGAAATTGGCCTGGACCATCAGGAGACTCGGCGTCAGGAACAGCGTCAGTATGGTCGCGAACGCCAGCCCGCCTGCGACCGAGGACGCGAGCTGGGTCCACCATTGCGAACTGGGTGCGCCGATGGAAACTTCGCGGTCAATAAGATTGATGTTGATGCCGACAACCATGGGCATGAGGCCGGCGATTGTCGTGACGGTCGTCAGCAGGACAGGCCGCAAGCGAATCGCACAGGTTCGGAGGACGGCGTCATACGCGCCTTCACCCCGACTGCGCAAAACGTTGTAAGAGTCAATGAACACGATGTTGTTGTTCACGACAATTCCAGCGAGCGTTATGACGCCAACGCTGCTCATGATGACGCCAAACGGTTTGCCCATAATCAGATGGCCGAGCAGAACGCCACCAGTCGAGAACAGGACGGCCGTGAGAATAAGGCCTGCCTGGTAAATGCTGTTGAACTGGGTCACGAGAATAATGGCCATAATCGCAAGTGCCATCATCATTGCCCTTTCCAGAAACGCCATATCTTCTTCCTGGTCTTCGGTGCTTCCGCCGAAAACCGCAGATACACGCGGGTCGATTTCAAGTTCGGGCATCAGCTCACGAAGCTCGGCAACGACATCTGCAACGAGGTAGCCGCCAGCGACGTCAGCATCGATGGCCATCGTGCGGCGCATGTCGATTCGCCTGATCGTGCTGACTTTCTGCGCGGGCACGCGCTCGATGAATGTGCTGATCGGTACCTGCCCCTGATCGCCTGGAATTCTCAGCTCATCGATTTGCGCAAGGCTGCGTTTGTCCTCGGGGTATCGAACCCGAATGTCGATCTCGTCGTCGCTGTCATCAGGTCGGTACTCACCGATTTTGATTCCGTTGGTAACGAGCTGAACCATCGCACCGACCAGTGAAATGTCGGCACCGAACCGCGCAGCTTCAGCCCGATCGACTTTTATTTGCCATTCAATACCCGGGAGCGGTCGGTTGTCCTCGATGTTCACGATACCCGGGTGTTGCTCCATGAGCTCACGAACGCTCACGACCGATTGATTCAGGAGATCGGGGAAGCGTGATGCAAATTCAATGCGTATTGGTTTGCCCTGGGGCGGGCCGGAATCCGGTTTGCGCGTTTCGATCTGGATACCGACAAGGTTGCTGGTCCGCTCACGAATCTCTGCGAGAATTTCATTGGCGGGCCGGCGTTTGTTCCAGTCAATGTAGTTCAAAGTCAAAGAACCGATCTGGTCTTCGGCACCTTGATCGCTACTACCTGTCTTGGCGTAAAGGAATTCGATCTCGGGCATGTCCAGCACGCGCTCTTCAACCTGCCGAACCAGAAAATCGCGTTCTTCGGTCGACAGATCACCGCGGGCACGGATATCGACCATGCCGAATGGCTGCTCGACGTCGGGAAAATACTCTATGCCCTTGCCGAACACGAAGAATGTCGCGTAAATCGCCGCCAACAGCGCTGAAACGGCAGCCACATTTCGCCACGGATGCCTGAGCGATCGCTTGAGGAACTGCAGGTAACGACCGGTAAATCCGGTTACCGAGTCGAGATCGCCCGTTTCAGCCGCGGCCAGGTTTCGCCGCGCTTCCGCCGTATTCGCCCCTGTCCTGCCGAAGATCGAGCCAAGCGTTGGTACGAATAACAGCGCCATGACCAACGATGCGGACAACACAGCGATCAGGGTTATCGGCAGGTACTTCATAAACTCGCCGGAGGTGCCGGGCCATAGCGCAAGCGGAACAAACGCAGCCAGCGTCGTGCATGTCGACGCAATGATCGGCCACGCCATACGGATTGCGGCACGGGAATACGCGTCATGACGCGACTCACCTTCGGCCAGGCGCCGGTCGGCCATCTCGGTGACGACGATAGCACCGTCGACGAGCATGCCAACGGCCATTATCAGGGCGAATAACACCATCATATTGATCGTTATACCGAACGAACCAATGATCAGAATGCCCATCAGGAAACTGCCCGGGATCGCAACGCCGACCAGCAGCGCAGAACGTATGCCGAGTATGCCGATAATCACAATGAAGACCAGCAACACGGCCGCGAGTACGTTGTTTTGTAGCTCCGTCAGCATTTCGTTGACGTCGTCGGATTTGTCGCGAGAAGCGACAATGTCTATCTCTGCCGGCCAGTAGGCACGTTCTTCGTCGATGATCGCATTCACTTCGGCGATGGTATCGATGATGTTGGCGCCGGCTCGCTGGACCACTTCGATTGCGAGTGCAGGTTTGCCGTTCAGCCGCGCTACGCTCTCGGCATCCTTGTACGTGCGGCGCACCTTGGCTATGTCCTTGAAGTGCACGATGCGCTCGCCCACGGCTTTGATCGGCATATTGAGTACGTCGTCGACACTTTCGAAAACACCGGGTACTTTGACCTGAAAACGACCCTCGTCGGACTGCAGGGCGCCGGCGGCGACCAGCCGGTTGTTGCGATTAACGAAGCCGATAATCTGTGCCTGGTCGAGGCCGTAGCTCTCCATCGCCAGCGGATCCACGACAACTTCCATGAGCTCTTCGCGAGCACCGACCAGGTTGACTTCAAGAACACCACCGAGTGCCTCGAGTTTCTCCTGAATGTCCTTTGCTATCGATATCAGGGTGCGTTCGGGAACGTTGCCGGCCAAATTGAGCACCAGCATGGGATCGAATCGCGACATCTTGACTTCGTGAACGGTGGGCTCGTCCGTTTCTGCAGGCAGCTTGGCCTTGGCAAGATCGGCTTTTTCACGAACATCCTGCAGCGCCTGCTTGGTATTGATGCCGGCATCAAACTCGAGCTGCACGTTTGCACCGCCTTCATAAGCGCTGGCCGTCATCTCCTTTACGCCTTCGATTGATCGCAGCTCCTGTTCCATTGGGCGAACCAGCAGTCGTTCGGAATCTTCGGGCGAAATACCATCATGCTCGATGCTGACGTAGATCACAGGGATTTCGATATCGGGTTCGGCTTCCTTCGGTATCGTGACGTAGGCGACTATTCCGCCGATCAGAACAACCAGCAGCGACAGTATTACGGTACGCGACCGCGACATTGCGCGCGCGATGATATCCATCAGTCGCCGGCCTCATCATCAGCCTTGATGGCCACTGCCCTTTTGACTTCGCTTTCCGGGATCGCGTCAACCACCGTACCGTTGGCAACGTAGCCCTGCCCGACTGTAATGATCGTCGTTGTTTCGGGCAGCCCGGCGAGCCAGACGCCGTCACTCGACGATAGTGCGATATCAGCCAGCACGAATTCGACCTTACCGCCGTCGTCGACGATTTTTATGCCGACATTGCCAGCATCGTCCAGCGTCAGCAGAGACGGGGAAATTCGATGAGCGGAAACCAGCTCCGCCGGAATTCGCAATTCCGCGGTGCCGCCGGCCCGAAGCTGACCGGCAGCGTTGTCGACTTCGAGTTCAACAGCAAAGGTTCGCGTTGCGTCGTCGGCGACAGGCGCGACATAGCGAATTCTCCCGCGCACTGATTCACCTGTCGCAAGCGCTGCTTCCGCCATGTCTCCAACATTCACAAATCGTGCGTCGAATTCCGAGAGGTTCGCGGAAACGATGATCGTGCGGTTATCGACATAGGTCGCCACAGGGTCACCACGCTTGACGAAGTCACCGACCTCGACACTGCGGGCCTGCAGGGCACCGGCAAACGGGGCGCGAATTGTCATATAGGCAAGATCGAGCTCAGCGCGCTTCAGTTCGGTCTTGGCGGCTTCCAACATGGCAATCGCTTCCTGCAGCTGCGCTTCGGATACATAGCTCCCGGATTTCAGCTTCAGGCGTCCTGCGTACTCAACCTCACGCTGTTTTACAGTCGCTTCGGCCTGCGCGAGGCGCGCGCTGCGATCGCGTTCGTCAAGGCGAATAATTACGCTGCCACGCTCCAGGCTGGCGCCGCGCTGCGCGCCGATATACTCAATTCGGCCGTCTGTTTCAGCCGCAAGATGCACTACTCTGGCGGGTGCCGTCTTGCCGTTGACGGTAATTGTCCGCATGACTTCTTCAGCGGACTGCGTGCGAACCCGCACGGCGCTCCTGGCGCCCGCAGCGGTCTGATTCGCGGTGCTCGGCTGCTCGTCCTCATCGCTTGCGCCTATCTGCCCTGATAGCAGCCAGACGGTGACCAGGAAAACGATACCGGCCGATATGATCCAGGATTTGTAACGCATGACGTTGTCGAATTGCATCGTGATTTTATCCATTCAGCCTGCGGCAACTAGCCCGCCACAGATTGTTCTTCTGTTTGTTCAGTAAGGAGATATCGGTTGTCGTTTATGTACCGCTCCATCGTGGCCGCGATTGTTTTCCCAAAACCAAGCACGAATCTCATTCCCGGCGGCCAGTCCTGCATGCCGCCGGATTCAATTTCGTCAAACATTTCCTTGAAGCGCTCGATGTCGGCCAGCCGATTGTCGAGCACGGCCTCAACGTCTGCCGGGCGCATCAGGTGCGCAAAACACATCATCGCCAGGAACTCGGAGCGCACCTTGTGACAGGGCGACGTGTTCTGCAGGGCGTTGAGAAGAAAATGCCGGCCCTCAGTCGTGATGGCGTAGACCTTTCGGTCCGGCTTGCCTTCCTGCGGGATTTCTTCGCAGTCAACCAGGCCTTGCTCGGCGAGGGCGGAAAGGGCCGGATAGATAGAGCCATATCCGGCTGCGAAAAAGTGGCCAAAACTGGATTCGAACTGCTTCTTCAGGTCATAGCCGGAAGCTTTGCCATCGGTCAGCATGCCCAGGCAAACGGTTTTTACGTCCATTTCGAACAGGTCCTGCGGTGGTCACCGCGATATATCGGTGCGATGCATACTATCAGTCCGATATATGAAATCCAAGGCTTTTTTGCAAGGACCTGTTTATAGCTTGAAGTCTCTGATTTATATATGAATTATTCGGCGACCCCGGGCAGTGCTCAGGCGAAACTCTGGGCCAGGAACGGATTCAGCAGGCGATTCTCGGGGTCGAGCTGGCGCCGGATCTTGCGAAAGAAGTCCAGCCGCGTCGAATAATTCTGCGTGGCGTGCTCGGCGCGAAAGGCGCGGGACTGGCTGAATAGCGGCGTGCCGCCCCAGTTCTCTGCAAACTGTGCCAGGTCGATGACGAAATCGTCCCATCCACGCTGCTGAGTTGATGTCGTCTGCAGGGCGAATACGGGTTCGTCGAAGGATGGCGACAGCAGGGCAGACGAATCCTTGCTTACACGAAAACCAACAGCCGGCATGTCGCAGCGATAGCCATTGTTTTGCTGCGTCTGCTGGCAGAAATCGACGTAGGCTTTGACAACGAGAGAAAAATCCGTCGCCGGGAAACACCAGGTCGAATACAAGAGGTTGCGCGGCTTCTTGCGACGGCGCCGGCCGGTTGCAGCAACGTTGTTGCCGTTGTTGACGAGCTTGCTATTGACGAGGCCATACGTTGCGGCGCTGATACCGTCTATGAGTTTGTAACGCACCGACGGGATTGGTATCACACGATTAAGCGATTTGAAGACATGTGGCAATACCGTGCTTTCGCCCCAGTCTTTTATTTTCCAGGGCGTCTCGTAGGCGTTACCAGCAACCGTTTGGTATCGACGTACATCAACGTAGACACGATTGCGATGCGGCAGCAGATAGAACTTGAGGCCGACATCCTGGGTGGAGAGACGGTCTACGATATCGGAGAACCTGTCGACGCAAAGGCTGCGATGGCTGGCCGAAAATGTCGAGATTGGCCGAACCTGAAGCGTCGCTTCGTAGATTACTCCGAGCAGGCCGTAGCTCAATCGAAAAGCATTCAGCAAATGTTTCTTTTGCTCCGAAATGTTCATGATCTTGCCGCCCGCCGTAACAATCTTCGCCTGCATCAGCTGGCTTGACAGGTAGCTCGCCCGGTCTCCTATTCCGGGACCCATGCAAGGTGACGCCAGCGCGCCGCCCAGCGTCCTTTCCATTTGTTCATGATTGCCGATGAGTTCCAGGCCCTGTTTGGCAAGCTCCGACACAAGCGTTCCGAGCCTTACCCCGGCCTCGGCTGTAACCGTATGATTATAGGTGTCAATCCTGATGATCCTGTTGAGCCCGGTGGTTTGAATAACAGTACCTGTGGGGCTCTGGTTGCAATCGGTGGATGCGCTTGCGGCACCGCGGGTTCGAATCGGAAGTGCGATGTTGCCCTGCGGATCCAGGCACCGCATCAATCTGGCCAGATTGGTCGGTGTATAAACGCCCGGCCGGGCAGGGCGCAGCATGAACCGGCCTGTGTCGCGAAACCCGCTTGCTTGCATATCATGTCTCCAGCAGCAGCTAAAAAATTGCCAAAGACACCGAATGCGCTCACCGCGGTCGCGATGAGTTATCGTGTTGGTAACCCCGCTGTCTTAGGAGAGACCCTTAGACCGGAAGTTTTGCGACGCTGTCTTTCGACAGTTGTGCCTTTGTCAAACGAACGGCTATCGTTGCACAGTCAGGTAGTCTGTGCAATGAATCGAAGCGACTGGAATATATTCTGTTAAATTCGACTACGAATGGGAATGCTAACGACACTCGTCGGTACTCGACTGCCGGCGAAATACCACAAATTCTTCAAGCTGCCCGAGCGACTGGAGTCCTACAAGCACGCCGACGCCGGCGATACCTTGCTGGGCCGCGCGGCGCAGCGCTGGCTGCAAGATAATGACGCTGCCTGCGGTGCATACCGGCTCGAATCGGGGCGGGATGCACTGGGTGTCAGGCTGGGACTGATCGATCGAGCGGAGCGCACGATCGATATTCAAAGCTACCTGATTCGTGATGACATCAGCGGCAATCTGGTAGCACTGCGCCTGGCGGCAGCCGCTGACCGTGGCGTTCGTGTCCGGCTGCTGATGGACGATGCACTCACTCATGAAATCGACGCCGGATTACTTTCACTCGACGTCCACAACAGCATCGAGGTACGTGTTTTCAATCCCTTTCCGCGGCGCCGTTCGCGGTTGATCAGCTTTATTGCGAACTTCAATATCCTCAATCGTCGCATGCACAATAAGTCGTTCACCGTCGACAACCAGGTCACGATTGTTGGCGGAAGAAACCTCGCGGACGAGTATTTCCAGTCGGGCGGCAGGCTGGAATTCATTGATGAGGACCTGCTCGCAATCGGCACCGTTGTCGATGACGTATCGGATGGATTCGATGCGTACTGGAATTCGCAGGAGGCGATCCCGATCAATGCGTTCAACGCCATGGTGCCGCACAGTTCCCTGGAGGATTCCACGAAGCAGGGTCGCACGTACCTGGAGGAGCATCGCGACGGCGCGTTCCTGAAGAGCGTCGACGACAGGCTTGCAAAGCAATTCACTGATGGAACTTTGGCGCTGGTGCGCGCAAAGGCGGCCGTGATCCAGGACTATCCCGACAAGATTCGTAAATTCCTGCCCCGGTCGACCAGCATCACGACCGTCTTTCTGCAGCAAACAGTAGCGGTGGCGGCGTCGGAACTGATCATAATTTCTCCGTATTTCGTTCCACAGAAGGAGGGAGTGGATTTCTTCGGCACGATGGTCAGGAAGGGCGTGCGCGTTGTCATTATCAGTAACTCGCTGGCATCGACAAATCACACCAGCGTTCACGCGGTGTATGCGCGCTATCGAAAGCCGTTGCTGCGGCAGGGCGTCGAATTGTACGAGTTGCGTCCGCACGTTGCGTCTTCGAAATCGACCACAAAACTGACCCTGCATTCGAAAGTCGCAACCATCGATCGAACCCGGCTGTTCGTCGGCTCATTTAATCTTGATCCAAGGTCGCTGTACCTGAACACGGAGATGGGCATGATGGTCGACTCGGATGAACTGGCCGGTTCGATGGCTGCCGGCATTCTCAAGTCTTTGCCGGATATTGCCTACCAACTGCAGCTGTCGGAGAAAGGTCGTTTACAGTGGCTACTCCGTGCCGATAGCGGGGACGAGGTCATCACGACCGAGCCGCGAACGACCTGGTGGCTTCGATTCAAGACCAAGCTCATGAGCTTCCTGCCGATCGAAGGCCAGATGTGAGTTAGGCGAATATTTGTCAAATTGCGCACAAATGTCTGACAATGTCGGGCCTGTGGCAAATGGAGCAGCCGATGCGGTGGCGTGGCGGAAGACGAAGTTCGAATATTGAAGACCGACGTGGAACCGGTGCCGCGCCAAAATTACTCGGCGGCGGCATCGGTACGATTGTGCTGATACTCGTCGCGATGTACTTCGGCGTTGATCCGACGCCACTCCTGCAGACCGTGCAGACTCGGCAGTCGCCTTCGACCAGTGGCAAAACGCCGTCCGCTGAAGATCTCAAGAACGATCCTCTGGCGGACATGGTGTCAGTGGTCATCGCCGATACCGAGGATGTCTGGACGGATATATTTGCCGGTCAGGGCAGGCGTTACCAGGAGCCGACGCTTGTCATGTTCAGCGGCTCGACGCGATCGGCTTGCGGTCTCGGGCAAGCGGCAATGGGGCCCTTCTATTGCCCGGCGGACCAAAAAGCATACATCGATCTCAGTTTTTATGAGCAGATGCGGACTCGTTACAGGGCACCGGGCGATTTTGCACAAGCCTATGTCATTGCGCACGAAATTGGACACCATGTGCAGAACCTGCTCGGAATTTCTGGCCAGGTCCATTCGATGAAACAGCGCCTGAGCCAGGCGGAAGGCAACGCGCTATCGGTGCGCCTTGAACTGCAGGCCGATTGTCTCGCCGGTGTCTGGGCCAACCATGCGGATAGAGCACGCAACATTCTCGAGGCTGGTGACGTCGACGAAGCGCTGAATGCTGCAAGTGCGATCGGTGATGACACACTTCAGCGGCAAAGTCGTGGCACGGTCGTGCCGGAGTCTTTTACGCATGGCACCGCGGCGCAGCGCCAGCGATGGTTCCGCACCGGTCTGCAGAGTGGCGATCCGGATGCCTGCGACACATTCAATGTCGACCAGGTCTGAGCGGATTGCCGACATAAAAAAGACCGCGCAGCAGGCGCGGCAAGCGGCGCAGCGCATTCGCGACTATGTCCTGGTCACCCCGCTGCTGCGCTCGATCGAATTCAGCACGGCGCTTGGCGCGAGCGTATATTTCAAACTCGAAAATCGGCAGACGACGGGATCGTTCAAGCTTCGCGGCGCGACCAACCATCTCCTGGCGCTGGTCGCGGAACGGCGCTCGAAGGGATGTGTCGCGGCGTCGAGCGGTAATCATGGTGCTGCCGTCGCCTGCGCCGCGGATAAACTCGGGGTGAGCTGCGTCATATTCGTACCCGAGCAGACGTCGACTGCGAAAGTGGATGCGATCAGGCATTACGGCGGCGACGTCCGCTTCTTCGGTACGGACGGACTCGACACCGAGCAACATGCCCGCCTGTTCGCCGATCGGAACGGCCTGTCGTACCTGTCGCCTTACAACGATAGCCGGGTAATCGCCGGGCAGGGCAGCTGCGGCGTTGAAATAGTTGAACAGCTTCCGGAAATTGATGTTGCTTTCGTCGCTGTAGGGGGCGGTGGATTGGTTGCGGGCGCAGGCAGCGTCCTCAAGGAGCATAACCCGGAGGTCCGAATCATCGGTTGTCAGCCGCTGGCATCGCCCGTGATGGCGCGATCGATCGCTGCCGGCCACATTATCGAAATGCACAGCGAAGCAACCCTGTCTGACGGCACGGCAGGCGGCATCGAAGCAGATGCCATTACATTTCCGCTGAATCAGTCTGTCGTTGACGAGTTTGTGCTTGTCGACGAAGACCAGATCGCGTCGGCTATGAGGCGCTATATGGACAGCGAAGGAGATACAATAGAAGGTGCTGCCGGCGTTGCCGTTGCCGCCATGCTGGAATGTCGAAAATCGATTCGCGGTCAGAATGTGGTTGTTATTATCTGTGGTGGCAACATCAGTCAATCGAAACTCGAGCAAGTGAAATCCGGAGGAAATTACACAGCATTATGAAGACTGCCTTACAACGATGGGCAATCGTCGTATTTGCATTACTGCTTGCAGAGGTATCGATCGCAAACACGACTGCTTTCGTCAACGTCAATGTTGTGTCTATGTCATCTGGGTCCGTCATCGCTGCACAAACCGTACTGGTCGAGGACGACATTATTGTTGCAATTGGCAGCGTCGATGACGTGCGAATTCCCAAAGGTGCGATTGCAATCGACGGTACCGACCGCTACCTGATGCCGGGCCTTGGCGAAATGCACGCACACGTTCCTGACGCAGATTCGAGTGAGCTTGACCGGTATTTCACTCTGTTCGTCGCTAACGGCATAACGACGGTTCGGGGCATGCTGGGCAGGCCTTCGCATCTTGCATTACGGCAACGGCTTCTCGACGGCACGCTCTTCGGTCCGCGGCTCATCGCCTCGGGCCCGTCTCTTAACGGGCGCTCGGTGGCAGGCCCGGCCGACGCGCGTCGGCAGGTTCGTGAGCAAGCGGCGCTGGGCTACGACTTCATAAAGGTGCACCCGGGACTCAGCGCGGCCGAATTTACCGCGCTTGCGGAGACGGCCAATGAGCTAGGTATTCCGTTTGCCGGCCACGTGCCCGTTGCGGCAGGTGTGGCAACGGCCCTGCGACTCAAAATGCGGGCGATTGATCACCTGGACGGCTACTTTGTCGCGCTCTTGCCGCCGGACAGCCATCGCTCAGGCGGCTACGGTGGTTTTTTCGACGTCATGCTCGCGGATGAGCTTGAAGTCGAACGGATCGGGGAAATGGTCTCGGCAACGGCGGCAGCCGGCACCTGGAATGTTCCCACCCAGGTGCTGGTTGAGCAGCTGGTTTCGACCGTGCCCGTTGAGGATCTGAGAAACCGACCTGAAATGAAATATATGCCGAAACGAACGGTCCAGGACTGGGCCGCGGCCAAGGAAGCGCAAATCGCTGAGCGGGGATTCGATGCCGGGACAGCGGCACTCGCCATCGAATTGCGCCGCAGGTTGATCTTCGCTCTGCACGATTCGGGTGCGCGGCTGCTGCTGGGCTCCGATGCACCACAGATATTTAACGTGCCCGGATTCTCTGCTCACCGGGAGCTTGAGGCGCTTGTTGCATCGGGGCTGACGCCCTTTGAGGCGCTGCAAACGGGGACAGCGGCAGTTGCCGAGTTCCTTGGCACAAATGCGGGTCACGTGCAGGCCGGAAAAGACGCCGATCTTGTGTTGCTCGACGCGAACCCGCTGGAAGACATTCAGAATAGCCGCAGGATCCACGGCGTGATGCTGCGCGGCGTCTGGTTACCCGGGAAAACGCTGGAAGAGCGGCTCGAAAAATTCGACGACGACGCTGGCTAGTGTGCGCCGGCTTCTAACTGTTTGTATTAATTAAATAAACGGTCAGCGGCGGCATGCCGCTCGCGCAGTGGCACGCGGTCATCCCAGCGTGCTGCTAGAATTCCAGTAAGTCGGCGGCCATTTCGCCAGGCGCGCCAATAGGGAGACAACATGAAACTCGTCAAGCACCTGCTCGATAGAAAAGGAAGGGAGATCATCTCGATCGCAGACGACGCGTCTGTGCTCGATGCCATCAAGATGCTGGCCGACCGATCGATCGGCTCGCTGTTGGTGATGGATGGTGACACGCTCAAAGGCATCGTTACGGAGAGAGACTATGCCCGCAAAGTCATAATCAAGGGACGCTCGTCGAAATCGACGCAGGTCCGGGAGATTATGACGACCGAGGTGTACACGGCGAATACCGATCAAACGGTAAACGACTGCATGACAGTTATGACCGAAAAGCGAATTCGCCATTTACCCGTCGTCGAAAATGGCCGGGTCGTCGGCCTGATATCGATTGGCGATCTCGTGCAGGCGATCATCGCGGATCAGCAGGCAGAGATTGAGCAGCTCGCGCAATACATCAGCACTTAGGTCCGCCATCGGAGTAAAAACCCGTTTTATTGCAATGATTTTTGAGCCGAATACTCGCTGCCACGTACTATTGGCCGCGCTGCTACTGGCAGCTTCGCCGGCAACCCTGTCGGAAGAGACCAAGACCGTCATCGGACCGCGCAACATCGATCTCTACGATGGCGCCAATGCCTTGATGGCCGGCGACGGCGAGGAGGGTGTACGCCTCACCTTGCGCGGCCTCCAGCTGGCTCAGGGTCCAAGAGAAGAAAAGATCGGGCACTCGAATCTCTGCGCCGGGTACCTTCTTATCAATCAGCCCGACGAGGCCCTGCCGCACTGTAACTGGGTCCTCGAGCGCGACGACACTCATTGGCGAACCCACAATAATCGTGCGCTTGTGTATATGCGCCTGGAGCGCTTCGAGGAAGCACAGGAAGACATACGCAAAGGACAGGAGTTACGGCCCGGTTCGAAAAACCTCAAGATCGTCAAGGGTATGTATCTCGATGAAACCCAGCCGGTACGAACGAATATCGAGGTCGATGATCGGCGCAGCGCTGCCGAGAAGCCCGGTGATGAGCGGCCAGCTGATGTGGTGGACTAGGCGCTTGGCAAGCGTACTCTTCGTGGCCGTGCTGGCTTGCACGTATACGCCGACGACCCATGCAGAAGAAGATCAGGATTCGCCGCCCGGCGCCGCCGACAGCGACAGGAAGCCGACGCATACAGTGATTCCCGAATACCCGGCGATCGCTCGCCGTGATCGCATCGAGGGCGAAGTCCAGGTTTGCTTCAATATTTCCCGCAAAGGCAAGACGCGCCGGATTGCCGTGCGCAAAAGCACCCACCGGCTGTTCGAAAAGCCGGCGATACGTGCCGTTCGCGCGTCACACTATGCGCCGGTACCTGACCATATGGAGGTGCCCGCGATCAAGACCTGCCGCACGTTTCGCTTCACGCTCGAACCCGTTGTAGTCGAAAAAGCGAACTAGGCGCCTGCAGCCGGCTGGAGAAGTCCCAGTATTTTTCCTGCCGCTTCTTCGAGCGTCGTGCCGAAGCTCAGGATTCCCGCTTCATGCCCGGCCATGACGGCCAGCCCTGTCTCACGGAATGCCGTATCCCTGTAAAGCCTGCGAAATTCATCGGCCATCTGCGGTGTGCCATAAGCGACATCGGCGTCGGTTGTCGGTAGCTTGCTCACCAGGCTCTTCCACAGGACATAACTGTGCCCGTGCACAATTGCGCCTATATTGCTGTCGAGCTCATAGATCGCCGCATGGGTCATTGCTTCTGACGAGGCCTGCACCGGGCCGACCGAACATACGATGTTGGCGTGCGTGTTATACGAGGTAACCAGCGCATAGTGCGTCTTGTCGGTGTTTTCGACATGGCCTGTCTGCGTGCCGCTGATAAGAAACTGGCCGGGCTCGCCGGATCGAATGCTGATATTGCCGTATCCGATTCCAGGTTCGTCGTAGTGACCAATGAGGCCCGCCGCCAGCAGCGGTTGCCGCCAGATCTCCAGCTCGTCCGCGGCCGCGGCGTTGGGGATGGGTGCCTGCGTCCAGAAGCTCCTGTACTTGATATAGCCTTCGTCAATTGTCACGATGCCGCCATTTCCGGAAACAGCCCGAGCAGACCGGTCTCGGAGGCTTCACAAATGCCTCGTTCAGTGATCAGTCCGGTGACCAGGCGCGCCGGCGTCACATCGAAAGCATAGTTGCTGATCGGTGTACTCGCTGCTGTCGTGCGCACAAACGCTGGTCTGCCGTCGCTCAGACCATAAACGTCGCTGACCTCCGCGACGTCGCGTTGTTCGATCGGTATTTCTGCCAGTCCGTCGCAGCTGTTCCAGTCAATGGTCGTTGACGGCAGCGCGACATAAAAAGGGACCCCGTTGTCGTACGCGGCGAGCGCTTTCAGATAGGTGCCGATCTTGTTTGCAACATCGCCGCATCGCGTCGTGCGGTCCGTGCCGGTAATGACAATGTCGACTTCGCCGTGCTGCATCAGGTGGCCGCCGGCATTATCGACGATAAGCGTGTGCGGGACATTGTTCGCGGCGAGCTCCCAGGCGGTTAGCTGCGAGCCCTGGTTGCGCGGCCTTGTTTCATCCACCCACACGTGAACATCGATGCCTTGTTGCTGTGCGAAGTAGATCGGGGCGGTTGCTGTTCCCCAGTTGATGGTGGCCAGTGATCCGGCGTTGCAGTGCGTCAGGATATTGACGCTGCCGCCCGACTTCTTTTTCGAGATAGCGTCGAGCAGGCTGACCCCATGCATGCCAATGCCGCGGCTGATTTCGATGTCCTCATCGCAGATAGCCTGCGCATCGGCCAGAATCAGGTCGGCCAAAGCGGCGCCGGGTGCGGCCTGGCCAACCAGTCTGAGAATGCGATCAACTGCCCAGCGCAGATTGACGGCCGTCGGCCTCGACTTCAGAAGCGCCTCTGCGGCTTCATGAACGGCAGCGGCAGAGTCAGCGCCGGACAGCGCCGCGAGGTAGAGGCTCCAGGCCGCCGTTGCGCCGATCAATGGTGCGCCGCGCACGTACATGTCGGTTATCGCGACGAGACCGTCCTGCCAGGTGCAGAGGTCATGCACACGGTATTCATGCGGCAGCAATCGCTGGTCGATGATCTGCACGATCGCAGGGTCGCCCGGTTTCAGCCAGATCGTACGAAAGTCTTCACCGCGCTGTGCCATATGGTTTTCCTGCGGGTTAGTTCGCGAGCCCGCGCGAGCAGGTCGCAGCCGCGTCGGCTTTCAGCCTTCCTGGCCGGCGAACAAGCGGGCCGATCGCAGCGTGTTGAACATGAGCATTGTGATGGTCATCGGCCCGACTCCGCCGGGTACGGGAGTGATCGCGCTGGCTACGGTGCAGACATCATCGTAGTCAACGTCGCCGGTTAATCGTGACCTGGTTTCGCCGTCGATCTTCTGCTCGATGCGGTTGATGCCAACATCAATTACCACGGCACCCGGCTTAACCCAATCCGCTTTCACCATGTTCGGCCGGCCGACGGCCGCGACCACGATATCGGCATTGCGCACGACCTTCGGAAGATCCCTGGTGCGGCTGTGGGCCACGGTAATGGTTGCATGGCGCTGCATCAAAAGGCTTGCCATCGGCTTGCCGACGATGTTCGAGCGCCCGATTATCACAGCGTTCTTACCCGATAGATCAGGCCCCAGCTCGTCCTCGATCATGAGCATGCAGCCGGCGGGTGTACACGGCACGAAGGCATCGGCAGTGTGGCCCGCTGTCAATTTACCGATATTGACGAAATGGAAACCATCGACGTCCTTCGTCGGTGAAATTGCCTGCGTAATGATCTGCTCGTCGAGATGATCGGGCAGCGGAAGCTGTACGAGAATGCCGTGGATGGCATCGTCATGGTTCAGTTCGTCAATGAGTTTCAGTACATCGCGTTGCGAAACGTCCACAGGCAGAGTGTGCTGAACCGAGTGGAATCCGCAGGACTCGGCGCGCTGCTTTTTGTTGCGGACATAGACCTGGCTTGCCGGGTCTTCGCCAATAATGACGACGGCGAGTCCTGGCGTAATTCCATGCTGACTGAGCAAGGATGCCGTTTGCTCGGTGATGGATTTAGCCAGCAGTTCGGCTTTGGCTTTTCCGTCAATTCGTTTTGCAGTCGTCATCTGGGTCTGTTCCGAAGGTTCCTGTGAGCGCGGCGCATGGTAACGCCGTCGCATCAGGCCGTAAAGCTCGAGCACTGAATCACTGCTACCGAGCGGAAACATGCTTACGACCGGCGCGAGCAATGTCGACCGAAATCGGGCTAGAATGCGGTTTCGTTTTTGCCAAAAGCGCTCTTCGTGACAGCATTACTACGCCACCTTCGCGGCATCCTCGTCTTCTCTGGATTCTCGATCAACACGATCTTCTGGTTCGTGCCGATCATGCTAATGGCGATAATCAAGCTGGTCGTGCCGATAACGTCCTTCAGAATCGGTGTCACGCGCATCCTGATGGGATTTGGCGAACACTGGATCAGCGTGAACTCCGCGATTTTACAGGCTGCAGGATCCATCGACTGGCAGTCGCGCGGCATGGAGAATCTCGACAAAGACAACTGGTACCTGGTCATGGTCAATCACCAGACCTGGGTGGATATTCTTGTGCTGCAGCAGGTCTTCAATCGACGAATACCGTTTCTGAAGTTCTTTATAAAACGACAGCTGGTCTGGTTCCCGCTGCTTGGGATTGCGTGGTGGGCGCTGGACATGCCGTTCATGAAGCGCTTCTCGAAATCGTATCTTGCGAAAAATCCTCACATGAAAGGCAAGGATTTTGAAACCACACGTCGTGCCTGTGAAAAATTCCAGCACACGCCCACGTCAGTCATCAATTTTGTCGAGGGGACGCGTTTCAGCGAGGATAAACGGCTCAAGCGGAAATCGCCCTATCGGCACCTTTTATCGCCGCGTTCCGGTGGGTTCGCCGTCGCAATCTCGTCCATGGGAGAGCTCTTCGGCTCCATTCTTGACGTCACCATGGTGTATCCCGAGGGCGCGGCTCAATTCTGGGACATGTGCTGTGGCGGCCACGTGCCTGTCATCATCGATGTTCGGGAACGACCGGTCGACGATTGGCTCCTGGCCGGCGACTATGAAGATGACCGCGAATTTCGGAGCCGGGTCCATCGCTGGCTGGGTGAGATTTGGCAGGAGAAGGACGAACTGATACAACAGATCCTCGATGTTGTGAGAGTCCAATGACCGATAGCCGACACTACGATACGGTTGCATTTGATGTCCGCGACAACGCGACGATGCTGTTTTTTGCCAAAACAACAGATGAAGGCGATATCAGCGATTATCTGCTGTTGATGCGAACTGTCGACGAGGAGTTCGAGGAGTCTATCTACATCGAAATCAATGAACAGCAGTTTGGCGGCCACGACCTGATCCGGGAGGCAACGATGACGGGGAACGTTCTGACGCTACGTCTGCACGAGCCGGCCGAAACGCTGCATGGGGCCGATGAAATAGTGTTGAGTTTTGCCGAGACCGTCGACAACCTCGAGAGTATCGAAGCCGGCGCATTTCGCGTGTTTGGCGACCTTCTTGTCGGCGGAAATGCCTGAAAGGTCGTACACATGACCAGCAGTGTCGTATTCAGTCTTTACATCGTGCGCTGCTCCGACGACACCTTGTACACAGGGATCGCGGCGGATGTCCGCAAGCGAATTGCCGAGCACGAGTCGAGCCCGCGCGGTGCAAAGTATCTCAGGGGAAAAGGGCCGCTACGACTGGAGTTCGTCGAGCCGGTTGGTGACCGCGGCGCCGCGTCTACGCTGGAGTTTCGTGTCAAGCGATTGACGAGGGCACGCAAGGAAGCATTGATCAGCGGTCGTGAATCACTGGCCGACCTGCTGCACGATGCGGACCCTGGTCAGGCTTCCGGCGCCGGCTGAGCGTAAATTGCGACCGGCTGGCCAAATTCCGGCATGAACAGCTGCACGTCATTGTCCCATGTATTCCGGAAAGCCTCGAGCCACTCAGCGATAGTCTCGATGTTACTGATGAACTTCGGCTGTGGCGCGATCTGGCCGAACGGTTTGGTGAAATCGTCGAAGTGAACAGGGTAGACGCTGTGCGCGCCAGTAGCGGTCACGAGCGATTGCCAGTACTGTTCGGCGTAGTCTTTGCCAAGACTCGTCAGCCCGCCGACACCCAGCATGACGACGTCAGCCCGTATATCGAGCAGCGGATCATTCGAAAATCCGGCACTGCCCTGCACGATGGTTGTACCCTGCGGATGCGATATCAGGATTGAATAACTGCCGCCCTCGCGCCAGGCGCTTACAGGTTGGGGCATGGTGAGGGGCGTGGCGATTGTACCGGCCAGCGGGACTGAGCCACGCCAGCCAAGCGGTGCATGGGGCGACGGCAGCAGCGTCACCGTGAAGCGGCCAAACGTGTAGGGCCGGTTCCCAACGGCAATCGTAATCTGGTCTTCGGGCACGCCCGCGCCGCGGGCAACTTGCGCTGTCGATTCGGAGCCGAGCACAGATGCACTCGAACGATTCGCTATCGCACCGACATCCATGGCGTGATCAAAATGCGAATGTGCCGGAACGATGGCTGCCAGCCGACGCATACGATATTCGTCAAGTGCATAGTTGATCGTCGCCGCATCGTTGACTACCCGGCGCCGCAAGGCGACGTCAATAAGCGAGGGTCTTGAGAAAAATCCATCGATGAGAATCTGCGTTTCGCCATCATCGAACAACAGTGTCGTGACGCCGAGCCATGTGACGATTACCGAATCAGTGACAGCAGCCGATGCGAGCTCGGGCGAGGGCCAGCCGTTTTTGTCGAGATTCGGGCGGTTATTCCAAAGCCAGACCAGCGCTGCCGCGCTGACGCCAAGAGCCGCGACGGCGATGAGCGCTGCTTGCTTCGCCCGCTGCCTCCACATCGTCATTGTCCCGCGGCAATTCTCGCGAGCTGGCCAGTCAAGGGAGCGAGATAGTTACCCATGGCGTATCCCAACAGCGCCATCAGGATGGATGCAGGAACCAGGCTCGGACGGTGATGAGCAGCAACGATAGGCGCCGACGCGGCAGCGCCAATGTTTGCGGCTGATGCTATGGCGACACTGTGAACGTCCACGCGAAAGATCCATGCCCCGGCAAGACAGAACAATCCGTGAATGAATATCCATATAAACGCTCCCAGCACGAATGCCGGCGCCTCGGCAAGCCCTGCAACGGAAGCGCGCGCACCCATACCGGCAACGAATATGTAGACGAGCGCTGTGCCGATCGCGGTCGAATTCGGCAACTTCGAAACAGCTGTCGTCGAGAGGACCAGCGCAATAGTCGTCACGAGCAGGATGCGAGTCGTCGTTTCCGAAAATACCCCCGCGAGACCGGGCGAAACAGAGGCAATCCAGTCAGACAGTCCGGGCGATAGCGCGTGGCCGATCGCTGTGACACCGAAGATAACGGCCGCAAGATACAGGTACTGCGACATCGTCGGTGCAGTGTCGTCTTCGACATGGATCGCGGCTGCCGCGTCCATGGCCTCGAGCCGGTCGGCCGGCACGCGGGCCCACTTGTTAAACCTGTCGGCAAAGTCGCGTGACATCAACAGCAGCGGCAACCAGACGACATACACGACGTTGTCTGCAATCACGGCAAGCCCGAGCTGCGCGTCCGAAGCGCCCAGCATCTCCTTGGTGGCAAGCATGTTTGCGGTACCGCCTATCCAGCTGCCCGCAAGCGTGCCGAAGGCCTTCCAGGCGTCGTCACTGAGCCAGTGGTGGACCAGCAAATAGGATACGACACCGCCAACCACGACGCCCGCGGTGCCCATTAGCATGACCAGCACGCCCTTACCCATGACGCGAATGACGGCCGGTACGTTGACTTTGATCAGCATCAGTACGATGAAGACCGGTAACGCGAACTGGCTCAAGCCGGTGTAAATGACCGATTCGCTCGGAATGACATCAAGGTTGTTGAGAAAAACCGGCGTCGCATAGATGAACAGCAGCGGTGGAATATAATTAAAAAACCTGGCCTTGCTGACCTCTGCGAACAAGAAGAAGAATGCCGCAACAAGGCACAGTACCGAGAGGACACCGATCGGTGATGAAATCAGAGCTTCAGTGGTTGTCATTCAACACGCCTCGGTCCGGGGTAGTCGCAACCGAGTATAAATCATCGGCCGAACCATAGCGTGCAGGCGTTGCGTGATTCGCGAAGTGTGCCGTATCAGGTGAAAGTCAGCTGGGCCTGCAGGTCCTTGCGCGACTCGGTATCGGTCATCGCGGCCGCTTTGACCGTCAGCCAGGCGGTGTCCCAGTCTTTGACTTTGCTGGGTCCGAACACGAACCTGGCAACAAAACTCTCGAGATCCCGGACGTGAATGACATTCCTCGGCGGTGCGGAGGTAAATTCGACTGAACCTGTGAAGATGACCAGGTTGGCGACGGGTACGTCAGGCACCACCTGCCGAAGTGCGCGGCTGCGGCCTTCATTCTGAATCAGGGGATTCAGGAAGCGGCGACGCTTGACGCCGTCTACATTGGTCCACTGCGCTTCATCTTCAGCACCGAACACGATGCCGTTGTAGTGTTTCGATTGAATGCAGAGGATCCCGCCTGCCGTCAGAATGGCGTGATCAATTTTTACCAGACCACCGTAGGCGCCAGGCAGGATAAAGTCATGTAAGACGTCCGGGCTGCGTTTCTCGAGCGCTGTGCGGATCCGCCGCTGACCGATTCGGGCTGTGACGAAGCGTGTGACATGGCGGGCCGCTGAGCGAAACACGAGGGTCAGCAGCAGCGCTCCGGCGAGCGTAAAAATGACCATCGCGGGGCCAACGCCGGTAATTCCTGTCTCGGCCTGGGCATCAGCGCCCAGCGCCGGCAGTAGCAACAGCGGCGTGCTGGTCAGTATTGTCGTTGCCGGTTTCAACATAGGCGACAGAGTAAGCCTGTTCGCGTTTCGACGCATCGTATCAGGTCACGTTTTTACCAGCTTAACCGGGGTACGCGAGATAGTAACCGTCAATTTCGGCCACCCGGATGCCGGATTCATAGACTTCACTCAGGAGCTCGCTGTTCAGCACGGCTTTTTTCGGGCCGTCGGCAGCAACTCGGCCGTTCTGCAACAGCACTATGCGATCGACTTCGGGCGGGATTTCGTTGAGGTGATGCGTGACGATCACGATATTTCGGCCAGCTTCCGCAAGGCGCCGAAGTCGCCCGAGGTAATCAAAGCTCGCCGCGAAGTCCAGTCCGGCCGTAGGTTCGTCGAGGATAAGGGTATCCGGCTGGTGCACAAGCGCCCGGGCCAGCAGGCAGCGGCGCTGCTGCCCTGTCGACATGGCGCGTAGCGGTGTGTCGTGCAAGAATCCGACGCCGAGTTCGCCAAGCGTTTCGATTGCCGCCTTTCGCTGGCTTTCACTAACGTGGCTGGCAAGCGTCCCCTGCACCCCGATGCTCGAAAAAAAGCCCGAAACAACAACCTCGAGTGCGGTCGTGTCGGGCGTGTAACGGTGATGCAGGTCGTGTGAGACGATGCCGATGTGCTCCCGGAGTTTCCAGACGTTCCAGGTATCTCGTCCCAGGATGCGCACATAGCTGTCCGGTTTGACGACCGGATATAGCTCCCGGTTGATCGTCTTCAAGAGCGTCGTCTTACCGCAGCCGTTCGGCCCGAGTATGGCAACTCGTTCGTGCTGTGCGATGACGAGATTCAGGTTTTCGAACACACGGCTCGTTCCGCGCCAGATGGTCGCGTTGCGAATTTCAACGAGCCTTGCTTCAGGCGACCTGGTGTTTCCAGTTTCCACGCCGGAACATTATCACGCCGAGAATGGTGAGTAGCGACTCAGAGACCACTATCGCGATGAAGGCGCCGTTGGGTCCGAGGGCGGTTCTTGTCGCGAGTATGATTGCCAGCGGAATCTGGACAATCCAGAAACAGAGAAAATTCAATATAGCGGGCGTCGCTGTGTCACCGGCCCCGTTCAAAGACTGAATAATAACCATACCGACGGCGTACATGGGAAACCCGATGCCCATGATTTGCAGGCAGCTCGTTCCCCAAAGCAGTACGTCGCTTTCGTCGCTGAAGAGGCCGGTAATTTCCCGCGCGAAAATCAACAGAAATGCGCCGGCAACCGCCATGAATACGGCGTTGTAACGGGCCGCCCGCCAGGCTGATCGTTCGGCCCTGTCCGGTTGTTTCGCTCCGAGGTTCTGGCCAACGAGGGTCGCGGCCGCATTGCCGAGGCCCCAGGCCGGCAGGAACGTGAATTCCATCATCCTTAGCGCGATCGTGTAAGCGGCAATAGCCGGGCTGCCATAGATTGCGACGATTCGCATGACGCCGATCCAGCTCGCAGTGGCAATCAGAAACTGTCCGATTCCGCCGACAGAGATCCTGAGCAGGCGCGCTATCAATGCCGGAACGAGGCGCAGGTGCCGAACTCGCAGGGCAATTCGACCATGACCGTCCATCAGGTACCAGAGTTGATAGATCACGCCGATGCCACGGCCGATCGTTGTTGCAACGGCTGCCCCGGTCACCCCCATTTCCGGGAATGGCCCGAGGCCAAAGATCAGGCATGGGTCGAGAACAATGTTGCAACCGTTTGCGAGCCAGAGAGAGCGCAGCGCGACAGTCGCGTCGCCGGCGCCACGAAAGGCTGCGTTGAGCAGGAAAAGATAGATGATGCTTACGGAACCACCGAGCAGCACAGCGGTGAAGCCCTGGCCCTGTTCGATAACACTGCTCGAAGCGCCCATCAGCTCGAGCAGGTCCCGCGCGTACGTGACGCCGGCGACGCCGATGATGAGCGACAGAATCGCCCCGAGCCAGATGGCCTGTCCCGTTACCTGTGCCGCCGCATCCGCGTCTTTCTCACCGATGCGCCTTGCGACCATCGCGGTCAGTCCCGTGCCGAGGCCAATGGCGATCCCGTACAGGACCGTAATGAGCGCCTCGGTGATGCCGACTGCAGCGATCGCATCGGTGCCAAGCTGGGCGACGAAAGCGATGTCGACAACCGCAAAAATCGATTCCATAGCCATTTCGAGCATCATCGGAATTGCGAGTAAAGCGAGTGCCCGGCCGATCGGGCCCGTCGTGAAATCCTCGTCGTTGTCACGCAGGGCCACGCGCAAAAACGACATTGAACGCTGCCAAATCGATGCCTGCCTGCCGCTTTCAGTCATTATCGGAGGGGTGCCTTGGTGCTAAACTGTCGTTTCGATCAGCCGCGGGAGACAAGCAATGCCTGACGGTCTGGGCTTCTTGCTGATTATGATTGCGGTCATCATCGTCTACACGATTGCCAAGGTACTGCAGTATGTTCGCCTCAGCAAAAAACAGTGGGATGAAGTCGATAAGAGCAAGCTCAAGGAATGGGATGACGAAGAGTGGTAGTCAAAAGCCCGAGTCACCTCTACACTACCGGCCCTATGGAATCGGCGCGTGGCTGTTTCCGGCAGCTAAAACCAGGAAATTGCAGGTTAGTTATATGTTTATAGCCAGGCTCCCGAAGACGGGGATCATCGCCGCACTCATGTTGGGCTTCACATTCCTCGGTGCCTGTGGTTCTTCGGACCCGGGTTCGTCAGCCGACGAAAAAGCCGCAAGTCGTGCGAATGTTGACGCCATGACGCGGGAACACGCCAGGGATACGACAGCTGCCAGCGCCGCCATCGAGGGCGCGCCCGACCAGGCCGTGATTTCCGAGACTCTGCCTTACGCGGAACTCGGCGACGAGTTGGTTTATGGCTATTTTGTTGCACCGGCCGACATGTTCGAACCGTTGCCGGCTGTCATCATGATCCACGAATGGTGGGGATTGAACGACAATATTCGCGCAATGGCCGATCGTCTTGCTGGTGAGGGATACATCGTTCTTGCGATCGACCTTTATGGCGGCAAAGTGGCCAAGAACAGCGCGGAGGCGCGTCAGTTCATGCTCTCGGTGGTCGAAGACCCCGAGTCAGCCAATGCAAATATTCGCAGCGCCTACGAATTTGTCAGTACGACGGCCGGCGCGCCAAGAGTTGGATCGCTCGGCTGGTGTTTCGGCGGGGGCTGGTCGCTGAACACGGCACAATTGTTTCCCGACGATCTGGATGCAACCGTTATCTACTATGGTCAGGTGACCAGCGATGAGGACAAGCTCCGGCCTGTCAACAGCCCGATTCTGGGCCTGTTCGCACAGAAGGATACGGGCATAAAAGTTTCGTCTGTGCAGGCGTTCGAAGAGGCGCTCACTAATCTACGCAAGAATCATGAAATTCACGTGTATCCTGGCGTCGGCCATGCATTTGCGAACCCGACGGGCAATAACTACGACGAGGCTGCGGCGACTGACGCCTGGCGGCGAACGCTGGAGTTTCTCGATCTTCACCTGTCTGTCGACACTTCCTGATTGTTGTCAAACTCACAGAGAAGCCGGATCGGCAAGACAGCGCTTTTGAAATACACGGACGACTCGTTTTCGCTGCGACACCGCAGCGACGCTTGCGCCGTCGCGACGCCCGGCACCGGCAGGCTGTACTTATCGCCGGGTTTTCCGCTGACGCAGAAATCGGCAACTGTAACCGGTGCTACCTGATTCGCGGGCACGCTGATACGAACATCAAGTGCAGCCTTGCCGGAGATTTCACTGCGGCCGAAGCGCTGGTGCGTGTCCGCGACACTGACCGTGAAGGATTCGGCGTCGGACCCCGAGGGACAGGCAATTGTCGCAAGCAAAGAGAACTCCAGCGGCGGCAGGCTGACTTGCTGAGGGCCCTGTTCACGGGGCACCATCTGTACGCTGGTTTCGTTCACCTGTAGTGTCAACGCATCATCCGCCACAGCCAATTCCGTTGTAACACAGAGGCACGCGGCGAGAAGGATCGGAACTCTTGGTGGCTTCATTCGACTAAGGCTACGGTAACAGGATCTAAAATCAAGAATAACGGGAACAGGTATTGATCAGGAGAGTCGTGCATTTCACCTACCGGTCGGCTCGCCGCATAGTCGTCGGTGTCGTTGGCATGACGGTATTGCTGTTGGGCGTCGTGATGATCGTAACGCCGGGCCCGGCGATTGTCGTCA
Organism: Woeseiaceae bacterium; assembly: GCA_013043165.1. Classification (GTDB taxonomy): domain Bacteria; phylum Pseudomonadota; class Gammaproteobacteria; order Steroidobacterales; family Woeseiaceae; genus UBA1847. The sequence goes on along the minus strand of JABDOQ010000093.1, from coordinate 364 downwards.
TCCCTGTCGGGCTCATGATTCTTGGAATTGAATTCACGTGGGCGCGCAGCTGGCTTAAACGCCTGCGGGAATCGATCAGTCAACGTAATTCCCGGGAGAGGGGCGATCGTGTAGAAGCGCACAGGCGTCGCGTTAGTGATTAAAAAAAGAAAAGGCGCCGGAGAACTGAATTCATGAAATGAACCAGCGGGCCGTTCCGACACGGAGCGGTCTCCGGCGCCTTATAAAGCAACGGCAGGGGGTGCCGCCGGACCATCATGGTCCGTAAAGCCGGATTCCTGTCCAGCTTGGTTCCGGGGCCGCGGGCCAGGTTATCAGGGGGAGAAACCTGGCCCGCATGCAGCCGGAGGGGGTTCGTCGATCG
>JABDOQ010000082.1 GCA_013043165.1 Woeseiaceae bacterium | reverse complement strand
CGATGACGTCGTAATCCTCGGGGCGCAGCAGAATCTGCTGCAGGAAGTTGTCGGCGATGACGTCCTTGATAACGATCTCGCGTGCTGTCACAGGGTTCTTGAACGCCAGCCACGGTCCGCCGTCCTTTTCGACAGCACCAAATTCCGCCCGCGCAACCTCGTAACCCCATTTGCAGAACGCGCCCTCGGTGTACTTCATGATGTTGCCCTTGTGCACGAGCGTCACCGAGCCATAGTCACGATCGACACAATACTGGATCGCCTTTCTGACGAGCCGCTCCGAGCCTTCGCGTGATACCGGTTTGATGCCGATGCCGGAACTTGCCGGGAAGCGAATCTTGGTCACTCCGAGCTCTGTTTGCAGGAAGTGAATCAGCTTCTGCACTTCCTGCGAGCCGGTCGGGTACTCGATGCCGGCATAGATGTCCTCAGTGTTTTCGCGAAACACGGTCATATCGACCAGGTCAGAGTCCATCATCGGCGTTTGCACCCCGGGGAAATAGCGAATCGGGCGAACGCAGGCGTACAGGTCCAGCGTCTGCCGGATAGCCACATTGAGTGAGCGAATGCCGCCGCCGGTCGGCGTCGCCAGTGGACCCTTGATCGAGACGACGAATCGCTTCAGGGCATCGAGCGTTTCGTCAGGCAGGTAGGCGCCGTCGCCGTACACTTCGGTCGCCCGCTGACCCGCAAAGACCCGCATCCAGCGAAGGTGCCGCTTGTCCCCGTAGGCCTGTTCGACGGCGGCCTCGGCGACGTTCAGCATGACGGGGGTCACGTCGATACCGATGCCGTCCCCCTCGATGACAGGAATGATGGGATTGTCCGGAACCAGCAGCGAGTGGTCGGGATTGGCTACAATGGCCTCGCCGTCGGCAGGCACTTCGATGTGGTCGTATTTCATCTTGTTCTCGGCCGGATTTCAGTGGGCGTGCATTGTACAGATCGCCGGGGACCATCCATAGTGCTGATTCTTCTCAACAAGCCCTACCAGGTGCTGAGCCAGTTCAGCGATGCCCGTGGACGGGCTACTCTTGCTGATTACGTCGACGCCCCCGGCGTCTACCCGGCTGGTCGGCTCGACTACGACAGCGAAGGCCTTGTGTTGCTTACCGACGACGGCAAATTGCAGGCACGAATCAGTCAGCCGAGGTCAAAAATCCCCAAGACCTACTGGGCGCAGGTTGAAGGAACAGCGGGCGAACAGCAGCTCAACGCCCTGTTGCGCGGCGTGCAATTGAAGGACGGCCCGGCGAAGGCCCGGTCAGCGGCTTCGATTAAGCCACCAGAGGATCTCTGGAGTCGCGACCCGCCCATTCGTTATCGCGCCAGCGTGGCGGATAGCTGGATTACAGTGACTCTGACCCAGGGGCGAAATCGCCAGGTCCGGCGCATGACGGCGGCTGTAGGCCTGCCGACACTGCGGTTGATTCGATATTCGGTCGGGCCCTGGTCGCTGGCCGGCCTGAGACCCGGTGAAAGCCGACAGATTTCGACAGAGGATGCCTGGAAAGCGCTCTAATTGCCGTTCTTGAGTCCCGAGATGCGCATGGCCACTTCCATGGCCTGCTCGTAGTTAAGCCGCGGATCGACCGTCGACTTGTAGGCCCTGGCAAGGTCGCCGTCGGTGAGTCCCCGGGCGCCTCCGGTGCACTCCGTGACGTTTTCGCCGGTTAGTTCGAGATGGACGCCGCCGAGGTAGCTGCCCATTGATTGATGGACACGAAATGCGGATTCCAGCTCGGAGACAATGTTGTCGAATCGTCGCGTTTTGGTGCCGTCCGCGGTGCTTTCGGTGTTGCCGTGCATCGGATCGCAGACCCAAAGCACGGGTGAGCCGGTTTCACGGACGGCCGAAATTAGCGCCGGCAGATGTTCCTCAATCGCCTTCGCGCCGAAGCGATGAATCAATGTAAGGCGGCCGGGCTCATTGTGCGGATTGAGGGTGCGCACCAGCTCCTGGATCCACTCGCGCGTCATGCCCTGGCCGACCTTGATGCCGATCGGATTGGCGATGCCGCGAAAATACTCGACGTGAGCCCCATCCAATTGCGCGGTTCGCATGCCGATCCATGGAAAATGCGTCGTCAGGTTGTACCAGCGCTCGCGGCGGTCCAGGTAGCGCGTCTGCGCCTGTTCGTAATGCAGGTGCAGGCCTTCATGCGCGGCGTAGATATCGGCGCGCTGGGTGTTGTGAAACTGCCGTCCCGATACGGTTTCGAGGAAATCGAGCGAGTCGGAAATCGATGCGACGATCGCATGGTATTCGTCGGCCGCCGACGAATGACCTACCCAACCCAGGTCCCAGTACTCGGGATGGTGCAAATCAGCAAAGCCGCCATCAACCAGTGAACGCACGAAATTCAACGTCAGCGCCGCTCGTTCATAGCCGCGCAGAATCATCTGCGGGTCGGGAATTCGATCGTCAGGCGTGAAGCCGCTGCGATTAACCAGGTCACCGCGGAAGCTCGGCAAGGTCTTGCCCTCGCGTGTTTCGGTATCCGCCGAACGCGGTTTCGCGTACTGGCCAGCCATGCGACCGACGCGTACGACCGGTTTCTTGAGGCCATAGATCATGACGAGACTCATCTGCAGCAGGATCTTCAGCTTGTCGACGATGTTCTCGGAGGTACACTCGTCGAAGGTCTCGGCGCAGTCACCGCCCTGCAGGACGAAAGCCTCACCGCGCTGGGCCGCTGCAATCAGGTCCTTAAGCGCGTCGACCTCCCACGAGGTCGTAATCGGTGGCAACCGGCTCAGCTCGGCGACCACCCGGTCAAGCTGGGCTTTGTCGGGATATGAAGCCTGCTGGGACGCGTCGAAGCTCTGCCAGCTTGCGGGATGCCATTCGTTTTTCGGTACGGTTCTGCTCACGATCGTTGTTTGTCCCTGGCGGCGGGCACGTGAATCGTGGCGCCTCTAAAGCGCGGACTATGCCATGCCGCACTGCAGGGCTCAAAAGTTTCTCATGTAATCAACAATTTAGGAATCGTTTCTTCACTGGATTTTTAGGTTCGGCGCGCCGCCGGGCAAGGTCTCTGTTTTTCCTGCGTTTTTCGCAATGACAAACATCGCAAGGGGTGTGGCAAGGGCACCATGAGATTGGCACAATGCGCGCCCAGCGGAGAACAAACCATGCAATCAATACTTGAACAACTCGGACTCGACGACGTAAACGACGGCACCTGGTCAGGCGCCGTGTCCAGTGCCGACAAGTCGGCGGCCATTATCGAATCCGTCAATCCGGCGACAGGTCAACTCATCGCGAGCGTGCGCTCCACATCGAAAGCCGAATACGAAAAGGTCATCGGCAAAGCTCAGGAGTCTTTCCTCGCCTGGCGCAATATACCGGCGCCGGTTCGCGGCGAGGCTATTCGCAGGATCGCCGACTGTCTTCGTGACCACAAAGACGCCCTTGGGAGCCTGGTGTCCCTCGAGATGGGCAAGATCAAGGCTGAGGGCGACGGCGAGGTCCAGGAGATGATCGATATCGCCGATTTTGCGGTCGGCCAGTCGCGCATGATGTATGGACGCACGATGCACTCGGAGCGGCCAAAACACCGTATGTACGAACAGTGGCATCCGCTCGGCGTTGTTGGCACGATTTCGGCGTTCAACTTCCCGGTTGCGGTTTATTCGTGGAACTCCTGCATTGCGGCGGTCTGCGGCAACGTCAATATCTGGAAGCCGTCGCCGAAAGCGCCGCTGTGTGGCGTCGCCGTGCAAAAGATATTTAATGAAGCGCTGGCCGATATGGACCTGCCGCCGATATTTTTCCTGATCAACGACGGCTCCAACGAACTTGCACAACGCTTCGTCGACGACTTCCGCGTCAACCTGATTTCGTTTACAGGATCCTGCGCGGTTGGTCGCCAGGTCGGCGAGCGCGTCGCCGGGCGCATGGGTAAGAGCCTGCTCGAACTGGGCGGCAACAACGCGATCATTGTCGATGAGTTTGCAAACCTCGAACTGGCGGTACCTGCCATCGTATTCGGTGCGGTTGGCACCGCCGGCCAGCGCTGCACGTCAACGCGTCGCGTCATCGCGCATCGCAGCCGCTTCGATGAATTGAAGAATGCGTTGGTCAAAGCCTACGGTCAGATTCGCATTGGTGATCCACTCGATCCTGACACGCTGATGGGCCCACTCATCGATGAGTCTTCAATCGAGCGCGTCGAGTCCGCATGCGCAACCGTTCGCAAAACCGGTGGCGAAGTCCTGTGTGGCGGCGAACGCATCGACGGGCCGGGTCATTTCATCACACCGGCCATTGCGGTTGCAGACAACGACTCGGATATCGTGCAAACCGAGACCTTCGGGCCGATCCTGTACCTGATTCCCTACGACACACTCGATGAGGCGATCGCCATGCAGAACGGCGTCGTTCAGGGACTCTCGTCCGCGATCTTCACCGACAATCTGCAAAACGCGGAGTACTTCCTGTCGAGTGGCGGATCGGACTGCGGCATCGCGAACGTCAATATCGGCACCTCCGGTGCCGAGATTGGCGGCGCGTTCGGCGGGGAGAAAGAGACCGGTGGCGGGCGTGAAGCCGGCAGCGATGCGTGGAAGGCCTATATGCGCCGCCAGACCAACACGATTAACTGGGGCCGGGACCTGCCGTTGGCACAGGGTATCAATTTCGACCTGTAGCGGATTCCCTTTCGTGGGCTCCTCACCGCTCCTGCGGTAGTCTCTCAAAGCGATTCTCAGCGCGGTTTTTGCGTACGGTGCCCGCTTCGAAGACCTGGCCGCTCATCGCGATATAAACGCCTGGCGCGGCGACCTGCACGGCTGCCACCGCCATGCCTACATTGAAAACCGCATCAGTCGTCTTGAAACGCGCCGGCGTCAGGGCACCCGTCAGGACGATCGTCTTGTTCTGCAAGTCCGCCAACGCCTCGGCGGTCTCCGGCAACGTATCCGTGCCGTGTGTAATAACGAACAGCTTCGCGTGGTCCTGCTCGATGAAGTCGCGCAGCCTGGCACGATCGGCATCGTTGATGTCGAGACTGTCCTTGTGCATCAACGCCTCAACCTCAAAATCAAATTCGATACGCCCCTCGGCCAGGATATGCTGCACCTGCGATTCCCCGACCTCGAACTGGCTGAGGTCGTCAAAGTAGATTTTGTCGATGGTCCCGCCGGTGGTTATGAATCGAATAAACATCGCGCACGCCGTGGAAACGAAGGAGGCCGTCAGCATGCCAGCTGCCGGCATGAATCGAAAGGCCGATAAGGCGCGACAATCGTCGCCAGACTGGTATTATCAGGGGATGAAAACGTTACCCTTGCCCGGTCACCGGTGGCCTGCACTGCCGGAACTTTTTGCGCTGATCCTTGTCATGTTCGGGGCCAGTTTTTCAGCCTCAGCTGCCGCCCAGGTTGTCGAACTCGAGGTCAAGGACGGCATCGGTGTTGCAACCTCAGAGTACCTCGTCAGCGGCATCGAACATGCCGAAGAAATCGGCGCTGAGCTCGTTATTATCAACATGGACACACCCGGCGGCCTGATGAAACCGATGCGGGACATGGTGCAGAAAATCCTCGCCTCGTCGGTGCCCGTGGTCACCTACGTCACTCCGGCCGGCGCAAGAGCCGACAGCGCAGGCACCTATATCCTGCTGGCCAGCCACGTCGCGGCAATGACGCCAACCTCGCACCTTGGCGCCGCAACGCCGGTTTCGCTGGGAGGCCAGGAGACGGCGCCACCCGCCGATGATGGCGATGACGATACGGACACCGACACGCCGGCGCAGCCGTCCGGCAGCGCGATGGACCGCAAAGTGATGAACGATGCGGTTTCGTATATTCGCAGTCTCGCCGAACGCCATGGACGCAACGCCGACTGGGCTGAAAAAGCCGTCACCGAAGCCGCAACCCTGACGGCGGCGGAGGCTTTGGAACAAAATGTCATCGAGTTCATCGCTGCGGACCGCGATGAGCTGCTGCAGCTTCTGGATGGCCACGAGGTCGAGATAGCCGGCGAAACCAGGGTGCTCGCAACCAAGGATGCAGAGGTTCAGCCATACGAAGCCAACTGGCGTATCAAGCTGCTTGGCATTATTTCCAACCCCGAAATCGTGCTGTTGCTCGGCTTGATCGGTGTCTACGGACTGATGTATGAAGGATGGAATCCGGGGGCGATTGTACCGGGCGTTGTCGGCGTTATCTGCCTGCTGCTGGCGGCCTACGCGCTACAGGTGCTGCCCGTTAACTATGCAGGCCTGGCGCTGATTTTCCTCGGCATAGCGTTGATGGTTGCGGAAGCCTACGCCCCGAGTTTCGGCGCATTGGGCATCGGCGGCATCGCTGCGTTTGTCTTTGGCACCATTATGATGTTTGACAGCGGCATCCCCGGTTTTGGTATATCCCTGACTTTTGTCTTTGGTCTTGCCCTCGTATTTGCGCTACTGATCATCTGGATGCTGAGCTACCTGGTGAAGCTCCGCCGCCGTGGCGCGGTGTCGGGCAGAGATTCGATTGTTGGCGGCGTCGCGACAGCGATGCAGGACTTTTCCGGCGACGGGATGGTCTGGCTCGAGGGCGAATCCTGGCATGCGAGATCGAAAGTACCCATTTCGAAGGACCAGGAAGTCGTCGTCCGCGCGATGGACGGCCTGATCCTTGATATAGAGCCCGTCGCTTCCAGCACGTCTAACGACGCCCAGCTACAAACCTGAGAAGGAGTCTCCAATGCCACAACTTCCACTGTTCGCCATTATCGGTGCCGCAATTATCGTGGTGCTGTATAACACGATCAAGATCCTCAAGGAGTATGAGCGCGGCGTCATTTTCCTGCTCGGGCGTTTTCAAAAAGTCAAAGGGCCGGGATTGATCATCCTCATCCCGGGCATCCAGAAAATGGTCAAGGTCGACCTGCGAGTAATTGTTCTCGATGTGCCGACACAGGACGTCATCTCGAGAGACAACGTCTCGGTCAAAGTGAACGCGGTCATCTACTTTCGCATTGTCGATCCGGAGAAAGCGATCATTCGTGTCGCCAATGTATTTGAAGCAACCAGTCAGCTATCACAGACAACACTGCGTTCGGTCCTCGGTCAACACGAACTCGATGACATGCTCGCGGAACGTGAAAAACTCAATGCGGATATTCAGAATCTGCTCGACGCACGCACCGACAATTGGGGCATCAAGGTCGCGAATGTCGAAATCAAGCATGTCGATCTCGATGAAAGCATGATTCGAGCAATTGCACAGCAGGCCGAAGCGGAGCGAGCCCGACGCGCCAAGATCATTAACGCCGAGGCGGAAAAACAGGCCGCCGAAATGCTTGCCGAAGCAGCGCGCATGCTCGCGAAGGAAGAGCAGGCACTGCAGCTGCGCTACCTGCAGACGCTGAAGGAAATCGCGAACGAGCGCTCCAATACGATCGTGTTCCCGCTGCCGCTGGAACTCATCGAGCCGCTCGTAAAACTGACGAGATCCGCCGCCGACAAGCGCGGTTAAGACGGACTACTCTGGCCGCGAACTGGCAACAGGCGGTATCGAGACCGTAATCTCCGCGCCGCCCAGATCGGAACTGCGCCTGATTGACAGTCGCCCGCCGTAGGAGCGGGCAATGTCTCTTACGACGGCCAGACCAATGCCATGACCGGGCGTAGATTCGTCGAGACGCATGCCGCGTTCCAGCAGCGCATCGGCTGCATCCTGCGGTATCCCCGGCCCATCATCCGCCACGGTCAGCACCATGCCACTCGCGATCGCCCGCGCACCCACTGACGGCACGATGCTGATGCGCACACTTTTCTCACACCACTTGCACGCGTTGTCGAGAAGGTTACCGGCAAGCTCCAGAAAGTCCCCCGTGTCGCCCCGAAACTGCATGCCGCGTGCGACGCGCACGTCGAAGTCAGGTTTCTTGTCGTGATAGACCTTGCGAAGCCCGTCGACCAGGCGCGTTACTTCGCTTTCCACGTTGATCGGTTTGAGGACCAGGTTATCGGCAACCGAGGCCGCGGGTTTACGTAACTGGTAGCGGACAATTTCATCCATGCGATCGATCTGTTCGTTGAACCGACCGCCAAACCCTTCGTTCTGACGATCGTTGACCAACGAGCGCATCGCCGCCAACGGTGTTTTCAAACTGTGCGCCAGATTATCGAGCGTATACCGGTAGCGATCCGATCGCGCGCGTTCGCTGTCGATCAACAGGTTCATGTTTCGTGCAACGCCTGTCAGCTCGGTTGGAAACTTGCCCGAGAGCGCAACGCGTTTGCCCTCTTCAATTTCAGTAATCTCCGTTTCGATCTTGCGCAGCGGTTTGAGCAGCCCTCGCAACAACATTGAAAACGCCAGCAACATGGTCAGTGCGACGGCCGCAAACCAACCGAACAGCTGGCGCCTGAAGCCGGCAACCTGCGCGTTGAACGAATCGAGACTTTCGGCAACTTTGAAGACGTAAGACTGCAGGGTACCGTCATCAAACTCCCACTCGACGGCCAGGCTCAGGGTCAGCAACGGTGTGCCATCTTCAAGGCTTTCCCTGGCGAACAGATGATTCCCGAGTTCAGGGGCAACGCCACTCGGGATTTCGAGGCCAAGTGCTGAGCGCGATCGCCACAACACCGTGCTGTCGGCGTCCAGCAATTCCGCGTACAGACCGGAACCGATGTTCTCGAATCGGGGCTCGCGCAAACGCTGGGGCAACATCAATTTGCCGGCGTCATCGGGCTCCGCGGCGGCCAACAGGGCAACGAGGTGCCCATCGAGAATATCGCGGCGCGCCTGTTCACCGGCTTCGCTGAATGCGGTATCCAGCACAGCGATGGTTGCGCCAAAGAAAAGCAGCAACAGTACACTGACGGATACCAGCAATCGGCTGCTGAGAGAACGCATGAACTGCGTCAGCCTGACTGATTTCGCTCCAGCGCGAAGCGGTAGCCGCGACCCCGTAGCGTTTCAATGGGCTTGATGGAGTTTTCCGGATCCATTTTTTTGCGCAAACGACCGATGAACACTTCGATCACGTTGCTGTCCCGTTCGAAGTCCTGGTCGTAGAGTCGATCCGTCAACTCGGCTTTGGAAATAACCTGGCCGGCACGAACCATTAGGTATTCGATAATCTTGTACTCGAAACTCGTCAGGTCGATCGTGTCCTCGTTGACCGTGAGCTCCTGGCGCGACATGTCCAGGGATACCGGGCCCGCGGTCAATACCGACGAAGCCCAGCCGCCGCTGCGCCGCAAGAGCGCGTTTACGCGCGCGCTGACTTCCTCGAAGTGGAATGGCTTGACGACATAGTCGTCGGCACCGGCGCTAAGGCCATCGACCTTGTCTTCCCAGCGATCGCGCGCCGTGAGGATCAAAATCGGGTAGCTCTTACCCTGCTCACGTACCTGGCGAATAATCTCCAGGCCGGATACTTCAGGAAGTCCCAAATCGATTATTGCGAGGTCAACAGGGTACTCGAGCGCGAAGTACAGTCCTTCCTTGCCGTCGGCCGCCTGCTCTACCGCGAAGCCGGATTCGCCGAGTTTGCGCACCAGGGATTCGAGCAAGGTCGCGTCGTCTTCTATTACCAGCAGTCGCATGTTCGCGGTTCCTGAAGCCGGGTTAGCGGCTTCGGCCATTGACTCTGTGAGTCTTGACCTTGCCGTCCCTGGTGAGAACCTTGATGTAATGCACTTCGCGGCCGCCCTGGATCTTGGTCTCGGCGCTGACAACGCGGCCGTTGGTCTTTCTGCGAACCGACTCGATCGCCTGCGCCAGCGACATGCCGCCCTGCTGCGCCGTGCTGTAGGACTGCTCTCCCTGGTACTGCACATGCTGTGCTTTCAGGGTCTGTTCGATATCGAACGCGTCTGACCGGGTCGGCAAAAAAACCAACCCGGCCAGTAGCAAAAATGTCAAAACCAACCGCATGCGCCAAGTGTCGTACGACGGCGGTTTGATTGCAATGAAACGCGTCACATCGTACCTCGGATCTAGCCAGCCGGCCTTACGTCGACACGCACACGTATCTTTCGGCCGGGGTCGTACGGCATCTCGGTCATGTATTTCTGGCCGTTATAACGGTAGGTCACCCGGTAGCCGTCGATACGCTTTTCCTGGCGCGCCTGGTAGCGCGTCTCACAACGCTCGACCGGGCGTGCAATGCGCTCAACATCATGCCCGTCGTAGCGCTGACGATTTGCGTCACTGCCAACAGCGGCACCGATCAGCGTGCCCGCGACTGTGGCCGCATCGTTGCCACGGCCACTGCCGAACTGGTGACCGATTACGCCGCCGATCAGCGCGCCGACGAGCGTCGCGCCGCCGCTGCTGCGAGCGCGGCGATCAACCGTGTAGTACTGCATTTCTTCCCAACACTCGCGAACCGGGGTTTTTACGGTCACGTAGTTGACGATGGGCTGCGAGGAAATCACTTTGGCGTAGTCGTACATGGCCCGGTCATCGCGTGCCACGCGGTAGCTGTGATCTGCCAAAGCGACAGTCGTTGTGCCGATGAACAATACGGCGGCGGTCAAAGCTGTGATTCGAGTGTTCATAGTCCTGCTCCTTGTCCCAAACAGCCGGCATCCGCCAGCCTGTGGACAAGATTAAGCCGCAGGCAATGAACTGTTCCTGAACAGGAAACAGGAAAAACTTGAGATTTGTGAACGGTTTATGAACGCTTCGCGGGCTAGCCGACGCGCTTTTTCGCGGCACGCCATTCCTGGTCCAGAGTCTCCAGCGAGAAGTCCTTGATCCGTTTGCCGTTTTCGGCGATGACAGCCTCCATGTCGCGAAACCGGCGCTCGAACTTGCTGTTTGCGCCGCTGAGCGCCTTTTCGGGGTCTACGTCCAGGTGACGGGCCAGGTTGACCACGGCGAATAACATGTCGCCAAACTCTTCTTCGATGCGGGCCACATCGCGTGTCCCGGCCGCTTCCTCCAGCTCAACAAGCTCTTCCTGGATCTTGTGATGCACGCCCTGGCGGTCGGGCCAGTCAAAACCGACACGCCCGGCCCTTTTGCCCAGCTTCTGTGCCCGTTTCAGGGCCGGCAGTGCTCGCGCGATGCCTGCCAGCGCGCTGGCGTCGTCACCACCGGAGCGCTCCAATTCCTTGATTTCCTCCCAGCTCCCGTCGACCTTGCCCGCCTCGCGCTCCGCTGCACTGCCAAACACATGCGGATGCCGGCGGATCATCTTCTCGGCGATGCCTGCGGCCACGTCGTCAAAATCGAAATGGCCGGCCTCGGCTGCGATTTGTGCGTGATAGACAACCTGGAGAAGCAGATCTCCGAGTTCATCCCTGAGGTCTTCGTAATTCTCCCTCGCGATCGCATCGGCGACTTCGTAGGCCTCTTCAACGGTGTATGGCGCAATGCTTGCAAAACTCTGCTCGACGTCCCATGGGCACCCGGTTTCGGGATCCCGGAGCTTCTGCATGACTTCAAGTAATTTATTGATAGTAGTCATAAATTATTTATTTATAAGGTATTGCCTGAGCAAAAGAACCATGTGAGCCGTCGCCCCCCAAATACGTCGCTGCTCGTAGTGGAACTCCACCATAGCGACCGAATGGCCCTCAAATTCGCGCTCGACGCGCTTGTCGTTTCTCGCATCCAGCAGGAATTCGAGCGGCACCTCAAATGCGAACTCGACTTCGCTGCGATCGATTACCAGCTCCGCGGCCGCGCTGACCAGCCCCACGATCGGTGTTACGGCGTAGCCCGTGATCGTTGGCATGGGCCCCAGGTAGCCGATCACGGAGACATGCTGCGGGTCGATGCCCACCTCCTCCCGCGTTTCCCGTATGGCCGTCATGGCCACGTCCCGATCCTGTTCCTCCATGCTCCCGCCCGGAAAGCTGATCTGTCCGGCGTGGTGCTTGAGTGCGGCCGAGCGCTGTGTCAGCAACACCGACAGATCGCCGGCGCGTTCCAATATGGGGATCAGCACGCCAGCGGGCGTGAGTGCCGTGCCCGGGCTTTCTCGCAGCGCCGCGGGCCATCGCCCGATTCCGGGCGGCAGGGTCACATTCAGCGGGTTTTCGGGTAGCCGCGTATCCGCGAGACGCTCGCGCAGCCACTCCGCCGTCACCGCGCCCGGTTTGCGGAGCGCACTAATGTTTAATACCACCCTCGGTCAAGCTCGCCGGATCCAGCAGGCGATCGAGTTCCTCGTCGGTCAGATCCGTCATTTCACGCGCGACATCCTTCACGGACCGTCCTTCTTTGTACGCTTTCTTGGCGACCGCGGCGCCTTTCTCGTAGCCAATAACCGGGTTCAGCGCCGTCACCAGTATCGGGTTGCGGCCCAGCGCGCGATTGATATTGTCGGTATTGACCGTGAATCCGGCGATGGCTTTATCCGCCAGGCAGACGCTGGCCGTCGCCAGGATCTCGATGCTCTGAATCAGGTTGTAAACGACCACCGGCAGCATGACGTTGAGCTGGAAGTTGCCCGATTGCCCACCGATCGTGATGGTCACGTCATTGCCGATCACCTGCGCACAGACCATGGCAACCGCTTCGGGAATGACCGGATTGACCTTGCCCGGCATGATGCTCGAGCCTGGCTGCAGCGCAGGCAGCGCAATCTCACCGATGCCGGCAAGGGGCCCGGCATTCATCCAGCGAAGATCATTGGCGATCTTGGTCAGGCTCACGGCGAGGACGCGCAGCTGTGCCGAGGTCTCGACCGCGGCATCCTGGCTACTCAGCGCCTCGAACAGGTTGTCCGCCGGTTTGAACGGCACGCCGGTGTGTTCACTGAGCAAGACAGCGACTTTCGGTCCAAATTTGGGATGTGCGTTGATGCCCGTGCCGACGGCCGTCCCGCCCTGCGCCAGCGCAGTCAGGCGCTTCATCGTGTCTGCCAGCCTTTCACTGGCGTGATCGATCTGCGAGCGCCAGCCGTCGAGTTCCTGGCCGAGGGTTACGGGCATCGCATCCATAAGGTGGGTGCGCCCGGTCTTGACGACGTCGCGCGTTTCATCGGCCTTGTTTTCCAGGGCTTTCGACAGGTGTTCCAGTGCGGGCAGCAGCTGCTCCTGAATGGCCAGCGCGGCGCTGACATGCACACAGGTCGGGATAACGTCATTACTGCTCTGGCTCATGTTCACGTGGTCATTCGGATGCACCTCCTTGCCAAGGTCTGCGCTCGCCAGGTGCGATATGACCTCGTTGGCATTCATGTTCGAGCTGGTGCCTGACCCTGTCTGGAAAATATCGATCGGAAAATGCGCGTCATAATCGCCTTCGGAGACGAGCAGTGCCGCTTTCTGGATGGCAACGGCGATGTCGCTCTGGATAAGGCCCAGCTCGGCATTGGCGCCGGCTGCCGCCCACTTCACCAGGCCGAGCGCGGCAATGAACTGCCGGGGCATCGTCAGTCCGCTGATCGGGAAGTTGTTGACGGCACGCTGCGTTTGCGCACCCCAGAGGGCATCAGCGGGGACCTCAAGTTCGCCCATGCTGTCCTTTTCGATACGAATTGCCTTGTCTTTCATAGGAATTGAAGCTCCATTCGACGCCCACAGCGTCGCTTCGATATGTCGGAAAACGTGTATGATTCTCGCTTTCCGCGCGCATGTCTACACTGGTTTCCACTCATGAAAGTCCCCACATTGAGAGCCCTCTCTCCAACCGACGGTCGGTACTCGGAAAAGGTCAACGAGCTCCGCGACATATTCAGCGAATACGGCCTGATCCGCTTCCGCGTCATGGTCGAGATTCGCTGGCTGCAGAGACTGGCCGACGAGCCCGATATCCAGGAAGTCGGACCGATCTCCTCGGTCATGAAGGATCTGCTGAACGGCATCGTCGATGATTTCTCGATCGATGACGCAGAGCGGGTCAAAGCGATCGAGGCAACCACCAATCACGACGTCAAAGCGGTCGAGTACTTTATTCGCGAGAAACTCGGGGACGGACCGGAGACGCAGCCGCTCAAGGACTTCCTGCACTTCAGCTGCACGTCCGAAGACATTAACAACCTGGCGTATGCGCTGATGCTGCGGTCCGCGCGATCCGAGGTATTGCTGCCCGGGATGCGCGAGCTGCGAAACCGATTACGAGCGATGGCGCGCGAGCACGCCGAACTAGCGATGATCTCACGCACTCACGGACAGACCGCCAGCCCGACCACGCTCGGCAAGGAACTCGCGAATGTCGTGGCACGTCTCGAACGCGCACAGCGACAGTTTGCGGCCGTGGAAATTCTCGGCAAGTTCAACGGCGCTGTCGGCAATTACAATGCGCATGTCATCGCTTACCCCGACGCAGACTGGCAGGCAATAAGCCGCCGTTTTGTCGAATCACTGGGTGTTCATCCAAATACCTACACGACGCAGATCGAGCCGCACGACTGGACAGCGGAGTATTGCCACGCGCTGCTGCGCTACAACACCATACTTATCGATTTCGCGCGCGACGTCTGGGGCTACATTTCGCTGGGTTATTTCAAGCAAAAGGTCGCGAAGGACGAGGTTGGATCGTCAACCATGCCGCACAAAGTCAACCCGATTGACTTCGAAAACGCCGAGGGCAATCTCGGCATAGCGAACGCAATGCTCAACCACTTCGCCGAAAAACTTCCCATCTCACGCTGGCAGCGAGACCTGACGGACTCGACCGTACAACGCAATTTCGGCGTTGCAGCCGGACACGTCGTCATCGCATTACGGTCCCTGCAAAAAGGCGTCGGCAAACTGCAGGTTAATCGCGAGGCCATTCATGCCGACATTGCCGGGGCCTGGGAAATCCTGGCAGAAGCCGTGCAGACCGTAATGCGCCGTTACGGTGTCCCCGAACCTTACGAGAAACTCAAGGCATTGACCCGCGGACAGGCGGTCACCAGGGAAGTCCTGCTGGAGTTCGTCAACACGCTCGATATTCCCGCGGGCGAAAAGCAACGACTGCTGGATCTGACACCCGAGGCCTATATCGGACTCGCTGCCAAACAGGCTCGCGATATCTGAGCAACGCGCAGTGCTGAAATTTCCCGGGGACCTGACGGACAATTTGTTTCTTGCCGGTTACTGGCAGAGGAAACCCCTGTTCATGCCGCAGGCCGTCGACGCCGTGCGGCCCGCAGTCACACGCAATGAACTGGCCTGGCTCGCGACGCTGGACGACGTCGAATCGCGCATAGTATTCACCGATCGCGCAGGCGAACGGACCCGATATCGGGTCGAGACCGGGCCGTTCGCAGTCGAATTCCTCGCGGCGCTGCCCAAACGCGACTGGTCGCTGCTCGTTCACGACGTCGAAAAACACCTGCCCTCGATGCGTCGATTGTTGACGCTGGTGCCGTTCATTCCCGACTGGCGCATTGATGACCTGATGATCAGTTTTGCGGCTCCCGGAGGCGGCGTCGGTCCACACCGCGATAATTACGATGTATTCCTGTGCCAGGGTATCGGCGTTCGTGAGTGGCGGACGTCAACGGCACCTGTTCCCGAGGATCATGGGGCGAGTCATGACCTTGCCCTGTTGCAGGAATTCAGGGGCGGTGAAAGTCATGTCACGCAGCATGGTGATGTTCTTTACCTGCCACCTGGCGTCGCGCACTGGGGCACGGCGACAAGGGCTTGCATGACCTATTCCATCGGCATGCGCGCACCGCCTTACTATGCCGATCCTGACCTGCAGCTTGCCGAAGTCCGCCCCGGCTACCTTTCGCCCGCCGCACTCAGGCGTGCAGGAAAGAACGCCGGCCAACTCGGCCGCTCTGTCACTGAACTCAAAGAGTGGCTGCAGCCGCTTGCGCCTGGCGACGATGAGATAACAGCGCTGCTCGAGGGACCGTCCGTCCTGCACAAATTGCGCCTGCACGGCATGGCGCGCCTCGCATTTGACGACTATTCGCTCTATCTGAACGGTGTCAGCCGGCCACTCGATGACCGCGCACGCACGTGCATTGCGGCCCTCTGCGCCAGTCGCCGCCTTGACGGGCCGTTGGCGGCCGCTCTCGGAAAACGAACCCTGCGCTGGCTCCTGGCCCATGGCGCGTTTGAGCTGCCTGAGCCGAAATGACCATATGTAAAGTTGAATCAAGCTGGGATTATTGGCGCAAGCGGTCTGAAATGGCCTAGCGACGCGGGATGCGAATGATTTGCAACTGGGAAACATGCGCCAAAACGTGACGCAGTTGGCAAGTTGAATTCCCGCCCGCCGGTAATATGGTCGGCCTATGGAACAGGCAAACGAACACGGCAAGCGCTGGGTCATCTCGACCCGCGAAGAAATGCGCCAGGCCGCCATCGATATCGTGAGTGAAGCTTCTCGCAAAGTTTCGATCTTCACGCATGACCTCGAGCCGGGCATTTACGATAATTCCGAATTCCTCGAGATCATCAAAAAGCTTGTCCTCTCACAAACTTATGCACGAATTCGCGTCTTGATTGCTGACCCTTCCCGCGCCGTGAAGAATGGCAACAATTTTGTGCATCTCGGCCGACGCCTGAACACTTACATTGAATTTCGTCATGTACGCGAAGATTTGCGGACGCATGCCGAGGCATTCTGCATCGCCGATGAGACCGCGCTTGTCTATCGATTGCAGGCGAGCCGCTGGGAGGGTATCGCCGATACCCACGAGCCGGCCGTAGCCAGGCTGTATGGAAAAATGTTCGACGAAATCTGGCTGGCCAGTGAAGTCGAAATGGAATTTCGTCAACTCGGCATCTGACAATAGTATGCAACCGACTGATCTTACCGTTGCGGCTGTCGTCGAGCATGAAGGACGATTCCTCCTCGTCGAAGAATATGCCTCGGGCCGACGCGTGTTCAGCCAGCCTGGCGGACACATTGAAGCCGGGGAATCACCGGAACAGGCCGTCATCCGCGAAACCCGCGAAGAAACCGCCTGTGATATTGCTTGCGGAGAGCTGGTCGGCGTTTATTTGTGGATCCACCCTCAGACTCGACAGCAATTTCTGCGCATTGTTTTCGCCGCGCGGTTTTTGAACTTCAACAAAGACAGCCGACTGGATGACGGCATCATTGGTCGGCACTGGTTTACGCTCGAAGAGATTGCCAGTCGCCAGGCCAGACTGCGCTCTCCGGCCGTGCTGCGTTGCGTCAATGACTATGTCGCCGGCGAGCGCCAATCGGACGCACTGCTGACGGGCATGTTACCGCTGCAGCAGAATGTCGATCGAGTGATCGCTACCGCTGCCCTCGTATAGGTATTTACCCGCAAGCGCCTTCGCGAAGCCTGTTCCAAGGTATTTAATTCGTGTCACCGGTGTCGTTGCTTTCACGATTTTCTGCGCAAGCGTCAGCTTCCGGCTAGCTGCCACACAATGTCATGAACGGCGCAGACCCGGAATCACTACTGAAGTGACAGAATAAACAAGCCATTCGTCACGTCGCTTACGATTATTGTTCCGGAGGGCAGGAATGGGTACACGCTCCATGCTCCGGAGAAATCCGTAGCATCGCTTTGCGGATAGGTATCAAAGAATGCGATTT
This sequence comes from Woeseiaceae bacterium, assembly GCA_013043165.1. Lineage (GTDB taxonomy): Bacteria > Pseudomonadota > Gammaproteobacteria > Steroidobacterales > Woeseiaceae > UBA1847. The sequence continues at coordinate 143,419 of JABDOQ010000082.1, read as the reverse complement.
CCATCATCTCGCGATTCGACAAATCCGCAAACTCGAGAACTCGCAAACCCGAGGTGTAGTTCGCTTCGAATACGCGGTTGCCCAGCACGTACAGGTTATGATCAATTGACGCCGTCGCCGCCTCATAAGCGAAGACATAAAGCGGCGCATCGAGATCGGATACGTCGAGGACGTGGGTTCGCGTCGGTACATTAAAAACATTCTCATCGAATTCGTCGCCCACAAGCAAAAACCGGTGATCCTCGGTCAACCAGGCCTGATGAACGAAACCCAATTCAGGATAGATGCTGGTCGAGACCGTAAAGGGAGACGCCTTGAACGTAACGTCGGCGATCTCGACCCGGTCCTCGGCGGAGCTGAAACAAATCTCACTATTCAAATAATCTGCATCGGGTCCCTGGTAATCTACGCATTGAGTATCGTGAGTGTCGAATGCCGAGTGACAGCCCGCGAACAGCGGGTTGCCCGGTATGCTGATATCAATCATGTGCAGGCCCTCGGCGCAGGTGTTCGTGCCTACGGCATAGGCAAATCCTGCGTCTTCGTTGATGGCGAGATTGTGCGCATTCCCGAAATCGCTGTAGACAGCATCGGAGGAAAATGTTTGCGGCGTCATGAGACCCCGCAGCCGCGTCAGGTCAAACACCTGCATACCGTGCGCACCGGCCCCGTCCGCGACGATGAAGGCGTGATCCGCAAAGACTTTAATATCGCGCCAAACCGACGCTACAGTACGAGTGGGTAAAATGCCGAGGTAGACCGGATTGTCCGGGTCCGAAATGTCGACAAACGCTGTTCCATTCGTCATACCCATCAGGGCATATTCTTTGCCGGATTGGGAGTCAAACCAGCCCCAAATATCGTTGCCCGTTGTGCCGCCCATTGCTGCAAGTGACACGCGACTACGCAGCGAGATGCCCAGGCACGAAAAATCGCCGGCATTGCCACCGACACAAGTCTCCGGACCAGTACTGAGTCCCGATGGCGGGGTTGTGTCGGGACCCGATGGCCCTGCCGAATTGTTACCGCCGCCACCGCAAGCTGACAGAATAGCGCTCAAGCTCAGCACGCCGAGTGACATTGCAATCGCTTTCATAATTCCAGCTCCAAATTGGACATCGTACACCGATTATCGGTGGCTCGGCGTCAGCAGTCTATCTGCAGTAGAATGCGCCGCCTATGGCATCGTTCCTCGAAAACCAGGTAGCCAACCAGCAAGTCATCCTCGGACTGTCCGGCGGTGTCGATTCTGCTGTCGCCGCTGTTCTTCTGCGGGAAGCAGGCGCCGACGTACACGCGCTGCATATGACCAACTGGGAGGATGACGACGGTTACTGCACCGCGGCCGACGATCTGCAGGATGCTCGTGCTGTCTGCGAGCAACTGGACATTCCGCTGCACCACGCAAATTTCGCACGGCAATACCGCGACCAGGTGTTCGAATACTTCCTCGATGAATACCGCAAGGGCCGTACGCCGAACCCCGATGTGCTTTGTAACCGTGAGATTAAATTCGGCGTGTTCCGCGACTATGCGAAACGCCTCGGCGGCGATTTGCTGGCTACTGGACATTATGCTCGTCAGAAAATTGTCGATGGCCATGGCGCATTATTTAAAGGCGCGGACAAGAACAAGGACCAGAGTTACTTCCTGCACGCCGTCAGCGCAGAAGCCCTCGCCGAAACTGTCTTTCCGCTCGGTGATCTGCAAAAGGCGGACGTACGTCGAATTGCACGCGATGCCGGGTTATCGATTCATGCCAAGAAAGACAGCACGGGCATCTGCTTCATCGGCGAACGGCCGTTTCGTCAGTTCCTGAGTACCTACCTGCCGGCAAACCCTGGCCCCATGAGAACACCGGGCGGAGAAGAGATCGGCACCCACCAGGGGCTTATGTATTACACGCTGGGGCAGCGCCAGGGGCTTGGGATCGGTGGCCGCAACGATCGTGGCGAGGAGCCATGGTATGTCGTGGCCAAGGACATCGACGACAACGCGTTGATCGTCGCCCAGGGCGAGCACGATCTGCTTTTCAGCAACTGGTTGCTGGCAACGGATGCCAGCTGGATTGGGCCGCCGCCAGCCGGACTCGGTGAAAACCTGGTGTGCAAAGCCAAAATTCGCTATCGACAGACCGACCAGGACTGTGTCGTCACCGAGCTCGACGACTCGACGCTAAAGGTCCGCTTTGATTCGGCCCAGAAAGCCGTGGCGCCAGGTCAGTTTGTTGTATTTTACGTCGGCGAGCAGTGCCTCGGTGGTGCCGTCATCGACAAAAGTGGCTAAGCGCCGGCCTTGCCATTTCGTTATAATGCGCAACCCTGTGGCCGTCTGGCCACTGTGTGCAACCTGACACTTCCGGAGAACAAGACAATGACGGACAGCTTTGGCGCGCGTTCAACGCTTAAGGTCGGAAACAACCAGTACGAGATATTTCGGCTCGACGCCGTTAAAGACGGTCACGTCGAGCGGCTACCCTACTCCCTGAAGATCCTGCTCGAGAACCTGTTGCGCCACGAAGATGGTCGCGATGTCACAAAAAAGGACATCAGCGCGCTGGCAAACTGGGACGCCAAAGCAGCCCCCAGCACGGAGATTTCGTTTACTCCGGCGCGGGTCATCCTGCAGGACTTCACGGGCGTACCCGCAGTTGTCGACCTGGCCGCGATGCGCGACGCCGTGGTCAAGCTGGGTGGATCGGCCAAGAGCATCAACCCACTGTCGCCGGCCGAGCTCGTTATTGACCATTCGGTTCAGGTCGACAACTACGGTGCGGCCAATGCGCTCGATCTGAACAACAAAATCGAGTTCAAACGAAACAAGGAACGCTACTCGTTCCTGCGGTGGGGACAGTCCGCGTTCGACAATTTTCGCGTTGTTCCGCCCAATACCGGCATCGTTCACCAGGTCAACCTGGAGTATCTGAGCCGGGTCGTCTTCGACGCCGACAAGAACGGTACGCGGTTCGCGTACCCGGACACGGTCGTCGGTACCGACTCGCACACGACGATGATCAACGGCCTCGGCGTGCTGGGTTGGGGCGTTGGCGGCATAGAAGCCGAAGCCGCAATGCTGGGTCAGCCGATTACGATGCTGATTCCGAATGTCATTGGCTTCAAACTGAACGGCAAGCTTAAAGAAGGCACGACGGCGACGGACCTGGTATTGACCGTCACCGAGATGCTCCGTGACAAAGGCGTCGTCGGCAAATTCGTCGAGTTTTTTGGCGATGGACTGGGACAACTGCCGCTGGCCGATCGTGCAACGCTTGGCAACATGTCGCCGGAATTTGGCTCGACCTGTGCCATTTTTCCAATTGATGGCGAAACAATCCGCTATCTCGAGCTGTCGGGGCGCGACGCCGACCAAATCAAACTGATCGAGGCCTATGCGAAAGAACAGGGCTTATGGCGCCACGACGGGCAGCCGGATGCACTTTACAGCGATACGCTCGAGCTTGACTTGAACACCGTCGAGCCCAGCATTGCCGGACCCAAACGTCCGCAGGACCGCATCGCGCTGAGCGCTGCGGCCAAGACCTTCGACAAGCATCTCAAAGCCGCTGTTGCCAAACGCAGCAAAGGTGGCAGCGCTATGGCGAAAATTGATGGCAAGGAGGCCGAGATTCGCGACGGTGCCATTCTCATCGCGGCGATCACGAGCTGCACGAATACCTCCAACCCCGCGGTCATGCTGGCCGCCGGCCTGCTCGCCCGCAATGCCGCGGCCAAAGGTCTCAAGGCCAAACCCTGGGTCAAGACGAGCCTGGCACCGGGCTCACGAGTGGTCACGGATTACCTTGAAAAAGCCGGGCTCATCGACGATCTTGCCGCAATAGGTTTCTTCAACGTCGGCTACGGCTGCACGACCTGCATCGGCAATTCCGGCCCGCTGAAGCCCGAGATTGCCAAGGCCGTGGAACAGGGCGATATCGTCGGCACCAGCGTGCTCTCCGGAAACCGTAACTTCGAAGGCCGTATTCATGCTCTCGTGCGCATGAACTTCCTGGCATCCCCGCCACTGGTCGTCGCTTATGCTTTGGCCGGTAACATGGACGTCGACCTGTTCAACGATCCGCTCGGGAAAGACAAAGACGGCAAGCCGGTGTATATGAAAGACATCTGGCCGAGTCAGCAGGAAGTCCACGACGCGATCGCAAAGAACATCGATTCGGGAATGTTCAAGAGCAGCTACAGCAGCGTTTTCGAAGGCGATGCAAATTGGAAAGGTATCGATTCGCCCACCGGAGAAATCTACACGTGGGACCAGGCGTCGACTTACGTGAAGAATCCGCCGTACTTCGAAGGTATGCGCAAAGACCCGGACGCGGTCCGCGATATCGAAGGCGCACGTGTCCTTGCGCTGCTCGGCGATTCCGTGACGACCGACCACATCTCGCCGGCTGGAGGAATCGCCGCCGACAGCCCCGCGGCCAAGTACCTTGAAGCGCAGGGCGTCAAACGCGCCGACTTCAATTCCTACGGCTCACGCCGCGGCAATCACGAGGTCATGATGCGCGGCACCTTTGCGAACATTCGCCTGCGCAATCAACTCGCGCCGGGGACGGAAGGCGGCTGGACCTGCCATCAGCCGAGCGGCGAACAGATGTCGATTTTCGACGCTGCCAACAAGTATAAAGAGGAAGGCACGCCGCTGATCGTTCTTGCCGGCAGCGAATACGGCACCGGTTCTTCGCGTGACTGGGCCGCCAAGGGCACAGTGTTGTTGGGCGTGAAAGCCGTCATTGCGAAGAGCTTCGAACGCATTCATCGCTCGAACCTTATTGGCATGGGCGTGCTGCCGCTGCAGTTCTTCGAAGGCCAGGATGCCGAGTCGCTCGGCCTCACTGGAAAGGAAGTTTTCGACATCAAGGGTCAGACAGATGCCGGTGCGAAGACCGTTACCGTCACCGCGACGCCCGAGGATGGCAAAGCGATCACATTCAGGGCGCAGGTGCGCATCGACACCCCCAAAGAACGTGACTACTACGAGAACGGTGGCATCCTGCACTACGTCCTGCGACAGCTCGCCGCCTAGTAAATGAGGGCGTCTGACCGGGGTCGAACCGAAGTTCCTTTCGAGAAATCTCGGTACGACCCCGGTTTAATCACAGCGCTGCGCGATGCACGCAACGTGTGTGTGCTGACCGGCGCCGGCATCTCCGCCGAGAGCGGCGTGCCGACCTTTCGGGACGCTCAAAAGGGTTTGTGGGCCAGATACGACCCGCACCAGCTCGCGACACCGGAGGCATTCGAAGAAAATCCGGAGCTGCTCTGGCGTTGGTATCGCTGGCGCCGTGAACTCGTTGCAGCAGCCAATCCAAATCCCGGTCACCTCGCCCTCGTGCGGCTGGCCGAGCTGGTGCCACGTTTGACGCTCGTGACGCAGAACGTCGACGGGCTGCACCAGCGAGCCGGCAGTCGCGACGTTATCGAATTTCACGGCAACCTGTTCGATGATCGATGTCATGCTGAAGGCTGCGTCGTTGTAAACGATCAGCAAGCGGCAGTGCCTGTGTGCCCGAATTGCGGTGCCAACCTGCGTCCCGGCGTGGTCTGGTTTGGCGAGGCTATTCCTGATGAAGCATTGGAACAATCGTTCGCGGCGGCAGCCGACTGCAGCGTATTCCTGTCGATAGGCACTTCATCACTGGTTTACCCGGCTGCCGGATTGGCCGACGTCGCAAGGGAAACCCACGCCATCGTGGCCGAGATCAATCCCAATCCCACGCTGAACTCTGAGACCTACGACTTTGCAATAGCCGGCAACGCCGGAGTTGTACTGCCGGAACTGGTAGAATCACTGGCTACCTGAGCCTTGTCCCACACCGGAGAATATGCCGATGAAACGTTCCGCCGATAGCATACTGGCAACCCAGAAATGGACAAGAATCAGCAGCTGGTCACTCGGCGTATTCTTGCTCGTCATGTTCGTATTCGGCTTCTGGTTCTCGCGCGAACCCGATGTTTTCTGGGTCAACCGGCCGGCGGACCCGGACTCTGCAATTGTAGGGTTCTCGACAGCCGACACGCTTATCCGCGTATCCGAGACACTGTTGGAGAAACCCGGCGGCTACCTGACCAACGACAAAATATTGCCCAATGTGTTTCTCGACAATATCCCGAACTGGGAATACGGGGTCTTGCAGCAGGTGCGCGACCTCGCCCGCGTCATCCGCAACGATTACAGCCGCAGCCAATCTCAGTCGAAAGAAGACGAAGATGTTGCCGCGGCTGAGCCAAGATTCTTTTTCGACAATGATTCCTGGATTCTTCCGGCCACGGAATCCGAGTATCGCGATGCTATCAAAGGCTTCTCAAAATATCGGGAACGCCTCGCATCCGGCGATCCTGATACGCATTTTTTCGCACGCGCCGACAATCTCCGCGAATGGCTCTCGCAGGTAGAGAAGCGCCTCGGCAGCCTGACACGACGACTCGGAGACAGCGTCGCCAGCAACCGCATCAATGACGACCTTGCCGGTGAGCCGGCCGCGGAAGCCGCCGGCGCGCAGCCGGATACCGTGAATGTCAGGACCTCGTGGTTCGAAGTCGACGATATCTTTTTCGAAGCACGCGGTACGGCGTGGGCGTTGGTACACTTCTTCCGTGCCGCCGAATTCGATTTTGCACACGTGTTGGCCGACAAAAACGCCGAAGTCAGCGTACGGCAAATCATCCGCGAATTGGAAGCGAGCCTCGATCCGCTGCGCTCACCGCTTGTCCTGAACGGTGGTGGTTACGGTTTGTTTGCCAACCACTCGCTGGTCATGGCCAACTACCTGGCACGCGCCAATGCGGCCGTAATCAATCTTCGCGACCTGCTCGACCAGGGCTAACCAGCCGCGCGTTTGTCCGAGATAAAGAAGCCCACGAGCAATGCTACAAGCGCCATGCTCCAGACGATGACGGCGCCGGTCGGCAGGTCCAGCAGCACCGACGTCGCGATACCGGTGAAATATGAGACGACGCCAATCAGGTAGCCGGCGGCCAGTCGGTTGCCTTTACGAATCCCGGTCGTCGCCAGCGCCGGGATGATCAGGCTTGCGAACACCAGGTAGATGCCAACGATCTGCACTGACGCCGTTACAACGACGGCAAACGCCACGTAAAAGATCAGGGCACCAAGTCGGGCGCGCAAGGCATTCCACAAGAGCAACACAACGGCATAGAGTGCCGCGATCGGCAGCAATGACGACCAGGTTTGCCAGAGAATCTGGCCGACCAGGAGCTCCTTGAGGTGCTCGCTGCCGTGCGGATTACCTGCCAATAACAAAATTCCGCCAGTCGCTGCCAGGATGAAAACGATACCGATCAGCGGTTCCTGGATTCGCGGCCACCGTTTCTCTGTCCAGTTCAGCCCTATTGCAACGATAAGCGCGGCGCTGACGGCAGCCACCTGCACCTGCATACCTTCAGGGTCCCAGTCCATTGTGTGTGCGGCAATGACGCCCAGGCCGGCCACCTGTGCAATGGCGAGATCGATGAAGATGATGCCGCGTTTCAGCACCTCCTGACCCAGCGGGACATGGGTACTCAGGACAATCAAACCAGCAAACATGGCCGGTCCGACAATCGTCCAGTCAACAAGCTCACTCATGCTTGCTGGCCGTTAGCAAGCGATCAACAATGTCGTCATACAACGAGAACAGGTCCTGCGCCCGCTCGGTACCACCGACCGTCAGCGGCAAGACGATTGCCGGAATACCGGTTCTTTCCGACAACCACTCCGAGGGCCGGGCGTCCTGGTACGGGGAGCGAATGATGAAGTCCGCACCACCTTGTTCGAATTGCTTCGTCAATCGACTCAGGTGTGTTGCCGTTGGCGGCAAACCCGGGATGGCCTCCAGATTGGCAGCCTCTTCGATACCGAGCCAGCGCTCGAGGTAAACCCACGACTTGTGGTGCGTGATCCCTCTTGCACCGCGCAATATCCTGGCTTGCGCCTCCCAGGTCTCGATCGCATCGTGCCAGCGGCCGAGAAAGTCCTCGAGACCGGCCGCGTATGCGGCAGCATTTTCAGGATCGAGCGACATCAGTCGCTCGGCAAGCGGCTTGGCCACGGCGGCAATGTTGTGTGGGTCGGTCTGAATGTGCGGATTTCCTTCGGGATGAATATCTCCCTGCGCACGATCAACATTGCCGGTAGCGTCGACCCGCACGACGTAGGCGCTGGCCTCCATGTAGCCATTCGATCCCGGCAACACCTTGCGATTGTTCGCTTTTTGCAGCAGCGCGGGTAGCCAGCCAATTTCCAGTTGCGCACCGCTGCAGATCAGGAGGTTCGCGCGCCGGACTTTGGCGATCAGGCTCGGTCGCGCCTGGATGTAGTGCGGGTCCTGCAGCGCCGTCGTCGCACTAAAGGTATTGACATGTGACCCGCCGATTTCTTTCGCCAGAGCCGCCCACTCGGGTTCGCAGGCGAATATTTCAAGGTCCGCGACGGCGATAACCGGCATCAGGGCAAACAGAAACACACAAATCGTTCTGGTCATCCGCAGCGCCCCTAGAAAGCGTGAGCGCCGTGGGCACCAATGCTGTGTATGTATTGAATACCCCACTGCGTGTCATCCAGGGGCCCCGCCTCGTCTCGCGTGAACTGCAGCCGCAAACGACTGAATTCGCTGTTGGACCAGTCGGCCATCATGCTGTAACGCATAGGGTTACTGCCCGGCCGCGACAGGACTGAGTCATCAAATAATGGGCCGGGGCTGTCCGTGGACAAGCCATCGACTCGTCCGCCGAAACGCCAGCGCGGAACCGGCTGGTACACAGCCTGCGCGTACCACCCGGTCTGATCAACGTCGTACAGCAAAGGCGTACCGCCCGGCAACGTATAGTTGCCGTCTTCACTGCGCCAGAAGAACTCCGACTGAAATACAAAATTCTTTTGTTTCCAGTTGCCGTTTGGCGACCACTTCCAGACGAACTGGGCGCCGGTGAGTTGGGAATCGCCGTTGAAAACGAGTGGATCGTCCTCATCGCCTGAAGGACGATCGATGGCGGTCGCGTCCAGATATGAGATGCCGGCCAGCCAACTGCTGTTGGCACCAACATCACCGCCGAATTTTGCGAACAGGCTGTAGCTGCCGAATCCCGAGTCCGCATTACCTCCTGCCGGGTATCGGCTACCCTGGAAAACCTCACCACCAAACTCCATGTACAGGTCTGTCGGCGCCAGCCAGCGAAACTGCAGCCCGTTGTCGAGAAACTGGTCGCCAAGAAAAGCCTGGTATGGCAGCGGCTGATCCACAAAGTCCCAGGTATGCGAGTGTTTGCTGTTCAGGTAGCCGATCCCCGAAAAGAATCGCCCGAACTTCATGCCTAGCCCGGCCGGAAGCGCCGTCGCCTCGACCCACGCCTCCTCTATTTCAACAACGGACTCGCCATCCTCCAGTGCCAGCGCCACGGTCAGCCAGGCCGTAAACTTGTCATCGACGTTGGCATTGAGGATAAGTTCGGTTTCTCCAATGCCCAGGCCCTCATCGACCGGGCCGGCCTCACCACCAAACGGAAAACCCGGTATCGCGTAGTCGTCCGGATTCCTGCTGAAATTCCAGGCTTGTCCCTGAAAGATAACGCCGATCGCGGGATTAAATGCCGAACTGCCGGTATTGCCGGCCGGCGTGCCGGCTTGCAATCCTTTGGTCGATTGAGTGGTGCGTTTCGCCTGCATCGCGCTTTGTTCGGCGACAGCCAGCCTGCGCTCCAGTTCCGCAATGCGCGCGTCGTAATCAGCTCGCAACTGCTCGACTGCGGCCCGCAGTGCTTCAATTTCCGACTCCTGTGCCTCGGCACTGCCAAAACCGGCGAAAAATAGCGTCACAACGATGAGCGCAAGCAAGCCACGCATTTTGTCTTCCTCTGTTTCTGTTTGAAGGTCACGGAACGCAAGGTTGATGCGCCATGCGCAGTGAAGTCAATAGTCCGAATCCGAAATGCTAGTAAATGCCGACCCAGGTCGGTATCCGTTTCCAACTGCCATTCAGGTCTTTGTCCAGCTGTCGGTAGTCCGGCTCGAACCGCGCGACCAGGCTCCAGAAGCGCCGCGAATGATTCATGTGCCTTGCATGGCAAAGTTCGTGAATCATGACGTAGCGCAGGTGCCCGGGATCCAGGAACAACAGACAGAAGTTCAGTGAAATGGTTCCTGTGCTCGAATGGCTGCCCCAGCAGGTCCGCTGGCCGCGCACGTGCATCTTTTTAAAGGAGTTGCCGGTCAACCCGGACAGCGCCCGCAGACGCGGTGCGTACTCCCGCTTTGCGAGATTCGTCAGCCAGCGTTTCAATGCCTGCACGCAGAGTTTTTCATCTCGCGTATGGCCGCACAGCACCACGGCGCCGTTGCGAGTCCGGTAGCGCACGGTTCTTGCGCCTCGTTCGGGCTCGTAGTGCACGGCGAACTCTTGAGCGATGCCGCTGAGTGTCACAACTTCTGGCAGAGCGAAAGGCTCGGGCGGGTGATCTGCGGCAAACGAGGCCCGGGCCTGCCGAATCCAGTCGCGGTGTGCCTCGACGAATTCCCGGACATCGGCGGGCCGCGTGCGCCTCGGAACTACTACTTCCACGCGCCCGCGAGGGAATACCTTTATCGACAGGCGGCGGGCACGGCCGCTTTCACGTACGGAAAAGCCCGACGCGGAGTCGGGCTCATCAACCTCTGAGAACAGCGGCAATTGAGTAGCGGTATTTCGCACAGCGCCTATTCTACTGAATTGTCACGCAATGCATCTACGGGCCTGAAGCTATGGGCTGGCCTTATGGACGATCTCCACTGAAACGAACGGCATCATCCATACTCATTTCACCCTCGACACCACCCACCTCGGCGGTATCGCTAATGAATAGCTCGACCTCGCGCTTGAGAATGATCTTGCCTTCGACACGCGAACCGGGGCCGATGATGATGCGTGGCTTGCGGCTCCTGGACTTGCCCCAGCCCCAACCGCTGTTTTTCTCAACAAAAAGGTCGCCTTTGACAACGGATTCCTGTTCGAGTGTGATGTCACCATTGACTGTTTTGAGGTTCCCGCCGACTTCGGTGCCAACAAGCTCAATCTGCCCATTCACGTTGCTAACGTCGTTCGCAACGGTGCTGCCGCTGTCGACAGTGATGCGCCCGTTGACGGCCTGAATCTCGCCATCGACGGCCGCGTTTTCACCGACCTTGATCGAGCCGTTTACCGTGTTCAGGCTTTCGCTCTGCACGCCGGCGGCAAGCCTGACGCTTCCATTCACCGTCGACGCTGCTTCGATCGACGCACCGGTGTCGACTCGAATGGTGCCGTTGACCGTCTTGACGTTACCCGTTACAACGGCGCGCTCACCAATGGAAATACTGCCGTTTACCGATGTCGCGCCGCCCGCTTCACTATTGGCTTCGATCTTGATGCTCTTGTTGACCGTGGCTCCCAGTGCCGGGACCGCCATTAGCATGAGCAACAAAGCGATTGTAAAAGTCGTTTTTGTGACAGTTCTGGACATTTTCCGGACCCTTATTTCCGTTCTTGTCAATTAGATACCGCAAATCGCCGTTTGGTTGCAAGGTGGCTGCCCACGCCTGCGTCCGGTACTCTTGGCCGCGATGACAACCGTCCTCGAAGCCCGTGATCTGGTCAAGGAATACCCTGGTGTAATCGCCGTCAATGGCGTCAGCTTTTCCGTCGCCGAGGGGGTCTGTTTCGGGCTGCTGGGACCCAATGGCGCTGGCAAAACGACCACGGTGGAAATCATAGAAGGCGTGATATCGGCCACTTCGGGAGCGGTCTGCTACTACGGTGAGCCGGCCGGTACCCGGTTTCGCCAGGAAGCCGGTATTCAGTTCCAGAACACGGCATTGCAGGATTTCCTCACGGTCCGCGAAACCATCCAGATGTTCCGGGCACTGTACGATCGCAAGGCGGACCTGGACCATATTATCGAGCAATGCTCACTGGGCGACTTGCTGGATCGGGATAATCGAAAGCTCTCCGGTGGTCAACGCCAACGCCTGCTTCTGGCCGTCGCGCTGGTAAACCGGCCGCGCCTTGTTTTTCTCGATGAACCGACCACCGGGCTCGATCCACAGGCCCGCCGAAATTTTTGGGACCTCGTGCAAAGCATCCGTGCAGAAGGTGCATCGATCGTATTAACAACCCATTACATGGACGAAGCACAGGTGCTTTGCGACGACATCGCAATCATGGACGCCGGCGAAATCATTGCACAGGGGTCGCCGAATGAGCTGCTGCGCCAGCGCTACCAGGGGCTAATCATCGAACTGCCGATCAGCGACCTGACCGACGACCTGGGACAGATAGAACACACCGTGCACGAGAAACTGGGCATCGTCGAAGTCGTGACAAGCGACGTCGGTTCCAGCCTTCAGCAGCTCTCACCGCACGTTACAAACCTGAACCACATCAAAATCCGACAGCCCAATCTTGAAGACCTGTTTCTTGACCTGACCGGCCATTCACTGCGGGCCTGAGACAATGTTCAGACGTATCTACGCAATTTTCCAGGGCCGCAATCGAGAATTTCTTCGTGACAAAGCCTCGTTCGCCTGGAACATGTTGTTGCCCGTAGTGCTGATATTTGGCCTGTCGTTCGCGTTGGGTGGCGACCGCAATGCCTACACGGTCGGTGTACTCCAGGACAGCGACGTCATCGTAACCGAACAGCATCCGTTTCTTGACACACGCTACATGCGTTTCGTGCCAACCCGGGATAAAGACGATGCGTTGCGAAAAGTTTCGCGACATCAGCTCGATCTGCTCGTTGAGTTTGGCGATGCGCCCCGCTACTGGGTTAACCCCGATTCATCCAAAGGCTACTTTGCCGAGCTGGCGTTGCTGCAGTCCGATGCACTGGCAACAGCAACGATAGAAAAGGAACAAATTACGGGTGCAGCGATTCGCTACGCCGACTGGGTACTGCCGGGCATCCTCGGCATGAACATGATGTTCAGCTGCATGTTCGGGGTTGGCTACGTAGTCGTTCGCTACCGCAAGAACGGTTTCCTGAAACGGCTGCGTGCAACGCCGCTCACATCATTCGAGTTTATCTCGGCGCAGGTCGCATCGCGCATGGTCCTGATCACATGTATTACCGTGATTGTCTTCACCGCAACTCACATGATTCTCGACACACGAATGGAGGGCAGTTATTTCACACTGTTCCTGGTTGCAATTGTCGGCGCAATTTCGATGGTGTCGCTGGGCCTCATCATTTCTGCACGGGTCACGAGCGAAGAACTCGCCGGCGGGTTGTTGAACATGGTCAACTGGCCGATGATGTTATTGTCGGGTGTCTGGTTCTCACTGGAAGGTGCGGGTTCGTTCGTGCAGAACCTGGCCAGGATTTTTCCTTTGACGCACGTCCTTGATGCCGCGCGCTCGGTGATGCTGGATGGCGCAACGCTCGGTGACGTAGCGCCGAGCCTGCTTGCGCTCACGGCGTTGAGCGCGGTTTTCATCGGCATCGGCGCCAGGGTGTTTCGATGGGGTCAGTACTAGGCGGTTGAAATGATATGAGCTACTCCCTGATAGATATTGGCGCGAACCTTGCGCATGACAGCTTCGATGAAGATCGGGACGCAATTCTGCAGCGTGCAGCCGACGCCGGCGTCGCCAGGATAATCGTGACCGGCAGCAGCGACGACAGCAACGTCAAAGCCGCCGCGCTCGCCGAGTCGAGACCCGGCATCCTGTATTCGACGGCAGGTGTACACCCGCACCATGCTTCCGACTACAGCGAGCAAAGCGATGCCCTGATCCGCAAACTGGTCAAGAAAGATGCCGTCGTGGCCGTCGGCGAATGCGGACTTGACTACTATCGAAATTTCTCACCGCGCGAGGCGCAGCTCGACGCGTTCCGCCGACAGCTCGAAATCGCTATGGACTGCGGTCTGCCGGTCTTCCTGCATCAACGTGACGCACACGACGATTTCATTGAGGTGCTCGAACCGGCCATGCCCGACCTGTCGAGGGCTGTTGCACATTGCTTTACGGGCGAAGGCGAGTCGCTGCACGAATACGTTGCTATGGGACTGTACGTTGGCATCACCGGCTGGATCTGCGATGAGCGGCGCGGTCAGCATTTGCACGATATTGTCCCCGTCATCCCTGACGATCGGCTGCTGCTGGAAACCGACGCACCGTACCTGCTGCCGCGAACCATCCGGCCCAAACCCGGGACCCGCCGCAACGAGCCGGGCTATCTGCCGGAAGTGCTGAAGACCGTTGCCGAAGCGCGCGGCCAGAGCATCGACCACGTGGCCAGAATAACGACGCGCAATGCGATTCGGTTTTTCGGTTTACCGGATAGCTAGCGGCTGGTGGAGCTTATCGCCGCCTCTTGAATGAGCTCCCAGTGTGGCCGGAAAGCCTCGATTTTGAACTTGGCCGCCTTCTTGTCGGGCTCGCCAAACTCTTCGACGAGATCATTGAGCGTGCAAACGAGTCCGGGGATGCCCTTGGTGAATTCAGCACCGTCGAGAAAAAGTATTCGCCCCGCGACTGGAACCTGGCGGACGACCTGTCGCACGGCAGCTATGCGATCGTAAAGCATGGGCTGTGGATTCGAGAAGGTGTAGCGGCGCTCGTCACTGATAACGGCCCAGTCCTGCATCTTGTCGCTGCCGAAAACGGTGCCCTGCACGTCTTTGATATCGACGATCAAAAGACCCTTCGAGGTCAGCAGCAGTTGATCGATCTGAATTTCACCCTCATCTGCGCTGGGGATGATAAGGCCCTCAATGCGCTCAAAACTGATTTCCTTGAACGCCTGCCGCAACGAATTGCGTCTGCTACGAACAAACCGGTAAAGCAGCCAGGCCAACAGCAGTAACAGCACGGCGAGTGCCGGTAGCAGCCAGGGCCTTGATTCGAGTTGTAGGAATTCCGGCATCAAGTTGGAGATCTCTTCCCAGCAATTATCCTAAGCGCCGCCAATGGCAGTGGCAAGCGACTTGAGATCCGCTTCAATTGTGATCGAATGTGCGGGCCTCGCCAGTATTTCCGCCAGCTCCGGAGGCAGCGGCACGATTTCACCAATGATGGGTTCTACAATCGTCTCGAACTTGGCCGGATGTGCCGTGCCAACCAGGATCCAGTCGTGCGCGCTCGCCACTTCGTCATCAAGATGACGCCAGGTGTGGGTTGCCGTCGCCGTGTGCGGGCAGGTTGCGAATCCGAACTCACTGTAGTCCTGACGGATCGCCGTCTCGATTTCGGCATCGCTGACCGACAGTACGCCGAGCCGCTCGCGGAGCACGTCCGCTTCGCCCACCAGCTTGCGCAGCCGTTCCATATTGCTCGGGTCACCCACGTCCATCGCAGACGCCAGCGTCTGCAGGCTCGCGCGCGGGAGCCACTGCAGCGTTTCAAAGTAATCCGCGATGGTACGGTTCGCATTTGTCGCGAGAATGACCGGGCCTATCGGCAGGCCCATCTCGCGCGCCATGATACAGGCGAAAGCGTTGCCAAGATTCCCCGTTGGAATAATGAACCCGGGTTTGTTGCCGGTGCGCCGGTAATGTCGCAGGCTCGACTCCGCATAATAGGTACTTTGCGGCAATAGCCGACCAATGTTGATGCTGTTTGCAGAACTGAAACGGTGAGCAGCGGCCAATTGCGGGTCCGCCATCGCTGCCTTGACCAATGCCTGGCAGTCATCGAACGATCCCTGCACTTTCAGAGACACTACATTGTCGCTCCAGCAACACAGTTGATGTGCCTGGCGGTCGGAGACTCGACCGTCCGGAAACAGCACCACCACCCGCATGCCGGGTCGGGCGTCGAACGCCGCCGCAACGGCGCCGCCGGTATCGCCTGATGTTGCCACCAGAATCGTTAGCGGCGAGTCCTCGTCACTTTCGAGACGCGATAAACAGGCGGCGAGAAATCCGGCACCCACATCCTTGAACGCCGCGGTCGGGCCGTGATAGAGCTCCAGCAACAGCAGCGCACGACCGGCGGCCGGCAGTGGGGTTGAAGGAATCGGAAAACTGAAGGTTTCAGCGAGTATTTCTTCAAGCGCGTCTTCAAGGCCTGAGCCGACGAAAAACGGCCGTAGTAAACGTTCAGCGACCTGCGGTATGGAATCGGCGTCGTCAAAATCGCCGGCCTCAAAAAAAGGCAGCTGCTGCGGAAGAAACAACCCGCCGTCGTCCGCGATACCCTTCTGCAATGCCTCATCGAGGCTGACCGGACCATCCCCGCGAGTACTGAAATACTGCATGCTCAATCCTCGACGCGCGCGCCTGGCGCCGTCATCGGACTAACCCAAGACTGGCAGCCGATACCCTGCTGTCGACAGGCGTGCTCCATCGCGCTCGCAACGTTTCGGGCTTCGCTTTCCGCACAAAATGCAAAAATGCTCGGACCGCTGCCGGACAGGCTGCAGCCGAGCGCCCCGGCGCGCTTGGCGGCTTCGGTGACAGCCGCAAAACAGGGTACGGCTGCAGATCGCTGCGGCTCTATGATGACGTCACGCAGCGTCTTCCTGATCAAATCGATATCACTGGCGGCACAGGCTGCGATAAACCCGGCGAGCAGGCCTTGCTGTTCCAGCCATTGCGCCATCGAGTAACTCTTCGCCAGGCGCCGGCGCGCATGGGCCGTATTTACCTGCAGGTCCGGATGCAATAACACGGCGCTGACCCCGTCAGGTACCGGCAGCCTGACAACGTCTGGCAGCAGTACCTGCGGGCAGAGGATCAGGCCGCCGAGCAAACTGGGCGCCACGTTATCGGCGTGCAGGCCACCGCTCGCATATTTTTCACCCTCCAGCGCGTAAACGAGCAAAGCCTCGGCGGGCAGCGGTGCCTCGAGCAAGGCATTGACGGCCACGACTGCTGCAACTGCGGATGCGGCCGAACTGCCCATACCGGACTGCAGCGGCACACCCTTGTGGACTTTCAGCTCGACGCCGCAGGCAGCGCCGTGCTCGTTCCATAAGGCCTGGGCCGCGATCGAGGCTGTGTTCTCATGGACGTTGGTCGAGAGATAGGGATGAATTTCACCGTCAAGTCCGCGCACCTCGGCGAGCGTGACATTCGTGCCGTCTATTTTGCGTGCCTGAACGCGGTCGCCAACATTCGTCAGTGCCAGTCCCAACATGTCAAATCCGACGGCGACGTTGCCGATCGATGCCGGTGCAAATGCCGTAATGGTGTCACTCACGTCATGCTCCCGAGCTGAGGTATTGCGCGAGGCGCAGCAGGTCGCCGAATACGCCGCCGGCCGTCACTTCCGGACCTGCTCCGGGTCCCTGAACGACAAGCGGGTTCGCCGAATAACGGTCCGTTTCGAATTGCACAATGTTGTCGGTGAGGTTGATGTTGCTGAACGCATGATCGGAACCGACGGCAGCGAGCCCGACCGTAGCCGTCCCGTCAGCGCTGAGGCGGCCGACGTATCGCAGTTTCTCACCTTTCTCTTGCGCTGTCTCATAGAGCGCTTTCATGTCGGCATCAACCTCGGGCAAGCGATCGAGGAACTCTTCCAGGCTGCAATCACGCAGCTGTTCCGGCACGAGGTTCTGCACCGGAAAATCACCTATCTCGATCGTCTGTCCGAGCTCCCGCGCCAGGATCGTCAGCTTGCGGGCTACGTCCATGCCGGACAAATCGTCACGGGGATCCGGTTCAGTGTAGCCGCTGGTGCGCGCGGTACGGACGATTTCGGAAAAGGGCGTCGTGCCATCGTAGACGTTGAAGAGATACGCGAGCGTCCCCGAGAAGATGCCCTGCAGCAGGTGTACTTCATCACCCGTATCAATCAGGTCTCGCAACGTCGTGATAATTGGCAGGGCAGCACCAACGGTCGTCTCATAAAAACAATGCGAGTTGCCGTGCGCAGCGCTCTCGCGCAGCGCGACGTAGTTTTCGAACGGTCCGCTGAATGCTTTTTTATTTGGCGTGATGATATGGATGCCGCGCTCCAGCCAGCCCGAATACCGGCCGGCAATATGCTCGCTCGCCGTGCAGTCGATGATGACTGCGTGCGGCAGGTGATCCGGATTGATATGTGCCTCCAGCTTGCCGAGATCACAAGCGGCACCGCTTTCAGCCAGGTCTTGCTGCCATCGCGCCAGGTCGATACTACGATCCCCAAGCAACATCGTTTGCGAGCGGGCAATAGCACGGACACGAAGATCCAGGTTGAATTCATCGTGAAGCCGCTGCGCCTGCTTTTCGATCTGGCGCAGTAGCGACGTGCCAACCGTGCCCGGGCCGATCAGTCCGATTGAAAGCGTTTTGGCAGACAGGTAAAAACCGGAGTGCGCCGCGCGCAGCGCCCTGGTGGCATCTTCGGAATCGACCACGGCCGAAATATTGCGCTCTGAAGAACCCTGCGCGATCGCGCGAATGTTGATGCCGGCACGCCCCAGCGTGCCAAAAAACCGCGCTGCAATGCCTGGCGTGCCCGCCATGCCGTCGCCAACCACGGCGACAATACTCTGCGCCTTTGTAACCTCTACGCTCTGGATCTGGCCGCTCTCAAGTTCGTCGGCGAACGCTGCGGTTATCACTTTTCCTGCCCGTTCTGCCACATCCTCCGGCACCGCGATGCAGATCGAGTGTTCCGAACTGGCCTGCGATATCAACGTCACCGAGACACCGGCATTCTTGAGCGCCGCAAAAAGTCGATCCGCCGTACCCGGTACGCCGATCATCCCCGAGCCTTCGAGGTTGACGAGCGCCATCCCGCCGATCGCCGTGATGCCTTTGATATTTTCAACCCGCTCGGCCTGCTTGCCGATGCGGCTGCCCGGGTGCGATGGATTGTGGCTGCTGCGGATAACGACGGGAATGTCGCTGTCAATAGCGGGCCCGAGCGTCTGGGGGTGGATGACATTGGCACCAAAGTACGCCAGCTCCATCGCTTCGTTATAGGTAAGCTCATCGATGACCTGCGCCTCGGGTACACGGCGCGGATCGGCACTCATAACGCCGTCAACGTCGGTCCAGATGCTGAGTTCGGAGGCGTTACTCAGTGCCGCGAAAATGGCGGCCGAGTAATCGCTGCCATTTCGTCCGAGCGTCGTCTGCAGCCCGTCTTCGTCGGTTGCGATAAACCCGGTAATCACGGCGATGCCGGCGAAATTTTCGGGCACTACATCGGCAAATTTCTTTCGTGATGCCTCCCACAGGACAGAAGGACCCAGTTCGGTCTGGTGTACGGTTACGACGTCGCGTGCGTCGATCCAGGTTCCGCCCCGCTCGGGCGCTTCCTGTTCAAGGCAGGCGGCCAGCAACCGTGCGGACCAGATCTCGCCATAGCCCGCGATTACGTCACGACTGCGCCTGGGTGCTGATTTCACCAGGGCAATTGCTTTCAGGACGTCGGTTATGTCTTCGGCGTCCCGGCCCCAGGCATCCAGAACAGACACGCGTCGATCGCCGTCCACGAGCGCACTCGCCGTTTTCGCGTAGCGTTCGCCAATCGCGTGCAATTGATCGAGGAAATGATCGTCATCCTGCTCTGCAAGTATCGCCAGGTTGATCAACGCATCGGTCATGCCACCCATGGCGGAGACGACCACACCGATGCGTGCATCGGAGTAGCTCAGCACGATTCCGGCTACGCGACGGAAGCAGGCCGCATCAGCGAGGCTGCTGCCGCCAAACTTGTGGATTTTCCAGCGATTCTCCGCCACTTTGCAGAAGGCCCTGTGCAGAAAACGGTGAATGATAACGGCACTTGTCGGCGCCGTCGCCTGTTTTAGGTGAAATCAATGAAGTGGTGGGGCGTGTAGGGATCGAACCTACGACCAGTCGGTTAAAAGCCGAATGCTCTACCTCTGAGCTAACGCCCCTTTGGAACCTCGGGATGGCGGGGATGCCATCGGAATTTCGGCGGCATGATACCGGATACACTTCAAATGACAAGCATCATCCGCAATGGCTCCTCACAAACCTAGACGCCTTCTTCTCCCATACGCTTTAGCCTTTGCCCCGCTAGTCGTGCGGCCGTTGTTTCCGGGTAGTCGGCCTGCACACGCCGCAACGAATCGCGCGCCGAATCCCAGCGTTTGAGTTCGTAGTTGCAGTAGCCGATTTTCAAGAGTGCGTCCGGCACTTTGCGTGAGCGCGGAAAGTCCTTGATCACGACCTCGAATGCAGCAAGGGCTTCATCGAACTTCTGCGTCACATAGAACGACTCCGCCAACCAGTATTGGGCGTTGTCGGCGAGGTCGCTGTCCGGATAGGCGACCAGGAACTGCTCGAAAGCCATCGCGGCCGGTTCGTAGCGTTGTTGTTTCAGGAGCTCGAACGCGGCCTGGTAGTTATCCCGATCCGACCCCCCGGGCATGGGAAGCTGACCAGGGGACAGCGTACCGCCTTCCATTACACTGACGGCATTTCGTGACCGCAATGCTGCCTCCAGCTGCTGAATGCGCGCATCGAGATCGGCGTAAAGCTGCCGCTGCCGGTCCGCCGTAGTCTCCGAGCCGTGTTCCAGCCCCTCCAGACGGCCGACGATTTCGTCGTTTTGCCGTTCCAGGGTGCCCACCTGTTGCGACAGGTTCACCAGGCTCTGGTTTTGCATGACGCGTTCGATTGCCTGCATGCGGCGCTCCAACTCATCGAGTTTTGTAAGCGTCGGGTCGTCAACAGGCTGCAACAACTCACATCCCGCGAGGGCTGTCAGCAACGGCAACAGCAGTAATTTCCTTGTCCGCATCGTCATCGACTAATTGGTGTACCGGATCTCGACGCGACGATTCTGGGCATAGTCCATTTCGGCGCTGCCGAACGAAGCCGGACGTTCCTCACCAAAGCTCACGGTGGAAATTTGAGATCCGGAAACGCCCTGGATCATCAGCATTTGCCGAACCGCCTGTGAGCGACGCTCGCCAAGGCCGATATTGTATTCGCGCGAACCCCGCTCATCGGCATGGCCTTCCAGACGAACCCTGAGGCGCGTGTTTTGGCCCAGCTGCATGGCATGACGCGATACGAGGTCCTGATCCTGCGGCCGCACTTCGGATGAGTCGAAGTCGAAATAGATAACGGTCCCCAGCTCGCCCGCCGAAGGATCTTCAATAAACTCGCCGGCACCCAGGCCGCCATCACCCATGCCGCCGGTCGACGCGCCGCTGTCACCGTAAGTGGTATCCGTCGGCTCGGGGTCGGGAATCGTGGGCTGGGAACAACCGACCAGCAAAGCGGCCATGAGGCCGGCAGCAAGCAATTTAATATAAGACATCTGTAAGTCCTTGCGTATCATCATTTAAGACGAATAAAAGTTAATAAAAACAATGCATAATGCGTATTACTTAATCTAAAATATTGTATCTAAAAGCGTGGAAACGGCGACCAGACCGGTTCTCTTACGTCGCCGCGCCCGGAGGCCATTTTTTGACGAATGAGGCCGTCCGCCGATACCGTTTCCAGCACACCGTTGCGAGCCTGTCGCGTCGCATAAATCAGAATATCGCTGTTGGGCGCAAAGCTCGGGCTCTCATCCTGCTGGCCGCTCGACACCACCAGCAGATCCTTGCGGGCCAGGTCCATCACGGCTATGCGGTAATTGCCGCGATCGTTATGCACCATCGCCATTCGAGTACCGTCCGGTGACAGGCGCGGCCGCGCATTATAACTCCCCTCAAAGGTAATACGCTCAGGGGTTCCACCTTTTGCCGAAACCCGGTAGACCTGCGGGCCGCCCGCCCGGTCTGACGTGAAATAGATGTATCGGCCATCCGGGGACCACGTGCCCTCGGTATCGATAGCGCGGTGAGTCGTCAGCCGCTGCAGCTGTCGCGATGTGATATCCAGCGTGTAGATGTCGAGGTTGCCCTCGATCCCGCCGAGCGTCACAACGAGTTTGCGGCCATCGGGCGAAAATGACGGCGCCCCGTTTATGCCGGGCTTGCTCGAGACCTTGAAGCGGTTACCGCTCCTGAGCGTCTGCACGAAAATCGAGGACTTGTTGTCTTCAAAAGAAACGTAGGCAAGCTGCCGGCTGTCCGGTGACCAGGCGGGCGACATGATTGGATTGTTGCTCTCCATGATCGTGTATTCGTTCTCGCCATCCTGGTCGGACACGATCAGCGAGTAGAGGCGCTTCTGCCCCTGCTCCGCCGCTGTCACGTAGGCCACCTTGGTGCCAAACACACCCTTGATGCCGGTCAGCTTCTCGTAAATCATG
This sequence comes from Woeseiaceae bacterium, assembly GCA_013043165.1. Lineage (GTDB taxonomy): Bacteria > Pseudomonadota > Gammaproteobacteria > Steroidobacterales > Woeseiaceae > UBA1847. Next base: position 121,278 of record JABDOQ010000082.1, on the reverse strand, counting down.
TCAGCCGCCCTGTGAGCGGCCTCACGCATCGTGCCGCGAGTGGCCGGCATGCGATAGCCGAGCAGCTGCCTGCGGCCGAACACGTCGAATAGCTGGAACTGCAGCGTATAGTCATTTGCGCCGCTTTGCGTAACGCTGCCAACGACAACCGCCTCGACACCGACGAAGCTCCAGTCCTGGAAATCGACATCGGCACCGCTGGTCGGCTTCTGCAGCATCTTGCTCTCGGGAATGGGCTCGAATCGCCCGCTGCGCCTGAGGTCGCTCGTGATCACGGCGGCCACGTCGAGCGGCATTGCAGCGCCGCTGCCCTCCCAGCCGAACGGCACGATCGCGACAGGAGTCGGCTGGGCAACGCCCTGGACGTCGATGACGAGCTCCGCGTAGCTGCTTCCGGCCACGAACACCAGTATGGCCAGGCTAAATTTGAGTCTGTTCAGCACAATGTCCTCTTTGCTTGTCGTTTCTGACCTATTGCTGTTTGCTTAAGTTTAACAATATGTTGGGGTCGAACAGATTCGGCTCCGGCGGGTCCGGCAGCGGCGAAGACCGCAAAATAGCTGCCTCGATGGACCGTTTGACGGCTTCATCACCGTTACAGCGCACGAAAGATACACCAAGCACGTGACCACCGCGTGCCTGGCGTACCCGAACCGAGCAAGACAGGTCGTCCTGGGCGCTGGCGGGCACCTTCCAGTTGCGGTAAATCCTCTGCTGAATCATCGCCTGGTACACGGCCAGCTGGCCCGAATCTATGGCCGCGAGCCGATCCGATTCCGCATCGATCTCGTCCTGGCGCTGTTCCGCCTCCAATTCGCGCCGCAGCCGCTCGTTCTCCTCGCGCTGCCGGCGGATGTCTTCCTCGCGCTGTTTCTCGGCCTCGATGCGCTTTTTTTCCTTTTCCTCTTCCTCGCGTTTCCTGCGCTCTTCCTCTTCCTTCTCTTTTTTCTTGCGCTCGGCCTCTTCCTGCTGACGGATCTTCTCCAGGCGCTGTTTTTCGAGCAGCGCGTCGAGCCGGCGCTTTTCCTCCTCCGCCTCGCGTCGCAGCTCCTCGCTGTTGTCCGGTTCCGGTTCGGGCTCTTCCACGATCGGTTCGGGCTCGGGCTCAGGATCTTCCACGACGGGTTCGGGCTCGGGTTCGGGCTCAACCGCGCGGGGCGGAGTGACTTCGGGAATCTCGGTGACGAGCGTCGCCTGCACGGCCAGCGGCGTGAACGGCGTCGGCCTAGCCAGGTCGTAGGCCGCGATCATGGAACCGAGGATCAGCACGTGCAGCAGCACGGCCAGGCTGGCCGGAATGATGTTGTGAGAGTCGCGAAGCACGCGGTCGATTACTCCGGGACCGGGTAAGTATCCAGCGGATCGGTGACGAAGCCGATGTTATTGGCGCCGGCCTGCTGCAGCAGCACCATGGCGCCGACGACGTTCCCGTACGGCACGGCACGGTCTGCCTTGACGAACACCGGCGTCGCCGGCTTTTCCCCGAGTACCACAGAGACAATCGTGACGATCTTCTTGCCAGAAGACGGTTTGTCTTCATCGTCACCTGCGTTGATGTAGAGATTGCCCTCGGCATCCACGCTCACGACCAGCGGGTCGTGGTCCGGCACAGATTCGATCGGCTCGGCATTGGCCTTGGGCAGCTCGACCTCGATGCCCTGCGTCAACAGCGGTGCCGTGACCATGAATATGATCAGCAGCACAAGCATCACGTCGATATACGGCACGACGTTGATTTCGGCCATGAGTTTGCGCTTTTTCACTGAAGCAGGCATCTCAGGCTCCCTGTTTGGCGCGAGCGTGCCGCTGCAGGATGCTCGCGAATTCTTCCGAGAAGCCGTCGTAGCGATATTCGAGGCGCACCACCTTGTCGGCATAACGGTTATAGGCGATGACGGCCGGGATCGCAGCAAACAGGCCCATGGCCGTGGCGATCAGCGCCTCGGCGATCGGCGGCGCAACGACGGCCAGCGTTGCCGTCTGCTGGTTGCCGATCTCGATGAAGGCAACCATGATGCCCCACACCGTGCCGAACAGGCCGACGTAGGGGCTCGTCGAGCCGATAGTCGCGAGCGTCGCGAGGCTTTGCTCGAGGCGATCAACTTCGCGCATCTGGGCGACGCGCATGGCGCGCCGGCATTCTTCGATGATCTTGTCGGTGCTGCTGCCGCCAGCCTGCAGCGCGCGATTGAATTCCCGGAAACCGGCCTCGAAGATGCTCGACATGCCGACACTGCCGCCTTTGGCTCGCGTCGCGCTGCTATAGAGCGTATTCATGTCACCGCCCGACCAGAACGCCGCCTCGAACTCGTCCGAGGCATGCGTCGTCCGCCGCAACAGTCGGCGCTTGGTGAAAATAATGGTCCAGGACACGAGCGACGCAATGACCAGCAGCAGTATCACGACCTGCACCGGTAGGCTCGCTTCCAGCAAAAGTCCGATTACGGACATATCTCCAGTCATGTTGTCTGTTCCCCGAATAAGGAAAGTGGAATTCGTTTCGGCCGCATCGTATCAGCGTCCAGATACGCGGCTTTAACATTGGATGCAATAAGTATTTCGCCATCGACGCTGTCACGATAGATATTCTGTTCGATGTCGAATGACACTCTCGTCAGCTTCTTGAGCCGCGCGGTCACGATCAACTGGTCACTGAGCCGCGCGGGCGCAAGAAAGCGCGCCTGCACTTCGGCAACAACAAAAATGCGGCGCTCGTCGTGCATTAGCGCCACCATGTCAACGCCGAGCGATCGCAACCATTCGGTGCGAGCGCGCTCGAGGAATCGAAAATAGTTGGCATAGTAAACAACGCCCTGAGCATCCGTATCCTCGTAGTAAACGCGCACCGGCCACTGGAAGGGTTTCGCGTCAGCTTCGGTCAAACGGTAACTCCTGATTCGCTGAAGTCGCCGGTGGCGTGAGTCCGAAGTGCAGGTAGGCATTCCTGGTCGCTACCCTGCCGCGTGCGGTCCGCATCATGAATCCCTGCTGGATCAGGAAGGGCTCAACGACATCTTCAATATTACCGCGCTCCTCACCGATGGCCGCCGCCAGGCTCTCGATGCCAACCGGGCCACCGTCGAATTTCTCGATAATGGTCAGCAGCAGGCGCCGATCCATCGCGTCAAAACCGTGCGGATCGACCTGCAGAACATCCATTGCACCTTCCGCGACCTTGCCTGTCACGACGCCGTCGCCCTCCACTTCTGCAAAGTCTCGTACCCTGCGCAGCAGCCGATTGGCAATACGCGGCGTGCCCCGTGAGCGCGTGGCGATCGCCGTGGCGCCTTCTTCTTCAATGGGAAGATCCAATATGCGGGCCGATCGATTAACGATGGATTCGAGGTCGCGACTCGAATAGAACTCGAGACGCTGTACGATGCCGAAGCGATCGCGCAGTGGAGACGTCAGCAACCCGGCCCGCGTGGTCGCGCCGACCAGGGTGAAGGGCGGCACGTCGAGCTTGATCGAGCGCGCGGCCGGTCCCTCGCCAATCATGATATCGAGCTGAAAATCCTCCATCGCCGGATACAACACTTCCTCGACTACCGGGCTCAGGCGGTGAATTTCATCGATGAAAAGCACGTCGTTCGGTTCGAGATTGGTCAGCAGCGCCGCGAGATCCCCCTGCCGCTCCAGGACCGGGCCCGACGTGTGCCGCAGGTTTACGCCCATCTCATTGGCGACGATGTGCGCCAAAGTCGTCTTGCCCAGCCCGGGTGGTCCGAAGATCAGGACGTGATCCAGCGCCTCGCTGCGCCGCCTGGCGGCCTCGATAAAGACCTCCATTTGTTGCTTCACGCCGGGCTGCCCACCGTAATCATTCAGCGACTTCGGTCGTATCGCCCGATCAAACGCCTTGTCCTCGGGCGCCGGCTCGGCGCTGGTCAGTCGATCTTGCTCAATTCCCGACATCTAGTGCGCCGCCTGTTTCAGAGCCTGCCGAATGATGCTCTCGGCTGACATTTTGTCCGTATCCAGTTTAGCAATCAGCTTGTTGACTTCGTTCGGCTTGTAGCCGAGCGAGACCAATGCATCAAATGCCTCGCTACGTGCACTGGCCCCGGCGCCTGGCGGCGCAGCACCTGCCGCCATGGGCGCGACCTTGTCGATACGATCGCGCATCTCGATGATCAATCTCTCTGCCGTCTTCTTGCCGACACCGGGAATTTTAGAGAGCGTCGTCGTGTCTTCGAACTCGACACAACGCCGGAAGTCGCCGGCGGTCATCGCTGACAAAACGCCCAGCGCCATTTTTGCACCGACCCGATTGACCTTGAGGAGCGTTCGGAACAGCAGGCGCTCGTCTTCGGTGGCAAACCCGTAGAGGATCTGAGCGTCCTCGCGCACCAGCAAATGCGTATGCAGAAACAACTCAGTGCCGGCTGCGGGCAAATCGAGAAATGTAGACATCGGCGTCTCGACCTCGTAGCCGACACCATTGCAATCGATGACGATTCGCGGCGCCTGTTTCGAGAGCAAACGTCCGCGCAATGATCCGATCATCGTCGACCCACAGTCACGCTGCGGCTGCCGAGCCGCGCGCGCATGCGCCGCTGGTTGCCGTGGCACAGCGCCGCCGCAAGCGCGTCGGCAGCATCTGGCGCAGGTGTGCCGCCGAGCTTCAGGATCGACACGACCATGTGCTGGACCTGCTCCTTGGTCGCCGCACCCGTGCCGACAACGGCTTGTTTGATCTCGCGAGGCGCATATTCGAATACCTCGAGCTTGTGCGCGAACGTCGCGCATATTGCCGCCGAACGCGCGTGACCGAGTTTCAGGGCGCTGCCCGCGTTTTTGTGCATAAACACGCTCTCGAACACGACGATATCCGGCTGGAATTCCTGCACGATCCCGCCGACCGAATCGAATATTTGCCGGAGTCGATCCGCAAATGCACCATCCGCGCTCTTGACTGTGCCGCTGGCCACGTAGGCCGGCGTGTCACCCTGAAAGTCGAGCACGCCAAAGCCGGTCAGGCGTGAACCCGGGTCGATGCCGAGAATGCGCCGACTGTCGGTCAACTGCCGTCTTCGAGCTGCGCCAGGACATCTTCACTGATGTCGGCGTTGCTATAAACATCCTGCACGTCGTCGAGATCCTCGAGCATCTCGAGCATCTTTACCATTGATCCGGCCTCCTTCAGCTCGAGCGTGGCGTTGGTCGAGGCGCGCATGGTTACCTCGGCGCTCTCCGGCTTGAGTCCCGCCTTGCGCACGAGGTCGCGAACTTTCTCGAATTCGCCGGGCTCAGTCAGAACCTCGATGGATCCATCCGCATCGACTACGACATCCTCGGCGCCCGCTTCAATCGCTGCCTCCATGACGGCCTCTTCGTCACTGCCGGTGGGGAACAACAGTTGCCCGACCTGGTTGAAGAGATAATTGACCGATCCGTCCGCACCCAGGTTGCCGCCGAACTTGGTAAAAGCGTGGCGAACGTCGGCGACCGTCCGATTCTTGTTGTCCGTCAGGCAATGAACCATAACCGCCGTGCCTCCCGGCCCGTAGCCTTCGTAGCTGATCTCCAGGTAATCAGCGCCCTCGGTTTCGCCGGCGCCGCGCTTGATGGCACGTTCGATATTGTCCTTCGGCATGCTCTGCGCTTTGGCTTTGTCGACGGCGAGGCGCAGGCGCGGATTGGCGTCCAGATCGCTGCCGCCCATCTTCGCGGCGATCGTGATCTCACGAATCAACTTCGTGAACAACTTGCCGCGCTTCTTATCCTGCGCGCCCTTGCGGTGCTGGATATTCGCCCACTTACTGTGTCCTGCCATGCTGGCCTGCTTTTCGTGCACAACGAAACTGCGCGTATGATAACGGGTATTCCAGCGACAGGCACACCTGAGACTCCCTGCGAATGGCCGCGACAGACCTCGAAAATCTTAACGCAAGCAATGATGCGGATAATGTCGTTGGCGCAGTGCAAAGCTTTCTCGGTAGCTTGCCCGAACAACACCGCTTGCAGAGCGCCATCGACGAGGGGCGTCAAATTGCCGCGATCGTTGCTCCGCTTGGGCTACCGCAAGACCTGCTCGCAGCCGTGCATGTTTATCCGCTTTATCGAGAGAAACTGCTCAGTAGTAAATCTATACAAAACAAACCATTAAGTGATATATCTCGATTGATTATAGGTTTGGAACAACTGAATCAGTTCTCGCTGCCTGATGACTGGCAGCCGGGTGAGGCCCTGGCTGTGCAGCAGTCGGAGGCACTGCGTAAAATGTTGCTTGCGGTCGTGTCCGACGTTCGCCTGGTGCTCGTCCGAATTGCCGAACAGCTGTTTCGGCTCCGCCAGGCAAAAACAGCAGCGCGAGAAACCCAGCAGGCACTGGCACTCGAAGCGCGCGAAATCTATGCCTCGCTCGCCAACCGGCTCGGTGTCTGGCAGCTCAAATGGGAGCTCGAGGACCTTGCCTTCCGCTACCTCGATCCCGACACTTACCTCGAAATTGCGCGCGCTCTCAAAGAAAAGCGCACCGAACGTGAAGGCTACCTGGACGAAGTGCAGACGACGCTGAGGCGGGAACTCAGCGAGCAAGGAATCGAAGCCACGATTTCCGGGCGCCCGAAACACATCTATTCCATATGGCGAAAGATGCAGCGCAAGGACCGCGGTATGGAGTCGCTGTACGACATTCGCGCCGTGCGTATCCTGGTAAACGACATCGGCGCCTGTTACGCGGCGCTGGGTGTAGTACATAACCTCTGGTCGTATATTCCGGGTGAGTTTGACGACTACATCGCCAACCCGAAAGAAAACAACTACCAGTCGCTGCATACGGCAGTCCTCGGCCCCGCGGGAAAAACCCTCGAAGTACAGATTCGCTCACACGATATGCATCGCCATGCCGAACTCGGCGTTGCGGCACACTGGCGCTATAAGGAAGGTGGCGGAGCACCGGCGGCTTTCGACCAGAAAATCCAGTTCCTGCGGCAGCTGCTCGAGCCCACGGACGACGGTGCCGACCTGCTCGATCAGATTCGCGACGATTTCTTCGAGGACCGTGTTTATGCCGTGAGTCCCAAGGGAGACGTCGTTGAACTGCCCGCGCGGGCCACACCGCTGGACTTTGCCTATCACGTGCATACGCAAGTCGGTCACCGCTGCCGAGGCGCCAAGGTCAACGGCAGGATTGTGCCGCTCACCTACCACATTGAAAACGGCGATCAGGTCGAAATCATTACGGGGAGCCAGCCCAGGCCAAGCCGAGATTGGCTCAGCCCGAAGCTCGGCTACCTGGCCGGTGCTCGGGCACGCGCCAAGGTCCGAAACTGGTTTCGCCAGCAGGACCGCGACCAGCACCAGCGTCAGGGCCGCGAAGTTCTCGATCGAGAGCTGGCGCGCCTCGGCGTCAAGGACATGGCCACAGATCGTATCGCGAAACAGCTGAAACTGAAGGACACCGAATCGCTTTGCGTTGCGCTGGGTGCCGGTGATCTGACGTCTGCCTCTATCGCGACCGCACTGCAAAACCTGCGCGGAACAGAAATGCCAGGCCGCATCCGAGCGCGGAGACCTGCGAGGCAGAAAGGCAGCCAACCGGAATCCGTCGCGGTCAGTGGCATTGGTGACCTGATGTGCAACTTCGCGCGTTGCTGCCGCCCCGTTCCCCCCGAGCCAATCGTCGGCTACATCACCCAGGGCCGCGGTGTCAGCATCCACCGCCAGGACTGTGGAAATTTTCTGGGCCTGAATCGCCGCTATCCCGAACGCATCGTCGAGATCGCCTGGGGAAAGCAGGATGCCGGTGTGTATCCCGTCGACCTCACGCTGCATGCGTTTGATCGCAGCGGACTGATCCGGGACATAACGTCGGTGCTCGCCGACGACCATGCTAACGTCATCGACCTGAAGAGCCACACCGACAAGAAATCGATGCAGGTCGTCATGGCTATCAGCATCGAGATCAGCGATCTTCCGACGCTAAGTACGGCTATCACGCGGCTGGAGCAGATACCCAACGTCGTGTCGGTGCGGCGAAGCGGCTGATGTGATCCGACAGATAGGCGAACGGAAAATGGAACGCTGCCGTAATCTGGCTCGAATCCGCCCGGCGGTGTTATCATCACAGCCCCCGGACGGAACTCGGCTTTTGCCGATCGCTTGAGGCGCATCCGACGTGCCGCTTCGGGCCGTCAACCCCAAACCAGGAGCCGATTCAATGTCCACCCGTCTTGACCTGTCAAAACTCAGCCTGATGGACGCCCTAGACCTCGCGAAACTGATCGAGATGGAGGCGTGCCACCGCTACCAGATGTTTGCCTCCCAGCTCGGTCGCAGCGGCGGTTACGATGCTGGAGCCTTTTTCTCCACCATGGTCGAGAATGAGGCCAAGCATGGCCAGGAAATAGAGGCCCGGCGCAAGGCTCTGTTCGGTGATGCGCCTGCACGGCTGACACTGGACGACCTGTTCGACGTCGAGGCCCCGGACATGGGGGCGCCGCGCCGCGGCATGTCCACCGTTCAAGCGTTCGAAATCGGGCTCGCCGCTGAGAAAAAGGCGTACGACTTTTACGACATGGCCTTGCCCGGCATCACCGATCCGGACGTCCGGGAACTTTTCACAGAGCTTCGCGACGAGGAAATGGAGCACGTCGACATGCTGCGAGAGGCAATGGCGAAACTACCTTCGAGCGCCAGCGCCGAAGCCGAGCTCGACCTCGACGAGACCCCCGCTCTTTAGGGCTAAGTTTGCGTCATTCTGGCGGCTGCGTAGCGCCTGTCGCGCGCGGTCTGCCTTTGACGATATCGGTGACGAGCGCCGCAGAAATGCCCAGGAACAACAGGTAGAACTGCGCATCGATTGCGATAAGTTCTGCACCCGGTAGTACCGCGCCGAGAATCATCCAACCCCACCAAGTCATTGCGCCACTCGGTAATTTGCAGACGCCCACAATATCCTGAATTCGGTTACTATCCACTGCGCCGGCAGCGAATAATAATAAGGGGAACGGCATGCAAGAGATCGTCGACTGGCTTAACGGGATCATCTGGAGTAATGCCCTGATCTTCCTGTGCCTTGGCGCGGGGCTGTTCTTTTCGATACTCACGCGTTTCGTACAGGTACGCCTGTTCAAGGAAATGATTCGTCTGCTATTTGCGAGCAAGGAATCCGATCGCGGCATCTCATCGTTCCAGGCCCTCTCGGTATCGCTATCGGGGCGCGTCGGCACAGGCAATATTGCCGGAGTCGCCGCTGCGATCGGCTTCGGTGGGCCGGGCGCCGTTTTCTGGATGTGGGTCGTCGCCTTTCTCGGCGCCTCCACGGCCTACATTGAGTCAGCGCTCGGCCAGATCTACAAGGAAGATGACGAAGGGCAATATCGCGGCGGGCCAGCCTACTACATCGAGAAAGCGATGGGCCAGAAATGGTATGCATGGATTTTCGCCATTACGACGATCGTTGCGACCGGTCTCCTGCTTCCCGGCGTGCAGTCGAACAGCATTGGCAATGCCGCGGAGCTGGCATTTGGCGGTGAGACCATACTCAATTTCTTTGGCGACAACGTCAGCGCAACGAAGATCGCGACTGCCGTCATCGTCGTCTCCGTGCTCGGCTTCATCATCTTCGGCGGCGTCAAGCGAATCGCCCATTTCACGCAGATCGTGGTGCCTTTCATGGCGCTCGGCTACATCGTAATGGCGATCGGGATCATCGGCCTTCATATCGGCGAATTACCCGATATCGTCGCGCTGATATTCAAGGATGCATTCACGCCGATGGCCGGCGTCGGTGCCGCCATCGGTTGGGGCGTAAAACGCGGCGTTTATTCGAACGAGGCGGGCCAGGGAACCGGCCCACATGCAGCAGCGGCCTCCGAAGTTCAGCATCCGGCGCAGCAGGGCCTCGTGCAGGCATTCTCTGTCTATGTCGACACGCTGTTTGTCTGTTCGGCAACGGCGTTCATGATTCTAATCACCAACCAGTACTACGTAACGGACCTCGATGTCGTAGTCAGCGGCGGCATGCTGGGAACCGAAATCCAGGCAAACAGCCCGGCTTTTACGCAGTATGCGCTTGAAAGCGTCCTCGGCGGTTTCGGCAAGACCTTTGTCGCGGTGGCGCTGTTCTTTTTCGCCTTCACGACGTTGCTGGCGTACTACTACATTGCGGAGACCAACGTCGCTTACATCCGGCGCACGATCCGCTTTCCGGGCGAACTTGTCATTTTGAAGCTCGCGCTGATGGCATCGGTGTTCTACGGGACGATTCGCTCCGCGGACCTGGCCTGGGCGCTCGGGGACGTCGGTGTCGGCATCATGGCGTGGCTGAATATCGTCGGCATATTGATCCTGTTCCTGATGGGCAGCCCGGCATTAAAAGCGCTCAAGGACTACGAAAAGCAGCGCAATGCCGGCGTATCTGAGTACACCTTCAATCCAAAGGAACTGGGCATCAAGAACGCCGATTTCTGGGAATGACCGTCACTTAAAGCAGCCTGGCGGCTGCCGCTTCGCTTCGCGGCCACTGGCCGCTCCTGCTGGCGGAACGTTTTGATAACGGTTATTTGTTTGGGAAATTCAGAGCGCGATTGTCCACGGCCAGGGCCGCCTCGTGCACGGCCTCGGCCAGGCTGGGATGTGCATGAATAGTGCGCTGTAAATCTTCGGTACTGGCTGAGAACTCGAGTGCAAGTACCGCTTCGGCGATCAACTCGCCGGCCATAGGCCCGACGATGTGAACACCGAGGATCTCATCGTCTTCCTTTGACGAAATGATCTTGACCATGCCTGAAGTCTGCTCCATCGCCTTCGCACGGCCGCTGGCCATGAACGGAAACGAGCCCGTTTTGTAGGGCCGCCCGCTGTCCTTCACTTCTGCTTCGGTCTTGCCGGTCCAGGCAATTTCCGGGCTCGTATACAACACCGACGGAATCACGTCGTAGTTCATTTCCGCGACCTCACCCGCGATCAGGTCGGCCGCCATCACCCCCTCTTCAGAGCCCTTGTGAGCGAGCATGGGTCCGCGCACGCAGTCGCCTACGGCAAAAACGCCTTTCACACGCGTGCGGCACTCATCGTCAACGACAACAAAGCCGCGTTCATCCAGTTGAATGCCTGCGTCGTCCGCGAACAGGTTTTCCGTGTGAGGTCGACGCCCGACTGCAACAATCAGTTTGTCGACTTCGATAGACTGCGCGCCGTCCTTGTCGGCGTATTCCACCTTGACACTCTTCTTGCCCGCCGTTCCCTTGGCCACTTTTGCACCGAGCTTGATGTCGAGACCCTGCTTCTTGAAGTCCTGCGCGGCGACTTTGGCAACATCTCGATCGGCCATGAACAAAAAATCATCCATCGCTTCCAGTATCGTGACCTTCGACCCCAGTCTCGCCCAAACGCTGCCAAGCTCGAGCCCGATCACGCCGGCACCGACAACACCAAGCCGCGGCGGGACGGCTTCCAGTTCCAGGGCGTCCCAGGAGTCGATGATCTTGTCACCATCGAATGGTGCGATACCGAGATCGATCGGCGATGATCCCGATGCAAGCACGACATGCTTCGCCTCGATCACCTCAACGTCGCCCGATACAGGGGTGAACTCGACTTTCTTCCCGGCGAGCAGCTTGCCATGCCCGACCAGACCTTCGACCTTGTTGGCTTTGAACAAGCCGGCTATGCCACCCGTCAACTGCCGAACGATGCTCGCACGGCGCTTCTGCATCGCGGCGATGTCCATCGCGACGTCGCCGGTCTGGATGCCATGCTTCTTGAACTCGTGCTGTGCGCGATGATACAGCTCTGTGGATTCGAGCAGCGCTTTGGATGGAATACATCCGGCGTTGAGACAGGTGCCGCCGAAGGCGTTCTTGCCATCCCTGTTCTCCCACTCATCGATACACGCTGCCGTCAGACCGTGCTGCGCCGCCCTGATCGCCGCAATATAACCTGCCGGGCCGCCACCAATAACTACGACGTCAAAACTTCTGCTCATCTGTTTTGTTGATCCTGTTCGTCAGAACCCTTCAGACCTGTAACAACAGGCGACTCGGGTCCTCCAACTGCTCTTTGATTGCGACAAGAAATTGCACCGCCTCTTTGCCATCAATTATGCGATGGTCGTACGTCACGGCCAGGTACATCATCGGGCGAGCAACGATTTCTCCATCGACGACCATCGGTCGTTGCTGGATGTTATGCATGCCGAGAATAGCGCTCTGCGGCTGATTGAGGATCGGTGTGGACATCATGGAACCGAAAATCCCGCCGTTGGTGATCGTAAACGTGCCGCCCGTCAGGTCTTCCATGCTGATCGTTCCGTCCTGCGCCTTCTTCGCCACGGAATTCAACGCGGCCTCGAACTCGGCAAAGCTCATTTGGTCAACGTCGCGAATCACGGGCACCATCAGGCCGCGCTCGCTTGAGACAGCGATGCCGACATCGTAGTAATTGTGATACACGATATCGCTGCCTTCGACGGAGGCATTGACTACCGGAAACTTCTTGAGTGCCGCGACTGACGCCATGGTAAAGAAGGACATGAAACCCAGTCGCACGCCGTGCTTTTCCTCGAACCTGTCACGATAGCGACTGCGCAAAGCCATGACTTCCGTCAGATCGACCTCGTTGAACGTCGTCAGCATCGCAGCCGTCTGCTGTGCTTCAATCAACCGCTCGGCGATGCGGGCCCGCAAGCGTGTCATCGGCACGCGTTGTTCGTTTCTTGCCAGTCCTGTGGTGACACTGTCGTCAACCGCGGCCGGCGTCGGATCTCCCGGCGTAACATTGTCGCTGTCGTCCGCTTTGAGAAAAGCCATGACATCAGCTTTCGTCAGGCGCCCGTCTTTTCCGGTTCCCGTCACCATCGTCGCATCGAGATCATGTTCGTCGAGCAGTCGACGCACGGCCGGGCTGGTCTTGACGGGACCCTTGGCCTCCTTCGTCTTCGACTCGGCTGGTTGCTCTTCGGTTTTTTCCTCGGCCGGCGTTTCTGCAACAACCGCCTCGCCCTCCTCCAGTACGGCGAGCAGATCGCCCGCTTCGACGGTGGCACCGTCTTTGGCGACAATCTTCGTGATAGTTCCGGACGCGGGGGCGGGAACTTCGAGAACGACCTTGTCGGTCTCGAGGTCGACCAGGTTCTCGTCGCGGGCAACGGAGTCGCCCACTTTCTTATGCCAGCCAACCAGCGTAGCGTCCGTCACTGATTCCGGCAACGCGGGCACCTTGATCTCAATCGTCATGTTGTCTTCCGTTTGGTTTTCTGAGGCTTGACCACCTTGCTCGCCTCACTTTTTATGTCGAGCGCGGCTTCAACCAGTGCCTGCTGTTGCTGCAAGTGAACTTTGAATATGCCCGAAGCCGGCGCCGCGGCACCGGGCCTGCCCGCGTAATAGAGCTGCTGATTCTTCTTCAGCGGTTCCTGAAGGCGATGCTTGATCTGGTACCACGCACCCTGATTGAGTGGCTCTTCCTGGCACCAGATGATCTCCTTGACATGCTGGTACTCCCCGAGCAGTTCTGCATATTCAGTGATCGGAAACGGGTATAGCTGTTCTATCCGAATGATTGCAATATCAGTGATACCGTGTGATTCGCGCGCCTCCAGCAAGTCGAAATACACCTTGCCGCTGCAAAAGACCAGGCGTCGCGTCTTTTTGGTCGCAATCGCTTCTATTTCGGGAATGACCAGCTCGAAGTGTCCGCTCGACAATTCAGTCAACGATGAAACGGACATTTTGTGGCGCAGCAGGCTTTTCGGCGTCATCACAATCAGCGGCTTGCGGAACAAGCGTACCTGCTGGCGCCTGATCATGTGAAACATCTGTGCCGGCGTCGACGGCACACAAACCTGGATATTGTGTTCGGCACACAGCTGCAGGAAGCGCTCCAGTCTCGCCGACGAGTGCTCGGGTCCCTGTCCTTCGTATCCGTGCGGCAGGAACATCGTCAGCCCGCATAATCGCCCCCATTTTGCCTCGCCGGAGCTTATGAATTGATCGATTACGACCTGCGCACCATTGACGAAGTCGCCAAACTGGCCTTCCCAGATGACCAGCGTGTTTGGCTCTGTGCTCGCGTAGCCATACTCGAATCCCAGCACGGCTTCTTCCGACAACAGCGAATCGATTACACGAAATGCGTCCGGCCTGTCGACCACGTGCGCTAACGGAACGTATTCCCGATTGTTCAGCTGGTTGTGCAGTACCGCGTGGCGGTGAAAAAACGTTCCTCGACCGCTGTCCTGCCCCACCAAGCGAATATTGTGACCATCGAGTAGCAGTGAGGCGTAGGCCATCGTCTCGGCAAAGCCCCAATCCATATCCATTTCGCCGCTGGCCATCCTGACACGATCGTCCATGATGCGCTGCACGCGGCCGTGCGGACGCAGGTCGGGTGGAATTGCGGTAATTGCCTTGCCGAGATGGGCGACGGTTTTAGGGCTGACCGTAGTGTCGGCAACGTCATCCCATTCGGTTTTCAGGTAAGGCGTCCAGTCGACCGTATACGCATCACCAATCATGCCGAGCGACGACTTAGGCACCGGCTCACCACGATCAAGACGATCGCGATAATTGTCCTGCAACTCCGTTGCCGTCGTCGCCGTAGTGATCTTGTGCTCCGTCAGTCGGTTCGCATAAAGCTCGCGGGTTGTCTTGTGCTCTCGAATTCGACCGTACATGATCGGTTGTGTCGCTGCCGGCTCGTCCGCTTCATTGTGTCCATGCCGCCGGTAACAGACCAGGTCGATGACAACGTCTTTCTTGAACTTCTCGCGATACTGCAGAGCAAGCCGCGTCACGAATATTACGGCCTCGGGATCGTCGCCGTTAACATGGAAGATCGGTGCTTCGATCATCTTTGCGACATCGCTGCAATATTCAGTCGAGCGGGCATCCGACGGGCGACTGGTTGTGAATCCTATCTGGTTGTTGATGACGATGTGCACGGTACCGCCGGTGCGGAAGCCGTTGGTTTGCGACATTTGAAAGGTTTCCGGGACGACGCCCTGGCCGGCAAACGCGGCGTCGCCGTGGATCAACACCGGCAGTACCTCCTGCCGCTCCGTATCACCACGTCGCTGCTGCCGTGCCCGCACCGAGCCTTCAACCACGGGATTGACGATTTCCAGGTGCGACGGATTGAATGCCAGCGCAATATGCACGTTGCCGCCGGGCGTTTTCATGTCGGCCGAAAATCCCTTGTGATACTTGACGTCGCCGGAGCCCTTTTGCTCCTCCGGATCGTGCTTGCCCTCAAATTCCTCGAACAGCTCCTCGGGCGACTTGCCCAGAATATTGACGAGCACGTTGATCCGGCCGCGATGCGCCATGCCAATGACGATTTCCCGAATACCCGACGCACCGCCTTGCTGAATGAGATCGTCGAGCAACGGGATGAGGCTCTCGCCGCCCTCGAGTGAGAATCGCTTCTGGCCGACGTAGCGGGTATGCAGGTAGCGCTCGATACCCTCCGCACTGGTCAGGTGTTCGAGGATCCAGAGTCGCTCCTCGTCGGTCAGCGTATCCGACGCCATGCCCTGCTCGAAGCGCTTGCGAAGCCACAATCGTTCCCGCGCCCGCGATATGTGCGCTACTTCCGCGCCGATCTTGCCGCAGTAGATTCTTTTCAGTAGCGCGAGGATTTCGCGCAGCTGCATGCGCTCATCGCCGGTGCCGGCCAGGCCACCTGTGAAAAACTCGGTGTCCATATCCGCCTCGGTCAATCCGAGGTAGTCGGGCTTGAGTACGCCGGGCACGCGCCGTTCCATCAATCCCAGCGGATCGATATCGGCGATCTGGTGGCCACGCAGGCTGTAAACCTGGATCAGACGCGATACCGCCGCCTGTTTTTCACCCGAGGGCGCGGCTTTACCGGTCTGCCGTGCCGATATGCGTCCGGCTTTACGTCCGTGCCGGGCCTCGGCCAGCAGCTCATCGCGAATCGCCGAGTGGACAACCTCGGTATCCGGGTCACCCATCGCCTCGAAATACTCCCGCCAGCCGCCGGCTACGGCATCCGGATTCTCGAGGTATTGCTCATAGAGCCTCTCGACGGCACTCGCATTACCACCAAACAACGGTGACGACGCCAGCTGTTCCTTTAGGGAATTACTCATAATTTAAGGGATTACGCTGCATTTGGGCGCAATGGTCAAGAGGGGCTGAAAGTGCTGATTGCGAAGGGACCGTAGTTTATCCCAAGCATCCTCCGTAGGGAATTGAATTCCCCGGGTCACATCAGGCGGAAGAGGTTGACCAGTTCGTAGCACACCAGGCAGGCGTAGGCGCTGAAAAAAACCGTAAGGAACAGGCCGGTCCTGAATCGGTTCAGGAAATGCGATTTGGCAAGATACACGAGCGAAAAAATGCCCAATGCCGTCAACGAAAGCTTGGCGCCGATAAAGAACCCGGTGCCCTGAGTCATCGCAGCCTGCATGACGGGGTTCGCCTCGACCATTCCCTTCTCGATCAGCAGCAATGTCAGGAACGCATCGGCAGAGGAGAGAAGCATGGTGCTGACCGCGAGGAAGAACAACCAGGGATGATGCCGGTCGAGAAATATTACTTCGTTGTCGCTCTCGCGCCTGTGAGCATGGCGTCGGGACAGGGCAAATCCGTAAACAACGGTTCGCCAGTTGAAGTTACGCCGGTCATTGTCGGCACGCGCGTCTGATATGACAGTGCTGATACCTGTGCCCCCCTGCTGTTTCTATTTGTTAGTTATCGTCTACGGCCAATCGGCAACTGCAGACCGGGATATACAGCTTCCACTCAATATAGAACAAAATGTCAACCAATGCCTTATTAGTTTGTTATCGAGCTTCGCTACTCATCCGGCATTCGCTGCCGCAATGTCATTATGTATAAATGGACGACGATCGGCGCCTGGGCGATAATCGCCTCTGATCGCGAGACAGTGAGCTGGAGCGGAAATGAAAGGCTACACCGCAGTATTACCTGACGGCGAGTTACATTACGTTGATCGCAAACGCTGGCTTTGGCTGCTGTCAGTCGTATACCCGCTGCAGCCGTTTCTGGCGATCTGGCTGCATTTCAAGACAGGCAACGAACTGTGGTTTTTGCTGCCGTTCGCAACGAGCTACATTATTGCACCGTTGCTCGATTGGGCGATCGGCGAAGACCGCAACAACCCACCCGAAGAAATTGTCATGCAGCTCGATCAGGACCGGTACTATCGCTGGCTGACATATGCCGTGGTGCCGCTGCATCTTATTGCGCTTGTCGGATGTGTCTGGTACGCCACGTCTGCGTCGGTCAGCTGGTGGGCTTTCGTACTAATCGCGATCACTGCCGGGCTGACATCGGGCCTCGCAATAAACACCGGGCATGAACTCGGCCACAAAAACTCGAAGATCGAGAAGCTGCTGGCCAAAGTCGTACTGGCTATCCCCGCGTACGGTCACTTTTCGATTGAGCATAATCGGGGCCATCACAGGGACGTGTCCACACCCGCTGATCCGGCAAGTTCCCGGATGGGCGAGAGTATTTACAAGTTTGCTCGGCGCGAAATACCCTCTGCGTTTCGGAGGGCGTGGCAAATAGAAAAAGAACGCCTGACGCTTCGTGGCAAATCCGTATGGCACCGCAGTAACGCTATTCTGCAGTCGTATGCCATGACGGCAGCCCTCAGCGCTATATTGCTGTGGTTATTTGGCTGGTCGGTCGTACCGTTTCTGTTTCTCCACAACGTATTTGCCTACTGGCAGCTGACCAGCGCCAACTACGTCGAGCACTACGGACTGTTGAGACAGCGGGACGTCCGCGGCCGATACGAACGCTGCCAGCCGCATCACTCGTGGAACAGCAATCACATACTGAGCAACCTCGTGATGTTTCACCTCGAACGGCACTCCGATCATCATGCCCATCCGCTCAGGCGCTACCAGTCCTTGCGGCATTTTGAGGATCTGCCCTCACTGCCCAACGGGTACTTTGGTATGTACGTAATGGCCTACATCCCGTGGCTTTGGTTTTATGTCATGGACAAGCGCCTTATGGCTTTGCCGCATGTGCAAGGTGATCTGGACAAAGTAAACATCGACCCGGACGCACGCGCGTCACTATTTCTGAAATGGGGCCGGGACAAGATGGTTGAACCGACCATTACGGACATACCAGGTCTCTAGACGCCGAAATCATTTATCCCGACAATGCCCGGTTTTGCTGACGGGACCCCGACCGGGCTGCAGCTACGATTGCTGCGATGGAAGTCAGTCGTCCCTCTGGCAAGAACGCAATTGCCGTCATTGTTGCTACCACAGCCGCTCTGTTCGCGCGCTCGTGGCTGCAGATGGAGCTGCTACGCGAAGGCCTGCAAAAAGACCACGCGGCTGACCTGTCCTACCTGGTGGTGTTTCCGCTCTTGCTGGTCCTGATGTTGCCGATGTTGCGCCTGGACAAGGCGTTTCTCCTGGAGCAGTTTCGGCCGTCAACGCTCTCACTTTCCACAGTTCTGCGTGCCATTGCTGTCGGCATGCTAATCAGAGTCCTGTGGTGGAGTATGACGATCGCCGGAGTTGCGTTCGGCGTTTACCGCGACAATGATCCGTTCGCGATCGAAGGGCCGTTATTCTGGTTCCAGTGCCCGCCAGCAAAGGTGGCGATGGTCGGATTTCTGGTGATGGTCATCATGATACCGATTGTCGAAGAAGTGACGAATCGTGCCTATGTCCAGTCTTCGCTGCATCGCGGCGGGCCCGTCGTTGCGATCGCCGTGTCGGCGACAGTTTTTGCCATCTTTCATCCACCCTCACACTGGTTGTTCACCTTTGTCGCGGGAGTCGTGTTCGGAATCCAGTACTGGAACTCGCAGTCGCTTTGGCCGTCGCTGATTTCACACGCCACCTTCAACGGCTTGGTACAGGTCGACTGGCGCTGCCTGCATGGAATCTGGAATCCACCGATATCGGATCTGCCGCTGTGGCGTATTGGCATTGCGGCGACGGCAATGCTGCTTATCGCGACAATTTTAGTCGTCCGCCTGACAGGCGACGCAAAAAAGCGCCGCGACGAGCAACCGCCGCGGCGCTGAACGTGTCACAGAGCGTTTGCGACGCGTTCGATGACGTACGAAGTCGCCTCAATGAGTCCTTCATAGATATTGATAATGTCCTGACCCAAACCGTAGGTATCTCGAATTCCGCCGAATGTATTACTGCTGCCCGGTGTGCACCCACCCGATACAAACTCAACTTCACTCATCGTTAGTTCACGCATTTCCATCTCCTTGTTGAATGCCTTTTTACTGACGCGCGTCCTGCGCCATCTCAAGCTACCCCTGCCAACGCGCTGCGGCCGCCCGCAAAATCCGGCAGATTGGGGAGATTTGACATAAACCGGCAAAATTTTCGGAGCTGTGATACGTCGCACAGTCAGGTCAGAGACGCGGGTATACGCTCGGGACCGTTAATTCGATTTGGGCTGAAACAACGATGAAAACAGCATTTATGAAGGTGGCGCTGGCCGCGCTCGCACTGGCTGCGTTCGGTACGGCCAGTGCCGATTTTGGTATTGGACTGAAGGCCGGCACGCTTGGACTCGGTGTCGAAGGACGCTGGAGTCTATTGCCCTGGCTGGACGTACGCGTTGGCGCCAACAGCTACGAATACGACGACGATGGCTCGCAGGCTGGCATCAATTATGACGCCACGTTCGCGTTGGACACGTATTACGCCACAGGAAACTTTCGTTTCCCGCTGAGCCCGTTCCGCGTAACCGCCGGAGCGTTTTCGAACAACAATGAATTTGGCATGATCAGCCAGGATACCGCCGGTGCCAACTTCGAAATCGGCGGGAACACCTTCAGCCCTGCTGATGTTGGTTCCCTGCAAAGCTTGACGTCATTCGCCAGTACTGCGCCCTATCTTGGTGTCGGCTACGACTTCGAAGTCCTGGGCAAGGTCGGTCTGAACTTCGACTTCGGCGTACTCTGGCAGGGTGAACCGACAGTCAGTTTGCAGGCCGATGGATTCGCGGCGGGCCAGCAGGTTTTTCAGGACGCGCTCGAAGCCGAACGCCTTGAACTTGAGGACGAAATGAGCGACTTCAAAGCCTGGCCGGTTGTCTCCATTGCCTTCATCTATAACTTCTAGGTAACAACAGGCCCTACGCCCGGCGATCCAGCCATCCCGACAGCGCGAGCCCCAGCTGCAGGTATCTCAAGCGCATGCTCGCCAGCGGAAACTTCTGCCCGAGGCCTTTCACAATCTCGGGAAGTGCCGGTGGCTGGCCGCTACCCACCCAGTCTGCCAGTTGCTTGCCCGTCCAGGTCCCGGCACTGACGCCGTTGCCGTGATAGCCGAATCCGAAATACACGCTCGGATCGTCATCCAAGTGGCCGATGCATGGAGTCAGCGTGCGCGTGTAGCAGATCAGACCATGCCAGCTAAAATCGATCTCGACCCCTGACCAAGCGGGCCAGAAACGACGCAGCGTTGCTGCGAGTTCAGCGGCCATTTGTCGCTCGCCGCTGGCATGCCCGGTGCTGTGGCCTCGCCCACCGAACAGAAAGCGATTGTCAGGGAGTAGCCTGAAGTAATTGAGTATGTTCCTCGAGTTGATGGCCGGATGTTCTGTGCGCCAGTAATGGGCATTCTTTTCGTCATCCGTCAACGGGCGGGTGACGATAATCGCGCTAATTACCGGTATCGTCCGGCCGTAGAACTCCGGATTCAGCCGTTCCGGCATGAATCCGTTCGTGGCAAAAAGAACGCGCCGCGCCGTCATGCTGCCGCCGGAAGTCAGGAGTCGATGCGCCCCGGCGTCCGTCTTGCTCCACTCCAGTACCTCACTGCGATCGTGCAACACGGCGCCGCGACGAGTCGCCGCATTCGCCAGGCCACGACAGTATCGCAGCGGATGCAGGCCGAACCCGGGGCGTTGCACCAGTGCGCCGAACTGCTCCGTGGAATCGAAAAATCGCTCGCGAAACTCGCCTGCGCTCACAATCTCCGATTGCAGGCCGAGCGTCTTGGACAGGATCTCATGATCCTCCTGCAGTCGCTCAAACGCCCTGGGAGTATGGGCGACCTCCAACTCCGCTTCGCCGAAGGCCTGGTACTCGATGCCCTCGTCGTTTGCGAGTTGGCGCACGAGCTCAACCGCGTCGACCTGCGACCGATAAAAATCCCTGGCATTGCCCTCGCCCCGCAGCTTGATCAGGTCCTTGCGGTGTACGCCAGACCCGCCGACACAACAGAATCCGCCGTTGCGGCCCGACGCACCCCAGCCAATATGGCCCGCTTCGAGCACGCGCACATCGATGCTGTAATCCCTTGCCAGGTGCAGCGCCGCAGAAAGGCCCGTGTAGCCACCGCCGATGATTGCGACGTCGCACGACTCAGCGGCTTGCAGTGGAGTGGCGGGTACATCGATACCTGATGCTGTTGCCTCCCAATAGCTCGGCTGCGGTATATCAAACCGGTAGAGGTTGTCGTCGTAAAGCCGCTTCACGCGAATGTCTCCCTTACTGATGACGCAGCCCTCTGCCCCCGGTATCGGATGCCAAATCCGGCTGCGTCCTTATGCCGTTTGCGCGACTGCTTCGTGGCGTTCATTTCGTGTCACCCGCGGACCGCCGCGGCCCTTCGATGCAACAACGGATCCTCGCGCACCATTACAATCGAGCCCGTCGCCGAAATGAGCTGACAGGTGACGAGAAGCGTGAGCTTACGAAAGGGCATAGTCCTGCGAATCCAGAAGCGATGGGCGCATTTTCACATATTCGTGTTTTGAGCGCCGCGCGGGATTCTCGCGGTACAATGAGAGCGTCGTGGACGTTCTCGATATATCAGCTCAGCTCACCATCCCGATGTCGGAAATTGACATGACCGCGGTGCGTGCTCAGGGTGCCGGTGGCCAAAACGTCAACAAGGTCGCGACCGCTATTCATCTGCGCTTCGATATTCGCAACAGCACGGCGCTGTCCCGCACTCTGAAATCGAAATTGCTCGCAACGAATGATCGGCGCATCAATGCGGAGGGGGTCCTGGTTATCAAATCCCAGCAATACCGCAGCCAGGAGCGCAACCGGCAGGACGCGCTGCAAAGACTCGCCGATTTCCTGCGCGCATCGATGAAAAAGCGCAAACCGCGTATACCGACCAGGCTCGGCAAGACTGTGAAACAAAAACGATTGGATGCCAAGGGCCGTCGCAGTGCGATCAAGAAGGCACGCGGCAAAGTGATGGACGATTGAATTCGGCCGCCGGCCGTTTGCCAAATCGTGAATCCCTCGAAGAGATCGCCTTTTTCCAACATGCACGGCAGTTTGGCGGTCACTCGCGGCTTGAAACTGGTGCTTGAAAATTGAGTGTTACCTAGGTAACATGGTACCTCTTTACGGAGGTGCCCCATCATGACAACAACGCTCGTTAAACGCACGCAAACCGGCGTGCGCATTGAATCTTCCCTGCTCAAGGTACTGAAGGCCCTGGCCGAATACACCGACCTCACCCTTGGCGATCTTCTCGAGGGTATCGTTCTACATGCTTTCGAGGGCAAAGCGCCCTTCTCGTCGGACACGCGCGAGGTTATTGAGCGGCTGAAACAGGTCTACGGCTGCAAATTGACGGCGAATGACAGCCATCGCCTTATTGAAACTGAGACATGAAACCAAGGCGGGCATGTCGTGCGTCCTGAGCAGCAGCTTGACTAGAACAGTCCCTCGATTCGACCTGCGTCGTTGACCCGAATGGAATTTGCAGCCGGGACTCGCGGCAATCCCGGCATAGTCATGATTTCTCCGCATACGACGACCAGGAATTCGGCACCGGCGGCGAGCCGGATTTCCCGAATAGGCACATGGTGGCCGGAAGGCGCACCAAGCAGGTTCGGATCGGTGGAAAAACTATACTGGGTCTTGGCCATGCAAATTGGGTATTTACCGCGCCCTTCACGCTCAAACCTCGCGAACTCTGCACGCACTTTCTTGTCGGCGATGATATCGTCGGCGCCATAGATTTCCCGGGCGATCGTTGCAGTTTTCTCCCACAGCGACATGTCATCGTCGTACAGTGTACGAAACTGGGCAGCGCCACTGTCGCACAGTCCGACGACGTGTTCAGCGAGCTCCACGGCACCTGCACCTCCATCGGCCCAGTGTGTGCAGTCGACGGCACGAACACCATATTTGTGACAGAAATCACGAACAACCTGAACTTCCTCGTCGCTGTCGGCCGTGTAGCGATTGATCGCGACCACCTCTGGAACCCCGAACTTGCCGAGGTTACGAATATGACGTTCGAGATTCTTGCATCCAATCTGTACCGCTTTGACGTTTTCGACTCCAAGATCCGTCTTCGCGACGCCGCCCTGCATCTTGAGCGCCTTGATCGTAGCAACCAAAACGACAGCATCGGGTGAGAGTCCCGCTTTGCGGCACTTGATGTTGAAGAATTTCTCAGCCCCGAGGTCGGCGCCGAATCCAGCCTCCGTAACGACATAGTCGGCGAGCTTCATAGCGGTAGTCGTCGCAATGACGGAATTGCAGCCGTGTGCGATATTTGCGAACGGGCCGCCGTGCATCAGCGCCGGGTTGTTCTCCATCGTCTGAACCAGGTTTGGCTGAAATGCGTCGCGCAGCAACGCCGTCATCGCTCCGTGTGCATTGAGTTCCCTGACGGTGATGGGCTCATTGCTGCGCGTGGCACCGAGCACGATATCACCCAGCCGATTTTCCAGGTCCTTGAGATCGGTCGACAGGCAGAAAATAGCCATGATTTCCGATGCGACCGTAATATCGAAACCTGCTTCGCGCACGACGCCGTTGTTATATCCGCCCAGGCCAGAGGTCACGGATCGAAGTGCACGATCGTTCATGTCAACGACACGCCGCCAGGTGACCCGACGCGGATCGATATCCAGCGCGTTGTCCCAGTGCATGTGATTGTCGATCAAGGCCGCCAGCAAGTTGTTGGCCGCACCGATCGCGTGGAAGTCACCCGTGAAGTGCAGGTTGATGTCGGCCATCGGAACAACCTGGGCATAGCCACCACCGGCCGCGCCGCCTTTCATGCCGAAACACGGACCGAGACTCGGCTCGCGCAGGCAGATAATCGCATTCTTGCCGAGCTTGCCAAGCGCGTCCCCCAGACCGACCGTCGTCGTTGTTTTGCCCTCTCCCGCCGGCGTGGGCGAGACCGCTGTAACCAGGATCAACTTGCCGTCCTGTGACCGGCTCAGCGAGTTAATGAAGTCTGCGCTGATCTTCGCCTTGTCATGACCGTAGGGCATGAGCGCGTCGATCGGCACGCCGATCTTCGCGGCGATTTCCTGAATTGGCCTGACTTTGGCAGCCTGGGCAATTTCAATGTCACTTTTTACGGTCACGGTTCGTCCTTATGGCAACGCAATTGAAGTGGCGTCGAATTCTATAGCAAACGTCCCAGCGGGGCGCGGCCCACAGCCTGTGGATTGTCCCTACTCCGGGACGCCGCTCGCGTACTGGTACCTGGTTCACGAACCTGCCGATGCAATCGACCTATACTGCGTACCTGTCGAAAATAGGACGGAATTTCGACATATTCAGAAAATACGTCGATTGCGGCGACACTTTCGACAAATATGTCGATAAATTGGGCTTTTTTCGACACGTTTCTTTATTATGTCGATGCCATCGACACAAGGTACTGACGGCAAGGCCTATCATAAATGACTGATTTTAATCCATCTTTACCCTATAACGGGCTGCCGGAGCTGCCCCCGCCGGCGGAATGCATTGAGACGACAGCGATTCTGAAACGCTGTATCAAGGCCCGTGTGTCCCTGGCGGAACTGAAGCAGGCGGCTGAGCTCATTCCGAACTCAGCCGTGCTCGTCAACGCACTGCCATTGCTCGAGGCCCAGGCGAGTTCGGAAATCGAGAACATCGTCACGACCACCGACAAGCTGTTCGAGTTTGCCGACATTGCCGAAGACCGTGCCGACGCCGCGACCAAGGAGGCACTGCGCTACCGGACAGCGCTCTATGAAGGTACCAAGATGGTCCGCCGCGGCATGCTTACCACCGATATGGCGATTCAAGTCTGCAGCACCGTCAAAGGAATGGAACTGGATATTCGTGCAGAGCCCGGCACGACGCTGAAAAACCGAATGTCAGGGGAGGTTATTTACACGCCCCCGGTGGGCCAAAAACTGCTTATCCAGCAACTGGATAACTGGGCCGACTTCATGCATCGCAATACGGAATTCGATCCACTGGTGCGCATGGCCGTGCAGCACTACCAGTTCGAGGCGATCCACCCGTTCGCCGACGGCAACGGTCGCACCGGGCGCATTATGAACATTCTGTTCCTGGTTCAGCACGGACTGCTCGACTCGCCGATCCTTTACCTGAGCCGTTACATCATCCAGAACAAAGCCGCGTACTATCGGTTACTGCAAAACGTAACCGTGGAACAGGACTGGGCCGCATGGATTTTCTTCGTACTCGAAGGCGTCGAGGAGACCTGCAGCTGGACGACGGACAAAATCAAGTCGATCCGCGAACTCATGGAGCATACGGGTCAATACGTTCAGTCGCGTTTACCCAAGATCTATTCCTGGGAATTAGTCGAGCTCCTGTTCAGGCAGCCCTATTGTCGCATCGGCAACCTGGTCGATGCCGGCATTGCCAAACGACAGACGGCATCCGTGTACCTGAAGCAACTGTGTGAAATCGGCATACTTCGGGAAATCAAGTCCGGGCGAGAGAATATTTTTGTACATCCCAAATACATCGAATTGCTGAGCGGCGAAGAAAATGTCTGGGTCTACTATTCCGACGCCGAGCACGACAAGCCACCTCAGGGCCAGGCCTGAAGCAAACCCGCCTGCCCGATTCGATTGCCAATCGAGATTCCGGAGTCATAGAATCGTGCGACCCGCCCCCGGAGTGAATTCTTGACGATCAGCAGCCGAAGATTTTTCCAGGCTTTCAAGTATACGGTTTACGTGCTTTTGGCGATGAACGTGTACTGGTTTTACGCCGAGGAGTCGACAGCGGCCGCGCTGCAGTTTGCCAACGGTATCGATTTCGCCGATCTGATCGAGGCCTATTCCGCTACTATCGACACGGCTGCGTGGGTTGTCCTGTTGCTCATGTTCGAGCTCGAAACCTACGTCCTGGATGACCAGCAGTTCACGAGAGGCGTTACCTGGAGCCTGCACGGACTGCGGGCGCTGTGTTATGCGTTTATCGTATACGCATTCTACGGTTACATCGCGAACCTGGCCTATCTATACGAATCCACCAGGCTCTCTGGTGTCACAGACATCTGTTCGCTGTTACCGGAGCCCTGGTCCTGGGCGGCTACACTCGATGAGTATGTGGCTCTGAATGCTGCGAACTGCGCCAAGCTGACCGATGCGTCGGTTTTTTACCAGTTCAGGGACATGATGGCGGTCGCGGATGCCCAGGGATTGAGGGACATTCGATACCTGGCCTGGGTAGACGTCATAAATGCGGGAGTATGGCTGCTCGTAGTGCTGATACTCGAAATTGACGTGCGCTTGCAGGAACATGACCGTTACGAGGGACTGGCGCTTCGATTAAGCACGATCGCCAAATTCGCGCTGTATTCGCTGCTGCTGCTCGCAGCTGTCTATTGGGGCCTTAATGGTGACTTTGTCGATTTCTGGGACGCCTTCCTGTGGCTTGTGGCCTTTGTCTTTATCGAGCTCAACGTTTTCGAATGGCGACAGGAGGAACAGCAGGCCCTCGAAGCCGCTGCTACTGACTGATCTCGAGCCTCGGATCGGCGGCCGCTGGCTCGGCCAGCGCTTCATCCTGAACTTTGAGGCGGTCCAGCTCGAGGGTTTCAGTAAGATTCATCAGGTAGGGGTGCCAGCGATCTCCGTCGCTGCGCCGGTAGTAACCTGATACAGCCCAGCCAGGCGTTTCCGCAAACACATAAACTTTTCCGACTTTGCGATTGGGTGCCAGGGGATCAACGATCTCGAGTGAATCCGATTCAACGACCGAAGCAAGCAACGATCGCGACATCTGCACCACCTGCTCTTCGCGTGCGCGTTCCGCACGAGGGGCGGGATCTGTAATCCACTTGAATGAAACAACCGCTACGGCGAGCCCAACAAACAAAGCAAACAGAACCCGCCCGATGCGATGATTCATGCCTAGTCGATCCCGATGATTTTGTGTGTCTGCAAGCTCAGTTTCCACTGTGGGTGCCGCAGGCAATAGTCAATTACACTCTGCGTGTTCGCATCCCGTTCGGAACTGTCCAGCGGTTGCAGAAAAAAATGCCTGAAACCCATGTGCGCAAACAAGCCTGGCTGGGCCTCGGGTTCCGCTTGTGGATACACGAGTTTTAGCTCGTCGCCCGAAGTCTGTAGTACCGGCGCACGTCCTTTTGGGCTCACGCACAGCCAGTCGATACCTGCGGGCGCGACCAGTGTACCGTTCGTCTCAACGCCGATCTCGAAGCCCGCGCTGTGCAGCGCTTCGATTGCCGCGCGATCCAGCTGCAATAAAGGCTCGCCGCCCGTGCAAACCACGTACGGCGAAGCGGATATCGACGCCTGCGGCCACGCGCGGCGCACGGCCGCAGCAAGGTCGTCGGCGGTTTCGAACTTGCCGCCCCCGGGCCCGTCCGTGCCGACAAAATCGGTGTCACAGAACCGGCAGACGGCGTCCTTGCGATGAACCTCCCTTCCTGACCAGAGATTACAGCCGGCAAACCGGAGGAACACGGCCGGGCGGCCAGTCTGCGCGCCCTCCCCCTGCAAGGTGTAGTAGATTTCTTTAACCGAGTAGGTCATCGGCTATCTAGCAGCGGATCCTGTATTCCCGCTTCGGCGAAGCCTTTCGCGCGCAATTGGCAAGCCGGGCACTCACCGCAGGGCGGACGCTCACCGTTATAGCAGGTATGCGTCAGGGCCAGGGCCGGAAGCGCACCGAACTGCACGGCCAATTCAACGGTCTCTTTCTTGGACATATGCATCAATGGTGTGTGAATGACAATCGCGCTTTCCATACCCGCCCGCAGCGTCTGCTGCAATGCGCGAATTGTATCCTCGCGACAATCCGGGTAGCCGCTGTAGTCTGTCTGGGCAACACCGGTCACGAGGTGTTCGATGCCGCGCTGGTAGGCATAGGCGGCCGCAAATGTCAGAAAGACGAGGTTGCGGCCCGGTACAAATGTATTCGGCAGGCCGCCTTCGGCGGACAGGCTGTTTGCAACCGCGATATCACTTTCGGTCAGCGCGTCACCGCCGATGGCGGCGAACGTGTTGATTGGCAGGCAGACGTTGCTGACGGAGGCGTGTTCTGCAATCCGGGCGGCACACTCAAGCTCGATTTTGTGCCTCTGGCCATAGTCGAATGACATCGTGTAGACGTTCGCGGTCCCGAAGCGGTCAATTGCCCAGTACAGACAGGTCGTCGAGTCCTGTCCGCCGGACAACACGACAAGCGCTGACTCATCAGTTGCTGCCTGAATATCTGCCACTATCCGTCCGTCTTGTATTGCTGGCCGTTCTCGACTTCAATCCAGTCGGGTCGCTCCGGTTCAACCAGGTATTTTGCCGTCAGTTCCTCGGAGACCAGCATGAGTTTCTCGGCCATTGCACTGTCGTGCATGTGGCCTGTTCCCCGAATGTTAACCGCATTGCAGTCTTCGAAGTAACAGCCGCTCGTAGAGCTCAGCAGGTCACTGCATGCAACATAGCAACTTGTCGCGGCGCCTTCTTCCAGTGTCTTGCCGCTCAATTTTGTCAGCAGTCCAAAACCGAAACGAGTCAGCGGATTGAGGTTGCGGTCGATATCCGTATTGATGACGCCGGGATGCAGCGAATTGCTTGTGACGCGGCTGCCGCGCAGCATCTCGGCAAGCTGCAGCGAAAACAGAACATTGGCCAGTTTGGACTGGCCGTAGGCCGCGGAGTCAGTGTAGTTGCGTGCCATAGCAAGGTCGTCGAAGTCGATGCCTGCGGCCGGCGCACCGCGGTAGGCTGCGCGGCTGGCGACAACCACAATTCTCCCCTGCGAGGCCAGCAACAGCGAATCGAGTAGTCGATTGACCAAAACGAAATGACCAAGATGGTTTACAACGAAGTGTTTTTCGATACCGTTGACCAGCCGCCGCTCATTGCCGCCGCCGCGATAGCCGGCGTTGCAGACGAGAATATCGATCGGCGTTGTTGAGGATCGGATCGATTCCGCGCAGGCCACGACAGAATCGAAATCCGATAATTCAAGTTGCGCGGCTCTCGTGACACCCTCTATACGACTGCAGGCTGCTTCGGCCTTTTCGAGAGAACGGCTGGTACCGACAACATTGGCACCGCGTTTCGCCAACACACGCATGGTCTCGAAACCGATCCCGGACGTGCAGCCAGTTACAACCGCGAACTTGCCGGAGAGATCGACACCTGCCGTCACTTCCTCAGCCGTCGAGTCTGCACCGAACGGACTGCGCGGAACATTCGCCGCAGCAACCCTGTCGACGTTTTCACACCCCGAGATTGGTGGAACAGCCACGGCCGCTCCCGCAAGCGCCAGGAACCGTCTGCGGCTAATCGTCATCGGTATCGCCAAACAACGCGTCAAGCGCGCCTCTTGCAGCGTCCGCTTCCGAGCTTCGCTGTGGGTCGAACGCGGATTCCGACGGCTTGAACCAGTCGCAAAAGTTCACTCGCTCTTTCTCCGTTACATCCTCGGCGCCATCTTCGCGACACTGCCGCGGCACCGCGGAATCGAAATACAGGCACATCTTGCAGACATGCAAGTCCGCACTGCAGCCCGGGCACTGATCCCGCCGCGAAAACGGCAGCGACAGCCCGCCAAGCGGCGCGCCGCAACGATAACAGGCAATATTGTGAGGCATGCAACCGTCCGGATCGTTAGCGAATTCCCAGTATAGCGTCTCCACCGCTGCGCCGATGCGATCGCGAAGAGGCTGGGATCAAGCTCCGTCCGAAATGGTCAGTACCTTCGCGCCACGAACGTGTCCCGCCCGCAGGTCCTTCAAAGCCTGGTTTGCGTTTTCGAGCGGATACGTCTGTATCTCCACACGCAGCGGTATTTCCGCGGCAACGGGCAGGAACTCCTCGATATCTCGATGAGTTACGTTGGCGACAGACTTGATTTCCTTTTCCATCCACAGGTGGTCTTCGTAGCTGATGTCCGCCATCAAATGACGGTCTGCAGCTTCCTTGCGGATAGCGTTGATGACGAGTCGTCCACCCGGGCGCAGCTGCTTCAGCGCCGCCAGCACAGGCTTCCACGCGGGCGTCGTGTCGATGATCGCGTGCGGTGCTTGCGGCGGGCGTTCCCCGGTATCGCCAGTCCAGTTTGCGCCAAGTTCTTCCGCAAAAGCGCGTTCTGTTTCGCTGCGCGCGAACACGAATACTTTGCCATTGGGATACAGGTACCTGGCCAACTGCAGTACCAGATGACCTGAGCCACCAAAACCGGTCAGGCCGAGGATCTGCCCGTCCGTGATATTCGTCAGCCGCAGCGAGCGATGCCCGACCGCGCCGGCGCACAACAACGGCGCCGCCTCGGCGTCGCTGAATACCGCGGGTATGGGGTAAGCGTAGCCCTCGGGTACCACGACATACTCGGCATATCCCCCATTGATGTCCCGCCCCGTTGCCACAAAGTCTTTACTGATATTTTCGTCGGTGCTGCCGCTGGAGGAATGAATCCAGCCAACTCCGACCCGTTGTCCGGTCTTGTGACGGCTACATTCAGGGCCAGGCTCGGCAACTCGTCCGATGATTTCGTGGCCAGGAACAACGGGAAATTTCCTGGGTGGCGTTCGGCCCTCGATTTCGTCGAGCTCCGTATGACAGACGCCACATGCCAGAACCCGTATCAGGATCTCGCCGACACCGGGAACCGGCCGCGGCAGCTCTGTCATTACGAGCGGTTCGCCGGACTTGTCGAATTCAGCGCCTGAATTCAGAACCATTGCGCGCATTCCGCTACTCCTTTACGCCCAGTTACGCACAGTATATGGTTCACCCACTTTTTTGCAGTTTATTGCCAGAATGCAAGTGACCACTTACCCACCGGCCGTCACGGCCGTAATGCTAAGCGCCTGCGCGACAGAGCCTGTGCTGCTCAACAGCGAACGGATCGAGAAACGATTCGGCAGTTACGGTATTGCGGTTCTTGCCAGTGAGGCCGGACTGCGGCGGTCCAGCCTGTACAGCCTGGAAGATCTTACCCCTACCTGTCGTACCTACGCCGTCGTAAGATTTGCCGACCAACTTGATGATCGCTACCGGGAGGAACACGCGAAAGTACTTGCCGGTAACTCGATAGGCGCCATCTTCAGGTCGCAGGGCTGGGATGTACACAAACAGACGGTTTACATCGGCAGCCTTGCTCTTCCCGAGGACGATACAGCCATTGGCGAACTCATGTGTCTCGACGGTGCGAAGAATCTTGCGCTACATGTGTATCAGCTGCTGCTGGTCAGAGACGATGAGGTTTTCGAATACGCGACTATTGTAGAGACACATCACCCTGACTACCTGGCCGAAGACGACCTGCATGAGCTTTACCAGTACGATATTACAACTGCACTAACGCCTCATGTCGTTTCAGAGCTGGTAACGTTGGTTCTCGGTATACACGAATAGTCAGCGTGTATTTGTCGAACTGGCGCAATGCGACTAAACTCGCACTACTGAAATCAGGGATAGCCTCGGGGGTTCCAAGTAATGAAGATCTATAGCGCGTTCAATACGATTTTGACGAGTGTTTTTTTGTTGGCCGCCGGTAGCGTCCTGGCGCAGGCAACGCCTGCCAATCCGGTTGACGACCAGGCCGATGTCTGGGCACTAATCGAAGCACAGTGGAGTGCCGAAGCAAAAGGCGACAAGAAGTGGATGGATCAATTGCTGACAGACGACTTCTCGGGTTGGGGCAAGGAGTCGCCGGCGCCGAGGGGCAAGGCCTCCACAAAAATGTGGGACCGCCTCAATGACGAGGTCAGCCAAATGGTGGCGCACGAATTGTACCCGCTGTCGATCGTCGTGCACGATGACATCGCGATAGCGCATTATCTGTTTACGAGCGCAAACAAGAGCAAGAGTAAGGACGGCAAGATCGAGACCAGCAATGGCCGATACACCGACATCCTGGTTCGCACCGACGAAGGCTGGAAATTCATTGCCTGGTCGGGCGGCAGCGACGACTGACGACAGAGTTTCCAAAAGCGGCCCGATAAGGGACGTTTCGGTTAAGCCTCGGTTCAGCTAGGGGGCGTTACTATTGGCCTCAACATGGACAGGTCCGCAAGATGTTATGGACCGGGAGGCCGCATGAAAAACCGACCATACGCCAAATTCGGATTGGCAAGAACTACCGTCGCCTCATTCTGGCTGCTGGCACTAGTGCCGGCGGCGGCACTGGCGCAGGTGCCAGTGGATGAAAACGGCGAAGTCATCGGCGCTTTCGAAGAGCAATACTCAGAGCCAGCGACCGGCAATGAGGATATCCCGTTGCTTTCGAGCGTTGAAATAGAGGAACTGGTCGGTCCCATCGCGCTGTATCCCGATGATCTGCTGGCGATCGTTCTACCGGCGGCCGCCTACCCTCTGCAGATCGTCGACGCGGCGCGATTCCTGGAAGCACTCGAGAAAGACCCGTCGCTCGAACCGGATCCGGAATGGGATGATTCGGTCGTCGCACTGCTCAATTACCCTGAGATAGTCGAACTTCTAAACGACGACATCGACTGGACATGGCGCCTCGGCGAGGCTGTCGTCTCGCAGCAGTCTGACGTGGTCAGCGCGATCGAGACATTTCGCGACCGGGCATATGCAGCCGGCAATCTCAAAAGCGACTCCTACCAGAACGTAGCACGCAGCGAGGGCGTCATCGAAATTACGCCGGTTGCCGAAGACGTAATATACGTGCCTTATTATGAGCCCGAGCGTGTGGTTGTTTATCAGCCGCGCCCGGTCTATTACTACTATCCGCGCCCGTATCCGGTTTATTACTATCCTTACTCGTCGGCTCACGCCTTTAATCGCGGGCATTTCTGGGGCGTCACGACGGCGTTTACGATCGGCTGGTATTCCGACAGCCTGAGTGTATTCCACCACAGCTATTACGGACACCCTTATTATGGCCGTTCTTACCGGGATAGCTGGTGGTATCGTCGACCGACCAGGGTCATCCACAACACCACCTACGTCGGCGGTAACGCGAACATTACGGTGAATCGCTACTACGGCGGTGACCGCTGGCGTCCCCGCTACAACAGGCGCGACTATGTTCCGAGAAGCCGTGTCACTCGCAATCGTCATTACCCGAGTACTCGAACCAACGACGCGACAGCTCGCGTCAGAGGGATCGATAGTCGGAAGCAGACTGCACGCAGCAATTCCCGTCGCCGTGAGGTCCTCCGTGAGCCGATTTTGTTTCGCGAGCGACCACGAACGGCAGCGGCGAGCCGTACCGCTGGTATCGACAGGCGCCAGCAGTCAACGCGTGCGATGCCGCAAACTGATGCTGCGGCACGGACACGATCCAACACAAACCGACAGCTGCGGCAGCCGCAATTGCGTGACCGAAGTCAGGATCCACAGGATCGTCGGCTTGACGCCAAAAAGCGGCGTTCTGAACCGACGCCCAAGTTACGACGGGCTGAAGCCACGGGGCAGCGGCGTCGCCAGGAAACCGCGCGTGCTGCGCCGGATCCCACGCCGCGCCGTGTTGAACAGCCGCGCCGTGTTGAACACCGGCGTCCGGTCAAGCAGGCCGAACCACAGCGCCAGGCGAGACGAGCCGAACCGCAGCGCCAGGCCAGGCGGGTCGAACCACAGCGCCAGGCGAGACGAGCCGAACCGCAGGGCCAGGCCAGGCGGGCCGAACCGCAGCGCAGGACAACCGCCGCCGCGCCGGCACGACAAAGCTCGGAAAGGAAGTCGGAGCGATCATCGAAGCGGCGATCATCGCCAATGGCATCAGAGCGACGGCGTTAGAGACTAGTTGCTACCCGGCGGCGGCCCGTTGTCGTCCGGCTTGCCGGGCGGCTTGTCTTCCGCGGTCAATTCCCAGGCAATGTACGCGATACAGCCGGCGGCTATCAACGCAAGCGCGATTGAGACAATTGGGACAATGGTTGTCATCACTCGATGCTATCACCGTTTGAGGCATCGTTTTCCTGGCCAGAATTGGGCAATCGCCCTGAATGCCGCAGCGCGCCGCGCAGCACGAACTCAATCTGAGAATTCAGGCTGCGCAGGTCGTCCCTGGCCCAGCGCTGCATGGCTTTGAGAGTTTTCGCGTCAATTCGCAGCGCGAAGGATTTTTTTGTCGCCATGCTGTGCCCCGGCGGATCTTCGTGAACTGCAGCCCGGTCAGGTATACAGCGAACCGGTATTCAGAACCGGTTGCGCGTTCTCGTCGCCGCAAAGCACGACCAGCAGGTTGCTGACCATTGCCGCTTTGCGTTCCTCATCGAGTTCGACAACGTTATTGTCACGCAGCTCATCGAGCGCCATATCGACCATGCTTACGGCACCGCGAACAATGAGCTGGCGTGCGGCAATGATGGCCGAAGCCTGCTGGCGGCGAAGCATCGCGTTGGCAATCTCGGGCGCATAAGCGAGGTGACTGATGCGAGCCTCGATTACCGTGACGCCTGCTTTTTCAAGGCGATCCTGGATTTCTTCACGCAGTGACTGCGCGATCTCGTTAGGATGACTGCGTAGCGCCGTGCCCTCGCCCTCGTGCGGTTCGTAGGGATAGGTTGTCGAGAGATTGCGAAGCGCCGACTCGCTCTGAATTTGTACGAACTCCTCATAGTCGTCCACTTCGAAGAGCGCTTCAGCCGTATCGAATACTTTCCAGACGACAACGGCCGCAATTTCGATTGGGCTTCCCTGGGAATCGTTGACCTTCAGCTGGCCGCTCTCGAAATTGCGAATACGCGTCGAAACCGCGGACTTCGCGTAAAAAGGATTTGCCCATTTGAGACCGGGCTCGTGCGTTGACCCAACGTATTTGCCGAATAGCTGCAGGACTTTAGCTTCATTCGGATGAATCATGAAGAAGCCCACCCAACAAACGAGCACAACGATGGAAGCAAGAATTGCGGCGACAATCCCAACAACAGATAGCGCTTTAACCGCTACAAAAATCGCGTAGGCCGCAGCCAGTTGCGCAACCAGAAGTACCAGGATCATCAGGTATCCCGAGGATACGTCTATTCTGTTTTCACGAATCACGTCGCTCTCCTTGCCAACCATCTATTTTGATATCATTTTGATATCAATTGATTGCAAAAGCAAGGCGAACAGCGCTGTCTAAACGCAAGCTATTGAATTAGCGCCATAATTTCTGGGCGTGTCAGGGACTTATGTCAAGTCCCAGCGGAATCCGGCTTTCGAAACAGGCGCCGTCCTGGTCGGGGTTTGTGAGCACGAGGGAACCGCCGTGGGCTGCCGCAACCAACGTCGCGAGGTAGAGACCAAGTCCGGTGCCGCCAGTATCTCGCGTGCGCGACGGGTCTCCCCGGTAAAACGGCTCACCGAGGTGCTCGGCCTGATCCTTCGACACGCCGGGTCCATTGTCTTCGACTCGCAGAACGAGATCGTCACCATCAGCCTCGGCCGTTACGTCGACTCGCCCGCCCTGCTCGGGCAGGTAGCGCAGCGCGTTGGAGACGAGGTTCTTCAGCAGCAGGGATATCCTGGCCTCATCGACGTTGGCTACAAGATCATTTGCAGCAACGTGCGCGAACACCCGCTGCCGGTCACGACTGAAGTAATTATTGATCAGTTCACTGATCAGAGTGCTGATGTTCACACCGGAACGATTGAGAGTAACGTGTCGCGTGCTGAGCCGCTCCGCTTCAAGCAACGACACCACGATTTTCTCCATTTCGTCTATTTCCGGCTTCAGCGATTCCCGATCCGCTTGATTCTCAATGAATTCGAGCATGAGACGCATACGCGACAGCGGTGTGCGCAACTCGTGACTGATTCCCAGCAGCAGCGCGCGTTTTGCGTCGAGCATGTCTTCGACATCGTCGGCGAGTCTGTTGATATCGGAGGCAAGGTCACCCAGCTGATCGTGCCGGATGTTGCGAATACGATGGTCGAAGTTGCCCTCGCCAATCTGCGCGGCACCGGCGCGTATTGAACGAATTGGCTTGAACAGCCAGCTGACAGCTGCGTAGCCGATCATCAGGTAGACCAGGCCGAGACTGACAATGATCGTGATGAGGTCGGGACCCGTGCTCACGTCGGCAATGCGCGGCGACGCAACCACGATGTCGTATTCGTCCTGATGAATCTTTATGAATCGATGGCGGCTCTCTACGGCAAACTCGAGACCCTGCAGTTCATCGACCCAGGCGTCCGCATCATCGCTGAATTTTGGGCTGGGACCAAAATTCAGCGTCTCCAGTTCAGGGAAGTTGGTATCCGACGCCCAGTCTATCCCCGGACCCAGGATGCGGATATCGACAGGCACACTTTCCGTGATGGCGATCGCGCGATCGATCCTCGGCGGTGATCCAATGTCCTCTTTCACATAGTGAACGTGCAGGGACAGATGACCGCTGATCAGACCCCGAATCTCATCACTGTTATAGACCCAGCGCAGCGCCGTGAAAGTGCCGTAGACGAACATTAGCGCCAGCACGAGAAAGATGGCCAGCAGTCTGAACGACAGGGAACGGGATAACCGTCTAAGCATCCGAGCGCGGCGCGCCGACGAAAGAATAACCGCGTCCCCAGATCGTCTGAATGAATCGCGGCGGCTTCAGGGAGTCGCCCAGCTTGGCTCGCAGGCGACTTATCATGATATCTACGGATCGTGTCAGGATCGCAGCATCGATACCGCGCAGTTCACTCAGAATGTCATCGCGGGACAGTTTCTTACCGTGTCGTTTCGCAAGGATCACGAGCAGCTCGAACTCCATGGATGTGAGCTCAACGCTCTTGTCATCGACGATAACAGTTCGCGCGTCGACGTCGATAGAGAGGCCATCGAATTCGAGTTTTCCGGCATTCGGGCCGCCGGATTCGGAGCGTCGCAGAATCGCCTGGACCCTGGCAACCAGTTCTCTGGGCTCAAACGGCTTGGCAATGTAGTCGTCCGCGCCAAGCTCGAGTCCCGAGACGCGATCGATGACGTCGCCCCGCGCCGTCAGCATGATTATCGGCAGGTTGCTGGTCTTGCGCACCTCGCGACAGATTTCAAAACCGTCCTTCCCGGGAAGCATGACGTCCAGCAGCAGCAGATCCGGATCTTCACGATTCAGCTTGCGAAACCCGCTTTCCGCCTCATAAGCGCACACGAGATTGATCCCGAAACGCTTGAAGTAGGCCTGCAGCAAGTCCGAGTGTTTTTTGTCGTCGTCGATTAACAGTACTTTGGTCATAATCTAATGATAGCCCTGTATCGATGCTGCGTGTCAGATTACGAAGGCATCGATACATCTGGATACAGTCAGGTCAAAGGCTCGCCAGCGTCGTCTCGATCTTCGTCCGGACTCGCTCGGCAAGCGGAGCATCAAGCATTCGCCGCAACTGATCCGTGTCGTGGCGTGTTGCATAGGCAAAGCGAAACAGATCCAGGACGGTAACCTTGCAGGCTGTGCCTTCGACCAGTGTGACGGTATCGCCGCTGGATACGGTTCCGGGATTCAGAACGCGAAAATAGATTCCGGGCCGCTCGGCCTTTCTAAATGCCAGCCCGAAACTCCGGTCATGCATACGCGCAGCCAGGGTTCCGCAAGGTATGCGCGCGGAAGTCGCTTCGAGAATCAGATCTCCGATCAGCAGCCGATCGCCGACATACAAATCACTCGGCAGACCTTTGATTGTCAGGTTTTCGCCGAACAGACCGGCGGGATAATCACGGCCGGTCTCGCCGGCCCACCATTCATAGTCATCGGCGCTATAGGCATAAACCGCCTGATCCGGGCCGCCGTGATGTTCACTATTGAGTATCTGGTCACCGTCCAACCCCAGCTCGGTCACTGCAACAGATCCCGACACCGGTCGTTTGCAGATGCCAGTTGTCATGCTTTGATCGCCATGAGCAATCATCTCGGCCCTGCCGACATTGACGCTTGTGATCTGCATCGATTCGCGCAATGACTTGCTAGACCTTGATTCGCCCCAGGACAATTCCCAGCAGCGTAAAAGCGATCAATGCAACCGACGTTACGCCGAAAAACATTGAGATTATGAAAATAGTTTGTTGCATGATTGCGCTCCTGCGACTCTCCGTAAGTGACCGGGCCCATTGTGTACCCGGTTTGCGCCATTATAGCCAGCCGCATTTGCACACCCGGCTGACTCGAAGTAGATAGTTGCAAAATGCGTTACATTTAGTTTTGATTTGCTTTACAATGTAACGCATGGCAAAGACCAAGGTATCGACGTTGAACCTGCGCATCGAGCCCGGCATCAAGGAGGCCGTGCGCGAGGCCGCCGCGCGGGAGCACCGCAGTGTCGCAAACATGGTCGAAATGCTGATCCGTCGGCACTGTGAGCAGGCCGGCATCGCTGTACCAGAACAAAACGAGCTATTTCCGGGGAACCCGAATGGATGAACGCATGTTGAGGGCGATGGTCGCGGCTGGCGCCATCAAGAACATCAACATTATCGCCAGTGGTGCGCGCTTCCACATCGAGGCGAGGACGCCAAATGGCCCGATCACGGCCGAAACGACCAAGGGAAAGGTCAGGACCTGGGTGACGCTCGACGCCGCCGCCAAATGGGTCCGTGGACTCGGTGTCGGCGGCGCCCACATCAACCTGACCCACTGGCAGCCCGGCCAGCGCGAGCTTTCAATCTAGAGGGTGACTACCCGATGCTGCCTGAGGGCCAGTCATTGCCGAGCGGAAAAGGCCTTTCCTCGGTATTGAATGTCAGGTAGCGAATGATCTCGTAGAGGTATGCCGCAAGACTCTGTCCGGCATGCTGAATCTGCCGGTTCACTTCCCCCGAAAACAAGACCCAGAGAAACCCGAGCACGACGACGAAAGTGCCAACAAAACAGGCGAGGCTGACGAGGAAGCCGCAGATCACCATGTACAGGAGCCGCGTCCATGTCGCGCGCGACTTGAGATTCTCCTCAATCGGCTTTCCGGCGGGATCGCCCGCGGCAGATGCGTCGTCTGCTGGAGGGATGTCGTTGCTCATAACCAGTCTCCTGTCTGCCAAATTGCCCAGGTACCTGCATCGGGCAGCCTCCTATTGTTACAATCTTCGGCCCTTCAAACCAGTAAAACCTCCGTATGACCTGCAAGACATTACTGCTGTCGGTAACAGCCCTGCTAATCAGTGGTTGCGGGCAACATTCGGGCGATATGCGAGGCTCGCAGCCAGTTGATTTAGCGGCTCGCGCGCAACAGATCGCCGAGACCAGCATTATTGTGGACACTCACGTCGACGTGCCTTACCGCCTCAATAAAATCCCGGCAGATATTTCCAGCGCGACCGAGGACGGCGATTTCGATTATCCGCGGGCTATTGCCGGCGGTCTCAACGCGCCATTCATGTCGATCTACACGCCGGCAGAACTTGAGAGCGAGGGACGGTCGAAGGAAACGGCCGATTCACTGATAACGCTGGTCGAAGAGATTGTCGAGAATTCACCGGACAAATTCGCAATCGCGCGCTCGGTCGACGACATAAAGCAGCAGTTCGAATCCGGACTGATGTCACTGCCAATGGGAATGGAAAACGGGTCTCCTATTGAAGGAGACCTTGCCAATCTGCAACATTTCTACGACAGGGGCATACGCTACATTACCTTGACTCACAGTTTGTCCAATCTCATTTCCGATTCGTCATACGACGAAAATCGACAATGGAACGGACTCAGCGAGTTCGGGGTCCGGGTTGTCAAGGAAATGAACCGGCTCGGCATCATGGTCGACGTCAGTCACGTCTCGGACGACGCTTTCTGGCAAATTGTGGATCTAAGCGAGGCGCCTGTCATCGCGTCGCATTCATCGGCCCGTCATTTCACGCCGGGCTTCGAACGCAACATGAGTGATGAGATGATTCTGGCGCTGGCGCGCAACGGCGGCCTCATCCAGATCAATTTCGGCTCCACTTTTTTGACGCGGGAGTCGAGGGACTACGGCGACGCCCGGTCTGCGGCTCGAAAAGACTACCTGGCCGAGCACCCGGAGCTGAAGGAAGACCAAATCTATCTTTCCTACGCAAAGACCTATGCCGATGAACACGGGCCGTTTCCATTCGCCTCGCTCGACGATGTCCTTGATCACTTCGATCATGTTGTGCGGCTGGTCGGAGTTGACCACGTCGGCATCGGTTCGGATTTTGATGGTGTCGGCGACTCGTTGCCTACCGGGCTCAAAGACGTGTCGCAGTATCCGAACCTGATCAGGGGCCTGCTGGAGCGCGGCTACAGCGAATCGGATATTCGCAAGCTTCTGGGCGAGAACCTGCTACGTGTTTGGCAGGCTGTTGAAGATCACGCCGACGCAACGTCCAGCAGCACGTAACGCAACAGGACCTCATAGCTGGTCTTGTCCAGCTTCATTCCGTCGGGGAGCTCGAGCGTGTGGATATGGGTGTCGTCCGAATCACGCAGCTCCAGGAAATGTCTCTGCTCGTCCCGATAAACCTGGTACTTCACATCCTTGTGTTGGTCGAACTTCAACAACACGATACTGTCGGTCCAATCCTGAATCGTCGATTTCGCCATGGCGCTTTTCCTCTATTGTTGCGCTGCCTGTAACGCCATTTGCAGCGCCGGCAACTATAGAGCTGCAAGCGGTATGCCAACCGCAGGATCACATCCGGATTGTTTTTTTACTTGTTATTTATCAAAAATTTACGTTCAAAATCAAAATAGCGACCGGGCAGGATTGTGCGTTCTTTGTCAGTTTTTGACGCCGTTTTCAGGCATTTTGCGACAAGCTATTGACATATTACATCGGCCACACGGTGATGATCGCGGGCACCGATACAGCGACGACCAATATTTCAAGTGGGAGCCCCATACGCCAGTAGTCGCCAAAGTGGTAGCCCCCCGGGCCCATTATCAGCGTGTTGTTCTTGTGTCCGATCGGCGTGAGAAACGCACAGGATGCGGCGACGGCAACACCCATCAAGAATGGATCCGGGCTGACGTCCAGTCGCGCTGCGATTTCGACTGCGATCGGGGCCGCGATCACGGCTGTCGCCGTGTTATTCATGACATCCGACAACGTCATCGTAATAATAATAAGCAGGGTTAGAACGACCACGGGCGAAAAACCTGCCGACAAAACCACGATACCGCCGGCAATCAGTTCCGTCCCTCCCGTCGACTGCAATGCGCCGCCGATAGGGATCATCGAACCGAGCAATACAATCACCGGCCACTCGACGGAAGTATAGACATCGCGGATCGGGACAACCTGCAGGATCACGTAAAGGGCGGCTACGCAACCGAGCGCAATCGGCAGGTATAAAAGTCCGACGCTGGCCGCCAATATTGCCGCGCCAAAAACACCGACCGCAAGCCATGCCTTGTCGCGCTGGATCACACGCTGGCCACGATCGGCAAGCGGTAGCAGACCAAGACGCGAGGTAACATCTGCGAGGCGCTCGTCCGCGCCCAGAAGAAGCAATACATCACCCGGCCGCAATTCGAGTTTGCGTACGTTGTCCCGGAACCGCTTGCCCCGTCTTGATACGCCGACCAGCGCAACCTGATAGCGATACAGCATGCGTACGTCCATGGCTGATTTTCCTACCAGCCTCGACGACTCCTGCACGACGGCTTCGTTGAGGATCAGGTGCTTGTCGGCAAGCTGGGCTTTGCCCTTACCGACATATTCGAGCTTCAGGGCACCCAGCGCTTCCTCGATGCTGTCGGGGCTTGCCTCCATAACGAGGATATCGCCAGCTCTGATTTCAGCGATGCGTGCGAGGCCGGGCAAGCGCCGACCGCGCCGAGTCAACCCTATTATTTCGACATCGCTTTTTGCCGCCTGGTCTTCGAGGTCCCGAACGAGCTGGCCAATCGCCGGCGACCCTTCAGGCACCCGCACCTCGGCGATATAGTTCGCCAGGTCGAAAAGCTCCTTGCCTGCATCGGCTGTGCGCCTTCCTGACGGCAACAATCGCCAGCCAATCGTCGCTACGTAAGCAACCCCGACGGCTGCGCAGGCGATGCCCACCGGGGCGAAATCGAACATGCGAAAAGGCTCGCCCAGTACGTCGCCGCGAAATTCGGCAATGATGATGTTAGGCGGAGTGCCAATCAGCGTGATCATGCCGCCAAGAATCGATGCAAACGACAGCGGCATGAGCGACAGCGCAGGACTGCGGCCCGCCTTTTTTGCCGCGTGCATGTCGACCGGCATTAGCAGTGCCAGCGCCGCGACATTGTTCATCAGCGCGGAAAGACCGGCCGCGATACCTGACATGATCGTGATATGCGTTGACAGTTTTCGCGAGGCATCGACGAGATGTCGCACGATAATCTCGATAGCACCCGAATTGGAAAGCCCCCGGCTGACAATGAGTACCAGCGCGATGATAATCGTTGCGGGATGACCGAACCCGGAGAACGCTTTCTCGACCGGCACGAGGCCCGTCAGCAAGGCCGCCAAAAGCGCAACGAAGGCCACGAGGTCATAGCGCCAGCGCCCCCAGATGAGAAACGCAAACACCAGCAGCAACAGTGAGAACAGCGTCAGTTGATCGAGCGTCAAAATAAGCCTCGGCGCGAGAAATGGTGGCACGCGTCGAATCACTTTACCCGTAATCGGCGAACAGCAACACTGCCACAAGACCGTATTGACCGGCGCGAAACCGCGTTAGGATATAGCCATGGCTTTGGTCGTTGTAATCCTGCTGGTGCTCGTGGCCGTTTTCGGACCCGGTTTGTGGGTACGGAGGGTCCTCACTCGCTATAGCAACCCGGCTGACCGCTACTCGGGTTCCGGCGCTCAGCTGGCGCGCCACCTCCTCGACGCACACGGGCTCAGTTCCGTAAAGGTCGAAGCGACCGAGACCGGCGATCACTATGACCCCGAAGCCAAGGCAGTCAGGCTGACTCCGGACAAATTCGATGGCCGCTCATTGACGGCGATTACGGTCGCTGCGCACGAAGTCGGTCACGCCCTGCAGGATCACCAGGAATACGCGCCACTCCGTCTGCGAACCCGCCTCGTCAAGGCGACGCACGGCGTGGAACGTATCGGGGCAGGCGTGCTCATGATCTCACCGTTTCTCGGCATCGTGACCCGGGTGCCGGCGATCGGACTGCTGACCTTCGCCGCCGGATTCCTGACCCTGGGAATTTCGGCCCTCGTCCACTTCGTGACCCTGCCCACGGAATTTGACGCGAGTTTCGGCCGGGCGCTACCGATGCTCGACCAGCACCGCGTCCTGAAAGACGTGGATCGACCGCATGCGCGCCGGCTGCTGACAGCCGCGGCTCTGACCTATGTGTCGGCGTCCCTGATGAGTTTGCTGAACATAGCACGATGGCTTGCAATCCTGCGACGCTGAGCCACTAACTGACT
The DNA here is from genome assembly GCA_013043165.1 of Woeseiaceae bacterium. GTDB lineage: Bacteria > Pseudomonadota > Gammaproteobacteria > Steroidobacterales > Woeseiaceae > UBA1847. The sequence goes on along the minus strand of JABDOQ010000082.1, from coordinate 77,839 downwards.
GACGTGCAAGGGAAAATGACCCGGGCCTATGCCTGAGCACGGCTTTCTTTGAATTTCACTGGTTTAGGGACTGCGGCACTGCTATTATCCGCGCCCGAACGCCCGTCCCCGCTGCTGATCAGCACCGCAGCAGCTGCCAAAAAGCACCTCAGGGATCGGCATGGATTACGTGCACCCACCGCGTTTGTACCACCGGGTTCTCGCTTTGGCAGGCGTTTGCGAGCACCTGCAGGTATGGCGATGAACGAGGTTGGTCGCCGAGTTGGATTACACAGAGCTGAAGCAGAGAGATGAAAGACCTTAGCACTTATCGAAATATCGGCATTTTTGCCCACGTGGATGCGGGTAAGACGACAACCACCGAGCGGATTCTCAAGCTCACGGGCAAGATTCATAAGACCGGTGAAGTCCATGACGGCGAAGCCACGACGGACTTTATGGACCAGGAGCAGGAGCGCGGCATTACGATCCAGTCCGCCGCAACCAGCTGCGAATGGAACAAGCACCGCATGAATATCATCGATACGCCCGGACACGTTGATTTCACGATCGAAGTCTATCGTTCGCTGAAAGTTCTCGATGGCGGTGTCGGCGTGTTCTGTGGCTCCGGCGGCGTTGAGCCGCAGTCCGAGACGAATTGGCGCTACGCCAATGATTCGGAAGTCGCACGCATTATTTTCGTCAACAAGCTTGACCGGATCGGCGCCGACTTCTACCGCGTCGTAAAGCAGGTCAAGGATGTGCTGGCCGCTAATCCGCTGGTCATGGTTCTGCCGATTGGCATCGAGGACGATTTCGTCGGGGTCGTTGACCTTCTGACGCAGAAATCCTGGATCTGGAGTGATTCAAGCGACCCCGAATCCTACACGATTGGCGATGTTCCTGAGGATATGACGGACCTTGTCGCCGAGTGGCGCGAGAAGTTGATCGAAACCGCCGTTGAGCAGGACGATGACCTTCTTGAGGCTTACCTGGAAGGTGAAGAGCCGTCGATCGAGGATCTCAAGCGATGCATTCGCAAGGGCACGATCGCGCTCGATTTCTTCCCGACTTTCTGTGGTTCTGCGTTTAAAAACAAAGGGATACAGAACATTCTTAATGCAGTTGTTGACTATCTGCCGAATCCGACCGAGGTCAAGCCGCAGCCGGAAATCGATCTTGAAGGCAACGAAACCGGTGGTTTCGCCGTCGTCGATCCCGGCAAACCGCTGCGCGCGCTCGCGTTCAAGATTATGGATGACCGCTACGGCGCTCTGACTTTTACACGTATCTATTCCGGCACCATCAAAAAGGGTGACAACGTTCTCAATACCTTTACGGGGAAAAACGAGCGTATTGGCCGCATCGTAGAGATGCATGCGGATTCGCGGGAAGAGCTCGATTCGGCGCAGGCCGGTGACATCGTCGCGCTTCTCGGCATGAAGAACACGCGAACCGGCCATACATTGGCCGACGTCGATAATCCCGCGACTCTGGAACCGATGGTATTTCCGGACCCCGTGATCTCCATTGCGATCTCGCCGAAAGACAAGGCAGGCACCGAGAAAATGGGCGTCGCCCTGAACAAGATGGTTCAGGAAGACCCGTCATTCCAGGTGGCAACCGATGAGGATTCCGGCGAGACCCTGATCAAGGGCATGGGTGAGCTGCACCTCGACATCAAGGTGGACATTTTGCGACGCACGCACAAGGTCGATGTCGAAATGGGCAAGCCTCAGGTGGCCTACCGCGAGACGATCACCCAGATGGTCGAAGATACTTACACGCATAAGAAACAGTCCGGTGGATCCGGCCAATACGGCAAGATCGAGTACCAGATCGAACCCGCGGAAAAAAACGTTGGCTACGAGTTCGAATCCAAGGTAACGGGCGGCAACGTGCCGCGCGAATACTGGGGCGCGATCGAGAAAGCGTTTGCCAGCTGCATGAGCGAAGGCACGTTGGCCGGCTACCCACTGCTCGACGTGAAGTTCACGCTGCTTGATGGCGCCTTCCATGCCGTGGATTCATCGGCGCTCGCGTTTGAAATTGCGACCAAGGCCGCGTATCGCCAGTCGGTGCCGAAAGCCGGACCGCAAATACTTGAGCCGATCATGAAGGTGGATGTCTTTTCGCCGGACGACAACGTCGGCGACGTTATTGGTGACCTGAACCGACGTCGCGGCATGATCAAGTCGCAGGACGCGGGCGCCACCGGCGTTCGCGTCAAGGCAGACGCACCGCTGGCCGACATGTTCGGTTACATCGGTCATCTGCGAACGCTGACTTCAGGTCGTGGTCAGTTTTCCATGGAGTTTTCGCACTACGCACCGTGCCCGCAGAATGTTGCTGACGAGGTCATCAGGGAAGCACAGGAACGCAGGGCGAAGAAGTAGCAGCACGCCAAACGTGATCAAGCCCCTGCAGGTGCAGCCTGCGGGGGCTTTTTTGTTGCCCGGATCGCGTCAATACTGAAGAAAGCAACCGCCACCCAGATACATCCAAAACAAATCAGGTGCGCCGTCGTTAGCTGCTCCCCGTAGTAAACGCCGACACAAAACTGCAGCGTCGGCGCCAGGAACTGCATGAACCCGATCGTCGTCAGCGGCAGGCGCCGTGCCGCGAGCGCAAAAAACAGTAACGGTACCGCGGTCAGCGGCCCGGCCATGATCAGCCAGAACGTCAGCGACACATCACCGGCGGCGAATGCCGCCTGGCCGTCCGATTTGATCCATATGAACCAGGCAACGGCGAAAGGAAGTAACAGCAGCGTTTCAATAAACAGCCCCGGCATGCCGCCGATAACAACTCGCTTTCGAATAACCGCATACACGGTGAAACTGATCGCGAGAAACAGTGCTACCCAGGGTACCTGGCCGCCGCTGATGGTCAATACAAGGACACCGAAGAAGGCGAGGACGACCGCGAGCTTTTGCAATCGTCGCAATCTTTCGCCGAACAGGATAATGCCGCTGAGCGTGTTGGTCAGTGGGTTGATGTAGTAGCCAAGACTGGTTTCGAAGATCCGTTCGTCCTGAATCGCCCAGATGTAGACAAGCCAGTTTAATGCGATAAAGAACGCCGACAGCGACAACCAGCCAAGCATCTGGCGATGCGTCAAAGCACGACGAACATCAGGCCACTGCCGCCGCGCAAACAGGATCGCGGCCCCGAACGGTACAGCCCAGATGATTCGGTGCGACAGGACTTCCAGAGGATTGACGGACCCCACGATTTTGAAATAGATCGGCAGGAAACCCCAGATCACGTACGCGATCAGGCCGGTAATGACACCGTCCCGGATTTCAGAAGTTTGTTTTGGCAATTCGGCTATGACCGATCGAAGCTGGCGGAATGCGCTTGTGTCTCCTCATCATGCGGAGTTCGACCAAGCAACCAGTTCCTGAATTGACGGCCGCGCTTGAAGCCGTCCTCCTGCAACATGTACAGACAAGGTATCAGGAACAAGGTGATGACCGTCGCAAAGATAATGCCAAAACTCAGAGAGATTGCCATTGGGATCACCGTCTGTGCCTGCAAACTGCCCTCGGTCATTATTGGCATGAGGCCAGCCGCGGTCGTGAATGAGGTCAGAATGATGGCTCGGAAACGCCGCGTCCCGGAGTCTATGACTGACTGTTTCAGGGAGGCGCCTGCGGCACGAGCCTTGTTTATAAAATCGATCATGATGAGGCTGTCATTGACAACGACGCCCGCGAGCGCAACGAGTCCAAACAGGGAGAACATGCTCAACGATCTACCCATGACTATGTGCCCGATCACAGCGCCGATCACGCCAAACGGAATCACCGACATGATGACAAGAGGCTGACTGTAGGAACGCAGCGGAATTGCAATCAGCGCATAGATCAGAAATAGCGCAGCGACGGACGCTACAGATAGATTGCGCTGCAGGTCGACAAGTTCCTGACTTGCGCCCTCCAGGCCATAACTAACGCCGGGGTGTCTTGATAGGAGGGCCGGAACGTACTCTTCGGAAATGGATTTGACGATTTCTTTGGATTCGACAATTTCCGGATCGATATCAGCGGAGACAGTGATCGTCCGCTTGCGATTAAGCCTCGAAATACTCGAATATCCCTCGCCGAAATCCATGTCTGCGACCGACGAGAATGGCACTTCGTCGCCGGCGAGCGTTCGTATCCGCATGTTTTCGAGGTCTGCGATCGAGCGTCGTTCGTCCGGCGGATATCGAACCATCACTTTTAGTTCGTCCTGACCGCGCTGAATACGCTGCGCCTCTTCGCCATAAAATGCCTGCCGTACCTGTCGACCCAATGACGACATAGTCAGCCCAAGCGCTTCGGCCTCCGGCTTGATCCGCAAGCGAATTTCGTCCCCGCCCCGATCGAAAGTATCGCGAATATCAAAAACACCCTCGTACTCCGAAAGCTCTGCGGCAAGTTCAGCGGCAGCGGCCTCCAACGCTTCATAATTTTTGCCGCTTAAACGAAAACTCAGCGGCGGACCACCGCCGAAATGATCGGCGTCAGAAAAAGTCAGCTCTTTGACACCCGCAAACTCACCGGCTCGCTCGCGCCAACGATTGCTGATTTCGTCACCGTTGAATGGCCGGTCTTCGGACTGGGGCAGTTCTACGAAAATAATGCCGCCGGTCTCACTTCTCGTAAAAGCACCCACGTGCCGAATCATCGGTAGCGAGCCCGGATTCGCCTCAACGTACTCTGAGTTCATTTCGAGCACCGTGTCCTCAAGCTTGCTCAGGACGCGGTCGCGCTCATCGGGAGCGGAACCGGTTTGCATTTGGAGTTCTACGCGTATGAAATCACTGGCCTGCTCTGGGAACATCTCAAACTTGACAATGCCGCTTGCCATGACGCCAGCGGTCAGAATAAGCATCGCCACAAACAGGGACGTTGTCAGCCCGCGATTATCGACAGCGCGTTCGACCATCGGCCGATACCAGTGGTGGATGACGTTCTGTAATCCGTGTTGAACGTGACGCTGTATTTTGAGAAAGAACCGCGGGATACGATGCCAGAATGTAATGTGCCGTTGAGGATTGAAGAGATCTTCTTCGTCGACCGGCTCTATTTTTGTATGCACCAGGTGCGCAGGCAGAATCAGTTTTGATTCAACGAGCGAGAACATCAGACAGAGGACGACGACGACCGAAATAGCCTCAAAAAACGGACCGGCGATACCGCCGACAAACAACAATGGAGCGAATGCCGCAATGGTGGTTAGAACGCCGAATGTCGCGGGTAAAGCAACTCGCTTCGCACCAAGGATGACGTTATCGAGTGAATGTCCTTCGGCGCGTACCTTTGTATAGATACTCTCGCCGATAATAATCGCGTCATCAACGACGATTCCCAGCACAATAATAAATCCGAACAGGCTCATCATATTGATTGTCACGGGCCAGGGACCCAATGGCATGAGCCACATAGCGCCGAGAAACGTAATCGGGATCCCGAGCACAACCCATGCAGCGACCTTAATGCGCAGAAACAACGACAGCAGGATGAAGACCAACATGGCACCCTGCCACATATTACTGGTCATCATCCGCAATCGGCCTTTCAGGTAGTGCGACCGGTCGATCCATATGTCCATTCGGACGCCGTCAGGCAGCGTCATCCTTTTTGCATCGACATAGTTCTGCACTGCGGCAGCAGTGGATAATTCGTTCTGTTCTCCACTTGCGAGCACGCGCAATGTCGCGGTGCGCTCGCCGTCAAATCGCCCGTAGCCGTCCTCTTCGACGAAGCCATCCGTTATCGTGGCGATATCGCCCAGCGTCAGCCGCGTGCCGTCCGGGAACGTGCGCAACACCAGCGAAGCGAATTCGCGCCCGGTATAGACCTGACCTTCGGTACGCAATGAGATGTCACCACGCTCCGAATTTATCGTTCCGCCCGGCATATCGACCGAAGAGTTCCTGACGGCTTGCGATACCTCGCTCATCGTCAAACCATATTGACGTAAGACATTTTCCGACACTTCGATACTGATTTCGTATGGGCGATCACCGAGAAACTGGACTGTCGATACGGCGGGCAGCTGCATCAGGTCATCGCGAACTTCCTGTGCAATGGCTTTCCGGGAAAACTCGTCGAGTGAACCATGGACGGCAACAAACACGACATGGATCGGAACCTCCTCTTTGAATATGACGGGTTTCTCCGTCAGCCCGGGGAACGTTGAAATAGCGTCTACGCGCGTCTTGATCTCGCTCAGAACTTCGTCGATATCGGTATCTGACGACACCTCTGCGGTGACCGATCCGATACCCTCGCCCGCGCGACCGGTGAGCTTGACGATTCCTTTGACGTCCTGAATTGCCTCTTCGATTTTTATGACGACGCCCTCTTCGACTTCCTGAGGCGCAGCACCCAAATAGGCAACGCGAACCTGTATCGTATTCAGCTCAAAATCCGGGGTGGTCTGCTTGCGAATCGTGAAAGCAGAAATGATTCCGGCAGCGATGATAAAAAGCATTAGCAAATTCGCGGCTACATGGTTTGCGGCGAACCACGCGATAATGCCTTTCTGTTTCGTCGTGGCGACGGCTTTCATTGCTCGTCACCGCTGTCGGTCGTCGCTACCTGCGACGGAATTTCGGGATCGTCCTCGGCTGTACGGATTGTCATTCCTTCGATAGGTGTTTCGAGCGCGGAAGTAACAATGCGCTCGCCTTCCTTCGCGCCGCGGAAATACGAGTACTCCGAATCCTTGCGAATGACATCGACATTTCGAATATGCAGTTTGTTTTCGTCCGTCACGAACAACAGCTGACTGGCGCCGCGGATTGCGGAGTTTTGCACGCGAAATACATCGGAGACCGACTCGCCGTCGATACTGGCTGTCACAAAAGTGCCCATTGGCAACGCTGAACCGTCGGAGTGCAAACGGTATGGATCGTCAATTCGTGCGACCGCGTAGGTTACGCGGCTTTTCTCATCGACAACGCCTTCAGTTCGAACCATCTGTCCACGCCACTCCGTGGTTTGCCCTTTCCGAACCGCAGAGAGCACGACATCAGGACCGTCAGCTCCGCCGGACTCGGCGAGGTCCTTTGCGTCGGGCAAGCTGACGAAAGCGAGGTCCAGATCAGTGAGCGGCAATCGAACCTCGGCAAAATCGGTTGCAAAGGTGACTCCGAGCCGCGTTCCCGGACTCACGAATTGACCGAGATCCGAATCTTTGGACCGGACAATGCCCTCGTAAGGCAGGCGGATGAAGGTCCTCTCCAGGTTTCGTTTCGCACGAACCTGTTCGGCTTTTGCACTCGCAAGTGCCGCCGCCGCCGACGCGAATTCGGCCTCTGCGCGGTAGCCCTGCGACTTCAGTTTTTTCGCACCGTCATACTCGATCTGGCGTTGCAGGACCAGCGCGTCAGCCTGGTCGACGGCAACTTTGTAGTTGGTGGGATCGATGCGCATGAGAACTTCGTTGGCCTGAAAAACGCCACCGGCGATGAACTTCGGCGAAATACTTGAAATCGTGCCCGACACCTCCGCGCTCAGAATGGTCTCGGTGCGCGGCTGAACAGTACCTTGACTGCGGACAGCGAAATTCGCGGTCATCGTTTCCAGCACCATGACATCAACCAGGGGATCCTGTTGGACTATCTCTTTCTTGGGGGGATCTTCGCGCAAGCCGACCATCGCCAGCGCCGCGGCAATGGCCAGAATCAGGATTCCCAGGATGAGAAGAATGCGCATGTGTCGTGGTCTCCTACCTACTTGATTAGTCCCAGGCTCCGGCCAGGCGCGTATTCTGACGGTTTTTGACCACGAAATCAGGCATTTATTCGTTTCACCCGGATTTGGGATGAGCCTCTAGAGAATCCAGCCGAAGGTCCATTTTTGTGACATAACTCCATGAAATTCAGCCGATTTGAACCCAGACTGACTGTCTCGTAAGGCTGCCAGAAGATTTTGGCAAAGCAACAAGGTGATCGAACCGCCATGTACGAACGACATTTTGGCTTCAACAAGCGCCCCTTCCCCGCACAGGCGACCGGTAGCGATGTTTTCGTCGGGCCCCAGACTGCCAAGACCATGGCGGGCTTCAGAAAGGCGCTGGCCGCCCAGGATGCCGTCGTTACCGTTTCAGGACCCGTCGGCACGGGCAAGACGACGCTGGTTCACCGCGCGCTTGAGGGGCTTGGCACCAAGTACAAGACGATTCGTGTAGGCCGCATGGAAATGAAAAGCAGCGACGTACTGGAATCGCTGCTCATCGTATTGGGCGTCAAAGACCGGCCGAACGGGACCATTCAGCGATTCGCGGCGCTTCGAAGAAAACTGAAGGAATTACAGGATGCGCAAGTTCGGGTTTTCATCGTTGTCGAAGATGGCTTGCGCACAGGCGCCGAAACACTGGCTGAGCTGGAGGCGCTGACGGCTTCCGACGCCGGCGATTCCGACGGTGCCAGCATTATCGTGATGGGCGACGAACGCCTGCCTCAATTCATGCAGGACCCCGAAGTCGCACAGTTGCAGCAACGCGTTCGGCAACGTCATACGATTTCATCACTTTGTGTCGCCGAACTTCGCGGCTACCTGATACATGGATTCCGACAGGCTGGCGCCGATTTCGAACATATTTTTGACGCGAGGTCGGCCGAGCTGCTACACGTGCTCAGCAACGGGGTTCCCAGAATCGCAAACAACCTGCTCGAGTCTACTTTGGTGGCGGCTGCCGGCCAGCGTATCCCAACCATACCTGCAACGCTGATTGCGACAGTCGCATCCGATGAATTCGGGCTCAGTGCCGACGACTTCGATTTCTCCATCCCGGAGCCGGTCGTGGCGGCCGCACCCGAAGCAGCGCCCGAGCCAGAACCTGTCGTGGCGGCCGCACCCGAAGCAGCGCCCGAGCCAGAGCCTGTCGTCGACGTCGCACCCGACGCGACGACGACGCCGGAGTCAGAGTCGGCCAAGGCCGGTGAAACGCAGCCCGTAGTTGTATTAGCCGACGACGCAAAAGAACCTCCGGAGGAGGATGACGACATTCCGCACCTGATTCAGGATACGCTGCCGGATCTGAAGACCCTTGCACCGCAATTCGCAACGCTTCCGGACGACCAGGCGGAAGAGATCCCGGAACTCGTTGCGGAGCCCGGACCTGACTTCGAGTCGGTTACCGAGATTATTCCTGAACTCGAACCGGAACCCGTCGCCGAGATTATTCCTGAACTCGAGCCGGAACCGGTTGCCGAGGTCATCGCGGAGCACGCACAAGTGCCCGAACCGGAACCCGAACCCGAACCCGTCGCGGAGTCCATCCCTGAGCTCGAACTCGAACCAGTTTCAGTGGTCGCCGAAAGCGAGCCAAAATCGGAAGTGCCACCCGAACCTGCCGCCGAAGATGCTGCTACCGGCGACACACCCGAGTGGGATCGTGACCCGACGTTGGCCGAACTCAAACCCGATCTTGATGCACTTGAACAAGCAATGGCCTTCGCGCATGGGGTAACGGTGGACAAACCCGGTGAAACCCCGGCGGCCCCCGACGAACCCTCGGACAGCGTCGGAGAGCAAGAAGCGATCCCGGAAATCATCCTGGACAAATCCATCGAAACCGGCATCGGGGACCTACTGATTGAGGAACCTTCGGATATTCTGCCGCCGGAAAGCACGAAGTCGCAGGTCGAGCTGGACAAGATCGCCCGGGAAATCGGCAACGCAAAAACGCTTGACGACATTGACGACAAAATGGCCGAGACCTTGTTTGGATCCGGGATCAGCATGATCGCCGCGCAGATTCGTGCCAATCCGCCCAAAGATGAGTCGGCGAACGACGCCATACAGCTCGAGCCGGATACGCCACAGCTGGAGCCCGACATACCGCAGCTTGAGCCCGACATACCGCAGCTTGAGCCGGAAGCATTGACGCTCGAGCAGGAAGCATCGCCGACGCCCGCTCCTGTTGTTCCTGACCTCGCCGAAGAGATTTACCTGGAAACGAAACAGTCCGTTCCCAATTCCGGACCGGATCTATCCGCCTCGCAGCGCTTAAAGACGGTGCGCGCTTTGAATGCCGACCAGCATTCAACACCGCGCAAACCTGCAGCATCAAAGGCTACCGGGTCGGGAGAAATCGATCCGCCGAAACCGATCGAGGATCAAATAAATACTTCGATAACGCAGACGCTGAAGGCGCTCAAGGTCCCCCCGGAACCAAAAGACGAGCCTGAAGAACAGGGCAAGGCCGGTTTTTTCAGCCGTTTCCGCCGCTCGTAGATTGCCACGCAGGCGCTGGAACGAACTAGTCGTCGATCGCATTAATTGCGTCGAGGCGGGCTGCCTCAAATTCGTCTCCCGCGTTCCAGCTCGGCATTTCGTCAGCATTGGCAATGGCCAGCCCGGTCCAAAACCCCAACAGCGCGTCCTCGACCATACCGTCGAAATTCCAGCCTGGTTCATATTCGTCCGAGGGCTGGTGGTAATCAACTTCAGTGTAGTGATCCTGCTGTTGGCGACCCCAATCTGCCGGACGATCAACGAAGTCCGTACCGGTATCAAGGTACATCGCAGGTACGCCGATTTTTGCAAAACTGAACTGGTCGGAACGGTAGAAATAGCCTTTGTCCGCGAATTGATCGGGCTTGACGACACGTCCCTGCTCTTGTGCGATCAGTAACATGATCTCGTCGATCGACGATTTACCCAGACCAATGTATGTCACATCGTGAGTGTGGCCCCAGATGTTGCCACCGTCGTAATTCAGGTTCGCGGCGATCTTCCCCGGTGCAAACGTCGGATTTGCGGCATAGTACTCTGAGCCGAGCAGACCTTGTTCCTCGGCACCAACCAGTGCAATGACAATTGAGCGTCGAGGCGCCGCGGGCAACGCTTTGATTGCCCTGGCAATCGCGAGTATTTGCGCCACGCCGCTGGCATTGTCCAAAGCACCGTTATAGATGGCGTCGCCGTCGTCATTAGGCGTGCCAATGCCGAGATGATCGTGATGCGCCGTGTAGATGACCGCCTCGCCGCTTAACGCCGGGTCACTGCCCGGAATCAAGCCGAGTACGTTGGCCGACTGCACGCGCTGCAGATCCACGTTCATGTCGATCGAGGTCGTAACGCCGAGCGGCACTGGTTGGAAATCCCGGTTGAATGCCGCTTCGCGAAGCTCATCCAGATCAAGCCCAGCCATGCGCACGAGATCGCGCGCCGAGTCCTCCGTGACCCACGCATTAATCTGGCTGCGCGGCTCGTCGCCGGCCGGCAGCTCGAACTGGACTCCGGTCCAGGACGTTTGCACGACCTGGAACGGATAACCTGCTGAAGGTGTCGTGTGAATAATGATCGCGCCTGCCGCCCCCTGTCGGGCCGCGCTCAGGTATTTGTAGTCCCAGCGGCCGTACCAAAGTCGCGTCTCGCCGCCAAAGAGCTCTGGATCCCAGTCCGGATCGTTGTTCATCATGAGCAGGACCTTGCCCTTCAGATCCACCCCTTTATAGTCGTCCCAGTCGTATTCCGGCGCCTGGATACCGTAGCCAACAAAGACAAGCTCGGCGTCATTGATCGCGGCTTTCTCCTCCTGCACACCGCTGCCAACGATGAACTGATCCCACTGTTTCAACGCCAACGACACGTCTTTGGCTTTGAATGTCCAGGTCTCGGGTTGCGACGCATTGATTCCGACGAGGTCGAAGGGTTGCTCCCACGTACCGTCTTCGGCACCCGGCTGCAGTCCCAGCGCGGCCATCTGCCCGGCCAGGTACTTGCGCGCGGCGACGTCGCCACGCGTCCCTGGGCCGCGACCTTCATACCGGTCGTCGGAAATCTCGGCGACAATGCCACGCATGTAGTCGCCCTGTATTTGCTGTGCGGCCTTCTCGGCTGCCGGGTTTCCGCCTGCCATACCCGGGGGCCGTGCAGGCGGCTTTTCAGTCGTCGTGGCCGGCGTTTCAGCCGGCTCGCTGCACGCCGCGAAGGCCGTCGCCAAAATCACGACCGCCAGTAGAGTCGATTGCTGCACGTTTTTCTCCCGCGCGGGTTACGCGTTAAACAGTTCTGCCAGGTAATTCTGCATTGCGATCCACGAACGTCGATCCGCGTCCGCATCATAGACGGTGCCCATAGCCTTGTCATTAGCCGCTGGATTGGTAAAGGCATGCACTGTATTTCCATAAGCATGCAGCTGCCAGTCTGCACCCATTGACGTCAGTTCCTTCGATAGTTCGATCACGCTGTCGGGAGTCGCCATCGGATCATCCCAGCCGTGCAGCGCGAGCACTTTCGCTTTTATCCTGTTTCCCGCGGTGTTGCCCGGCGCAGCGAGCAAGCCGTGAAAGCTTGCAACACCGGCGAGATCCTCGCCCGTTCGTGCAATATCCAGAACACAGAGGCCGCCAAAACAAAATCCAATTGCGGCAATCTTCTCACTATCTGCCTCATCCTGGGCGCGTAACGTCGCCAGCGACAGCAGCAGGCGCTGCTGCAGCTTTACACGATCCGCGAGGAATGGCTGCATCAGCGCGCTATTCTCTTCGGGATTGCTGCCGCGCACGCCCTTACCGTACAGGTCGAGTGCAAAAGCCGTGTATCCGAGCCCGGCAAGCGCATTGGCTTTGCCATCCTCGTAATCGCTACGGCCAGACCAGGCATGCGATACCAGAATACCCGGGCGCGGGCCGGGAATGCTGTCATCCCATGACAGCTGTCCTTCGAGCAAGACTTCGCCGTCGCGATATTCGATGAGGCGGTTCCGAATGCCCATAACTAGTCGCGCCGAATGACGAACACCTCGTACCTGCCGTCCGGGCCGATGTACCAGGAAGCGACGGTGCTGGTAATGCCCACAATTATGGCGCCGAACAAGGCGGACCAGAAGCCCGCAACGGTGAAATTCTCCAGCAGCGCCGCAACCAGACCGAACATCGCCGCGTTCAGCACGAACAAGAACAGCCCCAACGTAACAATCGTAATCGGTAGCGTCAGCACAAACGCAATCGGGCGAACCAGGCCGTTGACAAGACCGAGTAGCAACGCGGCCAAAACAAAAGTGCCGGTGCCGACGATGGTGACACCGGGAAGGACTTTCGATGCCAGAAAAAGACCCAGCATCGCAACGAGCATTCGAATGACAAATCCCTGCATGCAGGCATTATCGCTGTATACAGGGTCTGAGGAAACCCCTGGGTCTGGTATGTGCGGAGCAGGAGCCGAGCACTGAAGAGATCAGCAGCAACTTACCGAGCGCTGCATCTCTCTATTGTCGCCACTGCCTACCATTTTTGCGGGACACGCTCGATCTTGCTGACGTCGTATCCGACAGATTCAGCCAATGCGATCATTCGTTGATAGTCTTCTTCCGGAATCGTCGGCGTACGCGCCATGATCCAGATGAAATCGCGCTTCTGGCGCGCAATGATGGTCTGCGAATAGTCTTCGTCCAGGTAGATGATTCGGTAATCAGCCTTGATCGGCCAGACGAACCTCATTCCCCACGTTGCGTTCGTGTTCGTGTCGCTAACAAAGCCCTTGGGGTTGTACTGCTTCTTCTTACCGTCGAAGCCGTCTTTCAAGAACGTAAATGTTGTTTGTATCGATCCATCGTCATTCAGCGCATAGGACTCGACGGCATTGTGAGCACCCTTCTCGAGAAACGTGGGAATGTTTGCAATGACGTACCAATCCCCCATAAAGCGATCCAAGTCCACATAATCAACGGTCTTCATCTCTGGTCCCCGTGCCGCACAGGCGCTCAGGAAAGAGGCCATAATTGCGACGAATAGAATTTTACTTGTGTTCTTCATATCAGGTGAGCTCATAGCGAATTATCCGGCCGCCTTTGGCGACCGACTCGAGTGCCAACCACTCGTTTTCTGTCGAGTACCATAACTTTAACTGCATCTTCTCCGCAGTTAGTCGATACGCGGAAGCAGCCACTTCCTCGCCCCGTACGGTTATCGGCTCACTACCGAGTGGTTCGACCTCCACGTCGATGTATTCACCGGACTGGGAGTTCAGGAGTTTCGGTTGCTGCAGGAAGTCAGGGTCCCAATAGGCAAAGGTCATGACACAGTCGGAGAGCGCATTTTTCTCGCTGCCGTCGTCGACGATGAACTCGTCCTGCACCTGGGTGCCGCTGACCGCGCGCTTCTTGCCGTTCGCCTGTGTCCTGGCGTCGATCTTCCTGAGGCAGCCGTCCGACCAAATCTCAGTATTTTCATGCCGATACCGGAAAGCGTTGATGAAAAATACGCGAACATCGAACTTCGCCTCGCTAGTGACGCGCCGCTCGTCGCCCGTATCGGTCAGTTCAAATCGGTGATAACCGATTTTATCACCATCGAGCAGCACTGAAAAATCCCAGCTCTGCGAATTGGTGGCCGAAGCGCTGGTGGTAACCGGAAGCACCAGGATCGAGACGGCAAAAAACGACCAACAGAATGCCTGTATACGACCCATAGCGATTAAAGCTCCTTTGACACGAAAACAAGCGTTCATTCGGATATCTCTTGTGTCACCAGCTCATCCGAAATGCCGTCCAATCTTGTTGACAGGGCAAGCAGGATTGGCATTGATATAGCCCATCCAATAGACAGTGCGAGCAACGCTGCATAGTAGTCCAGGAAAATAATTCCGCCGAGTTTTTGGCCCGCTATGTAGGACGCTGGCCCACCGATCGCGCCAAAAGCGGCCGCGAGTATCGGACGACCTTTCAGCCAGCCCATCGACAGATTGAGCGTCGTACCAAACAGCATCCACATCGTCACGATCCAGTAAGGCGCCAGAAACGCGCTGAACTGACCCGAGGGATAGGAAACCCAGCCGACCGCGACAAGCAGGCTATCGAAAAACAAACCGATAATGCCGCACGCCACGATCAAACCCAATTCGAACTGCGGTCGGCGCGCTTGCTTCATATGAATCGCGAGCACGACCAAAAGAACAACGGGTCCGAGCCACGGCATCTGTTTCGCCGCACCAATGACTGACGAAAACCAGCCAACCTGGAACGCTATAAAATTAATGAGCATGGCCATATCAGGCACCCGCCTTTATGAAGGAATAATGGCTAACGAACCATTCGTTGCCCTGGTTAAATCGAAACAGCTCCTCGCAGGCCATGAAGAACATGCGCCAGCGCATCCACCAACGTCCGGCGTCCGCCTCTCCGTAGGTGCCGGCGAGAATCGGCATTACAGCGTTGCGCCGGCTATCCATGCGATCGAGCCAGGCACGGCAGGTCTTTGCATAGTGATTGCCATTCCAGGACCAGCGCTGCTCAAGATTCAGGTCCTCCTGGAAAAGCAACGGCAGCTCGGCGCTCGGCATTATTCCGCCGGAAAAAAAGTGTCGGCTCATCCAGTCGCTCGGGCCTTTGTCGGTGTACTCGTAAGGCGTCGAGCGGTGACAGAAGATATGCATGAAGAACCGGCCGTCGGGCACCAGCCACGAGTTGATTCGGCGGAACAATTTCTGATAGTTGCGCATGTGTTCAAACATCTCGACCGAGACGATGCGGTCAAATGTCTCGCCCGCGTCAAAGTCGTTCATGTCACAAACGAATACAGAGATATTTTGGATTCCTCGCGCGGCCGCTTCCGAAACAATGAAGTCCCGCTGTGACTGGGAATTGGAAACGGAGGTCACCGACGCGTTGGGAAAGTGCTCCGCCACCCATAGTGACAGCGAGCCCCAGCCACAACCGAGGTCAAGCACTTTCATGCCGTCCCGGATAGCAGCCCTCTCTACCGTTGTGCGCAGCGCCGCTTCTTCCGCCTCACCCAATGTAGTGACGCCCGCCGGCCAATGGCAGCAGCTGTATTTGCGGTTCTCACCGAGCACCTGCACGAAGAACTCCGCAGGTACGTCATAGTGCTGCTCGTTGGCAAGCTCCGGAACCAGGGCGATCGGCGAACGGCGCATCAAGCTCGTGAATTTGCTCAGGTTTCTGGCAGAGAACTCGACGTCACCAGCCTTGATTTCGACGAGCTTGCGCACAAGAAGCCGACGCATGCCGCTCCGTATAACGGAATCCGGCACCAGCCCCGACTCTGTCCAATCAATTGCTTTTAATGCGACAACGCTCATAGCGAGATCCAATAGGTTCGTGACGATCAATATACAGACGTTGACTGCCGCAACAATGGCCAAAATGCAGCTGTTACAATCACTTACATGTAGACATACATTGCAGCACCGCAAGGGTCTGCTAGAATCGCCTCGCCGCCCCGGTAGCTCAGTCGGATAGAGCACCAGATTCCTAATCTGGGGGTCCCATGTTCGAATCATGGTCGGGGCGCCATTTTCCGTGCAACCAGGCAATTTGACAGATGCGGTCGGGCAATGCGCTTTACTTTCGACGTTAGGAGACGAATTCCGTCCGCAACGTCACTCGCGGCACTGGCGTTTGCCGTGGTTGCCTGTGCGGGCTCGCCGCATGAGCGACCGTCGTTGGCCGACGACGCTGACGCCCGGGAGCCCGGTCGGCCGGAACGCGTGGCACTGCCTGGTTATCCGCACAGACCATACGATGTCTTTATCCCCGACGGTCTGAAGCTACCGGCCCCGGCAGTGCTCGTGCTGCACGGCGGCGGGTCTGATGCATTCAACGCCATCCGTGTGACCTGCCCCGATGGCAAGGTGGATAATCAGGATTGTATTACCGGCCACGCCGCTCGCAACGGCTATATCGTCATTGCTCCACGAGGCACCTCTCGCCAGATCCTGAAACGCATGCGAACCTGGAATGCCGGTGGCGGCGATGCCGGCAAGCATTGGATATGCACGTCCGGTCTCGCCTGTGAGAAGGGCGTAGACGATGTGGCATATTTCAACACGCTGCTTGACAGCCTCGAGGCAAGCAAAGAAGTCGATATGCAGCGCGTTTATGCGACAGGAATATCAAATGGCGCCGCTATGGCGCATCGTCTGGCTTGCGAAATTCCCGATCGGATCGCTGCGATCGCAGCCGTAGCCGGGGCGAACCAGGTCAGCGCCGTTCAGGGTTGCAGGCCAGGTCGTGCGGTTCCGGTATTGCAGATACACGGCACAGCCGATTGCGCCTGGCCGTATGACGGAGGTTCGCCGTATTGCAGGGGCGCCAGGGGCTTCGACGGAGCCTATCTGGCGGTGGACCGAAGCATGCAGGTGTGGCGCGAGATCAACGGCTGTTCTGCAGACGTCGCCGACACTGAACTAACGGACAACATCCCGGGCGTTATCCGCGTGACGAAGCGCAATTGGCTGAACTGCGAGGCGCCGCTGGTCAGATATCGTATTGAAGGCGGCGGGCATACCTGGCCGAACGGCTACCAGTATTTCTCGGTCTCACGAATCGGCCCCGTTACGCGCGATCTGACCAACGATCACATCTGGGCGTTCCTGTCCGCGCAGAAATTGCCGTAACCCTGCAATCACGTCGGGCGTCAACTGTAGTACGGCGCTTCAACCAGCCGTTTCGATATCCACCACGAATTGCCGACGGGGTCTATAATTCCTGCCTGCCGGTCCTCGTACGTCATGTCCATAGCGTCGAACAACCTGGTGGCGCCATGCGCAACCGCTTTTTTCAGCGTTTGATCGACATCTTCGACATAGATGTAATAAGAAGCCGGCATCGGCTTTGTCGTCTCGCCGTCGGGCTCGCTAAGCATGAACCTGGACGTTCCAATTTGAACCTCTATGTTGGCGACGCGGCCGTTCGGAAATTCCGTCCTGCCGACTTCCTTTGCGTCGAACACGCTCTTCAGGAAGTCGACGAAATCGTTTGCTCCGTCTATTATCATGTACGGAAATATGGTCCCGTAACCTTCTGGTATGTACATGGCATCGCCTCCTGGAAATACCCTGGCCTGTAATTCCGGTCCATAGTGCTCGGTCCGCGTATTGAATATACTGCCCTTCGGTATAGCAGCACACGGTTTTTTCTCCCTGATAGCGCGCGGGCATCCACATTAGTGTCGGGACGCAAAGCATGGAAAGAGCAATCTGCCAATGAAAAAAAAGAAAATAGCAGCATTTGCAACGCTCGACCCGTTTGACGGTATGACGAGCCGGTCCCCGGGCCAGGCGATGAATCTTGTGGGCGGCAGTTGGTCCCATGAGAAGCAGGTCCGGCAGGATATTCCGGATCCATTGAACGGGGAACGCTTTGTCGACGTCCCGGACACTGACGGTCTCTCGCCATTTTTGAAGAGCTTCGGCAGCTGTCCAAAAACAGGGCTGCACAATCCGCTCAAGAACTCCGACCGCTACGTGCATCTTGGCAGGGTGTGTGCCAGAGCGGCCGCCCTGCTCGCTGATGAAGATGTCGAAGCCTGGTTCACGAAGCTGATTCAGAGAGTGATGCCGAAAAGCTGGCAGCAATGCCTCAATGAAGTCGTTGTCACGCGAGTGTTTCTCGAGAACTTCGCAGGCGACGGTGTCCGGTTTCTCGGCCGCGGTTTTTCCAATCCAGGGGACAACACCGGTCAGGAATCGCGCGGCTACCGCTGGCCATACGGCCCGGTTGTGGTCATCGCACCGTTCAACTTCCCGCTGGAAATTCCTGCTTTGCAGACGCTGGGCGCACTTTTCATGGGCAACCGCCCGCTGGTCAAGGTCGACTCGAAGGTCAGCGTGGTTTTCGAGCAATTCCTGCGCCTGCTGATTCACTGCGGACTGTCGCCGAAAGATATCGACCTGATTCATTGCCGTGGGGCCCGTATGGGCGATTTGCTTGACGCCATCAAGCACGAGGTCCGCATGGTGCAGTTCACGGGCTCCAGCCAGGTCGCGGAAGCCATCGCGAGACAGGTCAACGGTGCGGTTCGCCTCGAGGACGCGGGTTTTGACTGGAAGATCATTGGCCCGGACTATGACCAGCGCTGGCTCGACTACGTCTCATGGCAGTCCGATGAAGACGCCTATAACGCGTCCGGTCAGAAATGCTCCGCGCAAAGCATTCTCTTCGTTCACGACAATTGGTCGGATGCCCTTTTGCCGAAATTGGCGACGCTCGCCGCCCGCCGCAAGCTATCAGATCTTTCTGTCGGCCCCGTGCTTTCGTGGGACGACGCCCGCATCAGGAGCCACATCGATGCCGTACTCGAAGTGCCCGCGGCAGAGCTCTTGTTCGGCGGATCGCCGATCGCAAGGAACGGCATCCCGGAGTGCTATGGCGCCTTCGAGCCGACGGCGATCCGGGTGCCGCTAAAGGCCGTCTGCGCGAAGCACTTTGAACTCCTGACGACGGAACTCTTCGGTCCTTTCCAGGTTGTCAGCACCTACAACGACACCGACATTCCAGAGTTACTGGGCCTGCTTGAACGCATGTCGCACCACCTGACGGCCGCCGTCGTCAGTGCGGATCCCGTATTCCAGAATCGCGTGCTCTCATCCACTGTTAACGGTACGACGTATTGCGGCATGCGCGCCCGAACGACCGGTGCACCGCAGAACCACTGGTTCGGGCCAGCTGGCGATCCCAGGGCCGCTGGCATCGGAACGCCCGAAGCGATCGTGAGCACCTGGAGCGGGCACCGCGAGATCATCATGGACCAGGGCGAGTTGCCCGACGACTGGCAGGTACCGCCAATCAGGTAAGCGCGTCAGCTGGCACGGCAGGTTCCTCATCGACTGGGTCGGCCGTGACCGTTCGCGCCATGCGCTTTGCGAAATAGAAGATGCGCTGCAGTTTTTCGGCGATATCCATCTCAATCGTGTAGGCCTCGATGCGATGCGGTTCATTAGCTACGAGCCTTTTCGCTTCATGCGAAGCCGCGGAATTCGTAATTCGTGTGATTTCTTTCTTCATGCGAGTGACAGATTTCGCAGCGTCGATGTTGTCCTCGGCGACAGCATGAATCGCAGCCTCGACCGCATCCATCACGACCAAATGGAAGTCGCTCAGCACTACCTGAGTTGGCGAACTTACCGACACGTGTTTCTCGATGCGGCGCCGACCCTGTTCAACGAGATTCATCTCGATTACATCGCCAATGTTCTCAAGGTCATTGACCGCATCCATGAGCCGCACGAGATCGTGCGATTGTTTCTTGGTCAGCTCCCGGCTGCTGATGCGGCCGAGATAGACCACGATTTCTGCGTGCAATATATCGACGCGTTCGTCCAACTGTTTTATCGAATCAAGCTCGGAAGCGCTGCCGCGGAGGATTGCAGGCAAAATCCCAGCCAACATCTCCAGCACCTGCTCACCCATGTGCTTGATTTCCCGGCGCGCCAGATCAAGCGCGAGCGATGGGGTCGAGATCATGTCCTCGTCAAGGTACTTGGCCTTGATAAGGCTCTCCTCATCCAGCGGCTTGTCAGGAATCAACCATTCGACAAAACGCGCTATCAATGTGGTGAACCCAATGAATATCAGCGTGTTTGCCACGTTGAAGATCGTATGCGCATTCGCGATCTGACGTGGCGCCTCGGCAGCCAGCTTTTGAGCACCCGACAATTCGGAATGCGCAGGTGACAGCATCGTAACCAGGTCTGCGAGTTGGTCAACGAAACCCAGCCACAGCAGCACTCCTGCAACATTGAAAAGGACATGTGTAACCGCGGCTCGCAACGCTTCCCTCGGCTTGCCGATCGCTGCAAGCATTGCTGTGACACAGGTTCCTATGTTGGCACCAAACGCCAGCGCAATTCCGGCTGGTAGCGTGATGAACCCCTGCCCCGCCATGACGATGACGATAGCCGTCGTCGCCGACGAGGATTGTATGAGTGCCGTGAAGGCCGCAGCAATTAGAATCCCGATGAACGGGTTTTCCATTGTTATCATCAGATCAAGAAAAGGGTGATAGCTCCGCAGCGGTTGCATTGCTTCGCTCATCACGGTCATGCCAAAAAAAACGAGCCCGAGTCCCATCAGGATCTCGCCATAATGACGGAGCGTGTCTCTTTTCGAAAAGAACAGAAAACCGAAGCCGACTGCAATCATCAGGAAAGCGGCTTTCGTAACTTTAAAAGCGACGATTTGGGCCGTTATCGTGGTACCGATATTGGCGCCCATGATCACACCGATGGACTGCGCAAACGACATCAGACCGGCGGTCGTAAAACCCACAACGAGTACGGTTGTGACAGATGAAGATTGAATTATTGCTGTGACAAAAGCGCCGGTCAGTGCCCCCAGGTAACGGTTGGACGTCAACTTGGCGAGTACCGATCGCATTCTTTCGCCCGCGACCGCTTTCAGAGCATTCGTCATCTGATCGATGCCGAACAAGAACAAAGCAAGACCGCCGACAAGCTGCATCGTCATTTGGCCGATGGCAATCGATGAGCCCGTACTGTCGGCTGCAAAAACCGGTAGGCACACACAGAACGCGGCGGCGGTCAGCAACAAGCGGTACATCACGTTTTGAGTCACTATGCCGCTTTTCTTCTCTTGACTATCGTTACCGGAACAGGACAAAGCTGAACAACCTGGGCTGCTTTTGAACCGATGACAAGGTGCTTCAGGCCTGTGCGGCCCTGGCTGCCCATTACGACCATGAGCGGCTCCATGTGATCAACGACCTCGAGAATACGGGTCACCGGAAGCCCAATAACCATAAGCTGCGTCGCCTGCTGCAGGGCCTCCAGTTCTGGATTCGCCTTGATTGTGTCAGCCATGAACTCCCTGAAGGCCTCCGCCGCGACGTCCGGCATGCGAGTCGCACGTTTCTTTTTTACGAGTTTCGAGTAGTAGCCGGGCATCTCGCCAGGATCATGTACGACATGAAGTATTACCAACGAAGTCTGCATCAGGTTCGCATATTCCGCAGCCTGCAGCAGCGCTGCCTCAGAATGATCCGAGAAATCCACAGGCACCAGGATAATGGCCCCGCCCGATTCTTTATAGGCCGCGTGCGCACGTTCCTTGAGTTCCGCACTGCTTGTTGCCAGGTGCACCTTGTTACTTTTCATTTGCGAACTCCTAGCCCGGTCGACAGCATTTTAACAGCGTGTGAT
This sequence comes from Woeseiaceae bacterium, assembly GCA_013043165.1. GTDB lineage: Bacteria > Pseudomonadota > Gammaproteobacteria > Steroidobacterales > Woeseiaceae > UBA1847. The sequence goes on along the minus strand of JABDOQ010000082.1, from coordinate 55,952 downwards.
TGCCTTTGCCCGATATTGGTTCTAAGGTTGTGGCATGAATGAACAAGAGAGAATGTCCGCAACACTGGCGAGGCATCGGAACATCCTGCTAAGGATGGCCGCGAGAGTCACTGTCTACTACGTTGCTTTGGCCGCGGCTGTCGCAATCGTCCTCACGGTGTTTCCCGGCATGGTCGATCAATTGCCGTTGGGCGGCGTCGGTGACATTGCGAATCATGGCAGCTACAGCGTGTACGAGCTCGAGGAGGCACTGCTGAGCGCCGACGACGAGGAACTCGAGGAAATCGCGACAGAAACGACCCGGGCCCGGCTGGCGCGCGGCCCGGCCTGGCTGAATGGCGCGATATCGCTGGTCTACGTGATGACGGCTACATTGTTGCTCATGCTGCCGGTCTCCTGGGTGTACAGGGCGATTCATACGGACAGCGTCTACGATCACTCGATCGACACGACGACGCTCGTTTTGCCGGCCGTCGTAGCCGGTATCGTGACGGTCGTACAGCACAGCCTGGCACTGGCGTTCAGCCTTGCCGGAATTGTTGCCGGCGTCAGATTTCGCCGCGCCCTCAACGATACCTTCGATACGTTATTTATTCTCTCTTCTATCGGCGTAGGCATCGCCGCGGGCGTAAGGTCAATTGAAATTGCGATAGTACTAACGGTCTTCTTCAACTACGCGGCGATCGCTGTATGTGCATTTGGCGACGGTCTGGAGTCACAATACGTCGTGCAGAAAGAAATCCGCCGCAAGATTGCCAAAGCCGCAAAAAAACTGGAAAAACAGGCACGCTCCGATCCCGGTGGCCCAATGTCTAACCTTTAGACAACATTTTTTCCAGGTGTTCTTTGCCCCGACAGCGACCAGCAATCTCTTTTTTCATTCTTTTGGGGTCGTCAAGGATTTCGAAGTAGTCCTCAATGAACTTGAGCGTCTTCTTCTTCGTCTTTGATTCCAGCTCCCTCGAGTTGGCAAACAGACCAATTATGTCTTCGCGCCTGGACTGAACCCGCGCGATTGCATCCTCAAGAACGCCGGGTGGCTGACAAAGGCCGCGGTAGTAGCGCGTCGTTACAAATCGCGTCGGCAGGTATGACGGCGGCGCCGCATATTTTGTATCCACAAGGCCGGACAGGTCAAAGTCATAGGGAACAGGAATGCGCACGTCGGCATTCTCCTTGAGCGCGAGAATTTCAGAATTGTGGCAGCACTCGCGACCTTCCTCGGACCTAAGTACCGAATAGTCGTTGTTTGCGATCAGCAGCTGGAACAAGTCGACCAGCGCTGTCGTCGTATGGTCCATTTGGTCGAATCGATTAGACACAACTTTCAGGCGCGTGAGGCCGAGACGTTTGGCCATATCATTGTCGTCTTCGATCACAAACACCAGGTCGGTCCAGGGCGCCATCTTCTCGTCACTGTCGACATAGCTCAGGCGAATCAGCCGCGTACCGAAACTGTGGTCCGTCAGTATTTCGAAGGTACGGTAGGCCAGGTATTCGAGCACAACATGCTGTTGTGATTTCGCTCCGTTCTGACAGGGCGAAACGACTTTTAACTTGTTCTGCCCGGCAAACAGAGTTTTCTTTACCTGCCCTTTCTTGAAATTCAACTGCAATGGCGGTAATTGACAATACTCGCGCCGGAAAAGCCCGCGCGTGCGAATCGAAACGTCGAGCCGTTGAGTAGTCCCGTCGGCTGCTGTATAGGTCCACTGCCCTGGCAGGTAGATGCGAACATCCTGACCGCGCTGCGCATAAGCCTGCGTTATTGGCGCCGTCAGAACCGCCTTGACCACCGAGTCATCCTGAAACAGAGCGTTCTTGTCCGCGCCGTGTGCGCCGCCGGAAAATCCGAGCGCGAACAGCAGCAATCCTGTGACAATTTGCTTCATTGGCAGACCCTTATACGGGAAAAGGCAACTATTGGTATACGATAATACCGAGGTATTTGCCGTAAAGATTCAAATCCGTGCATAGTAGGGGCTCGCGGCACAGACGCCGAAAGGAGACGATGCATGCTACAGCCTGGCGCAAAGGCACCCGAGTTCGTTCTGTCGGACGATCGGGGCGGGGAAACCACGTTGTCCGACCTGTTGCAGAACGGCCCGTTGATTCTGTATTTCTACCCCGCGGACTTCACTCCCGGCTGCACCAAAGAGGCCTGCTCGATCCGCGATATTCATAACGATATCCAATCTGTCGGGCTGCAGGTTGCCGGGATCAGCCCCCAGGATATCGACAGTCACAAACGTTTTCGTGACGAACACGATTTACCATTTTTGCTGTTGAGCGACCCGGATAAAGTCGCGATTCGGATGTATGACGTCGATGGGCCGTTCGGCGTCGGCGTGCGACGAGCGACGTTTCTGATAAACCAGGACAGGAAAATTCAGGACGCTATCCTTGCGGATGTGATGATTGGGCGCCACAGGGAATTCATCGAAAAAGCCGTCATCCTCAGGGAAACCGCCGGCATGGGATCCGACGACTAATCAGTCGCCCTGAACGGTAACAATCACGCGCCGTGAATGCGGCGCGTAGCGATGCTCCCAAAGATAAATGCCCTGCCACGTTCCGAGGGCGCAGCGGCCATCCCGGACCGGAATGTTCAGGTCCGATTGCGTAAGGATGCTTCGTATATGCGCAGGCATGTCGTCCGGCCCTTCCGCAGTATGAGTGAACATCGGATCGCCGTCGGGGACATATCGAGACATAAACGTCTCGAGGTCGGACATGACGCTCGGATCAGCGTTTTCACAAAGCATCAGCGATGCGCTCGTATGCCGAATAAAGACATGGCAAAGGCCGGAGCTGATGCCCGAATCGCGCACGGCGCGCTGCACGTCGCGGCCCAGGTCATAGGTCCCGCGACCTTTGGTCGCAATCTCGATCTCGTGTTGCGAAATCAAGGGACGTAAGGCTCGCCATACCTCAGGCGAATGGTCTTGGTCTTGCCAAACCAGGGAATGGTCACGAGATAAATATTGTCGTACTCGTCTTGCGAAATTTCCGGGACGTTCTTGCTCGCTCCCATGTTGGCGATCATTTCGGGCACGGTGTTGCTGTGACCCACAACGAGAATGATTTTCCCTTTGTACTCTTTGACTATCGCCTCGGTAATCGCTTCGGTATCAGACACGTCGTACATGAGTACGGGCAGGTTCAGGGCATCGGCAACAGGATTGGCTGTTTCAATCGAGCGCCGATAGGAGGTCGAGTAGATCGCATCCACACCGACGCCGGGCACTACGTCCGCGTCGACCAGCTGGCGGGCAAGCTCTGCCGCGCGCTGCCGACCCGCCTCACTGAGCCCCGGATCCTCCACCGGCTGTGTCGCTCTTTCGGCATGACGCACGAAAATAACCGTCGTGGTTGCCTGCGACTCAAAGAACCAGGCAAGACAAACCGCAATTGCCGTGTAGATGACGATGATCTGAACCCTGCGCCTGCGGCGACGGCGGCGGCGATCAATGTCAGCTTTCGTTCGTGATGTCGGATTCGCCATTGCACGGGACTCTACGAGGTTTCTCTTATTTTGACTATGCCTGCTCAGTCTTTGCGATCACGGTCGTCGTCGATGACGTGGAATTCGCCTTCAATGACGCCGCCCGGCGCCGACCGATTGTCGCTTTCGCTGCGGCTCGCCTGACGCCGCAGTTTGCGATTGAACCACCAGAGCCGCAAACCGATGACAGCCGCCAGCACCGCGACGATGCTACCCAAAACGACGAATGCGACAAAACCGAGGACCACCGATACGCCGATCGCCAGTGCACCGATAATGATTACGAAGATGTTTGCAATCGGATTTCCAGCCGGAAATCCGGGCTTAGCCGTCGAATATTTCAAAGAGATTTCCTCGAACCCGCCTACTTGGCCGGTTTTCGCGTGTAAAAACCTTCAAACCAGGGCGTCCAGGTCTCACCTTCATCGGATGACTGCTCAAAAAACTGCCTGACACGCCCATCGGCCAAGGGTGTCCAAAGACCCCGAAAAGGCGCGGTTGTGCCATTCGCGACGTAATGAATAGTCCCGGTCAGCAGCATACCGTCATTCGTCATACCACCGCGAATATTGATCTGGCTGCCGCCTGCGGCGTTCCAGATTTGCACCCATTCCCCGCTGGTCTTGTCGACATAATTAATGCTCATCCCGGTGCTGCCACTGGCGCTGCTCCAGTTCTCGATAAGGACGCAACCGCGCTGGGCCCGTTCTATCACGTTGCTGCCGGCGACAGCCCCTCCGGCAACATGAACGTCCCACTCGCCAATCCAGAAATCGAAGGCGGAAAAAAGTTCATCGTGTTCACACGGAAACGCCTGAACGGTCATTGCAGCAATAACAGCATCGTAGCCGGAGTGGCCCGCCAGCGTTGCCAGCACCGGATCGCCGGTGATGAAGTTCACACCCGTAAATCCGCTCGACGCCAGGGTCTGGAGTTCTGCGACGGCGGCATCGGCGTCATCCGATCGCACGTTGAGCCTCGCGCGTTCAAAACTGACTCGCACGGGCGAGAATTCCAGCGCTTCGGCCCGGGCGAGCGCGGCGAATGCGGCATCATAGCGCTCGGCCTGGCGTGCGCTGACCGCCAGTTGAAACCAGGCCAACGCATCCTCGGGGTGCTCGACCGTGTGGGAAGCATAGGCATCAGCCGCTGCAGCCCAGTTGCCGGCCGCAAAAAAGCTGTCCGCATCTTGCTCGGCGCTCGTGGCGAAAGGCAAAGAAAATATTATAAATATTAGAAACTTATTAAGTTTTTGTATATTTCGCATTAAGCTGTTTCCAGGGCATCCCGGGGTAGTCAGACCGCCATCGAAGCGCGCCGTTCGAAATAAGACGCCAGTTCATCTGTTAAATATGAGGTGCGCGATCGCATATTTCAACGCATGTCCGGTTGACAGGTTGAATACTCCATGGACTGCAAGCACAATTCGCGGTCGTTCGATCAGACACCGGAGAGGTGGCAGAGCGGTTGAATGCACTGGTCTTGAAAACCAGCAAGGGTTAGTAGCCCTTCGTGGGTTCAAATCCCACCCTCTCCGCCAATTTTGGCGCCCCCAATGGGGGCTATTTTCAGGGAATCGGCAGTGGCCAACATCCTCATAACCGGCTGTAATCGGGGCATAGGCCTGGAACTCGCGAAACAGCTGAAAAAACGTGGCAACAAGGTCATTGGCGTTTGCAGGACAAGCAGCGCCGCACTTGAAAGCCTGGGCGTTCGCGTCATTGACGGCATCGACGTCGCTGATGCGGACGGCATCAGGAAGCTAATTGCCGCAGTCGGCGACCTGCCGATAGACATCCTGATCAACAACGCCGGAATTCTCAGGGGTGATGCCTTCGGCGAGCTCGATTACGAGCAGATGGTGCTGCAATTCCGCGTTAACTCGCTCGGCCCGCTGCGCGTCACCGAAGCGCTTCGCGACAATCTGCGCGAAGGCTCAAAGGTCGCTATCGTCACGAGCCGGGTTGGCTCCATCGAAGACAATGGCTCCGGGGGTAACTGGGGATACCGGGCCTCGAAAACCGCCGTGAATATGATAGGCACGAACCTCATGCACGAGCTGAGACCGCGCGGGATTGCCGTCGCTCTATTGCACCCCGGGCTGGTCGCCACCGAGATGACAGGCGGTCATGGGATTGAAACTTCGGAATCGGCACGTGGTCTGATCGAGCGTATAGACGAGCTGAATATGCAGAATACGGGCAGCTTCTGGCATGCAGAAGGCTACGTGCTTCCCTGGTAGCCGGGTCTTGAAATCGAGTGAATCGCACTGATCTCCGCTTTATTGATGCTAGACTCGCTGACTGAGTTTTTGAGGAGTTCCACGAATGCAGACCAACATGAATTCACTGACCCCTGTAGCAAGCCTTGCGGTAAGTGACCGTTCCGAATTTATCTGGAAGTGCTACGCGCACGTAGTCGGCGCCATTCTCGCATTCGCCGCAATCGAGACCTATCTGTTCCAGTCCGGCGTCGCGCAGGCAATTGCAAGCCCGATGATGCAAAGCCCGATGCTCGTGCTGATGGCTTTCATCGCCCTCAGCTGGGGCGCGGGCCACCTCGCTCATCGGCTCGAGTCGAAGGCGGCGCAGTATGCAGCATTCGGCGCTTTTGTTGTCGTCTGGTCGATCATGTTCGTGCCCATGCTGGCAATTGCGATGGTGAAGTCCGCGGCCGCGGGCTCGAGCATCATTGAAAGCGCCGCCTCTGTCACAATTTTTGGCTGCGTCGCGCTTATTGCCACGGCCATGATCACGCGCAAGGATTTTTCTTTCCTGCGCGGTATTCTGGTGTGGGGCTTCTTCATTGCCCTGGGGCTGATCGGCGCCTCGTTCCTGTTCGGCTGGAATCTCGGTACCTGGTTCTCAGTCGGGATGATTGGCTTCGCCGGTGTTGCCGTTCTTTATGACACGTCGAACATCATGCACCACTATCCGCAGGACAAGTACGTAGCCGCATCGATGGCGCTGTTTGCGTCGATCGCAATGATGTTCTGGTACGTGCTGCGGCTGTTTATCAGCCGCGACTGAGCTTCGTCAGGCCGCCCATATACGGCTGCAGCACCGCGGGAACGCGGATGCTGCCGTCTTCTTCCTGGTAGTTTTCCATGATCGCGATGAGCGCGCGGCCGGCCGCCACGCCGGAACCGTTCAGCGTGTGCAGCAGCTCGGGCCTGCCGGTGCTCGGATTGCGCCAGCGGGCCTGCATGCGCCGCGCCTGGTAGTCGTTGTAGTTGCTGCAGGACGATATCTCCCGGTACCTTTGCTGTCCGGGCAGCCACACTTCGATGTCGTAGGTCTTGGTCGCACCGAAGCCGATATCGCCCGAGCACAAAGTCACGACCCGGTAAGGCAGCTCGAGTCGCTGCAGTATCACTTCGGCGTGCCCGGTTAACTCTTCCAGCGCGTCGGCCGATTTGCCGGGCTCCACGAACTGGACCAGCTCGACCTTTTCGAACTGGTGCTGACGAATCATGCCGCGCGTGTCCTGCCCGTAGGAGCCCGCTTCCGATCGAAAACAGGGGGTGTGCGCGACAAACCGCGAGGGCAGCTGATCCGCTTCCAGAATAGCGTCGCGTGCGAGGTTGGTAACAGGCACTTCGGCCGTCGGTATCAGGTAATAGGGCGTCTCGCTTTTGGTCTGGAACAGGTCTTCTTCGAACTTCGGCAACTGTCCCGTGCCAACGAGCGCCGGCGCCTGCACGAGGTACGGCACGTAAACTTCCTGGTAGCCATGCTCTGCTGTATGCGTATCCAGCATGAACTGAATCAGCGCACGCTGCAGGCGCGCCAGCGGGCCATGCATAACCGAAAACCGCGCTCCCGAGATCCGGCTGGCCGACTCGAAGTCCAGCATACCGAGACTCTCGCCGAGATCGATGTGATCTCGGGCGGTAAAGCCCGGCTCAGTCGGCTCGCCCCAGCGACGCACCTCCGTGTTGTCGGACTCGGAATTGCCCACCGGCACGTCATCGGCGAGCAGGTTTGGCAGGCCGAGCTCTATGTCGTTCAGCGCCGTTTGCACCTCCTGCAGCGCCGACTCGCGGCTCTCCAGCTTGTCGCCGAGGTCCTTTACCGCGGCCAGCAGCGGTTCGATATCTTCGCCCTGCGCCTTGGCTTTGCCAATGTTCTTGGCGTTGCTGTTGCGTTCGCTGCGCAAGGACTCGGTTTCGACCTGCAGCGCCTTGCGGCGCTCTTCCAGCACGAGATAAGCGTCGCCGTCAAATTCGAAGCCGCGGCGGGCCAGGTTAGTCGCCACCTGGGCAGTGGATTGACGCAGTAGTTTCGGATCGATCATTATTGTTACTGTCTATTGAGGTTTGTCACGATTTCGGCGCGCGAGCTCATCGAGCTTTTCGCGGATCCTGATCTCGAGGCCGCGCGGCACGGGATGATAATACTTCACCGGGCCCATGTCGTCGGGAAAGTAGCTCTCGCCAATGGCGACGGCGCCCTCTTCGTCGTGCGCGTAGCGGTACTTTTCGCCGTAGCCGAGGTCCTTCATAAGCTGCGTAGGTGCGTTTCGCAAATGCAGTGGCACCTCGAGCGAGCCGTGCTTCCTGGCATCCTCCATCGCCGCTTTCGACGCTGTGTAAACCGCGTTGCTCTTCGGCGCACAGGCGAGATAGATGACCGCCTGCGCCAGCGCCAGCTCCCCCTCCGGGCTACCGAGCCGCTCGAGCACCTCCCAGGCATTCAGCGTTAGCTGCAGACTGCGCGGATCGGCATTGCCGATATCTTCGGATGCGACGCGGATCATGCGGCGCGCGATATACAGAGGATCGCAGCCGCCGTCCAGCATGCGCATGAGCCAGTACAGCGCGGCGTCGGGGTCGGTGCCGCGAACCGATTTGTGCAGCGCGGAAATCTGATCGAAGAAATATTCGCCCTGCTTGTCGAAACGTCGGCGACTGCCTGACGCGACTTCTTTTACCGTGTCGACCGCAATCTTGCCATCCTCAGCGAGGTCCGCAGCAAGCTCGAGCAGATTCAATGCCCGACGAGCATCGCCGTCGGCGGCCGACGCAATCAGTTCCAGCGAATCACCGTTTATCTCGAGCTTGCCAGCAAATCCCCGCGTCTCGTCGAGCAGCGCTCGTCGCAAAACAGCCAGCAGGTCATCCTCGGTCAATGACTTGAGGACGTAAACTCGCGCGCGCGACAGCAGCGCATTATTTAGCTCGAAGGACGGGTTTTCGGTCGTCGCACCAATGAACGTCAGCGTGCCATCCTCGACAAACGGCAAAAAGGCATCCTGCTGTGATTTGTTGAAGCGATGGACTTCATCGAGAAACAACACGGTGCCGCGATTCCGCATCTGACGATGCTGCTCCGCTTCAGCAACGGCGCGGCGAATATCCTTCACGCCGGCCATGACGGCCGAGAGCGCGATGAAGTGTGAGTCGGTTGTGCCCGCGATAAGTCTCGCCAGCGTTGTCTTTCCTGTACCTGGGGGTCCCCAGAACACCATCGAATGCGCGCGTCCCTGCTCGATGGCGCGCAGCAACGGCTTTCCCGCTTCGAGGAGATGTCGTTGTCCCGAGAATTCGCTCAGCGTTGCCGGCCGCATGCGGTCAGCCAGCGGTCGCTCCGTGTCACTCAGAGATTCCGGGGTAAAAAGGTCAGTCAATGCCCGAGCCAGTCTGCCGCGCCAAATACCATTCCTCGATGCGCAGGCTCCAACCTCCGACGCCCGCTATCGCAACTGTGAAACCGATGATTATACCGACCGTATTCGCAGCGACGTCGGCCCAGTCAGCCATGCGATAGCTGACCAGCAGCTGGCAGAGCTCGATGATGCAACCGAACAGCATCAACCCGGCCGCAATGCGCCAGTACGACGGGCGCCGATATTGCCCGGCAAACCACACAGCCAACACGAAGAACGTCGCCGCGTGCAGGAATTTGTCCGAGTTGTCGAACCACGACAGGATTTTTACCCTGTCATCCCAGAACCAGACCGCGGGCATTAACGCCGACAGAAAGACAAGGACAAGCAAGACGAGGTCCGCGACTCGCCAGAAGCGTGCGTGCCGCAGCGGCAGCATCAGGGAACGGCGTCGCCGTCTGCCAACGGGATTCCAACCAGGTCAGCATCATCGGGCACGACGAACTCGAAGTTTTCGCGATCGACAGGCTCGTTGATAACCACATCGTAGAGTGCGACCAGCGTCGTTTGTTCGAGATTGTCATGAAACACCATGCGCTGGAGCTCGTTTTTCGAGAATCCCAGCTCGACGCGGTTAAAGCCACTGCCCTCGTCGACGGGACGCATGCGAACCCAGGTCGTATCACCCTCGACCCTGCTGCCTTCGAAGCGGAACTGCTCGAGTGCGTCCGTCGCACCACCGAGCAATAGCGCAGGCGTGTTGCTGAGTGCCTTCGCCTGCGGCTTTACCGTGACCTGCGCGAGATCGACATCGTAGCTCCAGATATTCAGGCCGTCGGCGACCAGCCACTGTTCATAGGGATCCGAATAAATCCAGCGGAATCGCTTCGGTCGCTCAATCTGCAGCGTGCCGTTGGAGAGTTCGCCGACGACGCCTTCGGCATCGATCAACGACTGCTCGAATCGGCCCTGCATCGTAATAACGTTGGTCAGGAACTCGTTGACGAGCTGCTCACCGACTTCATCCGCACTCGTCTGCGCCAAAGCGTTCTGCGCCGTACCGGCGCAAAGCACCAGAAAACAAAATAATCTGATCACGTATCCGTTCCTCGCAGGGCGCTGCGGCCCTTGCTCCATCCTTCGAATTATTCCTCGGCCGCCGCATTCGGTACCAGAATTTCTCGTGTCCCGTTGGGCTGCAGCGGCCCGACCAGACCCGCCGCCTCCATGGACTCGACCATTCTCGCGGCGCGATTGTAGCCGATCTTCAGACGCCGCTGAACGCCCGATATCGATGCTTTTCGAGTATCCATGACAACCTGCACAGCCTGGTCATACAGCGGATCCTGCTCTGCATCCGCGCTGTCAGCCGGCATCTTGTCAATTCCTATCAGTCCAGGTGTTGGACTCGCAGGACCCTCGAGAATTTCATCGATATAGCGCGGCCTGCCGCTTTTTTTCAGCTGGCGTACAACCGCGTGGACCTCATGGTCAGCGACAAATGCGCCGTGCACGCGCACGGGTAGCGAGGTACCGGGCGGCAGGTAGAGCATGTCACCATGCCCGAGCAGATTCTCGGCGCCCTGCTGATCGAGTATGGTCCGCGAATCGACCCTGGCCGAGACCTGGAAAGCGATCCGGGTAGGCACGTTTGCCTTGATCAGTCCCGTGATCACGTCGACAGACGGGCGCTGCGTTGCGAGGATCATGTGTATGCCCGACGCCCGCGCCTTTTGCGCCAGTCGTGCAATCAGTTCTTCGACCTTCTTGCCCACGATCATCATCATGTCCGCGAGTTCATCGATGATGACGACGATATAGGGCAGCGGTGTCAGAGTCGGGTGGATAACAGGCTTGTCTTCATCGAAGATTTCCGGCGGGCGAAACGTAGGGTCCTTGATCGGATCGCCGGCGGCAATGGCCTCTTTCACCTTGCGATTGTAGCCGCCGATATTACGTACTCCCAGCCCCGACATGAGACGGTAGCGGCGGTCCATCTCGGCGACACACCAGCGCAGCGAATTCGACGCTTCTTTCATGTCAGTGACGACCGGTGCAAGTAAATGCGGGATACCTTCATACACCGAAAGCTCGAGCATCTTGGGGTCGATCATGATCATGCGAACCTGTTCCGGCTGCGATTTGTACAGGATGCTGAGTACCATCGCGTTGATGCCGACCGATTTACCCGAGCCCGTGGTGCCTGCAATCAGCAGGTGCGGCATACGCGCGAGATCGGCCACCACAGAATTGCCGCCGATATCCTTGCCAAGAGCGAGCGTCAAAGGTGACGCCATATCGTCGTAGGCACGGGATTTGAGAATTTCGCCGAGCGTGACCAGCTGGCGCCTTTCGTTCGGTATTTCGAGACCGACGAATGACTTGCCCGGGATAACCTCGACGATGCGCACACTGACAACAGACAGTGACCGCGCGAGATCTTTCGACAGGTTGGCAATCTGGCTTACTTTTACCCCCGGCGCCGGGTCCAGTTCGAATCGTGTGATGACGGGACCGGGCGACACTGATCGGACCTCGACATCGATATTGAAGTCCTTGAGTTTGAGTTCGACCAGCCGCGACATCGCCTCGAGCGACTCCTCGGAATAGCCGTGTTTCTGTTCGGGGGGATCATCGAGAATAGACAGCGGTGGCAACTCGCCGGCTTCCGGTGGATCGAACAGCGGTACCTGTCGTTCTTTTTCTGCCCGGAGGCTGGGCTCCAGTGCAGGCAGTACCGGTTCGATACGCGGCTTCGAGCGTTTTGCCTTGAGTTCTTTCTGAACCTTGACGATGTCCTGCCGTGCCGCTGCCTGCCGCCGACCCTCTGCCCTGTCCCGCAGCTCGCTGATTTTGATCCTGGCTTTTTCGTAACCCGACAGGGCCCATTGGCCAATTCGATCCATCACGGCGATCCATGAAATACCGAGGAACAGCGAGATCGCTGCAACCCACAGGCAAAACAACAGCGTGCTCGCGCCCAGCAGCTTCATTACGTCAACGAGCAGCTCACCCACGCTCGCGCCGATGATGCCGCCGGCCGAATTGGGAAACCCTGCCGGCGCGAAGTGCAACGACGACAATGCACAACTGGTGACGAGTGTCGCCAGAAAACCGGAAAAACGCAGGCCGAAATCGAGCCCGGTAAGTTCAATCTGGGTTTTTTGTTCCCGGTACAGCATCCAGCCCAGGTAGAAGATCATGACCGTAAACAGATACGCCGGGCGACCGAAGAAAGAGAACAGCAGGCCGGCAATCTGCGCACCGAACAGCCCGATGCCGTTGTTCACCGATGTATCGGTAGTTGCCTGGCTCCAGCTCGGATCAGCAGGGTCATACGTGAACAGCGCATACCAGAGAATCAGCGCCAGCGCGCCGAACACATACAATGCGCCTTCGCGCAGCGCCCGATGAACCTGCGCCGACAAACGTGATTCAGGTTGTTTCGCTTTTGAGACTCTTGCCATTAAGAAACGATTTTCCCTACACTAGCCCAAGGACGCGCTGTGCCGCATATAGCTTGCCCGCATCATCGCCCTTGAAACTCGTCATTGGAACCGCATTTCCGGGGTCTGCGCGGGCAGATCAGTGCATCGCAAATTTACGGATAAATTATACATGAGTGACTTGAAACATTGCCGGGTTCTGATCCTGGGGTCCGGGCCAGCCGGCTATTCCGCAGCCGTCTATGCCGCCAGGGCTAATCTCGACCCGGTTATCATTACCGGTGTAGAACAAGGCGGCCAGCTCATGACGACGACCGATGTCGACAACTGGCCCGGCGACGTGGAGGGCTTGCAGGGGCCGGAACTTATGGACCGCATGCTTCGTCACGCACAGCGCTACGATACCGAGATCATTAACGATCACATTCACAAAGCGGACCTGTCGCAGCGGCCGTTTCGCCTGGATGGCGACTACGGCAGCTACACCTGTGACGCTCTGATTATCGCCACGGGCGCAACGGCGATGTACCTGGGCCTGCCCTCCGAAGAAGCTTACAAGGGTCGCGGCGTATCCGCCTGCGCGACCTGTGACGGTTTCTTTTATCGCGGCAAGCCCGTTGCCGTTGTCGGAGGCGGCAATACGGCCGTCGAAGAAGCGCTCTACCTGAGCAATATTGCATCCAAAGTGACTCTCGTGCATCGCCGCGATGAGCTTCGCGCAGAAAAGATTCTGCAGGACCACCTGTTTGAGAAAGAACGCGATGGCAACGTCGAGATTCAATGGGACCATGTCGTAGACGAGGTTCTGGGCGACGATTCAGGTGTAACCGGACTTCGTATCCGCAGCACCAAGGACAAATCGCGGACCACCGATCTCGACGTCGATGGTGTATTTATTGCGATCGGCCACAAGCCGAACACGTCGCTGTTCGAAGGGCAGCTCGACATGAAAAACGCTTACATCATCGTGAAGTCTGGCATTGCCGGCGACGCAACGGCAACCAGCGTGCCCGGCGTCTATGCTGCCGGTGATGTCGCCGACCAGGTGTATCGGCAGGCCGTAACGTCGGCCGGTGCCGGATGCATGGCCGCCCTCGATGCGGAGAAATTCGTCGATGCACTCGCAAGCCAGGATGCGGCGACGGACGACGCTGCCGCCTAGGGCCGCGGTGCCCAATGAAGGTCACCGTCCATGACAGCATTGCCGATATCGCGGCAAACGACTGGAACCAGCTTGCCGGCACGGCCTGCCCGTTCCTGCGTCACGAGTTTCTGAACCTCGCTGAACGGACTCACTGCGTCTCGCCTTCCCAGGGCTGGACCCCACGGCACCTGAGCATCGGAAAGAAAGGCCGGCTGCGTGCGGCAATGCCTTTGTACGAGAAGAGTCATTCCTGGGGGGAGTTCGTATTCGATTGGGCCTGGGCACGTGCCTATGAACAGGCGGGCTTCAGTTACTACCCGAAACTGGTCTCAGCGGCCCCGTTCACGCCGGCACCCGGCCGTCGCCTGCTGCTGTCCGACCCCGACGATGCCGAAGCGGCGCAAGCGCTCATCTCAGCAGCCATTGCCCTGGCCACCGAATCGGACTGTTCCTCGTTTCACATTCTCTTTCCGACGGCTGAAGAAATACCGCTGCTCGAATCCGCGGGACTACTCGTTCGGAAGGACTGCCAGTTCCACTGGCACAACCGTGGCTACGGAAACTTCGACGATTTCCTCGCGACCTTTAACGCGGCAAAACGGAAAAAAGCAAAACGCGACAGGCGCCGAGCCGAAGAGAACGGCATAGGTTTTCGTCGCCTCAAAGGCAGCGACATGGACGACTCGGCCTGGTCCGTCGTATACGCATTGATCAGCCGCACGTTCATGCGCAGAGGGTCTCTGCCCTATTTCAACGAAACTTTTTTCAGATCGATCAGCGAGCAATTACCGGAAAACATTCTTATCGTTCTTGCAGAAAAAGAATCCCGTCCCGTGGCCGCTGCAGTTTTCTTCGAAAGTGACCAAGTTCTCTACGGGCGCTATTGGGGAAGTGACGGGCACTACGATGCACTGCATTTCGAGACCTGTTACTACCAGGGAATCGACTACTGCATAGACACAGGCAAGCAGGTTTTTGAGCCGGGTACCCAGGGCGAACATAAAATCAGCCGCGGTTTTTCGCCGCAACCGACCTGGTCCGCGCACTGGCTGGCGCATCCGGAGTTCGCCGATGCAATCGGCAAATACCTCGATGAGGAAGCCCGCCACGTCGATCGCTACATGGACGCAGTGGATTCCCGCAGCCCTTACAAGAACAGCTATGAGCAATAACCGCGTCATCTGGCTAAGCCCCACCGATCCACAGGAGGCCTTCCCGCCGGTCGAGGCAGCATTGCGCGAACCCAACGGCCTGCTGGCAGCCGGTGGCGACCTCGGCACAGAGCGACTGTTGTCCGCCTACCGCAGCGGCATTTTTCCGTGGTCCGACGAAGGACAACCGATCCTGTGGTGGTCACCCGATCCACGCTGTGCTTTCAGCAAAGGCGACTTCCACCTCTCGCGTAGCCTGCGTCGTCATGTTCGGCGATCGACCGCGGAAGTACGATTCAACACCTCGTTCCTCGCCGTCATCCGCGCCTGTGCGGCGCCGAGAGCTTCCGAAAAAGAGACCTGGATCACCGCGGATATGATCGCAGCCTATGTGCGGCTGCATGGCGAAGGCTGGGCGCATTCAGTCGAGATATGGCGGGAAGGATCGCTGGTTGGCGGATTGTATGGACTGGCGATCGGACGCGCGTTCTTCGGCGAATCCATGTACAGCGCCGAGGCAAATACATCGAAGATCGCGCTGCTGGCGCTCTCCAATATGATCAATAACGACGTATTCGGCATCTTCGACTGCCAGCTACCGTCCAGTCACCTGCTCAGTCTTGGCGCAAAACTGATCCCACGCCGTGAGTTCATCGAAGTCCTGAAACCACTGTGTAATCCCGTTACACCATTTGAAAACTGGCCATCCGCCCCAATATCCGCAGCAGAGTTGTTGCCTGCATAGGCCAGTATTGCATTGCAATACGCACGCCATTTCTGCACAATTCGCCGGCCTTTTAGCACTAGAGAGAAGCGAGACCCTTGGCGAAAGAAGAAGCCATTCAGATGGAAGGCGTCGTAAGCGAGACGCTGCCCAATACGACCTTCCGGGTAGAACTGGAAAACGGGCACATTGTGACTGCGCATATTTCAGGAAAAATGCGCAAAAATTACATTCGTATACTCACCGGCGACAAGGTCACGGTGGAACTCACTCCGTATGACCTCAGCAAGGGTCGTATCGTCTATCGCGGGCGTTGACAACCGCCGCTGATTAACCCTCAGGCAGGTGCTCGAGTTCCTTGAGTACCGGCTCCGCATTCAACTGCAGATTGCCGTCCTCGCCGACAGTTATCCTGACGTGCCCGCCGTCTGCCAGGCTGCCGAACAGAAGTTCTTCAGCCAGCGGACGTTTGATCTGCTCCTGAATGACACGTGCCATTGGTCGCGCACCCATTTTCGGGTCGTAGCCGCGCTCCGCGATCCACTCTCGCGCATCGTCGTCGAGTTCCAGCGTGACGTTGTTGTTGCCAAGTTTGGCCTCGAGTTCCACCACGAGTTTATCCACAACGCGTTTAATGGAATCAATATCGAGTGAGGCAAACTGAATTATCGTGTCGAGCCTGTTGCGGAACTCCGGCGAGAACGACTTCTTGATGACCGTCATGCCATCACTGCTGTGATCCTGCTGCGTAAACCCTATCGAGGCGCGACTCATCTCCCCTGCACCGGCGTTGGTTGTCATGACAAGAATGATATTTCGGAAGTCGGCTTTTCGACCGTTGTTGTCTGTCAGTGTGCCGTGATCCATAACCTGTAGCAGCAGGTTGAATACCTCAGGATGCGCCTTTTCGATTTCGTCGAGCAAAACGACGGCGTGCGGGTTCTTGCTAACGGCCTCGGTCAGCAATCCACCCTGGTCGAAACCGACGTAGCCCGGCGGCGCGCCGATCAGGCGGGAGACGGTATGTCGTTCCATGTATTCGGACATGTCAAAACGAAGCAGTTCGACGCCCATCGACATCGCCAGCTGTCGCGTCACCTCGGTCTTTCCGACGCCTGTCGGACCCGCAAACAAGAATGCCCCAATCGGCTTCTCTTCCTCGCGCAGCCCGGAACGCGACATTTTTATCGCGCTGCTCAATGCTTCGATTGCACGATCCTGCCCGAAAATCGTCAGCTTGAGATCCCTCTCCAGCGTACGAAGCGTATCGCGATCCGATGCGGAAACGCTCTTGGCAGGAATGCGCGCCATCTTTGCTACGATGTTCTCGATCATCTCGACCGTAACCAGCTCGCCACGCTCGGCGACGGGCTGCAGCCGCAGATTCGCACCGGCTTCATCCATGACGTCAATCGCTTTGTCCGGAAGATGCCTGTCGTTGATATGCCTTGCAGACAATTCCGCGGCGGATTCGAGTGCCGCGTTCTCGTAGCGAATGCCATGGTGCTCCTCGAATCGGGACTTCAGCCCTTTGAGAATGGCGACGGTTTCCTCGATGCTGGGCTCGGGGACGTCAATTTTCTGAAACCGCCGCGCCAGCGCATGGTCCTTCTCGAAGATACCGCGGTACTCGGAATAGGTCGTGGACCCGATGCAACGAATCTCGCCGTTGGCGAGCACCGGCTTGATCAGGTTACTCGCATCCATGACGCCGCCCGAAGCGGCGCCTGCACCGATCACGGTATGGATCTCATCAATGAACAAAATCGCACCGGGATCTTCGCTGATTTCCGCGATCACGCCCTTCAAACGCTTTTCGAAATCTCCGCGGTACTTGGTGCCCGCTATCAGTGTACCCATGTCCAGCGCATAGATCGTACTGTCGCGAAGCACTTCCGGTACCCGCTCTTCTGTGATCATGCGAGCCAGGCCCTCGGCCAATGCGGTCTTGCCGACGCCGGCCTCTCCCACGTACAGAGGATTATTCTTGCGGCGCCGGCACAGGATCTGCACGGTGCGCTCAATCTCCAGCTCACGGCCGATGAGCGGATCGATTTTCCCCTGTATCGCCTGCTCATTCAGATTGGTTGCATACATATCGAGCGGCGATTGCTCGACATCGGCATCCGGCTCGAGCTGCGCCTCGGACTCTTCCTCACCACCCTCCCCCGGGACCTGCGGCAAGCCGTGAGATATGTAGTTAACGATATCGAGACGCGTTATGTCCTGTAAATTGAGGAAATAGACCGCCTGCGACTGCTTCTCGCTGAAGATTGCAACCAGCACATTGCTTCCCGTGACCTCCTTCTTGCCACTTGATTGCACATGGAATACCGCGCGCTGCAACACCCGCTGAAAGCCGAGCGTGGGCTGCACGTCGGTGTCATCCTCTTCGGGCAGCAGCGGCGTCTGTTCATCTACGCATTCAGCCAGCTGCCGGCGCAACTCAGGAATATTCGCGCTGCAGGCCTTGAGGATCTCATGCACTTTCGGAATATCGAGCAACGCCAGCAAGAGATGCTCCACCGTCATGAATTCATGACGGCGATCTCGTGCTCTTTGAAACGCCTCATTCAAGCAAAATTCAAGCTCACTGCTGAGCATAATGCTGCCTCACTGCCTCTTCAGGTCTCTTCCATAGTACAAAGTAAGGGATGCTGATGCTGCCTTGCGATTCCCATTACCTGCGCCACCTTGGTCTCTGCGATTTCGAAATTGAAGACCCCGCAGACGCCCTTTCCTTTCGTATGTACTTCTAACATGACCTGGGTCGCTCGCGTACGTTCCATGCCAAATATGGTTTCGAGTATATCCACAACGAATGCCATGGGCGTAAAATCGTCGTTCAGCAGGAACACCCGGTACAACGGCGGCCGTTTCAGTTTCGGACGCGCTTCTTCGACAGCGAGTTCGTGGCTGTCATAGCGCTCATTGTCGGTCGGATTCTCACTCATCTTTTACACGGCATGCCAGGTTGTCAGTTGATAGCTAATTCTGCGGCCAGATACGAGAAAATCAATATGCCGGCCGCAAGCACGTTATTATATATAGGCCTGTCGCTGCATCCCCGGTTTCGGGCACAATTAGGGACGCCTGACTGCGGTCAGCCGGTCAAATCAAGATCTTATCTTAATTTTAAGAAAAGCGGGTATATCCTTGCAAAATATAGTATTTTTCGCTTCTGCTGACTTGTCGGCATCAGGCATCAACCCCTATCATCGGGCCGCAGCGTTATTAAATGGGTCAAGGTACGGAAGCTAGCCGGGCGAAATATGGTCACTAAAGCGAATTGGTCCGATTTTTCGAGCGTGGACAGCAGCAATGCGTTGTCGGCCATAAACCGGCTGTTGCCGCCTTGGGTCAGCCTGCTGCTGGTCGTGGCCATTGCCTGGCAGATCGCGAAGATCATCTGGATGCTCGTGCCTGCACCCGCCGCCGGCGTCAGCGTGCCCGTGCCGGATGCAATGCCCGCCGCAAGCATCGGGACGACAGCCTCCACCGATGTCCGGGCGATAGCGGATTCGCACATGTTCGGCCTTGCCGATGTCGACGCCGTTGAGGCGATGCCGACGCCAACCGCGGACGAGAATCTAAGCGATACCCGGCTGACCAACCTGTCGCTCAAGGGCACGGTTGCGTCGGACATTGCGGAATTTTCCGTTGCCATCATTTCAGATGGCAACAACGAAGAAAAAGTCTATGCTATCGGCGACCCGATCGGTTCCAGCGCCAAATTGCATGCCGTATATGCCGACCGAGTGGTACTGAATGAAAACGGAGCTTTAACGAACCTGAAATTGCCCAAGGAGTTTGCGGCGAGCCAGGCAACAACTGTGCGTCGTACGACCAGAAGTACTCGTCAGAAGGCGGCAAATGCACAAAGCATTCAGGCCGTTGTGTCGCAGAACCTGAGCAAACTATCGGATGTCATTCGCCCGACACCCTATTTCGTCAATGGCCAACAAAGCGGTTACCGGGTATACCCCGGACGCGACCGGCGGCAGTTCGCAGCGCTCGGGCTGAGACCCGGTGACCTGATTAAGGATATCGACGGGCAGTCGCTGACCGATCCAACCCAGGCAATGCAGATTTTTCAAGCACTAGGCACTTCAGAACAAGTGACCGTTACTGTAGAACGCAATGGACAGCCCGAAACCATTGTTCTGAAGACCAGTCAACTCGACCTGGATGGCGAGCAAACCAAATGAAACGAAAAACAACAACCCTGAACCGCGGATCTGTCCGCCTGCTTTTGACGACGCTGCTGTTGTCCGTCGCATCTGTCGCATGGACCCAACAGGCAGATGTCACGCTGAACTGGAATGACGCCGACATCCGCAAAGTCGTGGAAGCCGTCAGCGAAGTTACCGGGAAAAATTTCATCCTCGATCCGCGCGTTACGGGCAAGGTAACACTGCTGTCGTCTTCGCCGATGTCACCCGATGCGTTTTACGAGGCGTTTCTTTCGATTCTCCAGGTCCATGGTTATGTTGCGATTCAGAGCGGTGACCTGATCAAGATCATTCCGGACGCGACGGCGCGACAATTTGCGGGCCCCATAGGAACGACCGGCCTGGCGGGACCCGACGACCTGGCAACCCAGGTCATACAGGTTCACAATGTCGGTGCCACGCAGCTCGTGCCGATCCTGCGACCATTGATTCCGCAGTACGGGCACATGGTGGCGCATGCCGGATCGAATATGCTGATCATTTCGGATCGCGCGGCAAATGTCGCTCGCATGGTGAGTATCATCCGCCGCATTGACCAGGCGAGCGATGAAGACATCGAGGTCGTTACGCTGCAACACGCTTCTGCGGCCGAGATCGTGCGCATCATGACGGCACTGTCACAAACGCCACGCAGCGATGGCGCGCCTGTTACCACGAGCCTCGTCGCGGATGCACGCACCAACAGTGTGTTGATTGGGGGCGACAAGTCGGATCGCTTACGCCTGCGAACGTTGATCGCGCACCTCGACACGCCGCTCGAAGACGGCGGCGACACGCAGGTTCGATACCTGCGTTACGCAGACGCCGAAGAACTCGCCGCGAAGTTACAGCAACACTTCACGACCCAGGCCGGCGGCTCGCCGGCGGCGGCCGCCGCGGCATCGGCCGACAAAATCAGCGTCTGGGCCGATACGCAGACCAACGCGATCGTCGTTAACGCACCGCCAAAGATGATGCGATCGCTGACGCAGATTGTTGACAAGCTGGATATACGCCGGGCTCAGGTACTGGTCGAGGCGATTATTGTCGAGGTAATTGCCGACGACAGGAACGAATTGGGCACCTCCTGGGCTGTCGAGGGCAGCGGCTCAGATTCGCCTATTGCCGTGACGAATTTCCCGGATTTCCTCAGCGGCGTCGTGCAGCTCGGGAGTGCCGCGGGGAGTGGCGTCGTGACTGATCCGTCCGGCCTTATTGGCGACGGCATCACAATCGGCGTAGGACGAATCAGCGACTCCGGCGTGAGCTTTGCCGCCATTCTGAAAGCGGCCCAGGGCGATGCCGATACGAACATCATTTCGACACCTTCCATTGTCACGACCGATAATGAAGAAGCCAGTTTGAACGTCGGCCAGGAAGTTCCCTTTGTGACGGGCTCGTTCACGAACACGGGTGGTACCGCCGGGTCTGTGAATCCGTTCCAGACCATTAATCGCGAGCAGATCGGCGTAAAGCTCACAATCACGCCGCAGATCAATGAAGGCGATTCGATGGTGCTCAAGATCTCGCAGGAAATCTCGAGCATTGCCCAATCGGCCGGAGGCGCCGTTGACCTGATTACGAATCAACGAATCGTCGAGACGACGGTCATAGTCGACGACGGTGAGATTCTGGTTCTCGGCGGCCTGATTGAGGACCAGCTTCGCGAAAGCGACCAGCGTGTGCCGATACTTGGCAGGGTGCCGCTACTCGGCAATCTTTTTCGCGCTCGCAAGACCGAAAAAATCAAGACCAACCTGATGATCTTCATTCGGCCGAAAATACTTCGCGATGCACGACAGACCGCTTTTGAGACCAACCAGAAATACAACATGATTCGCGACGTTCAGCAGGGTCAACAAGGCAACGACATACAGTTGATGCCCGGCGAGCAGCGCCCGATGTTGCCACCGATCGACGAATACTCGTCGCAGGACCCCGCCGGGGCAGCCGAGCAGTAGACGTCATGGAAGCCAACAGCGAAATTGTCCTCGAGACAGACACCGGTGAACTGACTGAGGCACATCGCCGCAGCCTGCCCTACTCGTTCGCGAAACGGCACGGCGTGTTGATTCGCAGTATTGGCGAGCACGAAGCCGACGCTGTGTATCGCAACGGCGCGTTGCCGACGAGTCTCGCGGAAGCCCGCCGATTCGCTGGCATCCCGCTGAAATTGACCCGCGTGTCTGCCGAAGAGTTTGACACGATTCTGCAGGTCTTTTACGAGCAGGACCGTACCAAAGCGTCACAGATGGTCGATGGACTTGACGAGGAATTCGATCTCACGCAGGTCGCTCAGGAGCTCCAGGGGCCGTCAGACCTGCTCGAAAGTGATGACGACGCACCGATCATCCGATTCATCAACGCCGTGCTGACTGAAGCAATCAAGGAAAATGCCTCCGACATACACATCGAGCCGTATGAAAACCGCCTCGGAGTTCGCTTCCGCGTGGACGGTGTGCTCAAGGAAATCTTGCAGACCCGGCGTGCGCTGGCCCCGTTAGTCGTCTCACGTATCAAGGTCATGTCGAAACTCGACATCGCCGAGAAACGCCTGCCGCAGGACGGCCGGATCTCGTTGCGCATCGCGGGTCGCGCCGTTGATGTTCGCGTTTCGACCATGCCCTCTGGTCACGGCGAGCGAGTCGTGCTGCGATTGCTGGATAAACAGGCCGGTCGCCTCGACCTGACGTCGCTGGGCATGGACATTAACACGCAGAAGACCATGGACAGGCTGATCCACAAGCCGCACGGCATTATCCTCGTGACCGGACCAACCGGATCCGGCAAGACAACAACGCTGTATGCCGCGCTCGAACGAATCAATGACAACACTCGCAATATCATGACCGTCGAGGATCCGATCGAGTATTTCATCGACGGCATTGGTCAGTCGCAGGTCAATACGAAAGTCGAAATGACGTTTGCGCGTGGTCTTAGAGCCATCCTGCGCCAGGACCCCGACGTCGTAATGGTAGGTGAGATACGCGATCTCGAAACCGCCGAGATCGCCGTCCAGGCGAGCTTAACCGGCCATCTTGTGCTCTCGACACTACATACCAATACGGCCGCCGGTGCGGTGACTCGCCTGCGTGACATGGGCGTCGAGCCGTTCCTGCTGTCATCGAGCCTGCTTGGTGTGTTGGCGCAGCGTCTTGTACGCGTACTGGACGACGGCTCCAAGACTCCGTACACAGCCCGCGAGTACGAATGCAATTTGTTGGACGTAGATCCGGCTAATCCGCCCACTCTGTATCATCCGGGCGAAGGCGCCAATGGCGGTTTCTCGGGCCGCACAGGAATTTACGAACTCATCAGTGTTGACGACGAAATGCGCGAAATGATTCATGGCGGCGTCAGCGAGCAGGAGCTCGATCGGCATGCCCGCAAGACCAGCCCGAGCATTCGTGCTGACGGACGCCGCCAGGTACTGAACGGCACCACGACCCTGGAAGAGGTACTGCGTGTCACACGCGAAGACTGAGTTGACTCCAAATCACTTGGGCGGGGTTTGAGATGGGCGCGTTTGAATACGTAGCGATGGACAAATCGGGCAAGCAGGCAAAAGGCCTGCTTGAAGGCGATACACCGAAACACGTCCGTCAATTGCTGCGCGATCGCAATCTTCTTCCGGTAAGCGTCACGGAAGTCGCACAACGGGAAGCGCGCAGACAACGGAGCTTTTCTTTACGGCGCGGAATGTCCTCGGCCGATCTCGCGCTGATTACGCGCCAACTGGCATCGCTTTCGCAATCGGGTCTTCCACTGGAAGAGGCTTTGCTCGCAGTTTCGCAGCAAAACGACCAGCCTCGAACCAAGAGTATGCTTCTGGGGGTTCGCGCCAAAGTCATGGAAGGACATACTCTGGCCGACGGCTTCAGCGAATTTCCGCAGGCGTTTCCCGAGCTTTATCGGGCAACGGTTGCTGCGGGAGAACAATCGGGCCACCTCGACGTAGTTCTGGAACGACTGGCCGATTACACCGAAGCGCGCCAGGAACTCAGGCAGCGAGTAACCAATGCGCTCGTCTATCCCATCGCCCTGGTCGTAATGGCTGTCGCCATCATCAGCTTCATGCTGGCGACCGTCGTGCCGAAAATCGTCAGCGTTTTTGAAAACACCGCGGCCGAGTTGCCGGCGCTGACCAGCGGCCTGATTGCGACCAGCGACTTCCTGCGCGCCTACTGGGTATTCGTCATTATTGCTCTTGGGATCGTCGCCTACGCATCATGGTGGGTGCTGCAGCGGGACGTGCCGCGACGGCGTTACCACGCAATGCTCTTGCGCATGCCGGTCGTTGGCCGCCTGACACGCGGCATCAACACCGCCCGATTCACCCGCACGCTCAGCATCCTCGCCGGCAGTGGCGTTCCGATCCTGGAGGCACTGAATATATCCGCAGAAGTCATTGAAAACCTGCCGATGCGAGATGCTGTGATGGAAGCCACGCTCCGTGTCAGGGAAGGCGGATCCATCAGCAAGTCATTGGCAACGAGCAGGCTTTTCCCGCCAATGATGATCCACCTTGTTTCCAGCGGCGAAGCCGGCGGACGCCTGGAGGAGATGTTGTCGCGCGCGGCGGCCGGGCAGGAACGCGAGGTGGACGGTCTGATCGCGGCGCTGCTCGGCATTCTGCAGCCCTTGCTGATCGTCATCATGGGGGCCATTGTATTGACGATAGTGCTTGCAATTTTGCTCCCAATCTTCGAAATTAATAACCTGATTCGCTAAAAATATCGACCGACCTGCTTGTTGCTGGAGACTGATGCGATGAACGGTAAGAATGACGACATCGATGACGATCTGGACGATGATTCATCCGACGATACTCTGACCTCGACTGTCATCCTGTCCGACGACGACGATGATGACGACGACGACGTCGGTGGTGACACGACGATCCAAATGGATATCGACAGGCTGGTAGCGAAGCTCGACGCCAGCGATAGCGACGACGTTCACCGCAGGGCGGAAATTCGGCGCAGGCTCGAAGATCTGCGTGAGCAGCGGCAGCAGGAGCTCGACAGCACGTTCAACTTCAACCTGGATGATGACGACGACTGATCGTTCTGATCAATGAAAGTCCCGCGACCGTACCGTCAGGTTTCCGAGCATATTGCTATGATCAATTAATCGATTTGCGATCACATGTATTACTTTTCCCTCAATCTGCAGTTCTCCCGCGACACCGAGCAAACGCGCGTTCAATAGCGCTGCGCGATACTCCTCGGCAACCTTCTTCCAGAGGATGAGATTGATCTGCCCTGTCTCGTCTTCAAGCGTGACAAACGTGACGCCGCTTGCGGTGCCCGGCCGCTGCTTCGTAATTACGAGTCCTGCCACATTGATCTTTTGGCCATTGTGCATGCCGGGAAGCTGCTGTGCCGATACATAGCGGTAGCGGTCGAGATGGCTCCTGAGCAGGCAAACCGGATGCCGCTCAAGGCTCAAGCCGGTACTCTGATAATCCGCAACGATATTCTGCCCCTCCGTTGGCTTCCTCAGGAGCGGCGTCGCCTCATATCGATCCATTGATGGCAACAACGGCATGGGTTTTTCGGCTCCGGATACAGCCCAACGCGCTTTGTACCGATCGCCCGTAAGCGGCCGTAATGCGCCTGACGATGCCAGCACGCCGAGTTCGCGCTGATCGAGTTCCGCACGCTCGAGCAACTGCTGCACCTGTTCGTAAGCTCCCGAACATCGCTCGGCAACGATTCTCTGCCCTGTCTCCGCGGACAGTCCCTTGACCATTCTCAATCCCAGGCGCAGTGTCGCGGCACCCGCTCCATTCGCTTCCAGCGAACAGTCCCACTGGCTGCAGTTGATGTCGACAGGCCGGACGGCCACATCGTTCCGTTGTACATCCTGAACCAGTTGTGACGCCGAATAGAAACCCATCGGCTGGCTGTTCAAAAGTGCACAGACGAACGCTGCGGGTTCATGACATTTCAACCACGACGAGACGTACACGAGCAGCGCAAAACTCGCAGAATGCGATTCGGGAAATCCATATTCACCAAAACCCTCAATCTGGCGAAAGATCTGCCGCGCAAACTCCTCCTCATAGCCACGTTCTCGCATACCGGAAATCAGCTTGTCCTCAAATCGGCCAAGGCCGCCGCGGCGCTTCCATGCGGCCATGGCGCGCCGTAACTGATCTGCCTCACCCGGCGTGAAACCCGCAGCTACGACAGCGAGCTGCATGACCTGTTCCTGGAAAATCGGCACACCCAGCGTGCGTTGCAGCACACTTTTGACGTCATCGCTCGGATAGTCGACGACTTCCTCGCCATTCCGGCGGCGCAGATACGGGTGCACCATGTCACCCTGTATAGGGCCCGGCCGGATGATTGCCACTTCGATCACCAGGTCGTAGTAACAGCGCGGTTTCAGTCTGGGCAACATCGCCATCTGCGCCCGGGACTCGATCTGGAAAACGCCCATCGTATCGCCGTCACAGATCATGTCATAGACCCGCGGATCTTCAGCGGGAACGTTTGCGAGCGTGTACTCTCGGCCGTCGAAGTCGCGGATCAGATCGAAGCTGCGGCGTATCGCCGTCAGCATGCCGAGACCGAGTACATCCACCTTGAGCAGACCCAGTTCTTCGAGGTCATTCTTTTCCCACTGGATAACCGTTCGATCCGGCATCGCGGCGTTCTCGATCGGCACGAGTTCGTGTAACGGTGCATTGGAAATCACGAATCCACCAACATGTTGAGAAAGGTGCCGGGGAAAGCCGATCAACTCCCGGACGAGATACAAAAGTCGCTTCATAACGGGACTGTCCGGGTCGAGGCCAGCCTCGAGAATGCGGCTATCGTCGACTTTGTGCCCGTCCCACCACTGCATTGTTCGCGACAAACGGCTGACCTGCAGGTCGCTCAGACCCAGCACCTTACCCACATCGCGCAGCGCGCTGCGTGGCCGGTAGGTAATGACGGTCGCCGCCAGTGCTGCCCGCTCACGACCGTATTTTTCGTAGATGTACTGGATAACTTCTTCACGACGCTCATGCTCGAAGTCGACGTCGATGTCGGGAGGTTCGTTACGTTCTTTGGAAATGAAGCGCTCGACCAGGGTTTCCATGCGCCCCGGATCGACTTCGGTGATCCCCAAGCAAAAACAAACGGCCGAGTTTGCGGCCGAGCCGCGTCCCTGGCACAGAATCCCCTGTGAGCGCGCGAAGCTGACGATGTCATACACGGTCAGAAAGAATTGCTCGTATTCAAGGTCGGCAATCAGTGCCAGCTCGTGCTCAACGAGCAAGGTTACCTTGTGTGGCACTCCGCCGGGCCAGCGTTGCCGCATGCCTGCCTCGGTCAGCTTGCGAAGATACGTTACCGGCGTTTCGCCATCGGGGACCAGCTCGTGCGGATATTCGTAGCGCAGTTCATCCAGCGAAAAATCGATAGCATTGGCGATGTGCACCGTTTCGGCAAGCAGTTCGGCTGGATAGATGCGCTGCAGTACTTCGAGCGCTCGAAGATGACGTTCCCCATTCGGATACAAGTTAAATCCGGCATTATCGATCGTCGTACCGTGGCGTATTGCCGTTACGGCATCCTGTAAAATGCGCCGCGACCGACAGTGCATGTGTACATCGCCACTTGCCACTAAAGGCAGTTTGAGGCGGCGTCCCTCTTCACGCAGTTTAGCCAGCTGTTCCCGCTGACGACCGTCGGCGAGCAGCTCAACCGCAATCCAGAGACGATCGCGAAACGTCTCGCGCAACCAGTGGTCTTCGACATCAAGGGTGAACGCCTGGTCTGGCACCCACAGCACCAGGCAATCGGGCAGACCGTCTTCAAACGCCGCCCGCGTCAACTCATAGCGGCCCTTTTCAGCCGCACGGCGTGCATTCGAAATCAGCTGACACAGCGCGGCATAACCATTTCGGTTCTGCGCCAGTGCAACAAGCTTGCGGCCACTTGGTAACGTAAACTCTGAACCGACAATCAGCTTCCTGAGACCGAAAGCCTTCGCCGCCGAGTGCGCGCGGACAATACCCGACATCGAACATTCGTCGGTGATGGCAAGCGCCGCATAGCCTAGCTGCGCCGCTGTCTCGACGAGTTCTTCGGGATGAGACGCACCGCGCAAAAACGTGAAGTTACTGAGCACGTGTAACTCAGCATACTGGCTCGACACGGTTACTTACCCAAAGTAGCCGTGCAGGTACCAGGAGGACGATCGCCTGCGGTTACGAAAAATCCACAACCGTATCCCCGCCGGGTTTACCGCCATGTAATAATCACGAGAGATACCCTCCTCATCCCACCAGCCGGTCTCCAGGCGTTCCGGACCGTCAAGCAGCCTTATGCGATTCCCCTGATGCAGTGGGTAACCGCTATCTGCCGGCAGCAAAATCGGCTCCGGCAGCATCCAGAGCGGACGCCGCAGATGTCGCCTGACCTCTGACAACGTACTGCTTGTCCAGTCCGACAAGAGACCTTGTGTGCGCCAGGCATACTGTGGGCGATGTTCCGCCACCAGGTTCGTTGAGTGCACTGACTGGTCGCCAATACGGGCAATGAGGCGTTCAGCAAGTTGCGCAATTGAATAACGTCGCACTGGCCCGGCGTCGGCCGTGTGAAAGTTCAAACGTGCTGACTCGGCCTGCAATGCCTGGGTCATACCACTCCGCAAGCGAGTGGCAATCACCGGCTCGGGTAATACCAGTTGATCGAAGCGAATACGTAACAACTCCAACCAGCGCTCAGCCGAACGATCCGCACGCGCACAACCCAGTTGCAACTCGGTAGCTGATCCCTTGAGATGAAAAAAACTGAAACTTAAACGCTGCGTACCGAGCTGCCGCGCCAGCAGAAACTGCTCATGCAACAACAAAAGTTCGCGGCAAATATTGAGTAACAGCTCGCGATTCGAGGTTTCTTCTGTCATCTCATAATCGCTACAGAAGCGCTCTGGCGCACGCCAGGCGTTTCGCGGGTCCGGCAGGTGTCCGAGCGCGCGATCCAGTTCGAGCATGGGCTGCGCACCAAAACGCCTGACAAACCCTTCCCGCGGCAAACGCAGGCAATCACCGATGTTCGTCACACCCATACCGGTCAAAGACGCGTAAATCCCCGCTGGCCAGCTGAGACTGGCCAGGGGCAGATGGCGTAATTCCCGTTTAAGATTTTGCTCGTCGCGAATACATGCACGGCGGCCGGCCCTTGCGAGCCATGTTGCGCCTAGTGGTGTAGGCGCAATAGCCAGCGATGCATCAAAACCATGTTGCCGTAAGCCTTTCGAAATTTTCTCCCGCAACGGGCGTAAGCCACCAAACAAACGCAGGCTTCCTGCAATCTCAAGCAACAACACGTCATGATCGGCAATACAGACAAATGACGAAAAACGCTCCAGCCAGCCTGCCAGCGCCTCGAGCGCCTGTTGTTCCCGCAGCAGGCTGCGTTCTTCAAGCTGCAGCGTGGGTAGCAACGCGAGGGCCGCATTCGCCGACTGCCCCGCCATGACGCCCGCGGCACGCGCCTGCCTGTCCGCCAACAACACACGATGAATACCCTGCTGTTCTTCAATAACCGCCGCGGCGTCATCCGATGAGCGGCTGGCTGCAAGCGGCAGATCAGGTAGCCAGATGCAAAACCAGAGCCGCTGAACCGACGTGGGTGTCAAAAACGGCGGTTTAACGAGCGGTGCCGGCTCAACAAACGGCAACGCCTGCTGTACGGCCAGGGGAGTCGGGGCAGCGTCCCGCGCCGTGACGGGCGATTTCCATGCACGAGACATGGTTAGAGGTTCAGATTATTCAGAACGGTCGGGCGTCCGCCGCGACTTTTCAGGATATGAACACGAGTACCTTGTGCGCTTGAATGCAGTTCCAGGCGCAGTGCAGCAGCCGACGGTTGCTGACGCGCAGTCATAGGGCGAAAAGCAATAGCCCAGCTATGACCTTTCTCGGCTGCCAGCTGCAAACGCCGGCTGGCCTGATCATCAAGCATCTCGGTCCAGAACAGCACGGCGGCGCATGTCCCGGAGGACAGCGCCTGCTCGGCCGACCAGAGTATTTCGCCGGTGTCCTTAGGCCGCACAATGAGCATGCGCGACAAATCAATGCCGCTTTGCTGCAGTGCCGGCGGGTAAGGTTGGAAAGGCGGCGCTACCCAGGCAATCCAGCCGGGCTCACTGCAAGCCGATTGCGGGTCTTCGGCACTCAGCCGGGCCAGTGCCGGCATCAGCAAACGTAACTCGCCGATGCCATATTGTTCAGTCAGGATTTCAGTCAGCGCCTCAGGCGGCCAACCTCCCCCGGGCAGGTATCGATCCAGTTCCGGGTAACCGCTCGCCAACCCTGCTTTGCGCTGTGCCTGATTATGCCCCCGCCAGACGCGCGGGTTCTCCAGCAGTTTGTCGAGTGACGATGACAATTCTCAATTAACCCGGTCAATGCAGCGGCAGGCCGTTGCGGATGACGCCAACAACGACGCCTTCGATGACCAGCGCCTGATGCTTAAGATCGACGACTATGGCTTCGAAGTCTTCGTTTTCAGGCAACAGCGAAACGACCGAACCGGTCTGACGATAGCGTTTGACGGTCACTTCATCATCGAGACGGGCAACAATGATCTGGCGGCTGCGAACTTCGGGTGTGCGGTGCACAGCAACAAGGTCGCCATCGAGGATACCGGCATCCTTCATGCTCATGCCCTGTACGCGCAGCAGATAGTGCGGTTTGGGGTTAAATATCTGCGGATCGATCTTGTAATGCATTTCGATATGCTCCTCAGCCAGGATGGGACTGCCGGCCGCGACCCGACCGACGAGCGGCAAGCCCATCTGGTCGCGCAGGGAATCCTTGAGCTGAATACCGCGCGAGGCGCCCGGCAACAGATCGAGTACTCCCTTGCGCTGCAGCGCCCGCAGATGTTCTTCCGCGGCATTTGCCGACTTGAAACCGAGCTCGCCGGCGATTTCAGCACGCGTCGGTGGCATACCGGTTTCGCTGATAAACTCCTGAATCATCTCGAGAATTTGCCGTTGCCTGGGGGTGAGTTCGCGCATTTGAACAGTTCCTGTATAGATTCACAGTATCTGGGATTATATACAGTACTTCGCTCAGTGCAAGCAATTGTAGGAGCGCGCCTCCCCATAAAGGGGACAATGCCAGCGCGCGAAGCGATAGCGGCGACCGTCAGGCCGCTTCATGGCCCGGCCCTCTTGACCGCCGCATGGAAGGCGTACGAAAGGCGTACGCCTGCATTGTCGCCAGGCGACGACAAATCACAATAAAACAGTAGTTTTCATTGCAGCTTCGGACAGTTTGTTAAATAATGCGCCTGCAGTTTTACCCACAAAGGAACCTTCCACAATGAAAAAGACCGCACTCAGAGCAAGCGCACTTGTGCTTTTCGTCGCAATGGCCGCTGGTTGCGCCTCTACAGGGCTCAATGATGTTACGGCAACGGCTGACCGTGCTGCTTCCGACGCTGCTGCTGCAGCCTCTGCCGCTGAAGCTGCTCGCGCAGCTGCTGATCGCGCATCTCAGGCAGCTGCTGCTGCACAGAGAACTGCCGATCAGGCACTCGCCGCCGCAACAAAATCACAGTCCTGCTGTGAAGCTAACCGCGCCAGCATGGAACGCATGTTCCAGAAATCAATGTCCAAATAAAAGTTGGACAAGTAGCGCAAGACTACGACATTTTTATTCAAACGCCGCGCTTGTCGCGGCGTTTTTTATGCTCGTTCCAACTGTTTCCGGGATACCGTCTGAGCGTTTGACCAGCGACTCGACAAGACCCCAGTCCAGTTGACCGGCGCGCTCGGCCGTTACCGAAATGAACTGTTCAGTCACCTGCGTCAGCGGATTCTTGCTCTCTGAACTCACGTCGGGCAATTCGATATCCGCATCCAGTTTCTCAATTTGTTGCAGCGAGGCCGCGACCAGGAGCTGCGCCGATTCCAGCAGCGGGTGAACTTCCGCCACGAGGTCCTCGCCATCCCAGCCGATTTTTACGGGGGCATTGATAATGCGCACAGCGGTGTTAACGGTAATGTGCTGAAACAGGAATTCGATGTCTTCGGGAAACATCCGGACACAGCCGTGCGACACGCGCATGCCGACGCCGGCCGGCCGGTTCGTGCCGTGAATCAGGTACCCGGGAAGTCCCAGGCGCAACGCTCGGGTACCGAGAGGGTTGTCGGGACCTGCCGGCACCACCCGCGGCAGCGGATCACCGTCCGCAGCGTGCTCATCCCGTACCGATTGCGGCGGATACCAGGCCGGATTCTTCGCCATCGCGACGATCCTGGTCTCGCCGAGCGGCGTCTCCCAATCCATGCGCCCGATACTCATCGGGTAGGTATAGACATAAGCCGGCTCGCCGTCGCGCTGCTTCGGAAAGTAATACATCCGATACTCGGCAAGGTTCAGAACCAGTCCTTCGCGGGGTCCGGGAGGCAGGACGAAGCGCGTGGGCAAAATTACCTCGGTGCCCTCGCCGGGTAGCCAGACGCCCACGTCCGGATTTGCACGCACGATATCCTGGTAGCCGAGACCGTGGTGCCTTGCGATGTCGACCAGCGTATCGTCGTAGCGTGCCGTCACGGTGGCAGTCGCGCCGACGACATCAAAGCCTTCGGGCGGCAGCTCGTAAACTTCGGAATGCGACGGCGATGCTGCCAGCAAACACGTGGCAACACAGGAAACGAAGCGACGTATCACTGCCCTTTCTCGTCCGCTTCTATGACCTCGGTTTCACACTCGGCCGCGGCGAGCCATGCCTGCATCGCTTTACTCTCCAGCAGGCGGTGTGGATAAAATCCGGCCGATTCCGGCAGATTGATACCATAGGTGCGCAACCGCAGGACAACCGGTGCGAACATCGCGTCAGCGATCGAAAAGTCGCCGAACAACCAGCCACCCCTGTCGCCGTACTGTTGATGGCAAGCCGCCCAGATTGCGATGACGCGATCAATATCGCGACCCAGCTCATCCGGCAGCGGTACGATGCGCCCCATTGCGCGGCAGTTCATCGGCATGCACTCTCGCAGGTGCGGAAAGCCGGAGTGCATTTCGGCCGAGATTGAACGTGCAATCGCACGTTCATCCGGATCCGCTGGCCACAGCTGTTTTTCCGGCCAGCGCTCGGCGACGGTCTCCGCAATCGCCAGCGAGTCCCACACCGTGAGGTCGCCCAACTGCAATATCGGTACCCGACCGGCAGAGGAAAACGCGGCGATTTCCTCGGCTGCCGTGGCGGTATCAAGAACGATTCTGTGCTCATCGAACTTAATGCCTGCTTCCTTGAGCAGCAGCCACGCGCGTAGCGACCATGATGAGTAATTCTTGTTGCCAATTATAAGTTTGGGTTTCATTTTCCTCGACCGATTTGCATAACCCTATGGTAAACCATCCGGCATTCACGACCATAATGGGGACATTCTTATTTTAATGTACTAGTACGCTAAAATAAGAATGTCCCCGTTCAACTAGAGTCGCATCAGCACCGTGCCCCACGTGAAACCACCACCAAAAGCTTCCATCAGGATCAATTGGCCTTTCTTTATGCGGCCGTCACGAATGCCGACATCGAGCGCCATGGGTACCGAAGCGGCCGAGGTGTTGCCGTGGTCCTGCACGGTCAGGATGACCTTGTCCATCGGCAGGCCCAGGCGCTTGGCCGTTGCCTGGATTATGCGAATATTTGCCTGGTGGGGAATCAGCCAGTCGAGCTCACTTTGTTCGACGCCGGCTTTTTCGAGCGTCTCCGCGGCAATGCCGCCCAGCGTGCTAACAGCGACCTTGAAGACCTCTCTACCGGTCATCATGATGGCCGCCTCATCGGTACCGGCTTTCTCGAGGTGATTGGACGGGCCGACCGGGTAATACAGCAGGTCTTTGTACTGACCGTCCGCTCCCAGGTGGCACGAAACAATGCCCGGTTCCTGCGATGGTTTCACGATGACTGCCCCGGCGCCGTCGCCGAACAGCACGCAGGTGTTGCGGTCGCTCCAGTCGACAAATTTGGTAATGCACTCGGCACCCATGATCAGCGCACATTTGGCATCGTCCAGACGGATGAACTTGTCCGCCATCGTCAGCGCATAGATGAAGCCGGTGCATGCGGCCTCGAGGCTGAACGCAGGACACGCAGAAATGCCCAGGCGATGCTGAATCAGCGTAGAGACATTCGGAAATATAAGATCAGGCGACGTGGTGCCGGTAATAACGAGGTCAATGTCGGAAACGTCAATGCCAGCATCTTCAATCGCAATTTTCGCCGCTTCGACACACATATCCGACGTTGTCTCGTCTTTGGCGACAACATGACGGCGCTCAACACCGGTACGCGTTCGTATCCACTCGTCGGTCGTGTCCACGATCTTTTCCAGATCGAAATTTGTCATGACACGTTCAGGCAGGTAACGCCCTGTTCCAACGATGCGCGAATACGTCATGCCATTTCCTCTTGCAGCAGCCTGCCAATTTGTTGCGGCAACTGGTTCCGGACCTCAACGACAGCGGTATCAATGGCATGTTGATATGCGTACGCATCCGCACTGCCGTGGCTCTTGATCACGATACCATTTAACCCGACCAGAGTCGCACCATTGTAATTACGGGGATCCATCTCGGTTGCGAGACGTTTGAGGACCTGGCGCGCCAGCAAGGCCTGAAACTTCGCCAGCCAGCCGCGAGTGAAAGCGCGCTTCAGATAGTGCACGCAAAGACCGACAGTCCCTTCCATGGTTTTCAGCGCAACGTTTCCGGTAAACCCATCCGTAACCACGACATCGGCTTTGCCGGAAAAAAGATCGCTGCCCTCGATGAATCCAACGTAGTTCAGCGTGCTCGCACTGAGCATTGCCGCCGCGTCCTTGACCGTGTCGTCACCTTTGGTGTCCTCAGCGCCGATATTGAGCAGTGCGATCTTCGGTTTTTCCAGGCGAGAAATATCGGAGGCAACGATCGACCCCATGACGGCGTACTGAAACAGATGCTCGGCACTACCCTGCGTATTGGCGCCGAGGTCCAGCATGTGCAGCGAGCCGCCTTTTGCCGGCAGTTCGGTAATAATCGCGGGTCGATCAATGCCGGGCAGCATTTTCAGTACGAATCTGGCTGTGGCCATCAATGCTCCGGTATTTCCGGCGCTGACGCACGCGTCGGCGTCGCCCGACTTGACCAGGTTGATCGCGACACGCATCGAGGAATCTTTCTTTTTCCGCAAAGCATCGGCCGGTGGTTCCGACATCGCCACGACTTCGCTCGCGTGCTGAATACGCAATCGCGGACCCTGGCCAACGATGCGAGTGACGAGGTCCCTGAGTTCGACTTCGTCACCAACGAGGATCAGGTCAAGGTTCGCATATTTCTGCAGCGTCGCGGCAGCGGCGCGTACGACGATCTCGGCGCCGAGGTCGCCGCTCATTGCATCAAGGGATATGGTTGAGTGTGATCCCACCGTAAGACGGGCCGATTCGACACCGGCCGATCAAGGGATGAGTCTACTCTTCGTCGTCAGGCTCAGGCTGCGTGACAACCTGGGTGCCACGGTAAAAACCGTCCGGTGTTACGCGATGCCGCAGATGGGTTTCACCGGATGTCGGGTCCACCGACAACGTCGGCTTCTTCGCCTTGTCGTGCGAGCGACGCATGCCACGCGTTGAGGGAGTCCTGCGACTTTTTTGAACAGCCATAATCTTCTCCTGCCCGTAGTGCTTGGCCGGGCGCTATTGATCCTGAGTCATTTGCGCGCGCAATGCGGCAAACGGTTTTGTCCTGTCTTCCTGGTCGTCTGCCGCAGCCGACAACGCACTGCACGATGACGAATCAACGTGCATTGCTGAAAACGGCAGCGCCATGATCAGCAATTCTTCCACAATATCCTGGGGCCGAAGGGTACTTTCTTCGAGCTCCCAAACCTCCTGGTCCGCATAACCGTCCGCCGTTTCCTCAAGTGCCAGAAGCAACAATTCCGCCTCGGTTTCCAGCGGCAGCCGGAACACTTCGAGACACCGCTGGCAAACGGCATCCACGGTCACCGTCAAGCTGCATGCCACTGCCGGTACGCGCCGCCGCGCGTCCGCAAACCCGAACTCGAGCTTCCCGGAAACAACCGATTCGCGCCATTGGGCCGGCATCTTAGCAGGTTCGAGCGCAGCAAGATCCTTTTCCACAACGCATGCCAGCCGCTCGAAAAAATTAAGTTTCTCAGCGATATCAATGACTTGCCCAGCCGCCGCCCATTCGGCCGCGGTACGGCGATCTCGCAGCGGATTAGCCATGGCGCGCGCATGATAAGGACCTCGGGAGCCACTGTCAAAGCGAGGCGCGCCGGGCGTTCGCGATAAATGCTAGCAGTTGCCGACAAACCCGGTAGTATTCGCAGCGATTCTCTTAACGTTCTGATTTGTCTATGCAAAATCCGTCCGCCCCGGCGATCATTCTCGCCTCCTCATCGCAGTACCGCCGAGACCTGCTGGAACGCTTCCTGGACCAGTTTGAAACGGTGTCGCCAAACGTGGACGAGCACAACGAACTCGGACTCAGCCCCGAAGATCTTGCACGTCACCTGGCACGAAAAAAGGCTGAGGCCGTCGCGGTCAATGCGCGCGACGCACTTATAATCGGGTCGGACCAACTGGCCGTCCTGAACAGCACGGTGCTGGGAAAACCGGGAAACCACCAGGTGGCCGTCGAACAACTGCTCGCCGCATCCGGTCATGTCGTTACATTCCTGACCGCCGTCTGCATACTCGATCCGATCGGGCGCACACGCTTCGAGCACACCGACAAGACGACCGTCCGTTTCCGGGAGTTCGATCGGCGCCTCGCCGAGACCTATCTGCGTCATGATGAACCCTATGACTGCGCGGGCAGCTTCAAAATCGAGGGTGCCGGATTCGTATTGTTCGAGTCGGTTACGACCGATGACCCGACCGCGCTGATCGGGCTGCCGATGATCTGGCTAGCCGACCGGCTGCTGCAGCTTGGCTACCTGGCGCCGCAAAAAATGTAGGATGGGGACATTCTTAATTTAATGTATTAATACATTAAATTAAGAATGTCCCCTTAATTACGTTTTGCGGGCGCGCCGAACTTCAACAACGCCGACCGTCAGGAACCGCTCCAGGTCATCCGGCAGTGGCGACGTGAAGTGCAGATCGTTGCCGCTGTCGTCCACAAACGCGATCGACTGCGCGTGCAGGAACAGCCGTGGCAAACCGAATTTCTTCGCCTCATTGTTGGCCTCTTCATCACCATAACGTTCATCGCCGGCGATTGGATGCTCCGTATGCGCAAGGTGCACGCGAATCTGGTGTGTTCGACCCGTGACAGGCGAACACTGCATCAGGCTGTAAATACCGTAGGTGCGCGACAGGCTGACCCGGGTTTTCGCCGTCTTGCCTTTGTCACTGACGATGACATGACGCTCACCACCCTTGCGGTTTTGCACCAGCAGCGGCACGTCGATCAGCTGCTCCCCGTACTGCCAGTCGCCGATGACCAGGGCCAGGTAATTTTTTTCGACCTTCCCCTCACGAAACCGCGCGTGCAGCTCGCGCAGAGCGCTGCGTCGTTTCGCCATGACCAGGCATCCCGACGTCTCGCGATCGATGCGGTGCACCAGCGAAAGATCCTCGAGATCCGGCCGGGCATGACGCACCAGCTCGATGACCCCGTGGCTGATGCCGCTGCCGCCATGGACCGCAACGCCGGTCGGCTTGTCGATGACGAGTAGCCGTTTGTCCTCGTAGAGCACCCTGTCCAGCATGCTCGCGGCTAACTTGTCAGGCGGCGGTGCTGCACCCGTATTGATGCGGGCCGGCGGCACGCGGACCACGTCGCCCTCGCGGAGCTTGTATTCGGCCCGTACCCGACCACCGTTGACGCGAACCTCTCCACGCCGCAGTAAACGGTAGACACGCCCCTTGGGCACGCCCGGCAGCTCCCCGCGCAGGAAATTGTCGATACGCTGCCCTGCCCGGTTCGCATCGACGCTCACTTTGCGAACGCCGGTTACCCGGGATTCACCTGACTTGCGGGACTTTTCTTGCATGATCAATAACTTGAAGTGGCGTTGTGGTGTGCTATATTACCGCTCTGTGGCCTTCGGGCATACCAGCCCGGCCAGACCACAAGACTCAGGTGGCACCCGATCGCGGATTCGCCACCTACGATTTTCACCCGCAGTAACTTGCCTCTTGGGACGTTTAGCTACTGCGACAAATATTGGTCCCGCGTTGCGGAACCTGGTTTCAGATGGCAGCGAGCGCGAATTTCAGCTGGCGCCAGAGCGGCTTTGCCGCAGGGAAATCATGCTGATTTTTTCATGGGTACTGGCCATCCTCGGCCAAACCCGATACGAATTTGCGAGTGACTTCGACGGTGCGATCCCGCACCGGATTTCTATGCGTGACCTCCCCTGCGCCCGCTCAGCGGCGCTACATCCCGATCTGCTGCCCTCCCACATACTTCAAGTAGGGCACTATGAAAAGAATGCTAATCAACGCAACTCAACAGGAAGAGTTGCGCATGGCGATGGTCGATGGCCAACGCCTATACGACCTGAACATCGAAGCACCGGCTAGCGAACGCAAAAAAGCCAACATCTACAAAGGCAAGATTACGCGCATCGAGCCCAGTCTCGAAGCCGCGTTCGTTGACTACGGCGCCGATCGCCACGGTTTTCTCCCGCTGAAAGAAATTTCCAGCGAATATTTCGTCAGGGAAAACAAGTCCGGCGGCAAACCGAGTATCAAGGATGTCCTCAAAGAAGGTCAGGACATCGTTGTTCAGGTCGACAAGGAAGAACGCGGCAACAAGGGTGCTGCACTGACAACTTTCGTCAGCCTTGCCGGTCGATTCATCGTCCTCAAGCCGAATAAAGACCGCTCGGGAGGCGTGTCTCGTCGTATCACGGGTGGCGATCGCGACCTGGCGAGGAAATCGCTCAACGAGATCGTCGTACCGGATGGCATGAGCGTCATTCTGCGCACGGCTGGCATCGATCGCAGCGCCGAAGAACTCGCCTGGGACCTCGAGAACCTGTTGACCGTCTGGACGGCGATTCTCAATGTGGTGCTCGAACGCCCCTCACCTTTCCTGATTTACCGCGAAAGCGATTCGGTTGTACGCGCGCTCCGGGATTACCTGACGAACGAGATCGGCGAGATACTGATTGACGACGAAGCGACCTACAAAGACGCACACGAGTTCGTCGAGCAGGTGATGCCGCACAATCTGAAAAAGCTGAAGCACTACGTGGATCCGGTAGCGCTGTTCACGCGCTTCCAGATCGAGACACAGATCGAGTCTGCGTTTGCGCATGCCGTCACCCTGCCATCCGGCGGCAGCATCGTTATCGACCATACCGAAGCGCTGGTGTCGATCGATATCAACTCGGCGCGTGCAACCAAAGGCGGCGACATCGAGGCCACTGCATTAAACACCAACCTCGAAGCCGCCGAAGAAATTGCCCGTCAATTACGCATCCGCGACCTCGGTGGCCTTGTCGTCATCGACTTTATCGACATGGGCCCGCAGAAGAACCAGCGCGACGTCGAAAGCCGGCTGCGAGACGCTGTGCGCCAGGATCGCGCCCGTGTGCAGATCGGCAAAATCAGTCGCTTCGGCCTGCTCGAGATGTCGCGCCAACGTTTGCGCCCGTCGATCGGCGAGTCGGCCTATCACACCTGCCCGCGCTGCTCGGGCTTCGGCACGATTCGCAGCGTCGAGTCCCTGGCCCTCGCGATCCTGCGCATCATCGGTGAAGAAGCTCGCAAAGAACGAACTTCGAAAGTCATCGCACAGCTGCCAGTCGAAGTTGCAACCTATCTGCTCAACGAAAAACGTGACTGGGTGCAGAGCCTGGAATCACGCCACGACACGCACGTGGTGCTGGTTGCGAATTCTGCACTCGAGACGCCGCACTACGAAGTCCGGCGCGTACGCGACGACCAGGTAGAGCTCGCCGAAAACGCCGGCGTCAGTTACGAACTCACGCATACTGCGGCGGAACCGGAAACTCCACAGGAAATTCTGGCCCGTAAAGCCATCGAACAGCCTGTTGTAGGCACGATGAAACCGACGACGACGGCACCGAAACGACAGCAGCCGGCGCAGCCAAGCCTCTGGTCGAAAATTGTGGCCTTTTTTGCAGGCGATGACGACAAGAAGACGAAGGCTCAGCCACGGCGCAAGAAGAGCGGCCAGAGCAGCCGGGGGCGCCGCTCACAGCAACCACGACGTCGCAGCGGCAGCGATTCGCGCAAGGCATCGGACAATCGGCGTCCGCCACGCAAGAAGACGGGCAAGAAGACGAGCAAGAAGTCTGCTGGCAAGAAGACGTCAAGCAAGAAAACTTCAACAAAGAAAACGCCGAGCAAGAAGTCTGCCGCGAGAAAGGCTCCTGCGAAAAAGCAGGCAGCCGAAGGCGGTCAGCAGAAGTCCGCAGATCCTAAAGTGCAGCAAGATGCATCAGACGAGTCGCGTACTGATCAGGTTCGCAGCTCGCGCAACCGTCGCAGCCGCGGTGGACGCAGGCGCCGTCGCACGGCCGATAAACCCGAGCAGGCAACGGATGCCCAGGCAGCGAACACGCAGGAAGCGAAACCGGCTGGAAAGGCGCCTGCACCTCCGAAAGCAAATCAGGATGCCGGCCCGCCGCGCGTCCGAACGGATGAGGAACGTTCACGTGAGGCCGCCAAGCGTGACGCAGTCAAGCCCGACGTTGCCCCATCGAATAAATCGATCGTTGCGGAAAAGGCTGCTGACAGTGCGCCAAAACCGAAACCCGAACCAAAGCCCGCTGACAGCGCGCCAAAAGCGAAACCCGAACCGAAGGCCGCTGACAGCGCGCCGAAACCTGATCCGGCATCGAAGCCCGCTGGCGATAATGGCGGGCAATCAAAAGCGACGGCACGACTGCTGCCCTGGGAACCGCAGGCGCCGACTGACATCAAGCCGCCGCCAAAAACCGCAGCACCGAAACCGGCGCCGAAACCCGAAGCAGTTCACGCGACAGAGCCCAGGCCGGCACCGAAACCCGACAGCAAGCCCACAGAGCCGCCGCCGCAGGACTAGCGCCTATTTTCCGGAGAGCGTCGCGAGCAGGCCTCGGGACGCGTCTTCGACAAGATCCAGCACGCGTTCGAAACCGGCCGCCCCTCCATAGTAGGGATCGGGTACTTCACGCTGTCCGCTCGATGAAAATTCGAGGAACAGTCGTACTTTGGAATGATGTTCAGGATCGCCCTGCTCTTTGAGGCGCGCGACATTGTCTTCGTCCATCGCAATAATGTAGTCGAAGCGCTCGAAGTCATTCTCGCTGACGCGTCGGGCGCGAATATCGACGAGCGAAAATCCCCTGCGCTCGGCGGCTGCGTGTGCGCGCCGATCCGGCGGATCGCCGACGTGATAAGCGTGCGTGCCTGCCGAGTCGACGAGAATTTTGTCGCCAAGCCCCGCTTCAACAACGTGATGTCGGAATACGCCTTCGGCCGTTGGCGATCGACAGATATTGCCCATGCAAACGAACAGGACGCTCGTTGTTTCTTTGCTTTCAGCCATCAGTGGAGATTCAGCCCTGTCCGTTATCCAGCACCGCATTCAAAGTCGCGCTCGGCCGCATTATGGCTTTGGTCATGTCGGGATCGGCCCTGTAGTAGCCACCGATATCGACACTTTTTCCCTGCACCGAGTTCAACTCTTCGACGATCTTTTCTTCATTATCCGCCAGGGCCTTCGCGAGCGGCGCAAAATACGCCTGCAACTCCGCATCCTCTGTTTGTTCTGCGAGCGCCTGCGCCCAGAACAACGCGAGATAAAAGTGACTGCCGCGGTTGTCAAGCTCGCCCGTGCGGCGCGACGGTGACTTGCCTTCGTCGAGCAGTCTGCCGGTTGCCGCATCGAGCGTCGTGGCGAGAATTTTCGCCTTGTTGTTGTCATTCTTGTGCGCCAGGTCCTCGAGCGACACCGCCAGGGCCAGGAACTCGCCGAGCGAATCCCAGCGCAGGTGGTTCTCCTCAACCAGCTGGTGCACGTGCTTGGGTGCCGAGCCACCGGCGCCGGTTTCGAACAGGCTGCCACCGGCCATCAATGGCACTATCGACAGCATCTTGGCGCTCGTGCCGAGTTCCATGATCGGGAAAAGATCGGTGAGGTAGTCGCGCAGAATATTGCCGGTCGCCGAAATCGTGTCCTTGCCGCGGATAACACGCTCCAGCGTATAGCGCATGGCACGGGTCTGCGACATGATCTGGATATCGAGTCCTTCGGTGTCGTGATCCTTGAGGTAGGTCCTGACCTTCTTGATCAGCTCTTTTTCGTGCGGCCGATATTCATCAAGCCAGAACACGACGGGCATACCGGACAGGCGTGCACGGGTCACGGCCAGCTTGACCCAATCCCGAATCGCCACGTCCTTGACCTGGCACATGCGCCAGATATCGCCCTCTTCGACGTTCAGCTCGATCAGCACCTTGCCCTGGTCATCCACAATGCGTGCGACCCCGGCTTCGGGGATCTCGAAGGTCTTGTCGTGCGAACCGTACTCCTCGGCTTTCTTGGCCATAAGGCCGACATTCGGCACCGTGCCCATCGTGGCCGGGTCAAATGCGCCGTGAGTTTTGCAGAAGTTGATAATCTCCTGGTAGATGCGTGCGAACGTGCTCTCCGGCATGACGGCCTTGGTGTCTTTGAGACGGCCGTCCGGGCCCCACATCTTGCCACCGCTGCGGATCATCGCCGGCATCGAAGCATCGACGATCACGTCGCTGGGCACATGAAAATTGGAGATGCCTTTTGCCGAATCTACCATCGCCACCTCGGGGCGGTGTGCATGACAGGCGTGCAGGTCATTGACGATCTCTTCCAGCTGCGTGCCGGGCAGTTTGGAAATATGGTCATAAATGCTGGCCAGGCCATTGTTGACGTTGACGCCGAGTTCGTCGAACAACTTGCCGTGCTTGGCGAAAGCGTCTTTGTAGAAGACCTTGACCGCGTGGCCAAAGACGATCGGGTGCGAGACCTTCATCATGGTCGCCTTGACGTGCAGCGAGAACATCACCCCCGTCTCGTAGGCATCCTGCATCTGCTCCTCATAGAAATCGCACAGCGCCTTCTTGCTCATGAACATGCTGTCGATCACCTCGTCCTTTTCCAGTGCGAGGTTCTCTTTGAGCACGATCGTCTTGCCGCTCCGGGTCACGAGGTCCATGGAGACGCTGCAGGCCCTGTCCAGGGTCATGGTTTTTTCGCTCGAGTAGAAGTCGCCGCCGTGCATGTGCGCGACGTGGGTACGCGAGGCCTGGCTCCATGGTTCCATCGAATGCGGGTGCTTCTGCGCGTAACGCTTGACCGCGGGTGGTGCGCGGCGGTCCGAATTACCCTCGCGCAGTACCGGGTTCACGGCGCTGCCAAGCACTTTGCCGTAGCGCTGCCGGATCTCTTTTTCTTCGTCGGTCTTCGGATCGTCCGGTAAATCCGGAATCTCGTAGCCTTTCGACTGCAGCTCGGCGATGGCCGCCTTTAGCTGCGGTACCGAGGCGCTGATGTTGGGCAGCTTGATGATATTGGTATCCGGAAACTGGGTCAGTCGACCCAGCTCGCCGAGGTTATCGGGTACCTGCTGTTCGTCGCTGAGGTAGTCGGGGAATTCCGCGAGGATTCGAGCGGCCACCGAGATATCGCTGGTGCTGATCTCGATTTCGGCCGGCGCCGCAAATTTGCGAATAATCGGCAGTAACGAACAGGTCGCGAGCAGCGGCGCTTCGTCGGTGAGCGTGTAAATTATTGTCGATTTCTTGTTACTCGATTTCTTATGGCTCAATGGGCTCGTCCTGGTCGGTTGTCTGGCGCATGAGTGTCAGGAAGCAACTGTCTCGAGGAGGCTTCCGGTTCTATGAATATTTTTTATTTTATTTCAATTAGTTATAATATTTACTTAATGTAAATTATTTGTCCAAATTCATGTCAGTGCGCCCGAATCACGCAGCTCCGCGATCTCGGCATCGCTGAATCCCGATTCACGCAGCACGGCGACCGTGTCGGCACCTTCGGCCTTCGCCGCGGCGGGCAGTTCGCATTCGCTGCGGCTGAATCTCGGCGCTGGCGCAGGCTGATCAACACCCCCAATTGTAACGTAAGTGCCCCTGGCCTGGTTGTGCGGATGCGCCGGTGCCTCGGTGAAATCCAGGACCGGTGCAAAACAGGCATCGCTGCCCTCCAGCAGTTCGCACCACTCCTCGCGACTGCGCTGTTTGAAAACAACGGCGAGCTGCTCCTTTAGCGCCGGCCATTCTTGCGGACCTGCCTGTTCACCGAACAGTTCTTCATCGAGGCCCGCTTTCTCGACCAGCAGCGCATAGAACTGCGGCTCCAGCGCCCCGATCGATACGAATTTTCCATCCGCCGTTTCGTAGACGTCGTAGTGATACGCGGCGCCGTCCAGGAGGTTGGAATGGCGTTTTTCACTCCAGAAACCGATGTTTTTCCAGCCATGAAAGACCGACATCAGGCTTGCGGAACCGTCGGTGATCGCGGCGTCGATGACCTGCCCTTTTCCCGACTGCCGCGATTCCAGCAGCGCCGCGAGGATACCCGTGACCAGGAACAGGCTGCCGCCGGCATAGTCGCCGACGACGTTCAACGGCGGCACCGGTTTCTCCCTGCCACCGATCGCAGCGAGTGCGCCGGTCAGCGCAATGTAGTTGATATCGTGCCCGGCGGCGTTAGCCAGCGGACCCTGCTGACCCCAGCCGGTCAGGCGGCCGTAGACCAGCCCGGGATTAATCGCGTGGCACTGCTCGGGGCCGAACCCAACGCGCTCGGCGACACCGGGACGGAAACCTTCGAACAGCACATCCGCACCCTCGACCAGCTTCAGTAAGGCTTTCAGGCCCGCCGGAT
The DNA here is from genome assembly GCA_013043165.1 of Woeseiaceae bacterium. GTDB lineage: Bacteria > Pseudomonadota > Gammaproteobacteria > Steroidobacterales > Woeseiaceae > UBA1847. The sequence continues at coordinate 11,284 of JABDOQ010000082.1, read as the reverse complement.
TCTTGATATCGATCGCGACGGATCGCTTGCCGCGCGACGTCACATCTTTCTTTGCCGGAACGGCGATGCCCACGGTTTCCGACGCGCGCTCGACGACGATGACGTCGGCACCCATGTCCGCAAGCAACATGCCGGCATACGGCGCCGGGCCAATGCCCTTCATTTCGATGATCCTGACCCCTGCCAGCGGACCCATCAGGGATTCCGCCAAACGACTTCGATCATCTCTTCGAGACCGGCCTCGCGGAACTTCGGTGGGCCGTTCTCGATATCGTCATAAGCATCGACGCGCTGCAGGTCGGGCCAGTAGGAAAGGACCTCTTCGGCTGGCACCGGGAACGGTGGCCCGGTCGCTATCGACGCATCGTATTCGAGGCAAATGATCAATTTGTCAGCGTCCTCACGGAGTAACGAGCGCGTGTGCCCGACATACCTGCCGCGCAGATTCGGCGGTATTGCCACGAGCGCGCCGCGATCGTAATACGCATCGAACGGGCCTGCAGAGAAGTCGAAATAGTCGCCGCAGTAGATCGTAATCGAACGGTTGTCCGCGACGTACGCGGTCTGTGGGCCCGCGACAATCGAGTATGCGATCTCGTTTTCAGCAAAGAACGCTTGTACGGCCAGTTCGGACAGTTCGACGCCGACAACCTCGTGTCCCTGGTGCTCGAGCCAGATCAGATCGCGGGTCTTGCCACAGAGCGGCACCAGCACGCGCTTTCCGGAAACGACCCAGTGTTTTTGCAGGCTCGTATTTCCCTCTGGCTCGTGCCAGCCGATCCTGCCCTCCCGCCATCGTTCCAGCCATTGTTCGTCCATAAATCCTCTGTCGCTCAGGAAGCCAGCAGCGCGGCGGCGGCTGAGAGAGTATCACCGCAGTCCGCCTCGATCTTGAGCTCCGCAACGTCGTCGGCTCGCGTTCGACCCTGGTTGACGATCGCAATCGGTTTCCGTTGGGCGGCGGCCTGGCGCGCAAATCGAAATCCCGAAAACAACATCATTGACGAGCCCACGACGAGCAGCGCCTTTGCGCTGTCAACGGCGGATGACGCGTCCAGAACACGCTTTTTGGGCACGTTCTCACCGAACATGACGACATCGGGCTTCACAACACCGCCGCAGATCCGGCAGCCCGGAACGCGGAACTCCGCATGGCTGTTGTCTGCCAGCTCTGCGTCCCCGTCCGGCTTGTAGCGGAAGACGTCGGAATGCCAGTCCGGATTAGCGTCCTTTAGCGCCTGCTGGTAGTCGCCACGAGTGTTGCTCGCATCGCAACCGAGGCAACGCACGGCGCCCAGGTCACCGTGCAGATCGATGACGCGCTGGCTGCCCGCCGCACTGTGCAGGCGGTCCACGTTTTGCGTGATCAGCGTGGCAACTTTGCCGCTCGCCTCGAAATCGGCAAGCGCGAAATGCGCGGCGTTCGGGTTCGCCCTCGAAAAGCGCTGCCAACCGACATAGCTCCGCGCCCAGTAGCGCTTTCGGGAGTCTGCGTTGTTTACGAAATCCGGAAACTGGATGGGTTGGGCATGCTTCCAGTCGCCGTTGCGATCGCGGTAATCGGGGATGCCCGACGCCGTGCTGACGCCGGCGCCGCTCAATACGGCAAGTGGGGCATTCCGGGCCAGGAAATCGGCCAGAGCTTCTATCCGTGATTTCATCCCGACATTGCAGCATCGTCGCCGGGCCGGCGTCAATCAATCTTGCCCGTGACAACCGGGGTCGAACCGAGGTTTCTGGTTTGCGTCTGCAGGCAGCGCCAGCCGGATTGTGGCAGCATCCCCGTGGTCCGACGAATTTGATGGAGATTAGTCTGTACGGCGATTGGTATTATCAGCTGGATCGTTCTGCGAGTTTGCGCGGTTACTGAATCAGGAAGGAGAATATGACAGAGACAATTCCAGCCAGGGATCTGCCCAAGCTTGTTGGCAAGCAGCTCGAACCGTCGCCCTGGATTGACATTACACAGGAACGCGTCAACCAGTTTGCCGAGGCTACCAATGATCACCAGTTCATTCACGTCGATGCCGAGAAAGCCGCGCAAACGCCGTTTGGCGGTCCGATCGCTCACGGATTTTTGAGCTTGTCGTTGCTCTCCTACCTGAATGAACAATCGGCGATCGTACCGGAGAATCTCGTCATGGGCATAAATTACGGGTCCGATAAAGTCCGTTACCTGATGCCGGTCCGGGTCGGCAAACGAATTCGGTCCCATCAGAAAGTCCTCGAGGTGACGGAAAAAAAGCCGGGCCAGTGGCTCATCAAGAATGCCGTGACTGTCGAAATCGAGGGCGAGGAAACACCCGCACTCGTTGCCGAAATCCTGTCGATGATGGTTGTCGGCTAACAGTCAACTAATACATATGAAGGACACAAAATGACTATCAGACTCGACGGCCAGGTGGCCATTGTTACCGGCGCGGGCCAGGGGCTCGGCCGCTGTCACTCTCTCGCACTGGCCGAGCGCGGCGCTAAAGTAGTCGTCAACGATCTCGGCGATGACAAGGGTCAGTCGGCACATGCCGATGCCGTCGTTGCCGAAATCAAAGCAGCCGGCGGCGACGCAATGGCCCACGGCGCCAACGTTGCGAACCTCGAACAGGTTGAAGACATGGTGAAGCAGGCGAAGCAGGCCTGGGGCCGTGTCGATATCCTGATAAACAACGCAGGTATCCTGCGTGACAAGACTTTTCTGAAGATGCCGATCGAGGACTTTCGCCTGGTTGTCGAAGTTCACCTGATGGGCAGCGCAAACTGCACCAAGGCCGTGTGGGAAATCATGCGCGAGCAAAACTACGGCCGCATCGTTTTCACGACCTCGAGTTCCGGTTTATACGGCAACTTCGGTCAATCCAACTACGGCGCGGCAAAGATGGCAATGGTCGGCCTGATGAACACGCTGCATCTCGAGGGCGCCAAGAACGATATCCGTGTGAACTGCCTGGCGCCCACGGCCGGAACTGCGATGACCGAAGGGCTGATTCCCGAACCCGTGTTCAAACTGCTGTCGCCCGAAGCGGTCAGCCCGGCAATCGTATTCCTTGCGGGACCCGACGCCCCCAGCCGCAAGGTACTCGGTGCCGGTGGCGGAAGCTTCGCTGTGTACAAGGGCTTCGAGACCGTCGGCGTGAACCTGCTGCCCGACAAGCTCACGCCCGAGGCTATCGCCGCGGCCTGGGATACTATTAATGACGAAGCCGGCATGCAGGAATTCACAGGCGGTTTCGAGCAAACCGGAAAATTTGCGAAACAAGGCGCCGAGAAACTCGGCCTCGACCTGAGCTGAAAGGTCGACAAAAGGAAAAATAATGAGAGAAGCAGTCATCGTATCGACGGCGCGCACGCCGATAGGTAAAGCCTACCGCGGCGCATTCAACAACACCGAAGCCCCGACGCTCGGCGGGCACGCGGTCAGGCACGCCGTCGAACGGGCGGGCCTCGATCCGGCCGGAGTTGAAGACGTCATGATGGGTTGCGCGCTGCCCCAGGGCACGCAGGGACAAAACGTGGGCCGGCAAATCGCGCTCGCCGCAGGTCTGTCGGTAACGACGGCCGGCATGACGGTCGATCGGCAGTGTTCTTCCGGCATGATGGCGATCGCGCTGGCGGCCAAAACCGTCATCGTCGACAACGTCGATGTCATGGTGGGTGGCGGTCTCGAGTCCATTAGTCTCGTTCAGAACGAGCACCAGAATCTCTACCGTGCCGCGGATCCGCGATTGCTCGCCGTTCACGCCGACGTTCTGATGCCAATGATCGATACGGCCGAGGTCGTCTCCAGGCGTTACAAGGTCAGTCGCGAAGCGCAGGACGAGTATGCGCTGCAGAGCCAGCAGCGCACGGCGGCAGGCCAGCAAGCTGGACGTTTCGATGCCGAGATCGTGCCGCTGCCGTCCAACAAGGGTGTCATGAACAAGGAAACCAAAGAGATTACGTTCGAAGACGTTTTACTGGAAAAAGACGAAGGCAACCGCCCGACGACCACGCTCGAAGGGCTCGCCGGTTTGAAACCCGTGCGCGAGAACGGCTTTATCACGGCCGGTAATGCCAGCCAGTTATCGGACGGCGCATCGGCCGCGGTTGTCATGGAAGCCAGGGCTGCCGAAAAACGTGGTCTCGAACCGCTGGGCATCTATCGCGGCACGGCCGTAGCCGGCTGTGAGCCTGACGAGATGGGTATCGGGCCCGTGTTTGCCGTGCCCACGCTGTTAAAACGCAACGGACTGAAAATGGATGATATCGATCTCTGGGAACTCAACGAAGCGTTCGCCGTGCAGGTTGTCTATTGCCGCGATCGGCTCGGTATTGCCAACGATATTCTCAACGTCGATGGCGGCGCCATCTCGATTGGCCACCCCTACGGCATGTCGGGCGCGCGCATGGTTGGCCATGCTTTGATCGAAGGCAAACGCCGCGGCGCAAAATACGTTGTGTGCACGATGTGTGTCGGCGGCGGCCAGGGTGCGGCTTCCCTGTTCGAGGTCGCGTGATGCGCGCCCTTGTCTGCAAGGAATACGGTCCGCCGGAATCGCTCGTTATCGAGGAGCACGATGACCCTGTGCCGGGCGAAGGACAGCTGCTCGTTGACGTTGCCGCCGCTGGCATCAACTTCCCCGACGTGCTGTCGATCGCCGGCAAGTACCAGGTGAAAACACCGACGCCGTTTGTGCCGGGCAACGAGGCCGCGGGTGTAGTGTCCGCAACAGGTAGCGGTGTCGACCAGTATGCCGTCGGCGACCGGGTGATAGTCAATACCATGGGCGGTGCGTTCGCCGAGAAGTGCGTGGCCAATGCACAGATGACCTTGCCCCTGCCTGACGGCTTGAGCTTCGAGCAAGGTGCCGGTTTTTCGGTCACCTACGGCACCAGCTACCACGCGTTGAAACAGAGCGCCAACCTTCAGCCGGGCGAGACCGTGCTCGTGCTCGGCGCCGCCGGCGGCGTGGGTATAACGGCCGTTGAAATCGCCAAAGCGATGGGTGCGCGCGTAATCGCCGCGGCCAGCAGCAAAGAAAAGCTCGATTTCGCGGTCTCTGCCGGTGCGGATGAGACTATTAACTATTCCGAAGTGCCGCTGAAAGAAACCGTTAAGGAACTGACCGGCGGCAAAGGCGCCGACGTGGTCTACGACCCGGTTGGCGGTGAACTTGCCGACCAGGCGTTCCGCGCCACGGCCTGGCACGGTCGCTACCTCGTCATTGGCTTCGCCTGCGGCGACATTCCCAGTTTCCCGGCCAACATCGCGCTGCTCAAGGAGGCCAGCGTCGTTGGCGTCTGGTGGGGCACCTGGGCCTCCAAGAACCCGAAGCTACAGATGCAAAACGTGATGGAAATGGCAAAACTGATTGCCGATGGCGTTTTGACGCCTCGAGTCACCGAAACTTACGCACTGGACGACTACGTCGATGCGTTCAGGGCGATCACCGAGCGCCGTGCGCTTGGCAAGGTCATCCTGCGGATGACCTGAGGCCGGTCGGGTAAGCTGCGGCACACCGATAGCATCGAAAGGGCTAAAGCCATTGCCCGACAACCGCTCCGGGAACTTCTCTCTCCCTGATGTGCGTCTATACTTGACCGTAAACCATCTGTTTTAGTCAAGGGTAGTCGGCTGTAATTGCAGAGAGGATACATATCATGACGCCAAAATTAAGCGGCGTGGATCACCTTCACGTCGATGTCGGCAGTTGGAGCGATGCCGAACAGTGGTACGGATCCGTGCTGAACTTCAAACGTGTAGACGCGCTGATGGCCTGGGCTGTCAAGAACGGTCCGCTGACCATCGAAGATCCGGAAGGGACGATTCACCTTGCATTGTTCGAATCGGAAAACCCGAAGCCGACGAATGTCGTTGCGTTTGGTGCCAGCGGCGAAGAGTTTCTCAATTGGAAAAACCACCTCGAAAACCAGGGCCTGACGCTGCGGGTCACCGATCACAAGCTGGCTTACTCGCTGTACTTCAGCGACCCGTGGCAAAACAGCCACGAAATAACCACCTATGATCGTGATTACGTGGCTGAAAATCTGGCCAACTAAAAGGTGTTGATCAGCGGCTATCGCCGGAGTTCGCGGGCTTTGGTTTTTTCAGTCTTCTCGTAGGCCAGCAAAGCTCGCAGCGCACTCATGGACAGGTCAGGCTCCAGTCCGTCCGCGAGTCGATAGATCTGCTCGTAGTACCAGCCAAGGCGAGCAAAACCGTTCATCGCTTTGATGATCGGGAGCCGGGAATTTGGCCTGAGTATGCCCGGGCCGATGCGCAGGCCCGCCTCGACGTCCGGGGCTTCCTGCAGTTCGCCCGACAAGATCTTCGCCGGGAAATTCGCGTCCACGCACAGCGGCCGAGCGAGGCCGATCATGTCCACGTCGCCACCCGACAGCGCCTCGCCCATGCCTATTGCCGAACGAAAACCGCCCGTGACCATGAGCGGCATCCTGGCGACCTGGCTCGCCGCGACCGCGTAGTCGAAGAAATAGGCTTCGCGAGCCCGGGTGCTGTGCCGGACCTTTTGCTCGAACACGGGCTCCAGTCCAGCGATACCCATGAGTTTCGGCTGTTCGTAATTGCCGCCCGATATCTCCAGCATATCGAGGCCTTCTTCGTTCAGCATCTCGATCACGCGCAGGCAGTCATCGAACGAGAAGCCGCCTTTCTGGAAATCGGCCGAGTTCAGTTTCACCGTGACCGGGAAGTCCGGGCCGACTTTCGCGCGAACGGCGCGCACTGTGTCCACCAGCAGCCGCGCCCGGTTTTCGAGGGAACCGCCCCACTCGTCGTCGCGAACATTCACGCGCGGCGACAGGAATTCGGATAACAGGTAACCGTGCGCACTGTGCACCTGAACGCCCGTGAAGCCCGTCTGTTTCGCGATACCGGCTGCAAAGGCGAAGCGCGTGATGACATCGCGAATCTCATCGCCACTCAGCGCGCGCGGCTTGCCGAAGCGCCGGCCGGGAAGCGCAACCGGAATTTCTGAAGGCCCCACGGGCTCCGTGGCAACGAGTTTGGGCGTCTGCCTGCCGGCGTGGCTGATCTGCATCCACAAATGCGCATCATTGCTTGTGCCAGCCTCGGCCGTTGCCTCGAGCGCGGCCAGTTGCGACCTGTCCTGCGGCCCGTCGATGGCGATATTGCCGGCCCGCTCGAGGAAGCGCCGATCAACCTGCACATTGCCGGTCAGGAGAATGCCCGCACCGCCGTCGGCCCAGCGCCGGTACAGCGTGACATGGCGCTCGGTCGCGCGATTGCGGGCGTCGGCTACACCTTCGGTCATGGCGGCTTTGCACAGCCGATTCTTGACGTTTACACTGCAAGGAAGCGTCAGGTCACCGGCAATTGTATTGACTGTTCGGGACGTAATGCCGCTCAAAACTCTTCCTCCCTGCAGAAATAAGAATCACCAAAAAACCAATAAAAAACGCCACACCGACGTATCGATGTGGCGTTTGTCGTGTTACCTGGAGCTGTAGCTAGTCGAAGTACTTCCGCAACGTCACGCCATAGGTCGCCGGCTGGCTCGGATAGCCGTTAAACTGACCATCCTGGAACGTGGCCGGAAAGGCGCTGATCAGGTATTCATCGTCCGTCAGGTTACGACCCCAGACCGTGAAATCCCAGCCGCCCGGCGTTGAAAGCCCGAAGCTTGCGTTGACAACATTGACCTCACGCGAAGCGACAGATGCCGGTATATTGTCAACCACCTGTGCGTCGCTTTCGTAGAGGTACTCGCCGCGAATGAAAAAGCTCGAGCCGCCAGCGAGATCTTTGGACCAGGTTGCCGACGTAACGATGCTTTGCTCATGGATACTGGCAGGTTTCTGGCCCGTAAGGTCGGTCCCCGGCCCGAGTCCGTCTATGAACGAATCATATACGGGATCCATGAATGTACCCGCGAACGTCAGCTGCAGCGACTCGACCGGGTAGTAGCTGGCATCGAGTTCCAGGCCCGTGGCGGACTGTTCGCCGGCATTGGTAAGGTTGAAGCCCAGCCCGCCAAAGAGATTCGACTGAAAGCCTTCGAGCGTCTGGTCGAATATGGCGACATTCACGGCGCCTTTATCGAACCGTGCTTTCAAGCCCAGTTCGTAGACCGTCGATTCTTCCGGAGCCGCAAAACGGGTTCCGGTCGTCAAATTAGGGACGGTAAGGCCAGCAGACTCAAGCGCAGGGATATCAGAGATAAATGGCCGCGAGTCGCGCGACAGGTTCCAGGACGATGCTTTGAAACCGGTCGACGCGCTGACGTACATGTTGACGTTGTCGGTAAGGTCAAACGCCAGGCGCGCTGTCCAGGTTACGTCGCTGTCATCCGTATTGCCGCTTTCGACAGAGTTCGGGAAGTTCACAAATTGCTTCAGGGGCTGGAACTGCTGAAAGCCGAGCAACGAGTTGCATGGGGCCGTCGGCGGATCCGTACATGGATTGGTGCTGATAAACGTGGCCTCAGGAATCGTGGCACCGCCCAAAAGTGCGCTCTGGAAACCGATATCCACGAAATCGAGCGCCGAAAACACGTCATTATTTAGCTGGCGGGTGAACGCATCTTTCTCGTCCTGCGTGTAGTTCGCACCGAGCGTAATCGTTGTCCTGTCGCTCACGTACCAGTCAACCTGGGCAAACAGAGACAAAGCCTGGTTGTCTTGCCCGGTGAATTCCCTGGCGCCTGTGCCTGCCCTAAAGAAATCGCCAGGCATAACTCCGAACGGTGCCAGCTGTCCCTCAACGAACCCTAAAGTTCCAGGCACCGGGGGGAACGTACCGCCTTCAATGCTGGCCAGAAGATCAACATACAGGCGGGCGTCGGATCCCCAGATGGCTTCGCTGTCGTATGTGACATCTTCCTCAAAGTAGAACGCGCCGAGGAGCCAGTCGACGGATTCGCCGGCGCTCGATGACAATCGAAACTCCTGGGTAAACGTATTGAGGTCCGTCTCGGAAATCAGGCCCGCAAGTAACGAGGCACTCGTGAAATCGGGATCAATGTTTTCTTTGCGATTGACGCCGCGAAACGACGTAATCGAGGTCAGCGTCGAGTTCTCGAAGTCGTAGTCGATCTGCACCGAAATGCCGCTGTTTTCGACTTTGTTGACCGGATCGGTATCGTAGTAATTCGAATAGCCGAACGGGCTGTCGGTTACGAGATCAGCCCCGAGCAAACGGATGACCCCGGCTGTGGGCCCGGGGAGAAGCACATTCGTGCCGCAGCATTTCTCATCGAGTTCATCGTAATCGGCGATAACTCGCACCGAGACATTGTCCTGTGGCGTTATCGCCAGCTGGGCGCGAACATTCCAGCGGTCGCGTACATTGATTTCAGATCCCGTCTCGAGATTATCAAAATAGCCATCACGCTGGTTCGAACCCACCGAGAGGCCGAGACCCGCAACGTCAGACAGCGGAATCGAGACATTGCCTTTCAGGCCAACCAGTCCGTAGTTGCCTGCGTAAGCCTCGAGCGATCCACTGAGCTCTTCATCCGGCAATGCTGTAATTACACTGATGACGCCGGCGGACGCATTCTTGCCGAACAACGTGCTCTGTGGTCCGCGCAGGACCTCGACGCGCTCTATATTCGTGAGGTCGGAAATTGCCGCCGCCGAACGCGAGCGATACACGCCATCGATAAAGACGCCAACCGAAGGCTCGATGCCCACATTGTTTGCGCCGTTGCCGAAGCCGCGGATGACGAAGTTGGTGTTGCCGGAACTCTGCAGCTGAGTCACGCGCAGTGACGGTACGAGCGTTTGCAGATCAAGTATGTCAAGTACCTGCGCCTGCTGGATCGTCTGTGCATCGGTCACCGAAACGGCTACCGGTACTTCCTGCAGCGTGCTCTCACGCTTGGTCGCCGTGACGGTAATCTCTTCCAGTTGCGAAAAGACCGGCGCGGCAAACAGAGACGCGCTCAGAACTGCCGCGCATCCTAAGATACGGTGATTGGACATTTGTGGTTCCCCCAGTGCGGCCGCCAGATGGCCGTAAGTAACGCCAGTATATACCAATATTCGAGGCGCGACGACGTCGTGCCCATGCCACCTGCTGCGGCAGGTCCAGTCGTCGATGATATTTCGTCCTGTCAACAAAATCGACTGAAATTTGGGCGTCAAGGCAGAAAAAATCGGGGCGTCGCGGAGACCCGGCTACCTTATGTCATCTACGGTCGCGAATCGCCTAACGCCAGGCCGACGGCATCTATTCGTCTGTTGGGCGTTTCGCTGACGCGAAGACCTTTTCCATGTAACCGGCCAGCTCTTCGGACACCTCTTCCGCCGATTCGGGCGCGATTCCGGCCAGGTTCCTGGCGAGCTGCTTCTTGAACTCCAGCTGCATCTGCCGCCCGATCTGGATGCGCTGCGCCTGCGGCGAACCGGCGCCGTGCATCGATTCGGTCAGGTAGCCGACGGCGTTGCGGCCCATCGTCATGTTCTCGATGAGCCTGACGATACGCAGACGATCCTCGGCGGGGATCTCTTTACGACCTTTGAGGTACTTCCTGACGATGTCGCCAATCTCGGGATGCTCCAGTTCTCTCTGCGACGGCGCCGTCACCATGATGCCGCCCGCGAGGTCCTGGGCGAGTCGCCCGATTTCGTAGGGCATCCTGGTCACGTGGTGTTTGCAGACGTTCGCAATCATGTCGTCGTTCATGAAGACACCGGATTTCATTTTCGACGCCTGGTAGCTGGAGGCAATGCCCGTGCTGTAGATGGTCTCGTTGAGATGCGTCATTTCGACGAGCTTGTCGCGGATGTGCGAGGCTTTTTCGACGCCGTTGTAGTCGGCAATGGTCGCGGCCGCACCGATCAGCGCATCGCCGACGCCCGATTTGCAGACGTAGCTGCGGCGGTGATAGCAGGTGAAGCGCTCGACCAGCATGGCGGCGAACTCGTGCTCGCCGTCCATGAAGATCTTGTCCCAGGGAATGAAGACATCGTCGAAAATGACCATGGCTTCCTGGCCCGAGAACTTCGCGTTGCCGAGATCGATGTCGCCGCCTTCCATCGCGCGTGTGTCGCAGGACTGTCGCCCGTATATATAAGTGATGCCCGCGGCGTCGACCGGCAGCGCACCGATAATCGCGAATTCCCTGTCTTCACGACTGAGACGCAGTGTCGGCATGACGATCAGCCAGTGCGAGTTGAGGCAGCCCGTCTGGTGCGCCTTTGCCCCGCGAATATAGACGCCCTCCTTGGTGCGCCTGGTGACCCGCACGAACATATCGGGATCTTCCTGCTCGTGCGGTGCTTTGCTGCGATCACCCTTGACGTCGGTCATGGCGCCGCCGATGAC
>JABDOQ010000061.1 GCA_013043165.1 Woeseiaceae bacterium | reverse complement strand
GGGGCTTCCAGGTGGTACTTGACGGATGCCTCGACGGCCAGTCTCGCGCGACCCGGCGATACGGGTTTCAGCAGGAAGCGATAGACTTTACCGCGATTGATGAGGTCCATGAGCATTTCGCCGTCGTCGCGGCGGCCCGCAACGATAGACACAAGTCGGGCCGAACCCTTGCGCAGGTGTTCGGTTAGCTGCTCGATTCTCTCACCAACCATGGCGGCATCGACAATAGCGACGCCGACCTTGAACTTCTTAATCGACTCAACAGCTTCAGCGAGCGTGTTGGCATAGTGAACCGTGTGCATGCCACGCGACGAGTCCTTGATCGTGGCGAGGAATTCCTTGTCTTGAGTCAATACCAAGAGGTCCACGGCCCGTGAACCAACCGACGCAGCCGCGGATACCTTTGCCGGATCCAGCGCCCGCAAGCGGCCGGTGCCATCGCTGATAATTGTGGAGCCGTTTTCCGACGTTTCCATGACAATGTGTTCGGCGATCGTATCTTCGACGTCGGCGGCCGTGTCGTTGGCTGATTCTGCCAATGCCATCAGGCGCATCTGCTGCGTCGCTTCGTCGACGAGCTGGAGAATTGTTTCGCCCGTGACGTTTCCGCGGACGACCTGGAACACCTCTTTGTCGCTGACCAGTGCTTCCAGTCCGGCGTCGGCATTTCCGGCCAGGAGAATTCCGATTGTCTGCGGTGAGCGCTTCTTGGCTTCGCGCAGCGCCTCGAGACCGCTCATGCCGGGGAGGTCATGGGCCGAGACAATGACATTTATAGGAGTGTCGACGAGCGTGTTCAGCGCTTCGCTGCCGCTGGTTGCACAATGGACTGTATAGCTGTCTGTGAACCCCGAACTGAGGTTGTCGAGAGTACTTTGCTCGCTATGCAGTAACAAAACCTGGGTTTTGAATTGGTCCAGTGGCACTTCTGTTTCCTCTAGGATTTTATGTCTAATTGCACGCGGTCTACTGCGTCAGGGTAGTATATCCCCGGCCTGCCGGTATTTTGCCGGAGCGCAGCGACGGAATACCGAATCTGTGACACGCCGCACAAGGATAGTGAAGGACGCGTCACGTTTGCCGGTCAGGCGCGGTTTTCGATCTCTGCCTGGAGGGCGGAAAGCGCCTCGTCGAGCGCCAGTACGGCTTGCTTCTTCGACCCCAGCCGGCGAATCGCCACCGTGCGGTTTTCGAGCTCGCGCTGGCCAACCGCAAACTGCACCGGGACCTTCGCGACACTGTGTTCGCGCACTTTGTAGGAAATCTTCTCGTTACGCAGATCCGTTTCGGCCCGCAGTCCATTCGCGCGCAGTAGCGTTGCGATTTCCTCGGCGTACTCATCCGCGTCCGACGTAATCGTCAGGACTTTTACCTGCAGCGGCGCGAGCCATAGCGGCAGATTGCCGGCATGGTGCTCTATGAGTATGCCCATAAAGCGTTCGAGTGAGCCAAAAATTGCGCGATGCAGCATCACCGGCAGGTGCTTGTTACCGTCTTCGCCGATGTAGGTTGCACCGAGCCGCCCGGGCATGTTCAGGTCGACCTGCAAAGTGCCGCACTGCCAGTCGCGGCCGATAGCGTCGCGCAGGACAAATTCAAGTTTGGGCCCGTAGAAAGCGCCTTCGCCGGGGTTGTGCGTGTAGTCGAGACCCGCCGCGTCGAGCGCCTTGACGAGTGCCGCTTCGGCCTGGTCCCACACCGTGTCTTCGCCAACACGAACATCGGGTCGATCTGCAAACTTGATCTGGATGTCCTCGAAACCGAAATCGCGATAGATACCAAGAATCAGGTCGCACACGGCGATCGATTCGTCGGTGATTTGCTCGGGCGTGCAGAAGATGTGCGCATCGTCCTGCGTGAAGGCACGCACTCGCATCATGCCGTGCAAAGCGCCGGACGGTTCGTAACGATGGCACTTGCCAAACTCGGCGAGCCGAAACGGCAGGTCCCTGTAACTCGTGATGCCCTGTTTGAAAACCTGCACATGGCCAGGGCAATTCATCGGCTTGATTGCAAACTGCCTGCCGTCGACCGTTTCGGTCGTGAACATGTTGTCGCCAAACGTGTCCCAGTGACCGGACGCTTCCCACAGCGATCTCGACATGATCTCGGGCGTATTGATTTCCTGGTATCCCGCAGCATTTTGTTGTTCGCGCATGAAATTGATAAGGCTCTGAAAAAGGTTCCAGCCTTTCGGATGCCAAAACACGGCGCCCGGCGCCTCTTCCTGGAAATGAAACAGGTCCATGACGCGGCCCAGCCTGCGGTGATCGCGTTTCTCTGCCTCCTCGAGCATGTGCAGGTACTGTCGCAGCTGTTTTTCGTTTGACCAGGCGGTACCGTAGATGCGCTGCAGCATCTCGTTGTTGCTGTCGCCACGCCAGTATGCGCCGGAGACATGCGTCAGTTTGAACGCCTTGCCGAGCTTGCCGGTCGACGGCAGGTGTGGACCGCGGCAAAGATCGATAAATTCGCCCTGCCGATACAGCGTCAGGTCTTCATCAGACGGAATGCTCTCGATAATCTCGGCCTTATAAGCCTCGCCAATGCTGCGGAAGAATGCGGCTGCCTTGTCACGTTCCCAGACCTCGCGTTTGATGGGCTCGTCACGATCGACGATGTCCTTCATGCGCGCTTCGATCTTCTCGAGATCACTTTCCGTAAACGCCTCATCGCGGGCGAAGTCGTAGTAAAAGCCGTTCTCGATTGCCGGTCCGATTGTCACCTGCGTAGCGGGCCACAGTTCCTTGACGGCTTCTGCGAGCACATGTGCGGCATCATGACGCAGCAATTCGAGGCCCTCATCCGAATCCCGCGTCAGGATGGCGACCTCTGCATCGTCACTGATCTCTCGGCCAAGGTCCCAAAGGGTCCCGTCCACGCGTACGGCAACGGCGTCGCGTGCCAGGCTCTTGCCAATGGCCGCCGCAATTTCGGCGCCGTTCGTCGCGGCTTCGTAAAGCCGCTCGGAGCCGTCAGGTAAGGTAATTTTGGGCATGATCCAGGCTGTCTTTCATTGAGTTTCTGCGTGCCAGCCGGCACGGCGCGGTATTGTACGCGAATTGGAGCGGTTCGCGTACAATACCGCCTCTTCCGAGACCAGCAAGAACAATATCGATGAGCGAAACAGAAACACGGGACTTTATCCGCCAGATTATTCATGACGACCTGGAATCGGGAAAGCATTCCGAAATCGTAACGCGCTTCCCGCCAGAGCCGAACGGGTACCTGCATGTCGGCCACGTCATGTCCATTTGCCTGAATTTCGGTGTCGCCGCCGAAACGGGAGGGCGGACCTTTCTGCGCCTCGATGACACCAATCCGGGGAAGGAGAGCAGGGAGTACGTCGACGCGATCAAACGGGACGTGCACTGGCTGGGATTTGACTGGGAAGATCGACTCACGCACGCATCGGACTACTTCGGACAGCTCTACGAATCGGCCTGCCGCCTCATCGAAATGGGCTGTGCGTATGTTGATAGCCTCAGCGCGGACGAAATTCGCGAGCACCGCGGCACCCTGACCGAGCCCGGCAGGAACAGCCCTTATCGCGATCGCAGCGTCGAGGAGAACCTGGATCTTTTCAAGCGCATGCGCGCCGGTGAATTCAGTGACGGCGAGCTCGTTCTGCGCGCCAGGATAGACATGAGTTCGCCCAACATGAACATGCGTGATCCGGCCCTGTACAGAATCCGGCATATTCCGCACCAGAACGCCGGCGACGAGTGGTGCATTTACCCGATGTACGACTTTGCTCATGGGCTCTCGGATGCTTACGAACACATTACGCATTCACTTTGCACACTCGAGTTCGAAGATCACCGGCCACTGTACGACTGGTTCCTGGACCAGCTCAAACCCGCGCACCGCCCGCGGCAGATTGAATTTTCACGCCTGAATCTTGCCTATGCCGTTACCAGCAAACGCAAGCTCAACACGCTGGTTGACGAGGGTATCGTGACGGGCTGGGATGATCCGAGGATGCCGACGATAGCCGGAATGCGACGACGCGGCTACCCGGTCGCGGCGTTGCGCGAGTTCGTGACGCGGGCCGGCGTGACCAAAAAAGACAAACTCATCGAAATGGGCGTCCTGGAAAACTGCATCAGGGAAACGCTCGGAGAGCAGGCGGAGCGCCGCATGGCCGTATTACGTCCGCTCAAGATCGTGTTGACCAATTACCCGGAGAACAAGGTAGAGATGATGGAGGCTATGAATCATCCGGGTCGACCGGAACTCGGTACGCGGGAATTGCCTTTCTCGAGGGAACTCTGGATCGAGCAGGATGACTTCATGGAAGACGCACCCCGAAAATTCTTTCGACTGAAGCCCGGCGGAGAAGTGCGCCTGCGCTTCGGATACATTATCCGCTGTGACGAAGTGGTCAGGAACACGGCTGGTGATGTTGTCGAGTTGCGCTGCAGCTACGATCCGGATACGCGCAGTGGCACGGGCAGCAGCGATAGAAAGGTCAAAGGCACGATTCACTGGGTCTCGTGCGAGCACGCCATTGATGCGCAGGTGCGTCTTTATGACCGCTTGTTCAACGAAGCCAATCCAAATGCAGTTGACGATGTTCACAGCGTGCTCAATCCGGAGTCGCTCGAGATCGTGGACGGCAAACTCGAACCGGCGCTGGCAGAATTAGCGGCAGGACAAGCCGTGCAATTCGAGCGCCTCGGTTATTTCTGTACGGATGAAAAAGAAGACTCGGCAGCCGTGCGAGTAATCAACCGCATTGTCACGCTGCGCGATTCCTGGGCCAAGCTCGAGAAACAGGCGATGCAGAACCAGAATCAGGTGGTGTAGCCGTCCCGCATGAGAAGCGGGGCGCCACGAGCTGAACCCAGTCCCTCTGCGGCGCTGCCTTCCGCCTTCGCAATCTCGATGACGCCGAAAGAGTTTACCAGCGCCAGCAGGTCGCCGGGCCGGGCGCGCCCGTAGGTCTGCAGCACGGCGATCTGGTGACCGGCAAATTCGGCAACAGGTTCGCTGAAATGCTCGATTAGCCTTGCATCAATATTGCTGATCAGGTTGCCGAACGCGTCGATCGTGACAATGACGCCGGTCACTTTGCCCGCCGCCGACTCCGGCTCATCGAGCCAGCCGGGTGTCCATTCGCTGATCGGTTGGCCGATGTCACCAACAGAAATGCGACCAGCTGCAATTTCAGCCGCAACAGGCGCAAAAATATCACGACCGTGAAATGTCGCGCTGGGCGTGCGCAACTGCAAAGCCCTGGTCTTCTTTGGCAGCAGCCTGAAGACACGCGGCGATTCGCAGGTGTCCAGTAGCTGGCCCAGGAGGCCATTGTCGGGTGCAATGAAGACGTGGCCATCCGCTTCGACCAGAAGAATCTCCCGCTCTGTTCCGACACCAGGATCGACGATAGCAATGTGTACCGTGCCGGCGGGAAACCAGGAATAGGATCGGCTGACCCAGAAGCCAGCTTCAGGTGGCCATTGCGCAGGGATATCGTGAGCCAGATCGACAATCCGTGCATCGGGAAAGCGGCTGAGGATCACACCCTTCATTACGCCGGCAAACGGACCTTTGTGGCCGAAATCGGTCGTGATCGTGATGACGCCCGACGGAGTCATCTGGCTTAATCGACTGTTTGCAGAGTTGGGTTAGCCATTCTGTGCGTGTGTTTTGCCCAATAGATAAACACGGTGTCGATCATAGCAATGACCACCTTGAATAGGTACTTCGCGGCGCCCAGGGCAAGCGCTGTCTCGAGATCGACGATACCCCACCATGTGACGAGCGAGTAAATCAGCGTATCGACCACTTGCGAACTCATGGTTGAGAGGTTGTTGCGCAACCATAGCCAGCGCTCGCCGGTCACCGATTTGATCTTGTGAAATGCCCAGACGTCGAAGTGCTGGCTTATGTAGTACGCAAGCAGTGATCCGAAAATAAATCGCGGCGTGAAGTTCACGATAGTCGAAAACGCGCTGTGGATCGTTGCCGAGAATTCAGCGGTCTCCGGCTTGTTGCTTGGCAGGTAAAGCAGCGACAGGCTGAGCATGACCAGTACGATTACGCTGACAACAAAGCCCATGCGAACAGCCTTGTTGGCTGCGGCTTTGCCATAAACTTCGCTGAGCAGATCGGTCGCGAAAAATATGCTTGAATAGAAGATCACGCCGAGGCTGGTCTGCAGCCCGAAAATAACGGTCAGCTTGGGGCCCTGCAGGTTTGCCAGGATGATCGCGGTGGCGATTGCAACCTGCAGGCCGGCTTTGCCGAACAGTCGATAAAGGACAACCGTGAAGCCGAGGTCGGCAAACAGCGTTGTAAGCCAGAGCAGCTCCTGGTTTGCGGAGTAGAAGTCGACGACAGACTGCGGGAACACCGTACTCTGTGCAGTGCTTTGTCAGGCAGCCAGCTTGTCGAGATGCCAGTCGGCGTTACCGAACAACTGGCTGATCGCGGTGAGGCGCTTGAAGTAGTGAGCGACGTCGAGGTCCCACGTGACGCCCATTCCACCGTGCAGTTGCACGGCTTCTTCCCCAAGCGTCTGACCGCTTGTACCGACAAGGTACTTGATTGAACTCACAGCTCGCTTGGCTTCAGCGCCCCCTTCCGCAACTGTCATTGTCGCCCACAGCAACAGCGACTGTGCCTGCTCGCAGACCGTCAGCATATCGACCATGCGGTGCTGCAAAGCCTGGAAGCTGCCGATCGGGACACCAAACTGCGACCGATTTTTCGAATACTCGACGGTCTTGTCCTTGAGGACCTGCATGATGCCGACGGCCTCGGCGCAGATCGCCAGCGTCGCGTCGTCGATCGTCTCATCGAGTGCTACGAAGCCCTCGTCTTTGCCGCCAAGTACGGCGTCACGGCTCACGCGCACGTCATTCAGAGTCAGCTCGGCCGCACGCAGGCCATCGACCGTGTGATAGGCGTTGATGGACATGCCAGCAGTGTCGGCAGGTACTGCAAACAGTGTGATCCCGCTCTCGGCGTCCTGTTTACCAGACGTCCTTGCAGGAACAATTATCAAATCCGATGTTCCACCATTGAACACGAGCCCTTTCTGGCCGTTTAGAACCCAGTCAGCTCCATCGGCGGTGGCGGTCGTTGCAATATTCGCGATGTCATAGCGGGCCTGCGGTTCTGTAAACGCCAGTGTCGCCTGCAGCTCACCAGACATGATGCCCTGCAACCATTGTTGCTTTTGTGCAGCGCTACCGACGCGCTTGAGGATTCCGCCGGCAAGTACAATGTTGGCGAGGAAGGGCTCGACCAGGAGTCCACGACCGAAGCGCTGCATCATGACCATTACATCGACCTGGTCGCCGTTGAAACCGCCGTCATCTTCTGAAAACGGCACGGTCGTCCAGCCCAGCTCCGCGAAAGTCTTCCAGACGTCCGCGCTGAATCCCGATTCGCTCGCGGCATACGTTTGGCGAGCGTCAAACGGGTATTCATTGTCGATGAATTTTTCGATGCTATCGGCCAGCATCTCCTGTACTTCATTGAGCGAAAAATCCATTGTCCTGCCTCAAAGTCCAAGCACGTGCTTGGCGATTATGTTTTTTTGAATTTCGTTAGAGCCGCCGTAAATCGATGCCTTACGGTAATTGAAGTATCGTAGCGACGACTGCGTTTCCGCTTCTTCGCCAATGTACTGGTCGGCAAAATCGGGCCTGTATTGATCCGGCACGTACGGAAGCGCGTAGTAACCGGCTGCCTGCACGTACAGCATGTCGATCGCCTGCTGAATCTCGGTCCCTTTGACTTTCAGAATCGAAGATTCCGGACCCGGGGCCTTGCCGGATGAAACAGCGGCGAGCGTGCGTAACTCCGTGTACTCGAGTGCCTTGAGCTCAACTTCGACGGCAGCCAGCCTGCGCATGAAGTTTTTATCACCGCTTAGCGGAGCGGCGCCCCTTACAGAGGACTTGACCTGATTTCGCAGGCGCCGCAGACGATACCGTGAACGCGCGACTCCGGCGATGTTTGCGCGTTCGTGCTGCAGCAGCACTTTTCCATAGGTCCAGCCCTTGCCCTCTTCACCAACGAGGTTTTCAACAGGTACTTCGACATTTTCAAAGTGGATCTCGTTGACCTCATGAACGCCGTCCAGAAGAATGATCGGCTTTACAGACACACCGGGCGATTTCATATCGATCAGCATAAAGCTGATGCCTTCCTGCCGGCGCGCGACGTCAGTGTTCGTTCTTACGAGGCAGAAGATCCAGTCCGCATGTTGGCCGAGCGTCGTCCAGGTCTTGGTTCCGCTGACGACGAAATGGTCGCCGACAAGGTCGGCGCGCGTCTTGAGCGAGGCGAGGTCCGATCCCGAACCGGGTTCCGAATATCCCTGGCACCACCACACCTTGCTCGCGAGTATGTCGGGCAGAAATCGCTGCTTCTGTTCCTCGCTACCGAACGTGTAGATAACGGGGCCAACCATGCTCAGACCGAAAGGGATGACCAGCGGCGCATTGGCATTGGCTTCTTCGGTGGCATAAATATACTTCTGCACCGGCGTCCAACCTGTGCCGCCATACTCCACCGGCCAGTTGATACCGGCCCAGCCCTTCTTGTACAGCAGTTGCTGCCAGCGAATCTGATCGTCGGGATCGAGTTCCATCCCTTTGTCCCGCTTCTGGCGCATGTCCTCGGGATATTCATCGCGGAAAAAAGCCCTCACTTCCTCCTGAAAGACGAGTTCCCCTGGGCTGAAAGTAACGTGCATATGACCTTATCCCTTCATGGCGAGCGCCGCAGCTTAGCAAACCTCGGCTGTTTCGTCTGTCGTGGTTTGTAACAACCCCAACTTAGGGCAGAATAACGCGATGAGTTCGAAAGCGACGCTCGACAAGATACCGGCCCCGGCCCGTGCTGAAACAAAGGACGCGCTCGGCCGGCCGCTGCACGATTTGCGCATATCCTTGCTCGATCAATGTAATTTTCGGTGTCCTTATTGCATGCCGGAGGCGGAATTTCATGCCGAGTACGAATTCCTGCGCAAGCAGCAGCGGCTCACTTACGAGGAGATACTGCGGGTCGCTCGAGTTGCCGCCGGGCTCGGTGTCAGCAAGATTCGCCTGACGGGTGGCGAGCCGCTGCTGGACAAAAGCCTGACCGACCTGATTGCGGGTCTCGCGAAGATTACTGAAATTGAGGACCTCGCGCTGACGACGAACGGTATGCTGCTGGCGCCGATGGCCAGCAAGCTTGCCGCGTCCGGTTTACACCGCGTCACGATCAGTCTGGACAGTCTCGACGAGGATGTTTTCAGGCGAATGAGCGGCGGGCGCGGTGATCTGCAAAAGGTCCTCGCCGGCATCGAGGCCGCGGAACGTGCCGGACTCTCACCGATCAAGATCAACGTCGTCGTGCAGCGCGGCGTGAATGATCATACGGTGATGGACCTGCTGCAGCACTTTCGCGGCAGCGGGCATGTCGTCCGGTTGATAGAGTTCATGGACGTCGGCAACCGCAACGGCTGGCGCATGGAGCAGGTTGTTCCGTCCCGGCAATTGCTCGACCAGGTGGTGCAGCGCTGGCCGCTGCGCCGGGTCGACAGGAACTATCCCGGCGAGGTCGCCCGCCGCTATGAGTACCTGGACGGTCAGGGCGAGATTGGATTCATCTCGTCGGTAACCGAGCCCTTTTGCGGCGGCTGCAGCCGCGCACGCTTGTCGGCCGACGGCGTACTTTATACCTGCCTCTTCGCTACCCATGGAACGGATCTGCGCGAGTCGCTGAGAAACGATGCCGACGAAGAAGAGCTGACCGATATCCTGTCTCGCATCTGGCTGCAGCGCGCCGACCGTTACAGTGAACTTCGCAGCCCTGCGCTTGCCGAAGCACACATGCAACGTAAAGTTGAAATGTACCGAATCGGGGGATAGCGTGAGCAAACTCAGTCATATCGATGCGGATAATCGACCCACGATGGTTGATGTCAGTCACAAGAAAGAGACTGTTCGTGAGGCGCATGCGCAGGCCATCGTGCGATTACCGGGTGACATCGTGCAGCATATTTCGGGCGATGAGATCGGCACGAAAAAAGGCCCCGTGTTCGCGACAGCAATCATTGCAGGTGTCATGGCGGCCAAGAAGACGCACGAACTCATTCCGTTTTGTCATCCAGTCGGACTCGATGACTGCAAGATCACGATTTCGGTGGACGGTAATGATGCGATAATCGATTGTTGCTGCAAGGTGGTTCACAAGACGGGCGTTGAGATGGAGGCGCTCACCGGTGCCAGCGTTGCCGCCCTGACGATCTACGACATGCTTAAAGCAATGTCGCACGACATCGTTATCAGCGAAACCAGATTGATGGCGAAGAGCGGTGGCAAACAGGATTTTTATCGTGGCCAGTCGTAAGGCAGCAAGCCCTCTCTACGGCCTGGTCCTTGCGGGCGGCAAAAGCCGGCGTATGGGGCGGGATAAAGCCAGGCTGTTGCGTGACGGGCAGTCGCAGCTCGCGTACGTCGTGAGTGTGCTCGACCCGCTGGTTGATCGGGTATTCGTTTCAACACGCGCGGACCAACAGGATGAGAAAGAGCGCAGCCGTTTCGATCGGATAGTTGACCGATACCAGGACATGGGCCCGGTCGCCGGGATCCTTTCGGCGATGGACGAGCACCCCGATGCCGACTGGCTGGTGGTCGCCTGCGACCTGCCGAATATCGATGCGTCTACGGTCTCCTACCTGCTCCGGCATCGCTCGCCGGATCGGCCGTTTGCAGCCTACAGAAGCAGCCATGATGATCTTCCCGAGCCGCTTTGCGCCGTCTACACCGCGGGTAGCGCCGACATCGTGCGAGGGTTCGTGGCCGAGGGCATCCGCTGCCCGCGAAAAATACTGATTCGTTCCGATACACAGTTGCTCGAACAAACCGACCCGAACTCTCTTCACAACGTGAATACGCCGGACGATCTGCAGGGCAGTGTCTTCGGGGCCAACTCATGAGTGGCTCTGAAAAAACGATCTTGGTGCGCTATTTTGCGATGTTCCGGGAGCACGCCGGAGTCGGCGAGGAAACGCTGAGCCTTAATGCGGCGACGGCTAAAGACGTGTTCGAGCAAACGCGTCTTCGACACGGCTCAAAAGAACCGAACGGCCACTGCAAGGTGGCAATCAATGACGAGATGGCGGACTGGTCTTCGCCGGTCGAGGATGGCGATACGGTGCTGCTGTTTCCGCCGGTTGCAGGTGGCTGAGGTGATAGAAGTCACGTCCGCCGTGATCGATGCTGAAAAGCAGAAGCGTGCTCTGTGCAACGCGGGTGCGGGCGGTTACTGCAGTTTTGAAGGCTGGGTCCGCAACGAGAATGACGGGCGCTTGGTAAACCGCCTGGAATACGAGGCCTACGAGCCGCTGGTTATCGCCGAGGGTAAAAAAGTGCTCGCAGAAGCGCTGCAGAGGTTTCCCTACCTGGAAGCGCGCTGCGTGCATCGTACAGGCCTGCTCGAAATCGGTGATCTGGCCGTCTGGGTCGGTGTCGCGTCCGCACACCGGGACGAGGCGTTCAAGGCGTGCCGATATATTATCGATGAGCTCAAAATGCGATTGCCGATCTGGAAAAAAGAACATTACGCCGACGGTGATTCCGGCTGGGTCAACTGCGAACGATGTGCTGCGCATGATCAACGTTGAGTCACGGCGCGCAAAGCGGCCGCCATTGCAGATTGCTGATGTATCAGGTATCACTAGCCGCTGGTTTGAGGGCAGGACATAGTGATTGCGGCGCATTAATTCCATTGAAGATGCCAAGAGGCTGGAGGGCGAGGAGGTCGGACTGTCCGACTGGGTCGTCATCGACCAGCATCGCATTGATCAGTTTGCCGAGGCGACCGGTGACTATCAGTGGATTCACGTGGATACCGAACGGGCATCCCGGGAAATGCCGGATGGCAAGACAATCTCGCACGGCTATCTGACCATTGCGCTGATTCCCGCTCTGACCGCCAACTTCATCGAGGTCAAGAACCTAAAACGTGCAATAAATTTTGGTCTGAACAAGGTGCGGTTCTACGCACCGGTGCCAGTCGGCGCACGCCTGCGGGCGAGGGCAAAGGTATTGCAGGCGCGGCGCAGGGCGGGCGCGCTGCTGCTAACCTCTGAAGTGCGGCTGGAAATGGAGGGCGCACGCAAGCCAGCCTGCGTCGCCGAAACACTCGGAATGTATTTCTTCGACGAATAGCCGGGCAGACTGAGTAAGGATTCTGATATGCGGCTCATCGTTGCGGGGATTGGAGTTTTTGGCGTCTTGATCGGCATGGTTGGCCTGCTGGCACCGGACCGATTTCGTACGCTATTTAAACTCATGACGAGTCAGACGCGCTTCCTGGCTGCCATAATCGTGCGGCTGGTCATCGGTGCTCTTTTTTGGATCGTTGCCGATGAGCTGCGTCTGCCGCAGGTCATGCGCATTATCGCCGCGATCAGTATTTTCGCCGCAGTAGGGATTCTGATTATGGGGCGCGAACGCCTCGACAGGCTCATCGAATGGTGGCTTTCCCGACCAGGTGGGTTGCTACGCTTGTCGGCCCTGTTTGCGGCCACCTTCGGTGGTTTTCTGATCTACGTCGCGACCTGAGTCAGTTTTTGAATTTTACTGTCGTTTGCCGCTTTCGGTTGACGGTCAGCCGCGTGACGTCGGGGCGCGAGTAGTGGCCGACCGGGTCCAGGCTGTGGCGTTCCTCAAGTACCCTGCGATGATCGAGTTCGACGACCTCGAGTGACTCCTTGTCGATCACGGGCTCAAGCAGCCAGTCGCCCGCGGGTGACGCTACGCAAGAGCCGCCGTTTGCCATCATGTCGTCGGCAGAGTTGATGAGAAGTTCGGCGTGGGGCAGCGATGCGTCAATGTCCTGCTTTCGCATCAGTCCCGAAACGGAAACGACGAATGAGCGGCTTTCGCGTGCCACGAAGCGTGTGATGTCCTCGGTATTCCGCGCGTTCCCGGGCCAGATTGCCACGTGCAGGTCCTCGCCCTGGCCATAGAGCGCCGCACGAGCCAGCGGCAGCCAGTTTTCCCAGCAGTTGAGCCCGCCTACGGTGAATGCGCCAAGTTGGTGCGTGCGCAACCCGTTGCCGTCACCAATCGCCCAGACAAGTCGTTCTTCGTGAGTGGGCATGAGTTTTCGATGTACCGAGCCGATAGCGCCGTGCTGATCGATATACACCATGGAACAATAGAGGCTGTGGCCGCCGCGATCCGCGGCCCGCTCGATGATGCCGACGTAGATGGAAATATTCTTGTCGCGCGCGATGCGACGAATGCCATCAATATCGCCATCTTCTATACAAACGGCCTGGCTTGCATAGTGTGCATACAGCGACTTTTGTAACGACGATTCAAATCTCGCGCCTTCCGTTCTTTCCACCCAAAACGGGTAGCCTGGTACGAGCGCTTCGCCAAACGCGACGAGATTACAACCCTCATCCGCGGCCCGATCGACCCACGCAATGACTTTGTTGATCGTCGCTCTGCAGTCGAGCCAGACAGGCGCGATCTGGGCGAGCCCGACCTTTATCGTGCTGTTTTCAGTTGCGGTGTTCATGCCTGTCCTGCCGCGACAATTTTGGCCAAAGTAAACGCAACATCGGTCCGGAGATTGGGTAAGCTAGTGGTCGTGCGTTGCATGCCTCGTCCCTTGTCGGGCTGTTGCTTCTTGTCAGCTAAGCATAACAAGGTTTGCAGCGATAAAAATAAGTTATAAGCTCTTGATAAATAGGAAATCATTTTGGCCAGCAAGACTTAACAGGAATTACCTATGCACGGATTAATGATGAATACGCCGCTGCTCATTTCCTCGATTGCGAAACATGCAGAAAAATTTCACGGTGAACGTGAAATCGTCTCCGTGACGATGGACAATCCGCGTCATCGCTATACGTTTAGCGACGCGATCGGCCGCTCGAAACAGCTCGCAAGTGCGCTCGACAAGCTTGGTCTCAAACACGGTGACCGCGTGGCCACGATCGCCTGGAATGATTATCGCCACCTGGAAGCCTACTACGCGATCAGCGGCGCAGGCTACGTCTGCCACACGATCAACCCGCGCCTGTTTCCCGAGCAGCTGATCTTCATTATTAATCATGCCGAAGATCGCTGGGTCTTCACCGACGTGATGTTCGTGCCCCTGCTCGAAAAAATTCTGCCGCAAATCGGCGGCGTCGAGGGCTTCGTGATCATGACGGACGAGGCGCACATGCCGGAGACATCGCTGCCGAACGTCCGATGCTATGAGACGCTGATTGGCTCCGAATCCTCTGACTATGACTGGCCCGAACTCGACGAACGGTCGGCATCGGCGCTTTGCTATACGTCTGGTACAACCGGGGATCCCAAGGGTGTGCTCTACGATCACCGTTCAACGGTATTGCATGCCTACGCGGCACCGGCGCCCGACATCATGGACCTGTCGAGCACCGATTGCGTATTGCCTGTCGTGCCGTTGTTTCACGTCAACGCGTGGGGGATTCCCTATGCGACCCTGATGGTCGGTGCGAAGATTATTTTCCCCGGGCCGAAGATGGGCGATGGCGAAGCGCTTTATGAGCTCATGGATTCGGAAGACGTTACCATCGCTCTGGGCGTACCAACCGTATGGCTGGCGCTGCTGCAGTACTGCGCCAGTGCGGGCAAACGCCTGGATAAATTGAAGCGCTCGATCGTCGGCGGTGCCGCGGTGCCGCGCTCGATGATCGAGGAATTTCGAGACAAGCATGGCGTCGAGATTCGCCAGGGCTGGGGAATGACGGAAATGAGTCCCCTGGGCACGTGCAACTCGATCAAGGCCGGCCTTGAGACGCTGCCTGATGACGAAAAACTCGATCTTGCGACCAAAGCCGGGCGTGGCATCTTCGGCTGCGAGCTGCGCATCGTCGACGACGAAGGCCAGGAGTTGCCCTGGGACGGAGTTGCCTACGGCGCGCTGCAGGTGCGCGGCCCCTGGATTTGCAGCGATTATTTCAAGCTCGAGGGCGGCGCGGGCACACACACCGAGGACGGCTGGTTCGATACCGGCGACGTTGCGACGATCGACCGGCAGGGTTACATGGCGATTACCGATCGCACCAAGGACGTTATCAAGTCGGGAGGTGAGTGGATCAGCTCCATCGAGCTCGAGAATACGGCCATGGGTCATCCGGCCGTCGCCGAAGCTGCCGTCATTGGTGTCGCCCATCCCAAATGGACCGAGCGCCCGCTACTGGTTGTCGTGCGCACCGAAGGCCAGGATGTGAGCAAGGAAGAGATGCTCAGGTACTTTGATGGCAAAGTGGCCGCCTGGTGGATACCGAATGACGTGATTTTTGTCGATGAATTGCCGCACACGGCGACGGGCAAGGTCAAGAAGATTGAATTGCGCAAGCAATTCACTGACTATGCATTTCCGAACTAGTGCCGGAACAGAGCAACAATCCAAGGAACTGACATGGCGGGTCCCCCGCGCCTCTACGGGCTGAATGCACTTGTACTAAATGCGGCTGGCGGTATCAGCGAGGCCATCGCGCGCACGCTCGCCAAGCACGGCGCGGCGGTACTCGCGGTCGACACGAAAAACAGCGGCGTTATGCAGCACTACGCTGCGGTCAAGGGCATCACGCCGATGACGGCAGCGCTGATCGACCCGGACGGTATGCCGGGCCTGATCGGGGATGCCGTCAAGAAACTCGGCGGCATCGATATTCTGGTCAACGATTTTCCTTTGCAACCGGATGCGCCGCTCGACCAGGTAGACGAGAAATTCGAGCGCCTGCTGCGATCCAGGGCGACGCTGACGATGGCCGCGTGTCGCGCGGCATCCCCACACCTGCAAAAAAGCCCGCAGGGCCGAATAATCAATATCGGATTCCTGCGCAGTTGTTTTACCCGCCATGGTGACGCTGCTTATACCCACGCGGAGCAGGACCTCGCGGACATGACGCGAGTGCTCGCCGCCGAAATGGGCGAGTTCGCGATCAACGCCAATTACATCCAACCCGGCGCCGTCATGACACCCGAAAGCCGCGAAGTGTTCCGTAAGGACAAAGCGCTGCGCGACCACTGCATCAGGGGCTCCGCGGCGCGTCGCCTGGGCGAGCCTGTAGACGTTGCCAAGGTTGCACTGTTTCTCGCCAGCGATGATGCCGTTTTTGTCAGCGGCACGGGTATCGCAGTTGATGGTGGCCGCACACACGCCGGCTGACCGGACGAGGACATCAGGATGCACCCGGTACTCGAAGACCTGATCGCGCTCCTCAAGCTTGAGCGTATCGAGGAAAACATTTTTCGTGGTGACAGTCGCGATATCGGCAGCGCACAGGTTTTTGGCGGCCAGGTCGTCGGCCAGGCTTTGTCGGCGGCACAACACACGGTTGATGGCAGGGTAGCCCACTCGCTGCACGCCTATTTCCTGCGTCGTGGAGATATGACAGCGCCAATAATCTACGATGTCGACCGTGCACGCGATGGCGGTAGCTTTTCCAATCGACGCGTCGTTGCCATTCAACACGGCAGGCCGATTCTGAATCTCGCGGCGTCGTTTCAAATACTCGAAGACGGACTCGATCACCAGGCGAAAATGCCCGATGTGCCATCGCCCGAAGGTCTGAAAGACCTGACGGAGGTCGCGGCGGATGTGCTTGAAAAAATACCGATGAAACTACGCCGCTTTATAACGGGCAAGCGCCCGTTCGAGTTTCGCCCGGTCGACCCCCGGAGCCTGGACAGGCGGAAAAAACTGCCGCCGAAGAAGCAGGTCTGGATACGCGCGGTCGACCGCCTGCCGAATAACCAGGCGCTGCATCAGAATCTGCTCGCTTATGTTTCGGATTTCGAGCTGCTGGCCACTTCGACGCTGCCGCACGGCCTGTCGTTTACTCGCCACAACGTGATAATGGCGAGCCTGGATCACGCGCTTTGGTTTCACCGTGAATTCAGAATCGATGAATGGCTGCTGTACTCGATGGACAGCCCGAACGCGTCCGGTGCACGAGGGTTTGCCCGCGGCCAGCTCTTTACCGAACAGGGCGTACTCGTCGCCTCCACGTCTCAGGAAGGCCTTATACGGATGATTGATGAGGGTAGCGAGAAGCCTCGCTCAGATCCGCGGCGGCAGGCCTAGGTCGGTTCGGGACTCAGTGCGCTTTACCCTGGGCTGCAACAGCGGCAGCCGCTTTCGCGACCGCTTCGGGATCGCCCAGGAACTCGCGCGATATGGGGTTTAAGTCGTCGTCGAGTTCGTAAGCCAGGGGTATTCCTGTCGGGATGTTGAAGCCCGTGATTTCCTCGTCAGATATTCGATCGAGCATCTTCACGAGTGCCCGCAGGCTGTTGCCGTGTGCAGAAATCAGGACATTCTTCCCGGCCTGCAGATCCGGCGCGATCACGTCGGTCCAGCAGGGCTTGACCCGTTCCAGTGTCAGCAACAGCGATTCTGCCCCGGGCAAATTGGCGATGCCTTTGTAGCGCGGGTCGAAAGACGGATGGCGTTCGTCGTCGGCCTCGAGGGGCGGCGGCGGGATATCGTAGCTGCGTCGCCAGATATGAACCTGGTCTTCGCCGTACTTGGCCGCCGTTTCCGCTTTATTGAGTCCCTGCAATGCGCCGTAATGGCGTTCGTTCAGACGCCAGTCGCGTACCACCGGAATCCACATGAGATCCATCTCATCGAGCATGACCCAGAGCGTGCGGATTGCGCGTTTGAGTACCGACGTATAGGCAATATCGAACTCGAAACCGAGTTCCGACAGCAGCCGACCAGCGTCGATTGCTTCCTGCATGCCTTTTTCCGTCAGGTCGACGTCCGTCCAGCCGGTGAACAGGTTTTTCTTGTTCCAGTCACTCTGACCATGACGGCAGAGTATGAGTTTGCCAGCCATTGCTTCTCCGTATTACGTGCGACGAGATTCTAATCGCTATCAGTTTGATATCAGACTGCGCAGTTCCTTCGCGGCCACCGACAGCGTAGCAAAATCGATGTCACCGCGCAGTTTCATTTCTTCGACCATATTGGTGAAGCGCGCAACTTTTTCTTCATGTGCATTTAGCCATTTGTTGGCGACCTCTTCGGGATCCTGCCTGCTGCGACTGGTTAACAGCCGCAGCGCAATGTCCCGCCGAATTCGATAGAACTCATCGCGGAGGTTGCTGCGCGCCATTGCCTGCCAGCGGCCGCTGACCTTGAGGTCCTCGGCATAATTATGCAGCCAGTGCATGCCCAGGCCGTCGTTGAGCGTCGAGTACAGGCGAGCCGTATCGAGTACGTCCCGCTTGCGTTCTGCTGCGATGTCAGCAATATCGAGCGCGGCGCGCGTCACCAACAGCAGGGACATCCGACCGGCGAGTTTTTCGGGCACGCCCATGGCGATCCAGGTTTGCAGTGCATCTTCATTGCGTACACGGCTGGCTTTGGAGATGTAAGTGCCCGAACGCGTGTAAATGCTCGCCATGCCGTCCTTGAGTCGTTCCACGGATTTGACGATCTGCAGTTGATCATCGAAGTGTTCGATCAGCCAGTAGCAGGTATGACGCAGGATTCGGCTCACCTCGAACATCATTTCAAGCTGCGCACTGGCGGGAATCTTGTGGTCCAGGGACTCGATCGTGCGCAGTAGCGGTGTCGCGCGGCAGATGATCCGCGCGACTTCGTACGCGCGAGCGATCGTCACGATTTTCGCGCCGGTATCGACCTGCACGCGTTTGACGAACGCTGGACCCATGCGATTGACCAGCGCGTTCGCGATCAGTGTCGCGAGTATCTGTCGGCTAAGGCGGTGGCCGGGAATCAAGTCTACATAGCGACGTCGAAGCACCGGCGGAAAATATCGCTGCGGGTCGATTTGCAGGAAATCCTCAAGAGTCTCCTCGGAGTCGATAAGGCCCTTATAGAGGTCGATTTTTGCGTAGCTCAGTACGATGGCAAGTTCCGGTCGCGTAAAGCCCTGCTTGCGGCTGCGACGATCGTCGATCTCGGCCTCATGGGGAAGATATTCGAGGTCGCGATTCAGCAAGCCGGTGCGTTCGAGCGATGCGATCAGCCGTGCGGTCTCGTCGATACGAGCGACAGAAAGCCGCTCGCTCATGCTTATTGCCTGTGTCTGCAGATAGTTGTTCCTGAGCACGAGAGTCGCAACATCGTCGGTCATCGAGGCAAGCAACTCGTCACGTTTCTTGCGTGACAAGCCTTTTTTCTTGGCGGCATCGCTCAGCAGGATCTTGATATTGACTTCGCGGTCAGAGCAATCAACTCCGCCGGAGTTGTCGATAAAATCGGTATTGATGCGGCCGCCATGCTGACTGAATTCGACCCGGGCGCGTTGCGTGAATCCCAGGTTACCGCCCTCGCCGATCACCTTGCAGCGCAATTCGTCGGCGTCGACCCGCACAGCGTCGTTGCTTCTGTCGCCAACGTCCGAATGACCTTCGCTGCTCGCTTTTGCGTAGGTCCCGATGCCTCCATTCCACAGCAGGTCGACGGGCATCCTGAGAATGGCGCGAATCAGCTCGTCCGGCTGCACCGACTGCTCGCTGACGTCGAGGAGTTTACGCACCTCATTACTCAGTCGGATGGTCTTGGCCTGCCGCGAGAAGACGCCGCCACCCTTGGAAATCAGTGATTCGTCGTAATCGTCCCAAGTCGAACCGGGCTTGCGAAACAGGCGTTTGCGCTCGCGGAAACTCGCCGCGGTATCCGGATCCGGGTCCAGAAATATGCGCCTGTGATTGAATGCAGCGACCAGCCTGATCTTTTTCGACAACAGCATGCCGTTGCCGAAGACGTCGCCGCTCATGTCCCCGATTCCGGCCACGCTAAACGGCTGTTTCTGGATGTTCACGCCCAGCTCGTGGAAGTGGCGCTTGACGGCCTCCCAGGCGCCGCGCGCCGTGATGCCCATCCCTTTGTGGTCGTAGCCTGCGGAGCCGCCGGAGGCGAACGCGTCGTCGAGCCAGAAGCTGTATTCGGCCGAAAGACTGTTGGCAATGTCTGAAAATGTGGCGGTGCCCTTGTCGGCAGCCACGACCAGATAAGGATCATCGCCGTCGCGGCGCACAATGCGCTCGGGCGTAATAACCTCGTCGTCGACGACATTGTCGGTCAGGTCCAGCAGCCCGCGAATAAAGGTCTTGTAACAATGGATGCCGTTTGCCTGTATTGCCGCGCGGTCGTCGACAGGTGCGCGCTTCGGAAAGAAGCCACCCTTGGCGCCTGTGGGAACGATTACGGTATTTTTCACTACCTGCGCTTTCATCAAGCCGAGAACCTCGGTGCGGAAGTCTTCACGCCGATCCGACCAGCGCAGCCCGCCGCGAGCGATGTCGCCATTCCGCAAATGCACGCCCTCGACCTCGGGCGAATAGACAAACACTTCGAATTGCGGCCGCGGCAACGGAATTTCGGGAAGACGGGCAGGATCGAGCTTGATTGATATGTAGGGCTTTGGCGTATCTGTGCCGTCGATAGTCTGAAAGTAATTGCTGCGCAAAGTCGCATCGATGCCACCGGCGAAAGCCGTGAGAATGCGATCTTCGTCAACGTTGCGCGCCTTGGCGACACCGCGCTTTACCTGCGCACCGATTTCCTTCAATTCGCGATCGCGTTTGCGTTTCGAAAGGTCGGGGTCGAACTGCACTTCGAACTGCCGCACCAGCAGCGCGGCGAGGCCGGCATGTATGACCAGCACGTCCTCCATGTAGGCCTGGCTGAACGGCACTCTCAACTGTAAAATATGTTTTGCATAGCAGCGCAGAAGTGCCGTCTGCCGCCAGTTGAGGCCCGCGCCGACGACCAGCCGATTCAGGCCGTCATTTTCCGCATCGCCGTGCAGCACGGCGAGAAAACAATCTTCGAATCGTTGCGATACAGCCTCAATATCAACCGCAGCACCACTTTCATGACGAAGGTGGAAATCCTGGATCCAGAAACACTCTCCTGACTTCAGGTCCACTTCGTAGGGTCGCTCTGTATAGACGTCGACGCCCATGTACTCGAGCACCGGGAGCGCCTCCGACAGCACGATGGGCTCGTTCCTGCTGTAAATCATGAAGTGCATGTGGCCCGGCAATGAATCCGGCGGAACATAGAGGCTAACGGCCCGCGAAACTTCATCGCGCAGCATCTCGTCGATCTGCTGCACATCCGAACATGCCTCCCTCGGTATCGTGTCCTCCTGAAAGCCGGCCGGGAATACGTCGCGGTAGGCACGGTAGAGTCTCGCGCCCTCGTCCGGACCAAATCGAATCAACAGTTCGTCGCGCAGCCGATCGGACCAGGTAATGACGAGGTCGGCTATCTGCTCTTCGATATGGTGGATACTGATACGTGGACGCTTGCCTTCGGGCGTGCGCACGATCAGGTGCACTCGTGCCAGCGCCGAGTCAGAAATCTGCACGGATGAGTCAACGGAAATTCCGCCGAAGGCTTCGAGTAACAGTGCTTCGATCCGTCTTCGGATCGCCGTCGTGTACTTTTCGCGTGGCACATAAACAAGGCACGAAAAAAAGCGCCGGAACGGATCCCTGCGCAGGAAAAACTTGATGCGCTGGCGATCCTGCAAATTCAGAATGCCAATGGTGGTCCGGGTAAGGTCTTGCACGGAACTTTGGAAAAGTTCTTCACGAGGATACGTGTTGATTATGTGCAGCAGCGCTTTGCCACGGTGCCCGGAAGCATTGACCTGCGCGCGTTCAAATATTTTTTGCACCTTATGCCGCAACAGAGGGATGTTTTGCGGACTTTCGCTGTAGGCCACTGACGTAAGCAGGCCGATAAAACGGCGTTCTCCGATCGTATTGCCGTCATCGTCATAAACCTTGACGCCAACGTAGTCGAGAAACGCGGGCCGATGAATCGTGGAGCGTGAATTTGCCTTGGTCAGGATCAGCCAATCGCGGGAACGCGTCAGGCGCCGCATTTCATCCGTAAGTTCAATGCCCTTCGTACCGCGATCGTCGCGGCTCAAAATTCCGAGTCCGGAGCCTTTTACGGCATTCAGGAATATGCGTTTGCCGCGTTTCGAGAGCACATACTCGCGATAACCAAGAAACGTAAAATGTTCGTCCTCCATCCATTCGAGCAACGCCTTGCTTTCCGATCGCAGCAGGGGATCAGCGCCCTTCGGGCCCTTGTCGAGCAAGTCCGCCGTCTCAAGCATGCGCTGCCGCATTTTTTTCCAGTCGCGAACAGCCAGCCGGACATCGCCAAGTACCTTGCTGATTTCCTGTCGCAGACGCTTTAATTCGCCCGCATCGGTTTCGCGGTCGACGGCAAATCGCACAAACGACTCGGCGGTTGCCGAGTCGTCGTCAGCGCTCGTCACGGCCTCGATCTGACCATCTTTGTCGCGTTTGACGAAAATGATCGGGTGCACCGTGATATGCACGATCATGCTATGGCGGTTTATCGCGGCTGCCACCGAGTCGACAAGAAATGGCATGTCGTCGTTGACCATTTCCACAAATGTGAAAGCGGACGTGTAGCCATGCTCTTTTTCGGTCGTGTTGAAAAGTCGAATCAGTGCCTCGCCCTTGCGACGTTTGGCTGCGAATTCGAGATGATCGAGCGCTACGCGCGCCATGACCTTTTCCGACCTTCCCTGCAAATCTTCTACGGGAACGTTCGCAAAGTACTGCTTCAGGTAGCGCTTGATCTGTTTTCGGCTCTTTAAAACGCGCGATTTGACAGTCGACGCAACAATTGCGTCGACAATTACTTCCCTGATGTCTCCGCCCCGGCGGTTTTCGTTTGATGTCACTGCTTTGCTCCGGCCGGAAATGCCGGCCTGACAGGTCTACGTAAGAGGCGCACTATTTGCTTATGGCTGGAGTTCGGGTGGCCTGGAGAAACGTCCCGCATTATACAGTAATTGCATCTGCAACAAATTTTCCCGACGCGTCGAATCGGGACTCAAATGGCCTACAATGAACCATCATGAACGGGTTACGAATCTACGCCGATGAATAAACGCGAACTTGAGCGCTCAATCTATACCGACCTGTCGCGGGACGACGATTACACCGGCTACTTGCGACTTGATCAGCTGCTGACGGCACAAAAGCCGCTCAGCGTGCCGCCGCATCACGACGAGATGTTGTTCATCATTCAGCACCAGGTTGCTGAGCTCTGGATAAAGCTTGTCATTCATGAGATCGGCGGCGCGATACGGCACATGCAGGACGACAGGTTGGCACCGGCCATCAAGAATCTCGCGCGCGTGCGCCATGTCCAGAATCAGCTGTATAACCAGTGGAAGGTGCTGGATACACTTACGCCCAGCGAATACGCGGAATTCCGGCACGTCTTTGGCAAAGCATCGGGTCTGCAGTCGGCCCAGTACCGCATTCTCGAGTTCAGGCTCGGCAACAAGAACAGGGCGGCGATGCGCGTGTTCGAGCACCAGCCTGAGTGGCACGCGCGACTGCTTGTGGCTCTGGAATCACCGAGTCTGTACGAGGAGTTCCTGATGCATCTTGAGCGTCAGGGCATGACCGTGCCGCGGCGGGTACTCGATCGCGACTTCAGCGAGGTTCGGGACGAAGATGCCGCGGTCGTCGACGTGCTGCGTGAAATCTATGAGAACCACGCGTTGTATTGGGAGCGTTATGAAGCCTGCGAAGCGCTGATGGACATCAGCAACAACTTCCAGTTCTGGCGATTTCACCACATGAAGACCGTAGAGCGGATCATCGGCCACAAACGGGGCAGCGGTGGATCATCCGGCGTACCGTTTCTCAAGAAAGCGCTGGATGTCGAGTTTTTCCCCGAACTGCTGCGCGTTCGTACCGAGATTGGCGCGCAAGAAGGCGACTGATCAGGGATTTCCCAGCACGCGTGCCCGCTTCAACAAACGATCCATGATTGTATTCAGCGTTTCGGTCTCTTCGGGGCTGAGCCCCTCCAGCAGATCGCGTTCGAATCGCAGCGCGAGCGGTGCGATCTCGTTGTGTACGCGGCGGCCTTCTTCGGACAGGTTCAGGATCGAGCGGCGCCGGTCGGCATCGGCAAACTCCCGATCGATGCGGCCGCTTTTCACAAGCTTGGTTACGGCGCGGCTGACCGCAACCTTGTCCATGAGCGTGCGCTCCGCGACCTCTACTGCCGACAAGCCGGGGAATCGGCCCAGAATGGCGATGACGCGCCATTCCGGGATCGATAGACCAAATCGCTTTTCGTAGGCCTGGGCAATTCTGCTGCTGACGGTATTGGACAGGATCGAAAGCCGGTAGGGCAGGAAATCCTCGAGTATCAGTTCTTTGTCCATGGCGTCCAATTTATCACGCGAGGTGGGGCAGGGCGAGATACTCGTTGGATTGCATTTCGATCAGGCGGCTTACCGTACGCTCAAACTCGAACGACAGTCGATCCCCCTGGTACAACGATTTTACATCGGCGTTGGCGGAAAGAATCAGTTTCACTCGCCGGTCGTAGAACTCGTCTACGAGCGCGATGAATCGCCGTGCCTGATTTTCGAGTGTCGCGTCGAATCGGGGTACCCCGGAGACGATGACCGATGGGTACCAGCGGGCGATTTCTATGTAATCGGCCTGGCTGCGCGGGCCATTGCAGATATCGTCGAACCGAAACCACGCGATGCCCTTTGCACATTTGTGAGCTCGAATCCTGCGTCCGTAGACGTCGAGTTCCTGGTTTGAACGGATTTGGCTCGACGCCGACTCGTCGAAAAAAAACGAAAGTCTCTCGAGGGCATGCGCGTCGTCGGGAAAAAGGTAGGTCCCCGCTTTTTGCAACAGCCTCAGGCGATAGTCGGTGTCGCCGTCCATGTGAACGACGGTCGTGTGTTGATTCAGCAGCTCGATGGCCGGCAGGAAGCGCTGTCTTTGCAGGCCGTCCTCATAAAGATCATCGGGTTTCGAGTTGGACGTCGCGACGAGCGTGACGCCGCGGCGAAACAGGCCATCCAGCAGGCGCCCGAGTATCATCGCATCACCGATGTCGCTGACGAAAAACTCGTCGAAGCACAAAACACGAATATCGCGTGCAATATCTGCCGCTATCCTGTCGAGTGGATCCTCGACATTGCCCAGGGCTTTGAGGCGATCATGTACCTCGTGCATCATGCGATGAAAGTGCATGCGTTGCTTCTTTTTGATCGTTAGTGTCTCGAAGAACAGGTCCATGAGAAAGGTCTTGCCGCGACCCACTCCACCCCACAGGTACATGCCGCGTACGGCTGGCCATTGCTCGTCGCGTCGACGCTTGAAAAGGGTGCGCCAGCTACCGCGCCGAGGAGCGCTCGCGGTGAGGCGCGCCTGCAGGTCACCGAGCTGTACAACAATGTCCAGCTGAGCCGAATCCTGGACATGGCCTTCACGGCGCAGGCTTTCCTCATAGGCTTCGCGAATGTTCAATCTACCTTTAATCCTGTATTTGCTGCGGTGCGCCCGCCCCGCAAGATTACCCTGCGCGTTTATGGGTCGCCACAGAGGCTGCTAAGATACGCGATAACATCTACGGGAGAAGCGGAGAAATTGTCGGAAGCGAACGAACGCGAAGCCATGGAATTCGACGTAGTAGTTGTCGGCGGTGGACCCGCCGGGCTTGCTGCCGCATGCCGCTTGTTGCAGCTCGACGCAAACCTCTCCGTCGTCGTCGTTGAGAAGGGCTCCGAAATCGGAGCTCACATTTTGTCCGGAAACGTCTTCGAGCCGACGGGACTCGACGAGCTCTTTCCCGACTGGAAAGAAAAGGGCGCACCGGTAAAGACGGCCGTAAGCGGCGATCTCGTGCACTACCTGACGAGCGCATCGAAAGCGGTACGGGTGCCCGGTCTGTTTCTGCCGAGGCCGATGCACAATGACGGCAATTACATTATCAGCCTTGGGCAGCTTTGCCAGTGGCTTGGCGAGCAGGCTGAAGCGATGGGCGTCAACGTTTTTCCGGGCTTCGCGGCTTCGGAAGTGCTTTATGACCAGGACGGCAGGGTCACGGGTGTCGCGACCAGCGATATGGGTGTTGGCAAGGATGGCCGAAGAAAAAGTACCTACCAGGCCGGCTACGAACTGACGGGCAAGTACACGATTTTCGCGGAGGGCGTACGCGGCAACCTGAGCGAACAGGTCATGGCGCAATTCGATTTGCGCAAGGATGCCGATCCGCAGCACTACGGCATCGGCATAAAGGAAGTATGGGAAATCGACCCATCCAGGCATCAGGAAGGCCTCGTGGTGCACACAACCGGGTGGCCGCTCGACAATCATACGGAGGGCGGGGGCTTCCTCTACCACGCTGCGAACAACAGGGTCTTGCTTGGTCTGATTATCGCCTTGAACTACAGGAATCCACATCTTTCTACGTTTGACGAATTTCAGCGCTGGAAACTGCATCCGAAAATTCGGACCTATCTCGAAGGCGGCAAGCGTGTGGCATACGGTGCGCGCGCTGTCAACAAAGGTGGTTTGCAGTCGCTGCCGAAACTCGCATTTCCGGGCGGCATGCTGGTCGGCTGCGGCGCGGGGTTCTTGAATGGTGTGAAGATCAAAGGTGCGCATACTGCTATCAAGACCGGGATGCTGGCTGCCGAGAGTGTTCACAAAGCCTTGTCCTCGGGCGATGCCGGCCAGTCGGAACTTGCAGACTTCGAGGCGAGTGTAAAAGCATCCTGGGTATACAAGGAGCTGCATCAGGGACGCAACTTTGGACCCGGACTGCATAAACTCGGCGTCTTCTGGGGGGCGGCATTTGCGTTTATCGACCAGAACATTTTTTTCGGCAAGCTGCCGTTTACCTGGCGCAACAAGGATCCGGACCATGAGTCGCTGGACAAAGCATCCGACGCAAGGCCGATCGATTATGCCAAACCCGATGGCGTCATCACGTTCGACAAGCTGTCGTCAGTGTTCCTGTCCAGTACCAACCACGAAGAAGATCAGCCCTCGCATCTGAAGCTTAAAGACGCTTCAGTGCCGATAAGCTACAACCTGCCGAACTATGATGAACCGGCACAACGCTATTGTCCGGCTGGCGTCTACGAGATCGTGGAAGTGGGTGGCGAAAAGCAGTTCAAGATTAGCGCCACGAATTGCGTGCACTGCAAGACCTGTGAGATCAAGGATCCGGCGCAAAATATCATCTGGGATGTGCCCGAAGGCGGCGGCGGACCGAATTACGCGAATATGTAGGCGTCACCACTTACTCGCGTCATGGCGATGGGCACATAATTCAATCTTTATCAGCGGGCCGCACTTCTGCCAACCACTCTTCAACCCAGGCGACGTGCTGTTCTTCTTCGCCGGCAAAGTCTGAGGCCATTTCCCGAACGCGCTCGTCGGTACTGTCATCGACGACGTCGCTGTAAAATTCATAGGCCCGCTTTTCGTTCTTGAGCGCAAGCTCGAGGGCCTGACAAGGCGTCATCAGGTGGAACAGGCGATTGCTGTCGGTATTCTCCGGTGCCTCGGGTCCATGCCACGTGTATTGACTCGGTGTCAGGACAGGTAACTTCTGGCCTTCGATCTGCCGCTCGATAGATTCGGCATGC
Organism: Woeseiaceae bacterium; assembly: GCA_013043165.1. Classification (GTDB taxonomy): domain Bacteria; phylum Pseudomonadota; class Gammaproteobacteria; order Steroidobacterales; family Woeseiaceae; genus UBA1847. Next base: position 12,545 of record JABDOQ010000061.1, on the reverse strand, counting down.
TTCGCCTCGATGCCGGACATTTTCGAAAATATCCTCGAGACTTTCTTGTTGCCGATTTGCGCCATCATGTTGGCGAGTTCCGTGTAGCGGTGCATTGCCTCGCGCTCGATGACCAGCGCATGCAGTAGAAGCTCGGCGATCGACAAGTTGCACGGTGGCGTGCCGGAAACGTCATCCAGGCTTTGTCGATATTGCATCGGTCTTCTCCCCCGAAAGGTGAAGGTAAACTTGCCTATACGCGAATAATCTTAGGAAAAGCCATGCGGAACTGAAGTCTAGCCGGCCGTTTTTGTGATCCAGGTCCGTTTTCGACCGCAATTATGTGAAGTCGAGCGCCATTAACCTACGCAAGAGGCCGACAACCGAAGCGGTCTGGCGACCGCCGCTATCGCTTCGCGCCCTGGGGGCGCTCCTACACGCGCACGATGGGGCAGCGGCGACGAGTGCGGGTGTGTCGTGCGAAGCGACGTTGCGTAAGCGGGAGCGAGCAAGATCTCCCCGCGATTGCCGCCGCGGCTCGAATAAAGGTTGCTGGGTCGTGGTTTACTTCGGCTGCATGCGGATCGCGCCATCGACGCGGATGGTCTCGCCGTTGACCATGGCATTGCCATAGATGTACGCCACCGTATCCGCATACTCTTCGGGTCGGCCGAGCCGCGGTGGAAACGGTACCTGCTTGCCGAGAGATTCCTGCACCTCCTCAGGCATGCCCGCCATCATCGGCGTCATGAAAATGCCGGGTGCGATCGTATTGACTCGAATGCCAAACTGCGCAAACTCGCGCGCCAGCGGCAACATCATGCCGACGACGCCGCCCTTGGAGGCCGAATAGGCGGCCTGGCCGATCTGGCCCTCGAATGCGGCGATCGATGCGGTGCTTATAACGACACCCCGCTCGCCATTCTCATTGGCATCGTTGAGCTGCATAACTGCCGCCGCTTCCTTGGTTACATTGTACGAGCCGACCAGGTTGACCTGGATTACCCGGTTGAAATTTTCGGACGGCCAGGGGCCTTCGCGACCAAGTGTGCGACCGGCCGTCGCGATGCCGGCACAGTTTACGGCCAGCGTAATGCCGCCCATGAAATCGTCGGCTGCTTTGATCGCGGCTTTTACCGAGTCTTCACTGGAGACGTCTGTATTGACGAACCGGGCGTCCACGCCGAGTTTCGCAGCGGCAGCTTTGCCGTGCTCGTCGCTGATATCGAGAATGACGACCTGGCCGCCGGCTTTGATCACGCGTTCGGCTGTCGCCAGACCGAGTCCGGACGCGCCGCCGGTAATCACGGCTTTGGCACTGGATAGCTGCATTTGATGTCCCCTTATAAATTGACTTCGAGAGCGATGGCGGTCGCTTCGCCACCACCGATACACAAGGATGCGATGCCGCGCTTCAGTTCGCGGGCACGCAGTGCGTGCAGCAGCGTCACAATGATTCTCGCACCGCTGGCGCCGATGGGATGGCCCAGTGCACAGGCGCCGCCGTTGACGTTGACCCTGTCGTGTTCGAGTCCCAGGTCGTTGATGGCGGCCATCGTGACGCAGGCGAAAGCCTCATTAATTTCATAGAGATCCACGTGGTCAGGGTCCCAGCCGAGCTTCTCGTGCAGGGCCTTGATAGCGAAGATCGGCGCCGTCGTGAACCACTCCGGCGCATGGGCAAAACCCGAATGCGCGGCGATCGTGGCAAGGGGCTTCAGGCCCTGTCGCCTGGCCTCGCTGGCGCTCATCAAGATCAGCGCCGCAGCGCCGTCCGAGATAGAAGATGAACTGGCCGCAGTGACCGTGCCGTCTTTCGCAAACGCAGGTCGCATTGTCGGAATCTTCTCGAGGTTTGCCGCCGCCGGTCCGTCGTCTTCGCTGACGGTCACGTCGCCCTTGCGCGTTGTCATCGTTACGGGTGCGATTTCTGCTTTGAAGGCACCGCGTGAAACGGCATCGCGAGACCTTGTCACCGATTCGATCGCGAAGCGGTCCTGATCCTCGCGGCTGAAGTTGTATTTCTTTGCCGTGACCTCGGCGAAGTGGCCCATCATGTTGCCGTCGAATGGACTTTGCAGCCCGTCGAAGAACATATGGTCGAGCACCTCCTGATGGCCCATACGATAGCCGCCACGTGCTTTTGGCAAGAGGTAGGGCGCGTTTGTCATGGATTCCATACCACCCGCCACGACGACGCCGGCGCTGCCGACTTTGATCAGGTCATGCGCCAGCATCGTGGCCTTCATGCCTGAGCCACAGACCTTGTTTAACGTCGTGCAACCGGTGCTCTGTGGAATACCGGCGCCGAGCGCCGCCTGACGGGCAGGTGCCTGGCCGAGGCCTGCCGGCAGAACGCATCCGAGGATCAGCTCGCCGATCGTGCCTGCGTCCGTGCCCGATTCCTCGAGACAGGCTGTTATCGCTGTCGCCGCGAGCTCCGGGCTCTGGGCATCGGACAGCGAGCCCTGGAAAGCGCCCAGCGGTGTCCGTTTTGCCGCCACTATGACTACGGAGTCAGTACTCATTTTTCATCTCCAAATGTCAGGGGACCGCCCGGGAGACGGATGGCTACTTTCCTGCATATGGTGTCGCGACGCAATACTACGAATTAGTTAGTCGAGGTGCTGTTGGCACTGCCGGCCTGAGGCACGAGGTCGGGCTCATCAAGCACTTCGAGAATGCGTTGCCGGGCGGCTTCGGCGAGCCTGCGGTTGTCGGCAAAGTCCGGGTCGCCCGGTGCGATGGCGGGCAGGATCCGGATTGTCAGCGGGACTGGCCAGGGCAAAAGTCGGCCTGACGGCAGCATCTTGCGCGTACCGCTGATCGCAACGGGCACAACCGGCAAGGCGCTCCGTACGGCTGCAACGAAAGCGCCAGGCCGGAAGCGGCCGACGCCGGCTTGTTTTCGAAATGTGCCTTCCGGAAAGAAGGCCAGCGATTCGCCACCCTGCGCGGCTTTGACGATGCGCCTTGCATCGCGGGCGCTGCCGGACTGCTCGGTTCGTTCGACAAACTTGGCGCCCGAGCGCCGCAACAGAAAATGAGCAATTGGAATATCCCGCAACTCGCCCTTGATCACAAAATTGAAGCGGCCGGGCAGGTACCCTTTAAGCAGCGGACCATCGACATAACTGGCATGATTCGCCACCACAATGCAGTCTCCGCTCGGCAGGTTGTCCATGCCGTTGACGTTGACTTTGACGCGCGGCATGACAAACACGGCCCGGCAGGCGAGGGCGGCGAGTTTCTGCCGCCGTGCTTTGCCCGGAACGAGTAATGCGGCCAGCAGAGCGAGCAGCGCGGCCACGGCGAATGACAACCAGGCGAGTACGCCCCAGACGGCATAAAAGCTGCGTGTGACCCAGTTCACTTTATGTTAACGCCTTCGGTAATCTGTGACAGCGGTCACGCCCGCTGACGTGCATCGTCAGCATACTCAGAATCCTTGGAAAATCCGTCGCTTGGCGATGCTCTGGCCTTTCTGCCCGGTACGACTGATACAACGATCCGGTTTTCGGAACCGCGTATGCTAACAGTCTGCCGGCACAGTTGGGATAGACGCGGGCATCGCGGCAAAGGATTGCGCGACAATCAAGTTGGAAGTTATGGGCAGTAGCAACAAGACAGGCAAGCCGGAATCGAAGACGGTGCAACGCTCGGAAGAGCTTGTCGATCGCTTTCTCGATGCCATCTGGATGGAGCGGGGCCTGTCCAAGAATACGCTCGGTGCCTACCGCGCCGACCTCATGACGCTGGGTCGCGGGCTGTCGGAGATCGACAAATCCATCGAGATGGCTGAAAAATCGGATTTGCTCGACTTTATTGCGAAACGCGTCGAAAGTGGTGCGAAACCGCGTTCCACGGCCCGACAGCTGTCGAGCTTCCGTCGTTTTTTCCGATACATCATGCGAGAAGGCATGCGAAGTTCAGACCCGACGGCAGACATCGAGATGCCGAGAATTGGACGTTCTTTGCCCAAGTCGCTGTCAGAAGACGAAGTCGACTCCCTGTTGAACGCACCAAATACTGACGAACCGCTCGGGCATCGGGACCGGGCCATGCTGGAACTGCTGTATGCGACGGGCCTGCGAGTCTCTGAATTGATCAACCTGCAGCAGTCACAGGTCAACTTCAACCAGGGCGTGCTACGCATTGTCGGCAAAGGCGATCGTGAGCGCCTGATACCGCTGGGCGAAGAATCGCAGCGCTGGCTACAGGAGTTTATCGCCGGGCCGCGCATGGAAATACTGCTGGAGCGCCAGACGGACTATCTGTTTCCGACACGCCGCGGCAACCGCATGACGCGCCAGGCGTTCTGGCACATTATCAAGCGCTACGCCGAAAAAGCCGGCGTACGCCAGAAGATGTCACCACACAGCCTGCGGCACGCATTTGCCACGCATCTCCTGAATCGTGGCGCGGATCTGCGGGTCGTGCAAATGCTGCTGGGCCACAGCGACCTGTCCACAACGCAGATCTATACACATGTCGCGCGTGAGCGACTCAAAGAGCTGCACGGCGATCACCACCCCCGCGGCTAATGCCGAAAAGCCAACAATAAGGCGCCCAAAGACGGCGCTTTTGCTAAACTCGCGCCTTTGCGGAACCGGGGTCAGGAATTCCGGTCCACTACTATTCGGCATCAGCCTTCGCAGGAATCTACTTCAATGACTCTTAATACCGCCTTTAAATCGAAGTTGCTGGCCGGTCTGGCCGCGGCGTTTTGTTGCGCTGCTTTTGCCCAGGCTGCCGACGATGAAGCGGCGCTTGATAACGTTCGCAGCAAGATGTCAGACATGTTCGAGTCAGTCGATCCCGAAAATATTACCTTCAGTCCGGTAGAGGGCTGGTTCACTATTCAGCAGGGCTCAATCATTGCCTATGTTTCGGACGATGGTCGTTACCTGTTGCAGGGTGACCTCATTGACCTCGAGCAGCAGGTGAACCTGAGCGAGCAAAGCCGCAACAATGCGCGGCGCGACCTTATCGCCACGCTGAAAGACGATGACGCGATTCTGTTCTCACCGGCGGACGTGAAGTACTCGGTCACAATCTTTACGGATGTCGATTGCACCTACTGTCGCAAGTTGCACAACCAGATTAACGAGTACCTCGACCAGGGCATTCAGGTACGTTATGCGCTGTATCCGCGGAGTGGCCCGGCATCGAGGTCGTGGAGTACGGCAGAAAAAGTGTGGTGTGCGAAGGACCGAAACCAGGCACTGACGGCCGCCAAACTGGATCGTAAATTTGAAACTTCCAGCTGCGACAGCGCGATGGTGAGCAACCATTATCGCATCGGACGCGACGTCGGTCTGAGCGGTACGCCTGCGATTGTCCTGCAGGACGGCACGCTGATCGGCGGCTACCTGCCGCCGGCAAAGTTGAGCCTGCGTCTGCAGCAGAACGCGCTTGAGCAGCAGAGCGCGCATCAGCCGTAACCTATTGCGATCGCGAACGCCGCAGTTCGTGGAAATGCACGCCGTTGTCAACGCCGCGGTCTTCGAAGTATTTCTTTAGTGCGAACTTGCCACTCTGGAAGGCAATTTCGTCCCACGGTATTTCGTTTTCACTGAACAAACCGACCTCGAGGCTTTCCTCCCCGACGCCGTAATCGCTGACCAGTTTTCCCGAAAAGAAAAAATGCACCTGGCCGGCGTCGATGACGTCGACAGAGGCGAACAGGTGACCGAGCTCAACGGTCGCACAGGCCTCTTCCAGCGTTTCCCGTGCGGCGCCGCCGGCCATGGTCTCGCCAAGCTCCATGAATCCGGCGGGTACCGTCCAGTAGCCGTAGCGAGGCTCGATCGAACGTTTGCAGAGCAGGACCTTGCCATTGCGTTCGGCGACGCAGCCGACAACGATCAGCGGATTTTGATAATGCACGATGCCGCAGTCGTCGCAGACCCAGCGTTCGTGCGTGTCTTTTTCGGGGGTCTTGCGACTGACGGATCCCCCGCAGCTTGAGCAGTATTTCATCGTATTCCTGTGGTGCCGGGAGGGGGAATCGAACCCCCACTTCCTCTCGGAAACCGGATTTTGAATCCGGCGCGTCTACCAGTTCCGCCATCCCGGCATGCCTTGCTGGACGGGCGCTCAACCACAGCCCCCGCTCGAAAGGCGCACAGTATATGCGCCGATGCGCGCCTGTGCGACCCTTTGCGCGGCAGAAGCATCTAAGATTCCAGGTATGAGCAAGTTTGCGGACATTGATATTGATCCGGGCATCGTCAAACGAGCGGCGCGCGGCGATGTACGGGCGCACGAGATCATTTATCGCGCGTTTGCGACCCCGGTCTACTCGATTTGTCTCAGGTTCACAAAGGCGCCCGCACAGGCCGAGGACCTCGTCCAGGAGACTTTTATTGAGGTCATGCGATCGATCGCCGGGTTCCGCGGTGAGGCTGCGTTGGGCAGCTGGATCCGGCGCATCGCCGTTAGCAAGGCGCTGATGTTCCTGCGCTCGGCCTGGACGAAACGCAGCCAGTCACTGGGCGATGACTGGCACGACATAACCGAAGGCCAAGCTGTGAGCCACGGGGTATCGAGCCATCCCGACGACGCGATTGATCTCGATGCGGCATTGGCGAATCTGCCGGACGTTGCCCGCGCCGTCGTCTGGTTGCACGACGTCGAAGGGTTTACGCACAAGGAAATTGCAGCACTGATGGGCAAGTCCGAGAGTTTCTCGAAGTCGCAGTTGTCGCGGGCGTATCGGCGCCTGCGGCCGATGCTCGCAGTTGCGGACAGCAACTTACAGCCCGACGGTGCCGTGGCCGGGAGTTACTGAGATGAGCAGTGGCCAGAAGGAAAAAGAGATGATTTGCGCTTTGACAGCCGACGAACACAATGCTTTGCAGCAGCGACTCCGTGCGCTTTCAGACACGATGCCGCCGAGTGCGGTCTGGAGTCGGATTCGTGAGCAGGCCGAAGCCGAGGGGCTGCTGCAGAAATCACGCAGGCGCACGGTTTGGTTTGCCGGTGCCGGCATAGCGGCCGCCGCCCTTTTGGTGGCACTTATGCTGCCAGGTCTCGTCAATCCGCCGGCCGCGACATTTCCGGTTGTGCCTTCGAACCTGCCGACGAACACCGCTGAGGTCTCCACCCTGCAGACTCTCATGGTGCAATCGCGGCAACTCGAAAGTGACCTGCGGTCACTACCCGAAGAGCCCCGTGTCATGCGAGCCAGCACGGTTGCGACGATCTCCGATCTGGAGGATCGCATCGCGGCCATCGATTACCAGTTGAATGACCCTGACGTGCGAATGACGCCCGCCGACAGAGAGCTTTTCTGGCGCGAACGGGTCAGGTTAATGAATTCGCTGCTCGCTTTGCGTTATGCGCAAGCGCAACGCGCAGCTTTTTAATCCGGGAGTAACGACAGATGAAGATGTTAAATATCGTTGTACCAGCCGCGGCAGCTTTACTGTTGGCGGGTCAAGCTCTTGCGCAGGGTGACGGACAGAATGGTCTGCGCGAGGCCGAGGCCAGGGAGGCCGAAATGGACCAGAGGTTGATGGAGGCCGAAGCGCAAATGGCCGAAGCAGCGCGGCAGATCGCGGAAATTACCGGCAAGCGCTTGCCGCGCATCGCCAAGATCGAGCGGCGCATCGAGCTTTCCGACAAACCTCGCCTCGGCATCGCGATCGACGGCCAACAGCGCCAGGGTCCCGCTGATGGTGTGGCGGTAATGGGCGTGACGCCCGGCAGTGCCGCCAGCGATGCGGGCCTTCGCGCCGGCGACGTGATCACGGCGATAAACGGTGAGTCACTGAGTGCGGACAGCGCCGATGTGGCAAACAGGCGACTGCTTGATTTCATGGAAGGTGTAGAAGCCGGCGATGTATTAAAAATCGAGTATCTTCGTGACGGCAAGGTCGGTTCAGTCGAGGTGGAGCCCCGAGCCGTGGAAAACCGTATGTTTGTCTGGCAGGGTCACGGTGGTCCGCACTTCAATGTGCCGAATGCGCCCGACGCGCCGGGCTTGATGGAGACTTTCGAGATGGAGTTCGGGTTTCCCTGGGCCGGCACCGGCTTCGGTGAACTGGAACTGGTCGAACTCAACAAAGGGCTTGGCCGATACTTCGGCACGGACAGCGGGCTGCTGGTTGTCAGGGCACCCCAGTCCGATGCGTTCGAGATTCAGGAGGGCGACGTGATTCAGAGTATTGATGGCCGGGAGCCCAAGGATGCACGTCATGCCATGCGCATACTGAGTTCCTACCAGGGCGGTGAGAAGTTGAAGCTCGGGATCATGCGCGACAAGAAGAAACGGACTCTCAACATCGAGATTCCGGCGGATCAGCGCGGTGCGCTGTTTGATGGACATGTTCCTCTGATGCGACCGGCGAAAGCCCCGGATCATCGACACATTCCCGAGCCGCCGGCTGCCACGACCCGCACCTGACACCGGGCGGCACGCCAGGCAGAAATCACCCGGGCGCGCATCGCTTTGCTACCATGCGCGCCCATGTTCATTTCGGACTTCGACTACGATCTTCCTGATTCGCTGATCGCGCAGCATCCCCTCGCGGATCGCCGCGACAGCCGCCTGCTGGTCGTGACTGACGGCACCGATGACCGCCGCTTTTCCGAACTGCCGACGCTGCTGCGTGCCGGCGACCTGCTGGTCTTCAACGACACGCGTGTTATCAGGGCGCGCCTCGAAGCGAGGAAGGAAACAGGTGGACGTGCCGAAATACTGATCGAGCGAGTAATGGGCGATCGCGCGGCTGTTGCGCACATTCGCGCCAGCAAGTCACCCAAAGCGGGCAGCCGCCTGTTGCTGCCCGGTTCTGCCGAAGCCGAGGTCACAGGCAGGGAGGGTGAGTTCTTCGCACTGGCCTTTTCTGTCGATGTGATGCCGTACCTGGATGAACACGGCGAAGTTCCGCTGCCGCCGTACCTGAATCGCGCTGCTGACGAGTCAGACGTTGATCGCTACCAGACGGTCTATGCCACGGATCCGGGCGCGGTTGCCGCACCCACGGCAGGGCTGCATTTCGACGAGGCAATGCTCGCCGAAACGCAGGCTGCGGGCGTTGGGCACGCATGGGTAACGCTGCACGTCGGAGCAGGGACCTTTCAATCTCTGCGTGAAGAGCACATCGAAGAGAACAGGCTGCACAGCGAACGCGTAGCCGTCAGCCAGCAATGCTGCGAAGCCGTGCGGGCGACGCGGGCTGCCGGTGGACGCGTCATTGCGGTTGGCACAACCTCGGTGCGTGCACTCGAATCGGCGTCCGCAACCGGTCAGGTCCTTCCTTTCACCGGTGAGACAGACTTATTCATCCTGCCGGGTTACACATTTCGCAGCGTCGATGCCATGATCACGAACTTCCACTTGCCGCAGTCGTCGCTGCTGATGCTGGTGTCCGCTTTCGCCGGCACAAAACGCGTCCTGTCGGCTTACCGCCATGCTGTGCGTGAGAAATATCGCTTCTTCAGTTACGGTGATGCGATGTTTCTTACGCCGGGCAAATTGACATGAAGTTCACTGTCGCAGAAACGTCCGGCGCGGCACGCCGCGGCACGCTCGAGTTTCGTCGTGGCAAGGTCCAGACGCCGGCATTCATGCCGGTAGGCACCTATGGCACGGTCAAAAGCGTGACGCCTGAGGAAGTTGCTGCGGACGGCGCGCAAATAATCCTCGGCAATACCTTTCACCTTATGCTCAGGCCCGGGACAGAGATTATCCGCAAGCATGGCGGGCTGCACGAATTCATGAACTGGCATAAACCGATACTGACCGACTCGGGCGGCTTCCAGGTGTTTTCGCTGGCCGCGATGCGCAAGCTCTCTGAGGAGGGCGTACGCTTCCAGTCGCCGGTCAACGGCGATGAAGTTTTCCTGACGCCCGAGAAGTCGATCGAGGTGCAGCACGATCTCAATGCTGACGTAGCGATGATATTCGACGAATGTACGCCGTACCCGGCGAGCCAGAGTGAGGCGGCCTCATCGATGCAACTTTCATTGCGCTGGGCGATGCGCAGCCGGCATCGCTTCGATGAACTCGGGAATGATGACGCCGAACGCGGTGAGGCGCTGTTCGGCATCGTGCAGGGCGGTATTTACGATGACTTGCGGCAGGAGTCGCTGCACGGCTTGACGGACATAGGCTTCGACGGCTACGCAGTCGGGGGCCTTGCGGTCGGCGAACCTGAAGACGAGCGCCACGCTGTGCTCGATGCACTGCTGCCGCAAATGCCTGATGCAGCGCCCCGCTACCTCATGGGCGTCGGTACGCCCGTTGATATTGCTGAGGCGGTGCTGCGCGGTATCGACATGTTCGATTGCGTCATACCGACACGTCATGCGAGAAACGGTCAACTATTCACTTCACGCGGCACGGTCAAATTCCGGCACGCACGATACCGTGACGATACCTCACCAGCGGATCCGGACTGTGCTTGCTATACCTGTGCGAATTACAGCCTTTCTTACCTGAGGCACCTCGTAAAATGCGGCGAGATACTGGGACCGCGTCTCGCGACCATTCATAATCTTCATTATTATCAGAAACTTATGGCCGATATCCGCGATGCTATCGGCGCCGGGACGCTGCCGGATCTGGCGGCAGGTCTGCGCGCGGCCTACGGGCCATAGACTGGGGCGGGCCGTCGGGCCTGGCTTTTCCGAAGTCGCCCCCACGGTTGCGGCTTGTGCCATAATACCGCGCTTGATTTCGGGGCAGCCCCCCGACAGCCTACGAAACGCCGATCACATACACATTCAAATTTAAACTCGAATCTTGGATATCTAATGGATTTTTTCATTCAGAACGCTTACGCACAGGGCGCGCAGCAGGGCAGCTCGACCAGTTTTTTCATCATGATGGCCGTCATGTTCGCCGCTTTCTATTTCCTGCTGATCAGACCGCAACAAAAAAAGCAAAAGGCGCATACGGAGCTCGTAGCCGGACTTTCGGTCGGTGATGAAGTACTCACGGCCGGAGGTATTCTCGGCAAAATTACCGGCGTCAGCGAGCATTACGCAGTTGTAAAAATCAGCGACAGCACGGAAATAAAAATTCAGAAGGCCAGCGTGTCGATGGTTGTGCCGAAGGGTACTTTCGACGAAGCCTGATCCGGCAACGGCAAACGACTATGAACAAATATCCCTGGTGGCTGAACATACTGGTTCTTGTCACCGTATTGGCAGCCTGCCTGCTCGCTTTACCCAATATCTATGGCAGCGTCGAAGCCGTGCAGATTGCCGATAGCGACGGAGAGGCGTACGGCGAGGCGAAGCTGGAAGAGTTTGTGCGCGTCGTCGAAGGCGCCGGCATCAAGCCGGAGGCATCGTATCTGCGAGACGGTCGCGTCGTCATTCGATTCGAGTCGACGGCAGACCAGGAAATTGCCGGCGAGCGCCTGCGCAGTCAATATTCGCGCCAGGCCAATGTCGCGACAACGCTGACGCCGAAACTGCCGAGGTGGGTTCGTGAGCTTGGCCTCAGCCCGATGAGTCTCGGTCTTGACCTGCGCGGCGGTGTCTACGTCCTGCTCGAAGTTGACATGAACACCGCTATCGAAAGTCGCATGGCACTGTACGAGCAGGACTTCAATGAACGACTCCGCGACGCGAAAATTCGCCATCGCGTCGATCTCAACGACGGCGTGATTACGATTCGTCTCACCGGCGCCGAAGATATGCAGGCGGCGCGCGCGATTATCGAGCGCGCGGACTCCGACGTCCTTGTGCTCGATGGCGAGGACGGCAAATCATTGACGGTTCGCATGACCGAGGCGCAAATCAAGGAACGGCAGGATTTTGCCATTGAGCAAAACCTTACGACGCTGCGAAATCGTGTTAACCAGCTCGGCGTTGCCGAGCCCCTCGTGCAGCGACAGGGTGTTGACCGAATCGTTGTCCAGCTGCCGGGCGTGCAGGATCCTAATCAGCTCAACAAGATATTGACCGCCACAGCGACGCTGGAATTCCGCCTCGTCGACCAGTCGGGCGACGAGCCGGGATCACGACGCTACCCGGGACGTGGTGCTGAAGAGGCCCAGGTTCTGAAACGTCAGGTGATTGCTTCCGGCGACCAGATTATTGACGCGAAATCCGGATTCAGCGAAGGCCAGCCGGCCGTGTTCATTACCCTCGATTCTGCGGGCGGCGAACGCATGTTGCAGACGACAATGGAAAACCTGAACAAGCCCATGTCTTCTGTGTTCATCGAAACTCGCCGCGAAACGGTCATGCGTAACGGCGTTGAGGAACAGCGCACGATCAAGATCGAGGAAGTGATCAATACGGCAACGATTCGCGGCGTATTCAAGAACAGTTTCCAGATCACGGGACTGACTCCAATCGAAGCGCGCGATCTCGCGTTGTTGTTACGCGCCGGTGCGCTGGCAGCGCCTGTGTACAAGATCGATGAACGCACGATTGGACCGAGCCTCGGTCAGGACAATATCGATCGCGGCTTCAACGCAATCAAGATCGGTTTCCTCGCCGTGATCATATTCATGGCGATCTACTACAGGGCATTCGGGCTGATTGCCAACGTCGCGCTGTTCTCGAACCTCATCTTCATTGTTGCAATGCTCTCATTCCTG
>JABDOQ010000043.1 GCA_013043165.1 Woeseiaceae bacterium | reverse complement strand
AGCGCCGCCCAACTGCTGCGGCGCATGCATCGGGCCGGCGTCGTTCACAACGATCTCGCGAAGGAGCCGAACCTGATCGTTCGCGACGACGGCAAGGCGGCTTTCATCGACTTCCAGCTCGCATGGCACTCGAACGGCAGAGGGCGCCTTTTCCGCATTGCGGCACGCGAGGATATTCGACACCTTCTCAAGCACAAGCGAACCTACTGCAGCAATGAACTGACGGCGCGCGAGCGCAGCATTCTTGATAATCCGTCCGGCCTGGCGCGCCTGTGGATGGGGTTGTTCAAACCGCTATATTTGTTTATCACGCGCCGACTGTTCGGCTGGTCGGACCGCGAAGGGGCCGGCGACCGCGGACAACGCAGCTGATTACGTAGCCTTGACTTCGGGTATACTCGCGCTGCTCAAGCTGCATAACCCCTGAGGAACCGGATCTTGGACTTTTGCCATCAACACAATCTTGTCGACCCCGCTGCCGCAGGTCGCGAACGCAAGTTTGGCATTCGGGTAAGTCTGCCTGCGGGGGACACGCTTGGAAACGTTGTCGGGGAAGACTGGGAGCAGCTGCACTGGTATCCAACTGCAGCGGAACGGGACTCGGCGTTCGCGAAAATGGCGATCAGGCACGGTTATTACCGCAATACTGACTCGCCCACCCAGACACTCGAAAAAATCTCGCGCTAGATCAGCGTGGCGGCTCACCGATAAACAAATAGACGTTGCTCTGCCCGCGCTCCGCAAAACCGGCGGCAAGGTATACGGGGCCAAAAACGGTATCGATCCCGGCAAACAGACTGCCGTTGACGACCGTCGAGTCGAAGCCGATATCCGAACGGGTTTGCCATACGTTTCCGGCCTCGGCCGAGACACCGAAGTAAACGGGTGTGTCGAAAATTGCGCCCGTCGTTTCTCCAACCCTGCGGTAGTAAACGAGTCTCGCCAGCGCCGCATGTGGACCACTGATTTCGCCGCGTTCCAGGCCGGACAACCTGAGGAATCCACCCAGCGGGAAATAGTCCTGCAAGGCGCTGTTGGAATCGAGCGTCGTCGCATAGGCCAGTCCGAGCTGCAGCGTGTCTTTGCCGCGGCTCCAGCTCGAAGCGACTTCGCCAGAGACTGTGTCGAATTTGTTGTCTGCACCGAGACCCGGGCGTGACAAGGTCCAGCGCAGGTCTGCTCTGACACCGCTGCGCGGAAACTGTGCGTTGTCCAACGTATCGAATCGCAGTGCTGCAAATGCGCCGCCAGTATCGAACTCGATATTGGGTAAAGCAGGATCACCTACCTTGACACGAGCTTCGCCGAGACCGCGAAAAGCGCCGACACGAAACTCGCCAAAGGTTCCTATCTCGCGACCGAAGTCCAGGCCTGTTTCAGCCTCTGACACACGCAGGCGGGCGATCGTCTCATTCGAAGAGAAAACGTTGAGGTTTGATTGCGCCATGTTGATACGTGGTGCAATAAACCAGCGAGAGTCGAAGCTCAATGGCTGGTAGAACTCCGAGAACAGCTCCGGGTCCGTACCCAGCTGCAGGTCGGTACGCCATTCGGCGCCCAGGCGGTTCAGCCCGGCGCGCGTCATGCGTGCCTTTATATTGAAACCCGTCGAACCTTCGAAATCGTCTTCCAGCGACATACCAAACTGCATGAAATTAGGGCCCCAACTCTTCGTCGTTGCGCGATACTCCACGCCCGTTCGACCGTCCTCCTGCACGAGATTGTAGCCGACCTGTTCGTACAACTGCAGGCCGTAGAGCCTGTCGGCATTTGCTGCCAGCTTTTGCGGATCGATCGGATCGCCGGCCTGGACGCTGAGTCTCGACCTGAGGACCGCCGGTGACAACCTGCCCTCATGCACAACCCGGACGAACTCGAGGCGGGACTCTGTTTTCAACGGCGCTGCCCGAAGTGCCTGATAGGCCGCGTAGCGCGCCTCGTCAATCGCGACAGACTGCAGCCTGTCGGACTGCGCACGTGCTGCAGCCACCCCGGGTTCTATGGTGCCGACAATGTTACCGAAATCCGATGAGCCGTATTTGCCGAGCTCGGGGCGAATCAGGATGTCGTGATCTTCAAGACGATCGACCTGTCTCAGCGTTTCCTTGCGTATCAGAATGGTGAGCATCTGCTCGGAGATTGCCAGCGCGGAGCCCAGCTCCTCCCGGCCGTACAGGGGAAATTCGACGTCGACGGCAATGATGACGTCGACATCCATCTGCTGCATCACTTCGATGGGCAGATTTCCCATCAGGCCGCCATCAACCAACAGTCGACCGTGTATGCGCACTGGCGCGAAGACTCCGGGCACAGACATGCTCGCACGCATCGCTCTGGCGAGATCGCCGCTGCCCATTACACGAGCCTCGCCGCGTTCGATGTCGGAAGCTACGGCACGGAACGGTATCGGCAGGTCGTCGAAGTCGCGAATGTGCGAGACACGCATCGTGAGTTCGCGTAGCAACAGGTCGAGTTTTTGTCCCTGAATGACACCTTTGGGCAGCACCAGGTCGGTACCGCGGACGCCGAGCTCGAAGTCGATCGGGAACTGTGTGTCGTCCTGTTTGCGACGGAAGCTCAGATCCTCGCGGCTGGGTTTATCGGTGAGCGCTGCGGCCCAATCGAGCGAGCCTGCCAGTTCTTCCAGCTCATGTGCGGTCATGCCGCTCGCATACAGGCCACCTACGATTGCGCCCATGCTGGTGCCAGCGATGAAATCGACCGGTACCCGCAGGCGCTCCAGCTCTTTCAAGACACCGATATGGGCGGCACCACGGGCACCACCGCCACCAAGCACGAGTCCGATTCGAGGGCGCTGGTGCTCCTCCTGTGCCTGCGCGTCGACAATCTGCGCGTTTGCGTCGCTTGCTGCAGTGACAAGCAGCGTCAGCACTGCGGCCAGCCGCCACGTGAAGTGAGTGGTATTCGTCATGGAGAAACTCTTTTGGTTACAGACAGTCGTAGCAAGGCGATTATAATGATCGCGAACAGCTGAGGGTGAAATGATCGGATTCGGACAGCCAGGGATGACGGCCAGCATGCTGCTCACGGTACTTTGCCTTGTGCCGGCAAGCCCCCTGCGAGCCGACCCTTCAGCCGACCCTTCAGCCGACCCTTCAGCCGACCGCGGCCAGGATACAAGAATCGAAGAGCTCGTCGTGACAAGTCGCCGACGCGAGGAGCCGCTCGCGCGGCACGCGGGCAACGTTGCCAGCCTCGACGCCGAGACGATCGCCGCAATCGGACATCAGCACATTCACGAACTCATGACCCGCATTCCGGGCGTTTGGCTCGCCCGTGCCAGTGGGCAGGAACACCTGACCGCCATTCGTTCGCCGGTGCTAACGGGCGCCGGGTCCTGTGGCGATTTCCTGTTTCTCGAGGACGGTATTCCGATTCGGCCGTCCGGTTTCTGCAACGTCAACCAGATGTTCGAACTGCACACCGAGCAAGCCAGTAATATTGAGGTCATCCGGGGTCCGGGCAGTGCTTTGTATGGCTCCAACGCATTGCATGGCATTGTGAATGTTGTGACGGCAGCGACGGGTGAACGACCGCCTGCCATGCTCGCGCTCGAGGCCGGTTCGAACGAATTCCTGCGCTTTCGCAGCGTGCTTTCGGGTGGCGCAAGCACGCCGCTGCTCGCGTCGCTGGTTTTCGCCGACGACGGTGGCTTCCGCGATGATTCCGGTTACCGCCAGGGTAAGGTGCAGATCGCTGCAGACTGGAACCTGCCGACAGCCGAGTTCACAACAGTCTTCAGCGCCACCGAGCTCGATCAGGAGACCGCCGGATATATTCTCGGCGAAAATGCTTACAAAGACCCCGGCCTCAATCGGCGTAATCTCAATCCCGAGGCCTTTCGCGAAGCGTCAAGCCAGCGCTTGTATGGCATCTGGAAAAAGCCTGCGATCCTGTTCGATGTCGACGCCGAAATCGACATCCGACCTTACCTGCGGCACTCGGAAATGCGCTTCCTGCAGCATTTCTTGCCGGGTCAACCGCTGGAAGAAAACGGCCATGTCAGTGCCGGTGCGATCACAGCATTCACTTTCGGCGCCGAAAAACGGCAGTTTATTTTCGGCCTCGATGTTGAATGGAGCGATCTTTTTCTCAGGGAGACGCAGTCAGGTCCGACGACAGGTTCCGATTTCCTGCGAGAGACGCGGCCTGAAGGGAAACACTATGACTATGATGTTCAAAGTTTCGGTTTTGCGCCCTATCTGCAAGCAGACTTCACGATCAGCGAACGCCTGACGCTCAGTGGCGGCGTGCGTCTCGAATACATGCGCTACGAGTACGATAACAGGATGCTCGTCGGCAACACGCGCGACGACGGTACCACCTGTGGATTCGGCGGATGTCTTTACTCCAGACCTGCAAGCCGCAGCGACGCATATACCAACGTCGCACCAAAGTTTTCCTTTAATTATGCCGTCAGGACCGGCGTTTCGGTGTTTGGCGCTCTTGCACGTGGCTTCCGTGCCCCGCAGGCAACCGAACTTTACCGGTTGCAGAGCGGTCAGCAGGTTGCCGACCTCGACTCCGAGCTTATCGACAGCCTGGAAATCGGAATGCGCTGGAGTACCGCGCGTTGGTCCGGCGACGCCGCCCTCTTCGCGATGCAAAAGCGCGAGAGCGTATTTCGCGACTCCGATGGATTCAACGTCAGCGGTGCTCGCAGTTTGCATCGCGGTCTCGAATTTGCAGTTGACTGGCGGTTGGCAGCTGCGCTGCAACTGCAAATAGACGCCAGCTTCGCTCGTCACAGCTACGACTTCGATACGGTTGCCGCGCGTGGTGAGACCTTCATTTCCGGCAATGATGTCGATAGCGCGCCGCGTTGGCTCGGCAGCGCCGAACTGCTGTTCGATCCGGGTAACAACGCCGCGTTTGCGCTACAGTGGTCGTCCGTAGGTGACTACTTCCTGGATGCCGAAAACCGCTTTCGCTACCCCGGCCACAGCTTGATGAATCTGCGGTCGCGCATCGAATTGTCGCAGCGCCTGAGCGTCACCGCCCGCTTCAACAACATATTCGACAAAGACGTTGCAGACCGCGCGGACTACGCGTTCGGACAGTACCGGTATTTTCCAGGTCGCGGCCGCGAGTTATTTATCGAACTGCGTTACCTCCCGGGCCTTGCCCGAAAAGCGCGTTAGGCAACGCGGAGAGACTCACTGAAATTGACAAGTTCGTCCAGCTGCTGCGACCTCTGGTCGGCATCCCAGCCGAATTCGTCCACCGCAATATCGGCGATCGCACTGTACAGCGGTCGTCCCTGATCAGCTGCGAGACCAACCATGGTGCGACGAAATACGATGTCCGTAAGGGATTTCGCAAATTCTTCGCGTATGGCAAAAACGACTTCGGCGGCCAACACCATGTCGCTGCTGTCGATGGTTCGAGCCAGCGCCTCATTGGCTGCGCAGAGCTCGCCGATACCTGATGCGCGGCCGCCGTAAATACTCAATATCCGCTCGACGCCCTCCTCCGACAGCAGCTGCAGCGCTCGAAGCCGCTCTTCGGCCCGCTCGAGTCCGGACGCGCCAGGCAGCAAGCTGTCGCGGGTGCGGCATCGGGGCAGCTTGCGGTGCTGAAGTTTCGCTATGCGGTCGACCGTTTGCTCCGCAAGATGTCGATACGTTGTCAATTTGCCGCCGATAATCGAGATCAGTCCTTTGGCGACATTTTTATCGACTTTGATGATATGACGGCGAGTGATCGCGGACTCCGGGCCCTTCTCCTGGAACGGCAGCGGCCTGATGCCGGCGTACGCATAATGGATATCGGCAGCGGTCAGCTTCGCGTCGGGAAAGACGCGGTTGGTTTCGGACAGCAGGTAGTCGACTTCCGCAGCACTGATACGAACATTGTCGAGGTCGTCGTCATATCGAATGTCGGTCGTGCCGATCAGGTAATTGTCATTCCAGGGGATAATAAAAAACGGCCGGCCGTCCGCCGCTGCCTCGACATAGAAAGCATCATGCGGTGCGCCGTCGAACTTACCGACAATGATGTGGCTGCCCTTGGTGCCACCAATGTGCCGTTTCGAAGGTACAGGGGCTGTCTGCAGCACGCGGTCGACCCACGGCCCGGCCGCATTGACGACCGTAGTGACCGAAACTTCGTGAGCCGTGTTGTCTTTCCTGTCGACGTAGGTAACAGCGCTGATAGCGCCGTCCACCGTCTTGATCGCTGCTACCTCGCAGTGCGTGAAAACTTCGGCGCCCGCCGATCTGGCCGACAGCAGGTTTTCGAGAACAAGGCGCTCGGCAAAGGCAACCTGTGCATCGTAGTAGCGGGCCGCCGCTCTCAGGCCCTCTTTTCGCAGGCCGGGTTCCTCCTCCCGAATCTCATCACTGTCGAGCATTTCATGGTTCGGCACGGTCTTGCGTATCGACAGGATATCGTACGCAATCATGCCCAAACGAATTAGCAGCGGCCCGCGCCGGGCGCCCTCGAATATCGGGAGGCAAATTCTCAGCGGCGTGACGAGGTGCGGCGCGTTGCGGCGTAAGTAGCGCCGCTCATGCAGAGACTCATACACCAACGGTATCTCGCCATACTCGAGATAGCGCAAGCCACCGTGTATCAGTCGGCTGGATATCCAGGAGCAACCCGTACACATGTCGTCCTTGTCGAAAACGGCAACGCGAAGGCCCCGCAGCGCGGCGTCCCTGGCGATACCCGCGCCGTTTATGCCTGCGCCAATAATTGCCACGTCGAAATGCCGGCGTTCAGAAGACATCAGGGTCGAACCTGGCCAGTGCCACGCACCACGTATTTGTAGCTCGTCAATTGATCCGCACCCACAGGGCCGCGGGCGTGAATTCGCCCCGTTGCGATACCGATCTCCGCACCCATGCCGAATTCTCCGCCATCAGCGAACTGCGTTGACGCGTTCTGCAGCACGATGGCACTGTCAACGTCGCGGAAAAACTGCTCGGCGGCGTCCGCGCTGTCGGTAACAATACTCTCGGTATGCCCGGAACCGTATTCGCGAATATGCGCGATTGCCTGATCGATATTGTCGACTACGCGCATCGATACGATGGCGTCGAGGTATTCGGTTGACCAGTCGGCTTCCGTCGCTTTTTTGACATCGGCAGCCAGCGATGACACCGTCTTGTCGCCACGCACCTCACAGCCCGCGCCCTGTAGTGCGGCGACGATATCCGGCACGATTCGTTCAGCCACTTCGCGATCGACGAGTACGGTTTCGGCGGCCCCGCAAATTCCGGTACGACGCATCTTGGCGTTCAGCACGATGTCACGCGCCATGTCGGCGTCGGCGTCTTTGTTTACGTAGACGTGGCAAATCCCCTCGAGGTGTCCAATGACGGGCACGCGGGCTTCATCCTGAACACGTTTGATCAGGTTTTTACCACCGCGCGGCACGACGACATCCACTGAATCGCCCATCGAGGACAGCAGGTAGCCGACCGCGGCCCGGTCTGTTGTCGGCACCATCTGCACGGCGTCGGCATCGATGCCAGCCGCCGTCAGACCTTCGCGCAGGCAGGCGTGAATCGCCTGGCTGGATTGAAAGCTCTCGGAGCCGCCACGCAGAATCACGGCATTGCCGGACTTGATGCACAACGCGGCCGCGTCGGCCGTCACGTTGGGTCGGCTTTCATAGATGATGCCAATGACACCGAGCGGCACCGATACGCGCTGGATCCTGAGGCCATTGGGTCGTTCCCGTTCCTCGAGTATCCTCCCGAGCGGATCGTGCAGCGCCGCAATGGCCTCCATACCCGAAGCCATAGCCTCGATACGCTCGGTATCGAGCATCAGGCGATCCAGCATCGCAGCATTCAGGCCACGCGACTTTGCCGCCTCCATGTCGAGGGCATTGGACCTGCGGATGTCGGCCGAAGCACTGCGTATCGCCGCTGCCGACGCCTTGAGCACAGCGTTTCGCTGTTCGCCACCGGTCGTCGCGAGCTTCGCTGCCGCCCTGCGCGCCGCACGCCCGATATCGTCCATTATTTCCGCGATCGATGTTTCGGTCGGCATGTCAGCTGTCACTCTCGAATAACACCAGTTCATCCCGGTGGATCATCACCGAGCGCGCACGGTAGCCCAGACGCTCTTCGATCTGCTCCGACTGACAGCCTCGCAGGCGCAGCGCATCTGTATCTGAATACTCTGTCAATCCCCTGCCCAGTTCTTTGCCGCTGGGACCGACGACAGTGACGACGTCGCCGCGTCGGAAATTGCCGATCACTTCCACGACTCCGACAGGCAAAAGGCTGTTGCCGTTTTGCAAGGCCTGTGCCGCACCCTGGTCGATACGAATCTCGCCACGCACCTCCAGCACGCCGGCAAGCCATTGCTTGCGGGCCGTCGCCGGCGTTCCTTCGGCCCTGAACACGGTGCAGCGGCCATTCTCCGAAAGCGCGTGCAATGGATGTTCGATCGCACCGCTCGCAATGATCGTCGAACACCCCGCGTGAGTCGCGATGCGCGCCGCCTGCACCTTGGTCGCCATGCCACCGCTACCTATGTCGGAACGGGTCTCTCCCGCCATCGCGATAATATCGCCATTGATTTTGCCAACCTCAGGGATGTGTTTCGCATCCGGATTGGCGCCGGGATCGGCCGAATAGAGGCCGTCCACGTCAGACAGCAGGATCAGCGCGTCGGCCATGACCAGCTGTGCCACCCGGGCCGCGAGGCGATCGTTGTCGCCATAGCGGATTTCCTCAGTCGCGACCGTGTCGTTTTCGTTAATGATGGGAATCACAGACCGTTCAAGCAGGCGTCCCAGTGTGCCTCGTGCATTAAGAAAACGGCGCCGGTTTTCGGTGTCATCGGGAGTCAGAAGAATCTGCGCTGCAACGATTCCATGATTGCCGAGCACTTCCTGGTAGGCATGCACCAGCTGCACCTGGCCGGCCGCCGCCGCGGCCTGCAGGTCTTCGAGACGCGCGCGCTTCTTGTTAAGGCCCAGTACCGAACTGCCGATCGCGATGGCGCCCGACGAGACGATCAGGGTTTCATGACCGTTCGCCTGCAAATGCGCGATATCGTCAGCCAGGGTCTCGAGCCAGTTTCGGTTCAGCTGCCCGTTGTCGTCGACCAGCAGTGAGGAACCGACCTTGACGACCAGCCGGCGATAGTCGGAAAGCGCCAGTACGGCCATCGACTAGCCGACGAGCAAATGTTGCCGGTCGAAGGACGTCAATGTGACTTCGCCTTTCGAGACAGCGACTGTGCCACTGCGCGCCACCGCCGAGATTTCGCCGACCTTGGCCGCCTCGTTCACGAATTCATCGATTTCTTTCACCGTGCCCGTCAGCTGCATCGTGCAGCTGACCTGTGCCTCGTCGAGCATTTCCGCCGCCAGTCTACTGGCCAGCGACATCGCCTTGGCCAGCCCACCGGTGCCCAGCTTGATCTTGACGATCGCAAGTTCACGCTCGAAGTGCTCGCCGAGTGTCATATCGTGAATATTAACGACATCGACGAGCTTGGCGAGCTGGGCATTCAGCTGCGCAATCGCCGAGTCCGATCCTGTTATGACGAGGGTCACTCTCGAGACCCGTGGATCGTAGGTCGGGGCAACGTTCAATGTTTCGATGTTGTAGCCGCGGGACGAAAACATGCCCGTCATGCGCGTCAATGCGCCGACTTCGTTTTGCAGGAGAACTGAAATTGCGTGTCGCATAGCGTGCTCGTTTATGGCCCAGGCGATGGATTGCGTGTGAAACCGGTCTTTTTCGGCTGAACGGTCGATGGTGGCGCAGAAACTACAGTATTGCAATGCCCCCAGAATTAGTAAACACTCTTGAAAAATCCGTGACTTATGAGCATAAACAGACAAGAGATATGAACGAGCAGACCAATGCAGCAGCGGTAAGCGAACATCCGCTTGCCGGTCGTCCGTTAACTGGCGCCGATACCGTCGTGCAGGTCATGGCCGACGAGGGTGTCGATACGATCTTCGGCTATAGCGGCGGTGCAATTTTACCCATTTATGACGCGGTTTTTCGCTACAACGACCGGCACAAGCGCGCCGACGGCAGTTCGCCCATGCCACTCATCGTCCCGGCCAATGAACAAGGCGCGGGCTTTATGGCCGCCGGTTACGCCCGTGCCAGCGGCAAGGTCGGCGTCGTGATGGTGACCTCCGGGCCAGGCGCGACCAATACAGTTACGCCAGTCCGGGACAGCATGGCCGACTCGGTGCCTCTGGTCGTGATCTGTGGCCAGGTTCCCCTGGCGGCGATAGGCACGGACGCATTCCAGGAAGCGCCGGTCTCCGCAATCATGGGCGCCGTTGCAAAACACATTTTCCTCGTTACAGACGCCGGGCAGCTTGAAGCAACCATGCGCAGCGCGTTCGAACTTGCCCGCACCGGGAGACCCGGTCCGGTCGTCGTCGATATCCCCAAAGATATACAAAACTGGGAGGGCGCGTTTAAAGGCCACGGCACGCTGCCGCTGCACGGCTATCGACGCCGCCTCGCAAAAGTCGAAGAAAATATCCTGAGTGACAATGCCTGCGAACGCTTCTTCACGATGCTGTCGGAATCCGAACGCCCGCTCATCTATGCCGGCGGTGGCGTCATTAACGCGAATGCCGCAAAGGCCATGCGGCGACTGGCGAACGAGTACGGCATCCCGGTGACAACAACTCTGATGGCACTGGGTGCCAGTGACACGACGCACCCGCTGGCAATGCACATGCTTGGTATGCACGGCATCGCCTCTGCAAATTACGCCGTGGAGGACTGCGATTTTCTTATTGCCATGGGCGCTCGCTTCGACGACCGCGTTGCGGGTAATCCCGGCCATTTTGCGCCGCATGCCAAGAATATCGCTCACTTCGACGTCGACTTCGCCGAGATCGGCAAAGTCAAACGCGTCAATTGGCATCATGTCGGCATGCTGGAACGCGATCTCACAGACATGCTTGCTTACGGTCGCCGCATTCAATTCGAAAAATCTTTCGATCAATGGCACAAGGAGATCGCGGAACTGAAAAGCGAATACGCACTTAACTATGATCGTGAGTCCAAGTTGATCCAGCCTTATGCCGTGATCGAGGAAATTAACAAGCATGCCAAGGGCGAGGCAATAATATCGACCGGTGTCGGACAACATCAGATGTGGGCAGCGCAATATTTCGATTTTCGCGAACCGCGGCTCTGGCTCACGTCGGGAAGCATGGGTACGATGGGCTTCGGGCTGCCGGCCGCCATCGGCGCACAGTTCGCTCGCCCTGACCGCACTGTCATCGACATCGACGGCGACGGCAGCATTCGCATGAATATCGGTGAACTCGAGACGGCGACGACCTACAACCTGCCTCTCAAGGTTATCGTGCTGAACAATTTCGGCGACGGCATGGTGCGCCAGTGGCAAAAGCTCTATTTCGGCGGCCGCATGTCCGGCAGCGACAAGTCGCTGCACAACAAGAACTTTGTCAAAGCCGCCGAAGCCGACGGCTTCAAGTTTGCCAGGCGCCTGGAACACAAGAAAGATCTGCAGAAAATTATAAAGGAATTCATGCAGTTCGAGGGTCCTGCCTTCCTCGAGGTTATTATCGATCGCGATGCTGGGGTTTACCCGATGGTCGGACCGGGTCTTAGCTACGACAGCATGATCACGGGCGACTATATAAAAAGTCGCGAAAAACCGGATGACGAAGCGCCGGGCCCGAGCGAGATGTTCTGAGGGGATTCTGTAATCTCGAGCGTTGCTTCGCTGCTGCTAGGTAAAAATGCGAATTGCGGTGCCAGCGGCTACTCAATTACGCTCTCTCGCGTAGGAGGGGTCGTTGATGCCAACGCTAACGGGTCAGAACACGCGTACCCTGACGGGCTACATTGTTACACTGCTCGATTACCCAAGCTGGATTATCGAGCGCGAAGTCGACTTCACAGATTGTCACCTGAGCGGCAGCTTCGACGAAAAAGATGGTCAGTGTGTATCCTGCGACTTTGGTGAGGCCTGCCGCTGGCTGAACACGAATCGCATTGCCCCGTCGCCCGATATGCCCCTGCATGATCTGCTGCAAGCATTAAATACGGCGGTCGACTACCTGCGGTCACCGAGAGAAGGCGATTCACCCCATC
>JABDOQ010000039.1 GCA_013043165.1 Woeseiaceae bacterium | reverse complement strand
ACCGACCAGGACGAACACGTAATACGAAACTACAGGAACGAACATGACCAGCATCGTGACGTCGTGCCTGTGATCGAACCTCTCCCACCACAGCCAGTAAGCGAGGGGAAAGAACAGCAGCGGCGCCACAAACTGGTAAATATTGTAAAAACTTCTCATCGTCAGCTCGCCTGGCGCTGCGGCAAGACACTATCGTGGTGGTTGCCAAAGAACATGCCGTGCTTCGTCAAGGTTTCATGAGCATATAGCTTGTTATAGACCAGGTAGGTGCCGAGCCGGTACGGCGAGTTCAGGTGCGTCTGGAAGTCCCACAGGCGTTTCAGGATCGATTTGCGCGAGTTCCAGCGATCCCGGCATTGCCACACGGCCTCGGTCAGTTCATCGGGCGTCATGTTTTTGGGTATGAACGCGGCGTGGTTGAAGCGGTAGTCGGGATGCAGCCACCATTTACCGTCCCACAAGAGCCGCCCCTCCGCTTCGAGACGCTTGTGGAGTGGTGTACTCGGGTACGGCATCAGGATATTGAAGGCCGCAAAACAGAACCTGTTTTCCTCGGCGAAGTGAAAAGTCGCGTCAATGGATTCGACCGTATCGTTGTCGTGACCCAGCGTGAATGCAGCCCAGGTCTGCAGGTGGTGTTTCCTCAGTATTTCGACCTGTCTCGCGTAGAGGTCCCAACCCTTGAACTTCCTGCTCAGGTTGGGGGCTTTGCGCATGCCGCGGATGCTGGTCTGCTGCACGGATTCGAAACCGATCACAAAACCCTGGCAACCGCTTGCTTCGATGAGCTCCATTAGCTCGGGATCCTCGGTCATATCGATCGAACCCTGTGATACCCAGCGAATCTTCAGCGGAATCAACGCACGCATCAGCCGTTTCGCGGCCTCATGGTCCGAGACCAGGTTGTCATCGATAAAGAAGATCAGTTTCCGGTCCTGGCCATTAATCTCGGCAATCACATCCTCTACCGGTCGCACAACCTGGGTGCGATTGAAAAATGTCGTTATAGCGCAAAAATCGCAGGCAAAGCGACAGCCTCTGCCGTACTGCACGAGGCTCACGGGCAGGTAACCTTTACCCTTGAACAGGTCGCGGCGCGGTAGCACGCCACCCGGTTGAGGATAATCCGTTCCACCGCGATAAATGCGCTGCAAGCGACCCTCGCGGGCATCGTTGACGACGGTTGGCCAGATCGTCTCGGCATCGCCTGTCACGATAGCATCAGCGTGTTCAAGACATTCGTCAGGAACCAGTGTCGGCTGGAACCCGCCCATAACGACGGGGACGCCGCGCCTCTGGTATTCCACCGCAATTTCGTAAGCACGGCGTGCGTTATAGAGTTCCACCGTTATCGCGGCGAGATCGGTCGATTCGTCGAACGGAATGTCCTCCATGCGATCGTCATACATAACGCATTCGACATCGGCGGGGGTGTATGCAGCTACGACACCAAGCGTCAGGGGCTCCATTCGGCCTTCATCGATGTATGGCCCATTGGCAAGGCGGCCGATATTCGGGCGAAGGAACGTGACTTTCACGCCGCATGCTCCCTGAGGCGATCCTCCGGCGCTGCCGAGCCCAGGTGTCGGCTCTGCTTGCTGAAAATCTCATGCCTCGAGATCAGGTTTGCGGCCAGGTAAATGCCGGCCCGGTATGGCGAACGAAAGTTCGAATGATAGTCAAACAGGCGATACATGATGGACTTCGCCTTGTTGAATTTTCTGCGCGCTGCGAAACAACCGTCGGTCAGCTGTTTCGGCGTCATGTTTTTCGGCAACATCGTTGCGTCACCGTAACTGAAGTCGTCGTCCAGCCACCAGCGTTCATGCAACAGCCGGCCTTCCCGCTGCATGCGTTCGAACAGCGGTGCGCCCGGCATCGGCGTCAGAGGATTAAAATTGGCCAGCATGAATTTGTTACGCGTCGCGAACTCGACGGAACTGTCAAAGGATTCGACCGTATCGTTGTCGCAGCCGAAGACGAACGTGCCGTACAACATGATCCCGGCCTGACGAAAAACATCGACGGCATCGTCATACGATTGCCACTTGAGGTTCCAGCCCTTCTTGATTTCCCTGAGGCTCTCGGGGTCGAGGGACTCGAAGCCAATCAATGCGCTGATACAACCACTTCGCGCCATCAATCTGACAAGGTCTGCATCTCGCGCGATGTCGATGGACACCTGGCACGACCAGGTCGCTTTCAGCGGTATGAGTGCCTCGAATAACTCGCGCGCCTTTTCTGCATTGACGAACAGGTTGTCATCGACGATGAATACGTGGTGTCGACCGGAACGTCGGATGTCCTCAACGACGTCGCCAACCGGTCGTTGCCTCAGGTTGTTGCCATAAAAAGCGCGTATTGAGCAAAATGAACAGTTGAACTTGCAGCCACGGCTGTATTGCACGAGGCCCATCGGCGCGTACTTCTTGCCCCTGAAAATTGAGCGGTCCGGCATCTGCCCGGCAAGCTCCGGAAATTCGGCGCTTTCGTAGATGGGTTGCAGCGCATCGGTTTCTGCGTCACGCAGGACATGCTCCCAAACGCCCTCCGCGTCGCCTTTCACAATCGCATCAGCGTGCTGCAGCGTTTCTTCTGGCAGGAACGTCGGGTGATAACCGCCCATCACGACCGGAGTGCCCCGGCGTCGATATCGATCCGCAATCTGGTACGCCCGGCGTGCCGTGTAGGTTTCGACTGTCAGCGCGACGAGATCGGTGGCTTCGTCGAACGGAATCGGTTCCAGGCGCTCGTCATAAAAGCGCACGTGGTGCTTGTCAGAGGTCAGCGATTTCAGGATTGCAAAACACAGCGGTTCCATCGCATCAGACGAACGATCGTCGTACATGTTCGGTCGAATGAAAGTGATTTTCACTGTTCTTCCGCTGCTATACTGAACCGACTACACGAATACTAACAGGTATCAGTGGAATGCTTAGAATTGCCCTGCTGTCGCCGAAAGGACCGCTGTACCGTCATCGTGGCGGTATCTTCAAGAAGTCCTTGCGTTATCCCCCGCTGACGCTGCCAACGCTCGCAGCACTGATACCTGGAGACGTCGAACATGAGCTGCAGATGTTTGACGAAGGCATCGAGGACATACCCGAGGATCTCGATGTCGACCTCGTCGGCATTACCGTAATAACGGGTAATGCCAAACGCTCTTATGAGCTCGCAAAAACCTTCCGCGCACGCGGCATCACGGTCGTACTGGGCGGCCCTCATGTCACGCTCGTGCCGGACGATGCGGCACCGCATGCAGACGCGATCGTCGTCGGCTACGCCGAGGACACCTGGCCTGAACTGTTACATGACGTGGTCAAGGGCGCTGTCAAAGGGCGCTACGATCAGTCTCCCGACCTGAGCCTGGCTGGCCGGCCACGTCCGAAGCGGGATTTGATTAACGCCGGGCGCTACGCGAAGACACACGTATTCGAGGCGACACGGGGATGCGTGCATCGCTGCGATTTTTGCGTCGTGCCGTTTGCCTGGGGACGAAAGCCTTATCAGAAACCGGTTGCCGAAGTCGTCGACGAAATTCGGTCGACGGGCGCGAAACGCGCCATATTCATCGACCTGAACCTCGTGGCCGACCCGGAGTACGCCGCGGAGCTGTTCGAGGCGATGATTCCATTGGGCATCAAGTGGGGAGGCCTCGCCACGAGCCTCCTGGCGCGCGATGAACAGCTGCTCGATTTGTGCGCACGCAGTGGCTGCATGGGTTTGCTCGTCGGCTTTGAATCAATATCCCATTCAGCGCTCAAGGACATTCACAAAGGCTTCAATACACCCGATAACTATGCAGAATGGATACGGCGTTTCCATGACCACGGCATAGCGATCAACGGCACTTTCGTATTCGGCCTCGACGGCGATACGACCGATGTATTCGAAGAAACCAAACAGTTCGTGATAGATACCGGCATCGACCTGCCGCGCTTCGCGATTTTGACGCCGTTCCCGGGCACTGCCCTGCACGAACGCCTCGACGGCGAGGGACGCGTGTTCACCAAGGACTGGGAACTCTACGACGGCCAGCATGTTGTGTTCCAGCCCAAGCAGATGTCCGTTAAGGAACTCGAACAAGGCAGCGCGAAAGTCTGGCGCGAAGTTTACAGCTATGGATCCATCGCCCGGCGTATGCGATACACGCCGATCTCCAAATTTCTCTATCTTGGCGCCAACTTCGGCTATCGCTTTTATGCCAATCGCCTCGACCAGTTTTACACCTGTGACTGGCGACTGCTGAATCCCGATCCTCCCCGCCTGCGTCCGCAGAAAAGCCTGTGAACACGGCTGCAAAAAAATTTCGGCTGACGCTTATCCATCCCTGCGTGGGTCGCTGGGCGGGCGACAGGAATTACATCCGTAGCTGGCAAATGGAGCCGCTCGCACCGGCTGTGCTGGCCGGACTGACGCCCGAAAACGTCGACGTCCGCTTCTACGACGACAGGCTGGAGGACATTCCGTTTGACGAGGCCACCGACCTCGTAGCGATCAGCATCGAAACCTATACCGCGAGACGCGCGTACCAGATAGCCACCGAGTACCGACAACGCGGCATCGCGGTTGTGCTGGGCGGCTTCCACGCGACGCTTTGTCCCGATGAGGCGTCGCTATATGCCGATGCCGTGATCATCGGCGAGGCTGAAGGGCAGTGGCAGGCAGTCCTCGACGACGCGCGCCACAACACACTGCAGCAAGTCTATCGACAGCCACAGCGGCCCGACCTTTCGCTGACGCGCCTCGATCGCGGCATATACGAGGGCAAACGCTATCTGCCGATCACGCTTATCGAAGCGGGCCGCGGCTGTCATTTCCGCTGCGAGTTCTGCGCCGTGCAGAGTTATTTCAATGCAACTCAGACGCGGCGCCCGGTCGACCATATCCTCGACGAAGTGCAGCGCACACGAAAACGCGGCAGCTTCTACTTTTTCGTTGACGACAACATCACGTCGAACTTCGATGAAGCAAAGGAGCTGTACCGCCAGCTCGCAAAGCACAGAATTCGCTGGGTGTCACAGGCAAGCATCAACGCCGCGCACGACGAGGAGTTTCTCGACCTGATTTCGAGGAGCGGTTGCGAAGGCTTGCTGATTGGCTTTGAAAGTCTCGAGCGCGAAACGCTGCGCTTAATGAAGAAGAAATTCAACACGATGGGCGGCGGCTACGACGTTGCGCTCGCAAATCTGCGCAAATTCAATATCCGCCTTTACGCTACATTCGTCTTCGGCTACGACCGCGACACCGCGGAGACTTTCGAACATACGGTCGAGTTTGCCAACAAGCACAAATTCTACATGGCGGCATTCAATCATCTGACGCCGTTCCCCGGCACGCCGCTGTACCAACGGCTGAAGGACAACGGCCAGCTGCTTTATGATTCCTGGTGGATGGATCCCAGCTACTCTTACAACAAGATCCCGTTCAAGCCGACGTTACTCGAGCCCGAAGAACTGCAGCAACTGTGTATCGACGCTCGTGCCGAGTTTTACTCTGTGCCCAATATGCTGCGACGATTCGCGGATCCTGTAAACCGCTCGAACTTCTTCATGGCGCGCCATTTCCCGCTGATCAACTTCATGATGCGCCGCGAAGTGTATCAGCGTAACGACCTGCCGCTCGGCGACGAGGGGTGGTCCGGCCAGCTGACGCCATTGCACGGACATACCTGACGAAATCGTGAGCAAGACGTCCGAACTCAAGTTCCTGCTGGCTGACGCAGAGAACGAGCCGGAGCTCAGGGCGCTGCTCAGGGACAATCCGCTGCACGGCAGCATCGAGGTTGCCCTCGAGCGCGAGCCAAATGCGTTTCATGCCGCCGCAATCTCGGGCGACGAATACGAGTTGATCATGGGTTTCGGCGACAACGGGCGCACGTTGCTTGGCGCGGGCGCACGCTACGAGCTGGACGCCTGGATCAATGGCGCGGTGCGACGCCTCGGCTATCTCGGTGAATTTCGCATCCACGGTGGTCTCAAACAGCGCCGTCATCTGCTGCTGCATTCCTACAGAGCACTGCGCCGCTTCCACGACGCCGGCAATACGCCGTTCTACCTGACCACCATCATCGCGGACAACACGACTACACGCCGGCTGCTCGAAAGGAAACTCGGTGATATGCCTGTTTACGAGCCCCTCGAAACCGTGACCACGTTCACGATACCGGCGCGCCTCGCCGCGAGACGCTCCGGGAAGGATGTCGAACGCGGCGGCGATTACGCCGGGTTATCGGAGCTACTTGCGCAACATGGCAGCAAGCACCAGTTTTACCCGGCCTGGACCGCGGCCACCTTGAACTCGAAGAATCGATGCAGAAATCTGGCGCTCGAGGATTTTTTTGTGTGTCGCAAGGGAGACCAGTTAGCCGGCTGCCTCGCACTGTGGGATCAGCGGTCGTTCAAGCAAACCGTTGTTTGCGGCTACGCGAAGCGGCTCGGCAGGGTGCGGCCGTTCTTCAATCTCGTTGCACCGCTCCTCGGTCGGCCACGCCTGCCGGCACCCGGCGCGCGCCTCGAGAGCGCGTTTCTATCGCATGCAGCCATCGCGCCGGATGACGAAGAAGCGCTGGTCGCACTCATCGCCGCCGCGAGCCGTGAAGCGCTGCGGCGTGGCATCGACTATGTCATGATCGCGTTCGCCGACAGAAACCCACTGGCCAAAATCGTGCGGAAACGGTTTCCGTGCCACAGTTACGTCAGCATGATCTATGTGGTCTATTGGGAAGACGGCGCTGCGGCCGCGGCCGAACTTGACGGTCGCCTGCCGCACCCGGAGATGGCGATTCTGTGAAAGGTACCGTCGTAAAACGAGGCGACGTCGGCGAAGATATGCGTCGCTTGATGTATGCGCTTTTTGCAACCCAGTTCGAGCAGGTTTCGTATGCACAGTTCATCAGCGACCTCGAAGAAAAGAACTGGGTATTGCTGCTCTTTCGCGACGACGATTCGCTGGGTGGTTTCTCGTGCATGCATTTTTACGACGTTGCGATCGATGGTAAAGACCTGACTATTGTCTATTCCGGCGATACGGTCGTCAGCACGGATACCTGGGGCGACTCGGCATTGAGTTATTACTGGATGGGTGCTATCGACTACCTGCGGCGCCTGCATAAGAAAGAAAGCGTGTACTGGTTCCTGCTCGTCTCCGGCTACCGCACCTATCGCTTCCTGCCGGTCTACAGCGACTATTACTTCCCCCGCTACGACCGCCCAACGCCGACCGATATCCAGGCAATCATGCACGCCGTGGCGCGCGATCGCTTCGGCGACCGCTACGATCCGGAGACCGGCATCGTTCATCTCGAGGCCCCACCTGTATTGAAGGACGAATATCGCGGCATACCAAAGAATCGGCTCGCCGATCCGCACATCGCGTTTTTCGCCGAACGCAATCCACAGCACGAACAGGGCGACGAACTCGTGTGTTTCTCGATTCTGAGCGAGGACAGGTTGACGCGCCTCGGACGCAGGATGTGGGCCCGGGGCCGCAAGCTATATCCTGAAATCGTCGAGTCGTGAACGCGGCTGCTGCCTTCGCCAATACCAGTTGGCTGGCCGCCAGCATTCCCGAGTGGCTTCGTTTTCGTCGCGCCGCATGCAACGTCGAAGCCGTGCAACGCCGGCTCTTGAACCTCTACCTCTCCCGCAACGCGACGACGGAGTTTGGACGGGCTCACGACTTCTCCGCGCTTACTTCGTGGGAAGACTACGCCGAGCGGGTCCCGATACGGACGTATGACGATTTTCACCCCTGGATTGAACGCATAGCACAAGGGGAACACAACGTTCTGACGTCCGAAAAAGTCGCTATGCTCGAGCCGTCGAGTGGTTCAACCGGGCCCGAGAAATGGGTGCCGTATACCAGGACACTGCAGGCTGAGTATCGCAGGGCGGTTGCGGCCTGGATGGCACAGAACTTTATCGATTCGCCCGGGCTACTCGGAGGCCGGGCTTACTGGAGCCTGACGCCGCAGCCGCCGAAGCAGGAACGCGCGCAAACCCGGGTACCGGTTGGATTCGACGACGACAGTGCCTACCTCGGCGGCCTGGCACAACGGCTTGTCAGCCTGACGCTCGTGACGCAGCCCGAACTCAGGAAGATCCATGACATGGAACGCTTTCGGCATGTCACTTTGCTCTTGCTGCTCCGCTGCCAGGATCTCAGGCTTGTATCGGTATGGCATCCGTCTTACCTGCTGCTGTTGCTGGCGCATCTGCGCCGCCATTGGTCGAGCCTGCTCGAGGACCTGCATGCAGGAATTGACCTTGCGGAACCGCAATTACAGATCAGCGCTGACCCTGCCCGAGCCCGCGATCTCGATCAGCTGGGACCTGATGATGCCGGCGCCATATGGCCATCATTACGCCTGATCAGTTGCTGGGGCGACGCCCATGCGGCAGGACCCCTCGAGGATGTTCGCTCGTCGTTTCCGGGCGTTAGCGTGCAGCCGAAAGGACTCGTCGCAACCGAAGCTTTCGCGACGCTGCCGTTTGGTGCTTGCCGGCCATTGGCAATACGCAGTCACTTTTTCGAGTTCATGGATGAGCACGGCATCGTGCATCCGGGCTGGTCTTTGCAGCAGGGCGAGAGCTACTCGATCGTTGTCACGACAGGTGGCGGACTCTACCGCTACCGCTTGCAGGACCGCGTCAAAGTCACGGGATATTTGCACGACGTTCCGAGTCTCTGTTTCACGGGCAAAGAAGACAATATCTCGGACTATTTTGGAGAGAAACTTGACGAGACTTTCGTCGCGCAGTGCCTCGAGATCGTGTTCGACAAGTTCGACCTGGCTCCGCGGTTTTCGATGCTTGCCATGGACATGCCAGGCAATCCACCAGGCTACTCGCTGTACCTGCAGTGCGAGAGTGCAGCTCCGGAAGAACTGACCAAACAACTCGAACTCGAGCTTTGCCGCAACCCCCACTATGAACTCTGCGTACGCCTGGGTCAGCTCCGGCCCGTTCGCACTATCGAGGTCGCAGAGCGCGCTTACGAGATTTATTCGCAGTCACTGGTGCAGCGCGGCATGCGGCTCGGCGACATCAAGCCAACACCGCTTAGCCGTCTGTGCGACTGGTCGAAAACGTTTCCCTGAGGATGGCCGGCAGGACGACGAGGTCCGTGGCCAGGGCCGCGATGACAATGACCGCGATAACGCCGCCAATCTGGCGGCTCGGCAGGAAGCTGCCGAACACAAGTAACCCGAAGCCGGCGGCCAGCAGAACGCTCGTAACGAAAACCGGACGCCCGACTTCCATGATCGTCGTGCGAATCGCGTCAGCCGTGCGCTGATCGGCACGCACTTCGCGATCAAACACGGTCATCATGTGCACCGTATCGTCCACGACTATTCCCAGGGCCACGGCAGCAATCATGACGGTCGCCGGGTTGAATGCGATATCGGCAAGCGCCATCGCACCGAGGCCGATGACAATGGGCAGCAGGTTTGGAATGACCGCCAGTATCCCGAGCAACAGGGACCTCAACAGCAAGATCATCATCGCGGAAACGACTGCCAACGCTACCGAGAAACTGTACAGCTGGCTGTCGATCATGTTCGTCTGCATGATCCCTGCCAGCACGGCCTGGCCCGTAATCTGCAGGTTCAGGTCCGAATTCGCGAAATCGTCGCGCATGCGTTTCCGAATCGCAGGAATTTCATCGACAATGTCCTGCGCCGACGTCAGCGGAATACGTGCAAAGATCCGCCCGGTCCTGCGATCCGCCGTTAGCCAGTGCGCGAGTTCACCATCGCGCTGCATGCTCTCCAGCAGCGCGTCCGTCAGAACCGATGATCTCGGCAATGTGTAGCCGGCGTCATCAGCTTCGCGCGCGATCCTGGCCGCCTCTTTGACGAGATCGGCAACCGAGGTCGCATTCACGACCGTCGTGTTCGCAATCAGCCACGCCTGGAACGCTTCGAGTTCTCGTAACGCGGCCGGGGTGCCGAGCTCACCGCCTGGGGACGACACGAGGAATTCGAGTGACAGTCCACCGCCGAACGCTGCGTCGATGCGCTCGGCGTCGACACGAATAGAGTCGCCGTGAGGTATCCAGAGCAAAGGGTCGAGACCCACACCGACTCTCGTTGCCAGCCACAGAAACAAAGCCGCCGCCGCGGCCGCAGTTGCCAGGATCCTGCGGGGATACCTGCGCCCGAAATTGTGTAGTGCGTCGAGCAGCGGCATTACGAATTTGCTCACAAGCGCCGCACCGCTTTTTTCGGTAACCGGCAGCAGTCGTAGCATGACCGGCAGGAATACGATGCTGACGACAAACGCGGCGATTACGCCCGCAGCAGCAATAACAGCAAACTGCCGGAGCGGCACGACGTCGCTGACGAGCAGGGACAAGAGACCGATCGCCGTCGTCAGGCTCGCGAAGAAACACGGCTTGAGAAGCCGCACAACGCTGCGCTGCACGGCTTCGTCCGCGACTATGCCGCGTTCCAGGTTGCGCCGGTATCCCGAGATAATGTGAATCGAGTGCGCGACACCGACGGCAAGGATTAACGGAATAAGGATGGCGGAGATCATCGACATGTTCCAGCCGAGCAGGCCCATAAGGCCGAATGCCCAGGTCACGGCGATCGCCACGACGGCCAGCGGCAACAGCGTCAGGGGAACTTTGCGGAATACCACGTACGTGATGACTACGATAAGGAAAATCATGAGCGGAAATATCGTCGCCATGTCGTCGGCATTCCTGCCCTTTGCCGCCTCTCCGATCAAGGGCCCACCCGTGATCGCGACAGTGGCGTCGAGATTGCCGATAGCGTCTCGAACGATCCCCCGGAGCTCGATCACGAACTCGTGCTTCTGCCGGTCGCTTTTGCCGCTTCGCGAGTAGTAAATGACGATGGCCATCGCCCGGGCATCCGCTGACAAAAGTGTCGCGCGCTGCAGCGGGCTGGCGAGTACCTGCTCCCGGAAGCCGGCGACGTCGATGCCGCCAATGCGGCGAGCGATCGGGGAGTTCGTGATCGACTGCACTCGTTCGACGAATTGCAGCTTGCCTGCCTGGTCGGAAATTTGCTGTATGGCGCGAAGAACCTTGCCGTCGAACAGGTCCTCGGCGAAAACGCCGACGACAACGATCTGGTCCGCCCCGAAAATGTCCGTGAACGCGTTGTACGTGGCGAGGCTGGGGTCTGATTCGATGAACCAGGACTCGATCGAGCTATCGAAATTGACGCGGCTCGCCGTCGCGGCTGATAGCAGCGTGATAGCCGTGATGACAACCAGTATCATCCAGCACTGGTTGAGCAGCCCTTGAATGAATCTTTCTGACATCGGTTGTCCGCTTGGTCGAGCCTGGCCGCATCAAGCATACGCCGAAAAAGGTGTCAGAATTATCCGATCCCAACGGGACGCGCTTTATTCAGGCCGCAGCGCTAGCGAAGCGGCGGCTCAAATTCGAAACGGCCAAGTTCTGCCAGTACCTTCGCGCGATCGGTTGCGATGCCGGCCGGCCAGAGGGATGACCAATTGACGCAGCTTTTGAGACGATCTCGTGCGCGCCATGCGGAGATCGCTCCACTGTCCCTGCTGATTTCAACGTCTTCGCAAAGGAACGGCCACTGTTCGCGAAATTCGCCGGCCCGCGTTTCTCCGTCGACCTCGACGCCATTCCTGGACCAGTGCCAGTTAAGCGGTCCGTATGTAGAAAACTCGCTTTGTGCCCAGCTTAAGTCCAGTTGCCAGAAGGCGTCCGGCTCGACTTCGAATTTGATAATGCTGGGGCTTACCGTGGTTTCATGATCCCAGCTGTCGCCACTCGCACCGTATTTGGTGCGCGTATGCAGCTGCCTCGTAAACCGCAATGCATGCGCGCCGGGCGCCAGCTGTGCTTTGAAACGCACGGGCCCGCCGGATGCGATGTTGCCCTGCGATTCGAGGCGTGCCAGAAACTGTCCATCGACATAAAGATACAGGTCGCGTCCCGGCTGCTCGAATTCCTCGCCCTCCGTGTCTTCGGTCGCACGGTACTCGACCGAGAAATCGACGAGGCAGCAGTCTTTTTTTGTTACCTCAGGTTCCGGCGGCAATGCTCGCGCAGTCGCGGCCGGTGCAGTGCGCGGCGCCATCGACAGCAGCAATTCGATGAGTTCCCGTGAAGCCTTGGCCTCACTTAATACGATGAGTGCATCGGCGCTCAGTGCTGCGGGCCGTCTGTCACCCGTCTTCAGCCAGCTTACGACCAGGTCCGATTCGATGCCCGCATCCAGCATGCGCACAACGTCGTCGACCAAGGGGTCGTCGGGCGTGACCGCGGCCGACACAAGCGGCATCGGGGCGAGCAGGATGGCCAGGGAAAGCGCCGCCGTGAGTTGCAGCCCGGGGCGCACACGTCGCGGGAAAATAGGTCGGGTCAACATCGTTTGCCGCCTGCGCGTAAAGCGAAAGCGACCCCCGCCAGTCGCTGACGGGGGCCGGTCGCATCGATCGAAACGAAACGATCAATAAGTGATGTAGAAGCCAAGAATAAACGCGGTTGAAGAATCCTCATTGCCGTCGAAAGGTACGTCGGTGCTGAAGTTCTCGATACCGGCCTTCACGTTGGCGTTGTGGCCCTTGAAGAAATACGAGATGCCGACACGGTAGGAGTCGTAGTCACCTACGCGGCTGGTGGCATCGGAGTCCCAGGACTCGTATTCGACCCACGGCTGCCAGTTGTTCGGCAACAGGTAGCCTGCCTGCACGTAGAAGCCGTCGCCTTCCGATTGCAGCGCGGCGCTATCGGCGCCGTCGAGGTCGAGATTGGAGAATGCCGCCTCGGCCGTCAGCGTGCCGTCGCCCATCGGCCACTCGGCAAACGCGTCGACGCTGTAGTAGGCGTAGTCGCCGTAGGCGCCAGCGCTGAGCAGACCGCTGCCATCCGCAACCTGGACCTCGTCCTGCACGTCATAGGAGATGCCGAAAGCCAGCGTCTTCTTCTTGCCGACATAGGTCGAGAGGTTGTAGTAGCCGGCCTCAGCGTCGAAGAGGTTCCACTGGGCGCGCGCGGTCATGCGCAGGTTCCTGTCGGACTTGCTGGCGCCGGAGGCCTGTATGCCGTCGTAGAAGCCGAGGTAATACTTGAGATGAGACGTGTCGCTCAGGCTGCCGGAGCCGAAAAGGGTCGCGCCCACATCACGCACGTCCACGTCACCTCGAAGGCCGCCGTCCGTAGTCCCAACCGTCGACGTAGAGAAGTTGCGCAGCGCGCGCGTGCCCCAGGTCAGGTTCTTGTAGTTGTTGCCCGGGCGGTCCATCGTCATCAAGCCGCCGGAGCTGGTCGTCGCTTGCCGCGAGGCCGGCGCCATGTTAATGCCGGCATAGATGCGGGCCCACGGGTTGTAATTGACCGTGACGAACGCGTCGATCAGGCGCACGTCGCTGCCGCTGCCACCCGCGCCACTGCCGAGCTCGGTCTGCAGGAAGGCGCTGATGTGCTTGTTGACCTTGCCTAGCAGCCGGATGCGCGCGCGGCGCACCTGAAAGTCGGTGTAATTGTCGAAGCTGTCGTCGCCATTGAGGTCACTCTCGATAAATTTCGCGAGGACCTGTGCGCGGAAGCCAAGGTTGATGGAAGATTCGTCATCGATCTTTAGCTCTGCACCTGCCCAGGCAGGAGCAGCGATGACGAGACTTGCTACCATTCCCGTTATTACTGTCATGCATTTCCTGATTTTCATCGTCTTCTCCTTTGGTTAATCTTTATACAGTGAGGCGTTTACGGTTTACGTATGTCGCCGCAGACTTTTTCACGGCTGTGCGCCGGTAACGCGCCTCAAGAACCTGTTACCTCCCCTCCGGTACCTGCACTACCAGGACCGGAACCGGTGATTTTTTTACCAGCGACCGCGCCGTGCTGCCGATCATGCGGTCGATGAGTGAGCTTTCCGTGTGGGCGCCGACGACAACGAGGTCGGCGTTCTTCGTAGCGATCGTCTCGAGAATTTGCGCCTCGGCATCGCCGTCCAGGATCAGCACGTCACTGACCAGCCGCTTGAACTCCTCGGCACCGCAAACCGCCGCTAGTCTTCCCTGCAGCTGCTTGGGAAACTCTGCGATTGCCTGCTTTCGCGCTTCCTCCATTAACTTGTGCAGACGTCCCTGACCGGCGTAACCATCCAGCATCGTCTTCTGTTTACGGCTGAGCGTTTCGATGACGTGCAGCGCCACTATCCTGGCGTCCAGCTTTTTTGCCATTAAGCAGGCATAGCCAAAGATGTACGGGGCGTGAGGGCCCAGTGACGTGCAGTAGAGTATCGTTTTTATGTTGGGAAGCATGCCGGCGTCCAGGTGTTTTGAAATCTAGGTTACAGTCGCCAAGCCCGAACTTTCATCGCGTTTGTTGCGAGCTTTTTGACTGAGATAAACAATGGCGACCAGCACCAAACCGGCACCGTCAGTGAGCAGGGTCGGCCAATAAAGCAGTACGGTAGCCACTGCGAGGATGAGCCACTCGATCACGTTGGTCTTGCGAATGAA
>JABDOQ010000018.1 GCA_013043165.1 Woeseiaceae bacterium | reverse complement strand
GACAATCTGCAGCGCAAGTTTGATCGCTTTCCCTGGCGAGAGGACGACGAGTCGCTAAGATGCTGGCAGCAGGGCGAGACGGGTTATCCGATCGTCGATGCCGGCATGCGCGAGCTCTGGCGTACTGGCTACATGCACAATCGGGTGCGCATGATTGTCGGTTCGTTCCTGGTCAAGAACCTGTTGCAGCACTGGCACCACGGCGCAAAGTGGTTTTGGGATACGCTCGTCGATGCCGATCTCGCGAACAACAGCGCGAGCTGGCAGTGGATCGCTGGCTGCGGTGCAGACGCGGCCCCCTACTTCAGGATTTTCAACCCGGTTACACAGGGTAAGAAATTCGACCCGGAGGGCAGCTACGTCCGGCACTACGTGCCCGAGCTCAGCGCGATGCCGGACAAGTTCATTCACAACCCCTGGGAAGCACCCGCGGACGTTCTGGGCGAAGCTGGCGTCACGATAGGCGAAAATTACCCGGCGCCCGTTGTCGATCTCAAGTCATCTCGCGAGCGAGCGCTGGCCGCCTTCAAGTCGCTGAGCCCTGCTTCGACGTAGTCAGCCCGCAGTCGCGATCCCACCGCGGCGTGCCGGAAAAGCGCTCTGCCAGATAATCGATAAAAGCACGCACCCGGTACGAAAGATGTCGTGTAGGCGGATAAATTGCGTAGGCCGGGGTTATGGGCCAGTCATAGCCCGTCAAAACCGGCACAAGATTGCCGCGTCGAATTGATTCGGACGCAATGAACGTGGGTTGAATGACGAGGCCCATACCATGCGCCGCGGCGTTTGCCAGGAAATCACCGCTGCTTGCCGACATGACGGGGTTGATTTCGACAACACGTTTGTTTTCCTCCTTGTCGACGTAGGTCCATTTGTCGGGCTCTGCGAGGTTCGAATAAACGAGACAACGATGATCGCGCAATTCTTCGGGCGTTTGCGGCTCGCCATGCGCACTAAGGTAGTGTGGCGACGCACACACGACGGCGCGCACGTCGAATAGTCGTCGTGCGATTAGCGATGAATCCTGCAGCCGCCCGATGCGCAGGGCTACGTCGACTCCCTCGCCGATCAGGTCGATGCGGCGGTCATTGAGATCGAGGTCGAACTCCACTTTCGGATGCAGCTTGCTAAAAGCCGCAATCGGCGTGCACATATGGCGGACGCCGAACGACAGGGGCAACGCAACCCGCAGCGTGCCGCGGAGCTCTCCATGCGCCTGTTGGACCGCGGCTTCGGCCTCGTTCAGATCGGCCAGTATCCGGGCGCTGTGTTCGTAAAAGCTGCTGCCGGTCTCGGTCAGGTTAAGAACCCGTGTCGTGCGGCGCAGCAGCTGAACGCCCAGGCGCTCTTCCAGCGCCGATACGCGTCGGCTGATGGCCGATTTTGCGGTATTCAGGCGATCCGCGGCGGCGGTGAAACTCCCGGCCTCGACGACGGCCACAAACGCCCGTAAATCCTCAAATTTATCCATATTGTTGCTATTTTTAGAACAATTATATCTGCAGAGTAGACTTTATCTCGATATTGTCAACATCGATACTGATTTTACAGAAATGGGGCTGGCCCCTGACAGGAGATAGTGACATGCAGGACACGAAAACGCGGGTTCTCGAAGTAAGTGCGAGCGGACGGACCGCAAGGTCGGCCAGTCGCAAGCTGACGCAGGATTTGATCGCGGCACTGGAGGATCGTCTTGGCAACGTGCAAACGGTTCGCCGCGATTTGTCGAAAGGCATGCCATTCGTCGATGCCGCCTGGATCGAAGCCAACTTTACGCCGGAGGAGTCTCGCACAGCTCAGCATCGCGATGCACTGGCGTTTTCGGATAGCCTGGTTACCGAGCTCAAAGACGCCGATGTTCTCGTTATCGGCACGCCGATATACAATTTCTCAATTCCCGCTGCACTGAAAGCATGGATCGATATGATCGCGCGCGCACGGCTGACGTTTCGATACACGGACAATGGACCCAAAGGCCTGCTCGAGGGCAAGAAAGCTTATATAGTCGTTGCGACCGGCGGTGTTCCCGTAGGCAGCGCCGTCGACTTCGCGACACCGCATCTCAAACACGTTCTTGAATTTATCGGTATTAGCGACGTAGAAGTCATCGCTGCCGACCGGCTGAACAGCCGGGCGGAAGAGTCGATGGATGCAGCACGTACCCGTATAGCAGACGTTGTTCACCTCGAAACGCGGGCCGCGTAAAGCTGAGGAGTAAAAAATCATGTTGGACGTCATTCAATCCGAAACGAGAGGCAGCGCCGATCACGGCTGGCTGCGCGCGAAACACACGTTTTCGTTCGCGGAATACCAGAATCCGGAGCGCGTGGAGTTTGGCAAGGTTCGCGTCATCAATGAAGATCGCATCGCACCCGGAAAAGGCTTTGGAACGCATCCACACAAGAATATGGAAATCGTTACCTACGTCATAGACGGTGCGATTGCACATAAAGACAGCATGGGTAATGGCACGGTAATCAGCGCGGGAGAAATACAGCGCATGACCGCGGGCACCGGCGTGCAACACAGCGAGTTCAATCATTCAAATGACAAAGAGCTGCACCTGCTGCAAATCTGGATCTACCCTGAGAAGAATGGCCTCGAGCCCGGTTATGAACAGACGAGATTTTCGCGTGACGATAAGCTCAATCGCCTGCGGCTGGTCGGTTCGCGGGATGGCCGTGATGGCTCAATAACGATTCATCAGGACGTCAACCTTTATGCGAGCGTTCTCGAACCAGGCCACGCGGTTTCTCTCGATTTGCAGCCTGATCGCAAGGTGTTCGTTCAGGTGGTCGACGGAGACATTGCCGTCAACGGTCAGCGACTTTCGGCCGGTGATGGCGCGCAGATGCAAGACGAGCAGTCTCTGCAAATTGCGGCTGTCAGCGAAGCTGAGTTCCTCGTGTTCGATATGACCTGACAGAAGCGTTAGACTGGATCGGATGCGTTTCGCTACGATCTTCTTTGGTTTTATCATGCTCACGGCCTGCGGCGGGGTCAGTAACCCGGCAGCGACTGAGTCGCTGCCGCCGTCCGGCGTGACGCCAATAGCCG
Organism: Woeseiaceae bacterium; assembly: GCA_013043165.1. Classification (GTDB taxonomy): domain Bacteria; phylum Pseudomonadota; class Gammaproteobacteria; order Steroidobacterales; family Woeseiaceae; genus UBA1847. The sequence goes on along the minus strand of JABDOQ010000018.1, from coordinate 8,683 downwards.
AAGTGCAGGGAAGCGGGTCATCGAGCCCGCTCGCCGGCAACAGGGTTGTCATTTCCGGCATCGTTACGGGCGACTTTCAGGACAACGATGCTGACGTCGCTAACAATCTCGGTGGTTTCTACGTTCAGCAGGAAACACCGGACGGGAATGCCATGACGTCCGAGGGCGTTTTCGTGTTCGATGGCACAAATCCCGCTACTGATGTCCGTAGCGGCGACCGTGTCAACGTTACCGGGACCGTAAACGAGTATTTTGGCGAGACCCAGATTACTGAACCCACAGTCGATGTTGTCGGGTCCGGAACGGTACAGGCAACAGCGGTAAATCTACCTGCCGATGGCACGACAACAAACAGTGATGGTGACCTCGTCGCCGATTTCGAACGCTATGAAGGGATGTTGCTGCGGTTTCCTCAGACATTGGCCGTCAGCAACCTGCGCAACCTCGAACAGTTTGGCGCAGTCGGCCTCTCTGAAGGCGGACGCCTCTTTCAATTCACCAATTCCAATGCACCCGACCCTGCGGCCTACGCTGCACACAGGGCGTCGAATGCACGCCGGAGCCTGGAGCTCGACGACGGCCGGCGATCGTCAAACCCGGGAACAATTCGCTTTCTCAAAGCCGGCGGCGCCGGCTATTCAATTCGCACCGGCGATACTGTCTCGGGGGTCACGGGAAACCTGCGCTATTCGCGTGGCAGCGGCGGCAATGGCAATGAGGCCTGGCGCCTGATGCCAACGGCCGAACCGGAATTCAATTCGGTGAACCCCCGACCCGGCAGCCCGACTGTCGGTGGCAACCTGCACATTGCCAGTTTCAACGTGCTGAATTTTTTCTCAACCGTGGATTCGGGGCAAAGCGTTTGTGGCCCGCAGCGCAATGACGGCTGTCGCGGTGCCGATAGCAACCAGGAACTGGCCAGGCAGCTCGCGAAGACCGTTTCGGCCCTGGCGTTGTTGGACGCGGATATCGTCGGTCTTGTGGAACTGGAAAACAACAGCAGCGCCTCACTGCAGATGATCGTTGACGAGTTGAATGCCAGAGTCGGAACCGACGAATACGCGTTCCTCAACACCGGCACTGTTCATGATGACGCAATCAAGACCGGTTTTATCTACAAGTCCTCGTCAGTTGGCCTGGCCGGTGCATTTGCGCTGCTGGATCGAAGCGTTGATTCGAGGTTTAACGATGTTCGAAATCGACCTGCACTCGCACAGTCGTTCAATTTTCTCGCCAACGGTGCGAAACTGACCGTTGTCGTGAATCACCTTAAGTCCAAGGGTTCATCCTGCGAAGCAGACGGTGACCCCAATCTCAACGATGGCCAGGGCAACTGCAACCAGACACGCACCAGCGCCGCAGCCGCAATCGCAGACTGGGTCGCGACCGATCCTACCAACAGCAATGACCCCGACTACCTGATCATCGGCGATCTCAACGCCTACACGCGGGAGGATCCACTGACCGCGCTACGAGACGCAGGTTTCACGAATCTGCTCGACGCACGGAACGACGCGTACTCGTTCGTATTTGACGCACAGGCAGGTGCACTGGATCATGCCATCGCCTCGGTAAGTCTCGTGCCGCAGGTCGTCGACACGATCGAGTGGCACATCAATGCCGACGAACCGGCCGTGCTCGACTACAACCTCGAGCACGACCGTGACCCGGCATTATTCGACCCGAAGTCACCGTACCGCGCTTCGGATCACGACCCTGTCATCATCGGACTCGACCTGACGGACTGAATGTCTACTGAGGCTTACGAAACATCAGCGTCATGCGGTTTGATTCGCCGATCGCCTGCATCTCGGCCTTGAGCTCCGGATTGTCCTGGCTGGTGCCCAGGGTCGGCGGCAGGCGCCAGACGACGTCATCCTCGCCAGGCTGATCTGCCGGGTTCTCATTGATATCGCTTTCAGCGACAAATTCGAATCCCGCCTGCTCCGCCGCGGCGATGACGAACGATTTCTTGAGATAGCCGTGACTTCCGTCGGCGAATTCATCCGACATGTCGTCACGCGCCTGATGCTGCACGATGCCCAACACACCGCCGGGCTTGAGCACGGCAAATACGTCTGCCATCGCCTCGCTAAGGAAACCGCCTTCGTCGTCGAAGTTCGCGAGGTTGTGTAGCACCCTTGCCAGGAAAACAGCGTCAGCCGTGCCGGTCATCGAATCGGGCATCGCGCCAAAATTGAAAGCGGCGATCGTTGCACTGTCCTGGTCGCGCCATTCTTCCGCACCGACCGGCCAGTCCGTCGTCCAGGTGCTTTGCGTCTTCAGGAATTCGGCGTTGGCGAACGCAAAATTCGGCCACATATCCATGGCATAGTTGGCGCCGATCAAATGTCCGTCTTTCCCGAGATAGGGCAGCAATACTTTCGTGTACCAGCCACGTCCCGGGAGCCCCTCTACCACGGTCATGCCCGGCTCAATACCCAAAAACTCCAGTGTTTCCTTTGGATGACGATATTGATAACGAGCCTGAACTTCCTCTGGCTGTGCACCGAGTACCGTCGCAAGCCGAGTGTTTTTCATTGCCGATTCGCCGGCTGCCGTCTTGTCGGCGGCGCTGTCAGTTCCAGATTCCTCTGCCGGTTGGCAGGCAGCGAGCGTCACCGCCAGCAGCAAGACGATGTACTTAAGCATGATTTTCCCCAATTGCGCAAAAATTCTACAGGTCGAAAATTATGCTTTAGTCGAGGCTTTGCAGCAATGCATGCGTGTCTTTTCGCAGCGTCGCGATGGCGTCAATTATTTCGTCATAGCTTTCTCTGTCCGGCCCCAGCCCCTGCCAATTCCTGTCCCAGACCTGCCACAGCCCAGTCCCCGACACCGGCACCTGCCCATCGAGTACCTGTGCAAGATCCTTGATGGTCAACACGAGCGCCCAGCCAGTGCGTGGGTTGCCCTTGTCGGTGGCATCCATGTCCCAATGACGATGATAGACGACCTGCTGAAGTTCTCCGACGTTTCGCAGCACCTCCATCGACAAAAGGCGTTGGTTGCGGTTGTGCTCACTGGCCTCGTTCCGCCAGGTGTTATAACCAAGGCTGCTGATAGCGATGACGAGGCTAATTAGCGCAACTGCGTTTCTTTGTAATTGCTCTTTTATTCGGACTGTGTTCGACATGAGATGCTCCCGCAGCAATAATCAAGTAGACCTGCCATCGGCGACAATTATTTCGTGACCGATTTCATGTCACGCGCTGCGTCATTCGGCCAACTCACATGCGAGTTTGATCGCTGTAGTCGCAGCAGGCCTGCCACGACGAGGATGCCAATCACGGCGACGGCCGTCAGAAACAGGAAGTAGTTTTGATGCCCGACGATGCCTGGCGACGCATCCAGGATTCGGCCTGTAATCGGCGCGAAAAAGATTTCCGGCGTGTAGCCCACGAACGAGACCATGCCTGTCACGGCCCCCGTGAAATATGCCGGTGTCCTGTTTTCTTCCAGAAGTGCGAAATACACGCCGCGTAGCGCGAACACAGCGAAGAAGCTGACGAAAATATTTGCATAGATGACCGCTAACCCTGGGCCATCCGGCAGGGCAAATGAGAGCATCGCATAAGCAAAAAGCAGAACAATGAATGAACTGCCTATGGTCTTGCTCGCGCTCCAACGGTCTGCGAGCAGGCCGGCCGCAACGGCCGCGAATGGTCGAACGTAGGCGCCGTAAGCCGATAGCTGTGCACCCTCCACTTCATTCATGCCGAGAACCTGCACGGCATAAAGCGAGTAATTGTCCAGACCTTTGTAACAGCAATAGGCGCAGATTATGACTGCCGCCTGCGCCCATACGAGTGGCCGAGTAACAACGACCGCGGCTCCGTGAAACAGGCTCTGACTGGAGTCACCAACATGTTTTACCGCGGGAATCAGAAACCAGGTGAGCAGGGCTGTTGCAATGGCGGCGAATGAATACAGCAGTATGACGGCGCGAAACGCGACGCGGCGTTCTTCGTTACTTATCACATTCGCGTTTTCGGGCAGGATCCCTGCCAGTACCGCAACAGCCATGGTCGCAAACAGCGCGGCCGCGACTCCCCTGCCACCCTCAAGAATGCCAAATGCCCTGCCTTGCGATGTGACGCCGCCCCATTCCCGGGTGGCGCGAATGAGCGCGGCCCAAAATAGCAAAATGGTCGTTACGCCCCAGTAACCGTAAAGCAGCGCCATACCCATGGTCCCGGGATACGTCGCCATATAGAAGCCACCGGCCCCCGTCGCAACCAGTGAGGTGGTTAACAGAGCTCTCGCCGAAAATCGATCCGCCAGCATGCCGCCGGGGAAATACGCGATCATCGCTGTCACGCCATAGACCGCGAATACATCACCGAGCTGCGTATTGGTGAATTCGAAGGCCTCGAGCAGTGTTGGCCGGAAAAATCGTGCCGTGTGAAAAGGCAGACCAAAAATAATCTCCCCCGCGAACACGAGCGTAGCCATGAGCATGATTCGGTACATCGGCTGCCCTCTGCCTGGTGGCGAGAACAATCACTATACGCGTGGTAGGATGCCGATCAAATTTGAATGATCGCTTCCCTTCTTAACTATTTTCCAGCGAGCTATTCCATGAGTCACCACGAACAACACAGAGCGCATCGCGTGGGCTGGCTGCGCGCTGCGGTTTTGGGCGCCAACGACGGTATCGTCTCGACAGCAAGCCTGATCATCGGCGTTGCTGCAGCAAGCTCCGTTCACGATAATATTATTCTTGCCGGCGTTGCCGGATTAGTCGCAGGCGCAATGTCGATGGCGGCTGGCGAGTACGTTTCCGTCAGCTCCCAGTCGGATACCGAGAACGCCGACCTCGAACTCGAACGGATATCGCTCGAGGAAAACTACGAGACCGAGAAAGAGGAACTTGCCGAAATCTACGAAGGTCGGGGGCTTGAACCCGAACTGGCATTGCAGGTTGCCGACCAACTGATGGCCCACGACGCGCTGGCGGCGCATGCCAGGGACGAAATAGGAATTTCGCACGTCGTCACCGCGCAGCCTGTCCAGGCGGCGCTTTCTTCTGCAGGAACTTTTTTAGTGGGAGCCGCACTGCCACTCGTCGTCGCTTGGGCCGTACCTGGGCCGCAGCTGATACCGGCAGTCGCCGCGTCGTCTCTCGTCTTCCTCGCGTTTCTGGGCGGTCTCGCCGCACGTGCCGGCGGTGCGCCAATAGCGCTCGGTAGCATCAGGGTTCTTTTTTGGGGCGCGTTCGCGATGGCGCTGACGGCGGGCGTCGGTCGAATATTTGGTGTCGTTGCCTGAATCGCCTGATTGGTGAATGTTATGAGAAAACATGCTTTCGTTATCCTGGTTCTTGTGGCTTTGTCCGCGCCTGGCGGTGCCGCGGAAACTCCCGCAACGATGCGCGTTGATTTTTTCCATGGTGGCAATCAGGCGATGGAATTGTTCAGCCTGGACCAGGTGGTCATCGAAGCGCTACCGTGGCCAGGAAATCTGGCACAGCCAATAGATCAGACGTTGCGCGGCAAATACCTTTTTGAAATCGTCGGGAACGGCAAGACGGCGTGGTCACGAAGCTTCAGCAGCATTTACGGTGAATGGGAAACCACTTCTGAAGCGCGGCAAATTAATCGTTCTTTTCACGAATCGGTACGATTTCCGGCACAGGACGATGTCTTCGAACTCGTGCTGAAAAAGCGCGGCCCGAAAAACCAGTTCGAGGAAATATGGCGTATCAAACTCGATCCGAACGACGTGCTCGTGCATCAGGAATCGGCGAGGTACGTAGACGAGGTCGTCGCCATTTACGAGGGCGGTGATCCCGCGACAACGGTTGATCTGTTGCTCATGGGGGATGGTTACACCGCCGAAGAACACGATGCTTTCATAATCAGGGCAAAAGAACTGGCGGACCTTCTTTTTGCAACCTCTCCGTTCAAAGAACGCAAGGACGACTTCAATATCTGGGCCCTTGCACCAGCTGCTGCCGAATCCGGCGTATCGAGACCATCCACGGGCACGTATCGCGATTCACCCATTGGCGCAACCTATGACGCGTTCCGCTCGGAGCGCTATATCCTGACATTTGATAACAAGTCGATGCGCCGTATCGCGTCGTCCGCACCCTACGATTTCGTCGAAATCCTGACGAATACCGAGGTCTACGGTGGCGGCGGGATATACGGCCTCTTCAGCACGGCTGCTGCAAACAGCGAGTGGGCGCCGTATCTTTTTGTTCATGAATTCGGGCACCACTTTGCCGGCCTGGCGGACGAGTACTACACCAGTTCGGTCGCCTACGAGGCCCCTGGCGAGATTACGGAACCCTACGAGCCCAACGTCACGGCGCTGCTCGACCCAGACAACCTGAAGTGGAGACACCTGGTAATTCCCGGTACGCCGTTGCCGACAACCTGGCCAAAAGCCAGGTATGAAGAGCACTCGATCGCGGTGCAGAAGCGCCGCACCGAAATGCGCGCCGCCAACGTCAGCGAAGCCGAAATGAATGCATTGTTTCGATACACCAAGGAATACGTCGACAAATTATTCGAGCAGTCCGGAAACAAAGATGTGGTCGGTGCCTTTGAGGGTGCCAATTACCAGGCCGAGGGCTATTACCGTTCTGAACAGAACTGCCTGATGTTCACGCGCTACGAGGCTTTTTGCGCGGTGTGCGCCGAGGCCATAGCAAAAGTTATTGACGAATACACGCTGTCAGAATGACGGCGCCGTCAACTCGAAAGCAGGCTCAGGTTCTGAGTTTGTAGCCTGTCTTGAAAACCCAGCGCACGAATAACAGGCAGGCAGCCAGGAACGTAATTGCCATTCCCAGGCTCAGTGCGACGCTGACATCGGCGTTTTCATAGAAGCTCCAGCGGAAACCACTGATCAGGTAAACCACCGGGTTGAACAGGCTGATGGTCTGCCACGCTGGCGGCAGCATACTGATCGAATAGAACGTGCCGCCCAGAAACGTCAATGGCATGATTACCAGTATCGGCACGATCGTCAGCTTTTCCCAGCCGTCAGCCCAGATTCCGAGAATAAAGCCGAACAGGCAGAACGACACACAGGTGAGCAACAGGAACGCGACCATGATGAACGGGTGCGCGATTTCGAGGTCGACGAACAGGCTCGCTGTCGCCAGAATGATGGTGCCAATGATAACCGACTTGGTCGCAGCCGCGCCGACGTAGCCCAGCAACACTTCGGCGTATGACACGGGCGCCGACAGCACTTCGAAGATCGTGCCCGTGAATTTCGGGAAGTAAATAGCGAACGATGAATTTGAAATGCTTTCGGTCATGACCGAAAGCATGATCAGGCCCGGCACAATAAACGATCCATAGCTGACGCCGTCGATTTCGGTAATTCGCGAACCAATGGCGGAACCGAAAATCACGAAATACAGGGACGTGGATAGTACCGGCGCAACGATGCTCTGCACCACGGTCCGGAACATGCGCGCCATTTCGTAGCGGTAAATGGCTTTTATGGCATGAAAGTTCATTAGGCTTTGTGTACCAGGTCGACGAAGATATCCTCAAGCGAACTCTGCGACGTTTGCAGATCATTAAAACGAATTTCCGCGTCACGTAGTTCTTTAATCAAATCGGTAATGCCCGTATGTTCGCCTTTCGTGTCGTAGTTGTAGGTGAGTGCCTGCCTGTCGTCACTTAACTCAAGATTGTATTTGCCGAGCGCCGGCGGAACCCTGTCGAGCTGTTCGTACAGGTGCAGCGTGAGCTGTTTCTTGCCCATCTCTCGCATCAGTCTTTCCTTTTCCTCAACGAGAATAATTTCGCCGTGGTTGATGACGCCAACGCGATCGGCAAGCTGCTCTGCTTCTTCAATATAATGCGTGGTAAGTATGACAGTCACGCCCTCCTCGCGTAGCGCCTTGACTACGTTCCACATGTCCTGACGAAGCTCGACGTCGACGCCTGCGGTCGGCTCGTCGAGAAACAGGATATCGGGCTCATGGGCCAGCGCTTTCGCAATAAGCACGCGGCGCTTCATGCCACCGGATAATTCCATGCTTTTCGTGTCTTTCCTGTCCCAGAGAGATAGCGACTTCAGCACTTTCTCCAGGTGCTCAGGATTGGCGGCCTTGCCGAACAGACCTCGGCTGAAACGGCAGGTGTTCCACACCGTTTCGAAGCTCTCCGTCGGCATTTCCTGCGGCACGAGACCAATCTTCGCGCGGGTCAGGCGAAAGTCGCTGACGATATCGTGTCCGTCGACCAGTACTTCACCCTCAGTCAGGCGGGTCATGCCACAGACAATATTGATCAATGTCGTCTTGCCGGCACCGTTCGGTCCCAGCAGCGCGAAGATCTCGCTTTTATTGATGGCAAGGCTGACGTTCTTGAGCGCCTCAAACCCACCGGCGTAAGTCTTCGTAAGGCCACGGATGTCGATGACGGTTTGCACGCGGCAATAATACGACGAAAACGACTTCGATACTCAGGCCTGATCGACTACATCAGCACACTGGCGAGCGGCGAATTGCAGGGCGACCTCGAGCGGGCCGATGGTTATAAAGTCGAATTCAGGGACTACGATTGGAGCCTCAACGAAGCCGCCTGATCAGCTTTGGCTACGTTGCATGCTGCGCTCAGACAGCTATTTCCCCGGCAGCCGGTCGAGCGCTTTTCCGACACGCGCCATTACTTCTGCAGTCATCTGCAGCTCTTTGTCATTCATGACCGAC
>JABDOQ010000012.1 GCA_013043165.1 Woeseiaceae bacterium | reverse complement strand
GCGTATGCCTTCGACCCGAATGGCAATCCGGGTTGGACAATTGCCGCCGGGTTCAAAGCGACAACTGAAAGCAGCACGGTTCCTATGCCACCAGAGGACCTGCGAGCTGACTGAGCATAAAATTCGCGCCTTCGGACTGCTCGCCGTCTTGCTCTTGGCAGCCTGCGGCGACTCAACGCCGTCAGAAGATCCGATGAGCCGTGCGCTGAAGCATGCATAATTGCACGATAATGAGAATGGTCTATAGGCGTGCAGCAGACATTCGGAGATCAAGACGGTATTGATCGAATTCTCCGAGTTCGCATGCATTAGAGTACGTGCACCCGACAAGCGCGCGTGTGCGGCAGCAGGTCTGGCGTATCGATGTCGGGGCTTTTGAGCGTTGTACGCTCTAATTCTTACGAGGCCATGCACGCGAACGGGTGGGCTGCCACAGGCGGCTAATGACCAACCGTCGAACAGGCAGGTGCCGGGCCAATTCGCAGTCAGGGTTGTGGCCGTGCGTATTGTTCCTCCAAACCTGGCAGTTCCTCGCCCCCTATGTGGAACGATACTTTACATAATTCTTCGTCGAGTGCATGAATAAAGTGTCGATGTTTCTTACAGAACGCTCCCGACCTCAACGGGTGAGAAATCCTAAGCCCTTGTCCCAAATAGTTTTTTTCTTTTTGGCACGCGAATTGCTTTAATTAAGGCAGGAATACATACAACTTAGGACCTGGCTCAATGAAAACAAGAAACCTGATTAAATCCCTCGGCGGCGCATTGCTGGCCGCTGTGCTGGCCTTCGGTTCGTCGGCAAACGCCGATCCGGTCACCCAGCTGATTCACTTCGATGATGCTAGCAACGGCTGGAAGTGGTATAGCGACGTGGACAACAATTTCGTCTTCGACCCGACCAACCTGCAATCCTCCACACTCTGTGCCGACTCGACGGCCGGCGGCAATGGTAGCTGCCTGATCGAAGGCACGCAGGGCGTGCTGCCCCGAATGACGCGTCCCGAAAATGGGCCAACCTCGCAAGGGGGACCCGCAAACCCAGGACCTGACAGTTCGGGCGATTTGCTGGCGTTCACCCTGGACTCGTTCTATTTCCTTCTGACCGGAAAAGGTACGGGCGCCGAGAATGCGATCACGGTCGAGGGCAGCAACGGGGAATCCACGACTCTCGAGATGGGCATGGCTTATACAGACCCCGACACCACAGGTGCGGTCACGTTTTACGAGGGTGCGAACGCGGGCGACCCGGCTGGCGTCTTGACGAACCAGATTGGGTACATAGCGTCATTCGGTGACCTGTTCGCAGGCGTCGCATGGATTCAGTTCAGTGCGCCGTCGACCGCGCAGGTGCGGCTCGACTGTATCGTGGCCACGTTTAACGGCACGACCACAGAACCCCTCTCGTCCTTCTCCGGCGGGTGCGGTGGGGGCGAGCCGCCACCGCCACCCAACAACGTCCCTGAGCCCGGCACGCTGGCGCTCTTGGGCTTAGGTCTGGTTGGAGTTGGTTTGACGCGACGCCGACGGAGAGTCTAGTCCTGACATGATCCAAAAAAGCCCCGCCTCGTGCGGGGTTTTTTTTGTGTTCGTTGCCATGGCCGCCAATCCCTGAATCCCTTACGCTCTCACTATGAGCACGCCAGCAGACGGCACCCCGGAATGTCCCGACTGGGCAACGGCCATGGAGCCAGGCCACTGGTACCGGGTCTCTGGCGAGACGCCGGATCTGGGTCTGCCGCCCACGTCTGTCGGCACGCGTTACCTGGAAGACAACGATCCGGCTCGCGACCCGGCCCTCAATCCCCCAAAAACCACCAAAGAGCGCCTTCGAAGACTCACCGGCCGCGACTGGATCGCGCCCTGGCGCGGTCGTGTTGGCTTTTCCTCGATTACGGAAGCCTGGAACGGGGCGGTTTATGCGTCACGCTTTGGGTCCGCAGGCTCGATGATTGTTTTTGGCGGCGGGCACAATGATTACTTCGGCTCTGACGTGCACGCGTTCGATCTCTCAAGCCGCGAGTGGCGGCGCCTGAGCGACGGTTTCGTTGACGGTGAGGCCGACGACTACGGGGAGGGCGCGGTCTATCCCGACACGGTCTATCCGGACGGCTCACCGCTGCCGCCGCACACCTACGACTATGTCCAGTACGATCCAATCGGCAACGACTTCCTGTTGTTGAAAGGCCAGATCGAGCTCGGCCCGAAGGTCAAAGCGGCGGCGATTCCGCACCTGTTCAACCTCGACACACTCACTTGGCGCCGTGGCCCCAGGCATCCGTCAGCGATTCTCAACTCGGGTGGGTTTACGACCTGGGATGCGAAGCGCCGCTTGCTGTGGGGGCATTCCGGTGACGACGGTGGTGGCAATGCGTTCGTTGCTTTCTGCCCGGATGGTGTGAACACCGACGGCACGGTTGGCAGCTGGAGGGAGTTTCATCCCGGCAAACTAGCGGGCGAAGCCAATCACAACGCGATGCAGATTCACTCAGGCATCGATTCGATTCTGGTCGCACTACATGCCCGCGATGCGTTGGCGATCATCGATCCCGAGCACCCTGAGCGTGCCTTCGCCAACGTTGTGTCCGTCGGCTCGACGCCGCACATTCACGAGTACGCGGCAGTAGAGTATTCGGCGGGATTAGACTCTTTGGTCTACTACTCGGCCGCTGACGGCGCCGCCGTTTACGGCATCGATTGGGATGGCGAGGCGTGCTGGCGTTTGCTCAGTGACCCAGAGAGCCTGAACCCGATTGCGGACGCCGTTGTCCAGTCTCATCATCACGTCAATCGGACACACACGTTCGGGCGCTTTAGGGTTGCTGACTTCGAGGACGTTGACCTGGCAGTGTTGGTTCGCCATGTTGACTCGCCGGTGTATGCGATGCGATTGCCGGTACTCAGATCTGCGACTGATGGTAATTCTCCAGACCAATCTTTTCGATCAGGGTGAGCTGCGTCTCCAGCCAATCGACATGTTCTTCCTCGGACACGAGGATCGCGTCGAAGAGGTCCCTCCTTTCATGCAGCTTCCCCGGCGCCTGTACACGAATCCGTCGACATTCTTTACAATCGCGGCCGTACGGCGTGGCGGGGGAAACAATACCTTCTCTATTAATTATCGATTATTCAATAAGTTATAGAGGATTTATTGAAAAAATCGAACTTTGGCACGTTATCTGCATTATGTCTAATGGTGATTATGTTCAATGGAGAGGTCCCGCCGACGGGATTTGTAAAAACAGTATTTGGAGTTTAATAAGATGGCAACTTGCATTTCACGTTTCTTGGCCTTCGCCACACTTGTATTTGCTTTCGGCGTCGCATCGGCTGTCCCAGTGCCGCCGACTTATTCCCCCTGTGCAACCGATCTGTTGGAGTCCGTTGACGGGGCCATTGAATGCATCGCTGTACATGGAACGCACTTCAATGACGAGGGAAATAAGTGGTGGATCAATGACATCGACAATTCAGATACATTAAATCCGTTGTTCGGTGGCAGCGAAGCCTGGATGGAATTGGCGCTTTGGAATGATGGCGATCCGGTCGGCTTTATTTCTGATGAGGATGGGGCGCTGATCGATGAGGGTGAGAATCTCACAGCTGGGTCCTTCGCCATCGCTCAATGGGTATTCGATGATTACGATGAGGTGATGCTGTTCTTCAAGGACGGTCAATCGCACGCCGGCTTCATTATTGACCCGAGTGGCTTTTCGGACGTGCCTGGCTTTGTTACCGACTCTTTTGGTGCGGGAATTCAATCGCTAAACTGCGGTCTCGATATTGGCGCCTGTTACGCGGGGGATTTTCTCAATGCCATTCCTTCTGGACAGATGACCTCCCACGTCAATCTTTGGGTTAGAGGCGGCGCGATGGAGATGTCTGAACCCGCATCATTGGCCCTGCTCGGTCTCGGGCTCATTGGAATCGGCTTGGCGAGACGTCGGAAGACTCGCTAATCGACACTATGCTCCAAATCTTGAAATAGGGCCCGCTGACAGCGGGCCCTATTTCTCTGACCCCACAGATTCTGCAATGCCGGTCGACCGTGGGTCCGTAGCGCAGACACATATCTTGCGTCCATGTGGCCCGCCGCGGTTACGAATCCCCGTCGTCGACCGGGAAATTTTTCGGCTCGCGTTCCGGCGAGAACTCACGTCGGCGGTTGTCTAGAGGCCGTCACACCTGCGACTGCTGGTAGTTCTCCAGCCCGACTTTCTCGATGAGGACTAGCTGCGTTTCCAGCCAGTCCACGTGCTCTTCTTCCGACGCCAGGATCGCATCGAACAGGTCCCGCGTGACGTAGTCCTTGTGATTCTCGCAATAGGCAATGGCGGCACGCAGGTCCGGCAAAGCGTCCAGCTCCATATCCAGGTCACACTGCAGGATCTCGGGCACGTCCTCGCCAATCCTGAGCTTGCCCAGGTTCTGGAGGTTGGGCAGGCCTTCCAGGAACAGGATGCGCTCGATGAGTTGATCGGCGTGCTTCATTTCGTCGATAGACTCGTGGTGCTCGTAATCGGCCAGCTTGGTCAATCCCCAGTCCTTCAACATCTTTGAGTGCAGGAAGTACTGGTTAATCGCAGTGAGTTCGTTCTTCAGAACTTTGTTGAGATGTTCGATGACGGTGGTATCGCCTTTCATGCATCGTCTCCGGCTGTTGTTATTCGAACTGCATCATAAGACCTCGAGACCGCAAAAGAAAAGGGGCCGCGCGGCCCCTTTATCGATCCGGTCTGGCGCCGGGTGTCAGGCGAGCTGGCGTTGCAGCCTGGTGCGGCG
>JABDOQ010000096.1 GCA_013043165.1 Woeseiaceae bacterium | reverse complement strand
CGCCGGCACGACTCTCGGTTTGCCGATATCGACAGCGACTACTTTTTCTTCGCGCCCGACACCTGGATATCGCGCCGATTTATCTCTACCGTGCGTTCGCCAATACCCTTCACCAAAGAAAGATCATCGGCTGTCTTGAAAGGCCCGTGTTTCTTGCGGTATTCAACGATCGCCCTGGCTTTGGAAAGGCCCACTCCCTTCAGTTCCGCGGAAATGGTTTCAGCATCCGCTGTGTTGACATTCACAGGGCCGGCCAGCGCAATCCATGGCAATAACAACGATGCTATCGCCAGCGTGCATTTAGAGGTCTTCATCATAAGCTCCTTGTCGTGATGATCAAGCCGCGGCTGTGCGGCATGAGGGAGCTTAGGGGTGTCGCCGGAAAATCACCGCCGACAAAAGTCCGCAAAGCGAGCGAAAACTGCTGCTAGGGGTTCGTGATGTTGTGCTGCAGCAGCGTATCGAACTGCACGCGGGACGCCGGACGCTGCGTCTCCCAGTTCCGACAGCTGGGACACTGCCACAGCAGTCGCTGGCTGGAGAATCCGCATTCCTGGCACTGATATCGGGCCGTAGCGGCGGCCAGCTTGCACAACGCAGTCCGAACTTTTGCCAGCGCCACATCGTTGGAGCTGGAAGCACCCCTGGAAAGCTGCTGCAGCTCGACAAATTCGCCGAGAGTCGGTTCGTTGAGCATGTACTGTTTGACGCAATCGTCGATGATCGGGATTCCGCCCAGGTTATTCACGATTGCCGTGTAGGCGATCAGCGAACTCGTTTCCGGGTTTTTTGCCAAGAGTGCTTTGAGGGCGCTTTCGAGCTCGGCCGTCGCATTCTCGCGCGTGTAGATCGAAACGATTTCTGGCAAAGCTTCGGCAATGAGATAGGTGTTTTCGTCGATTATCCGGTGATACAGCTTTAACGCCGTCTTGTTGTCACCCGTGTCCCGTGCGATATGTGCACGAGTCAATGCGCCTCGCATCGTCCGCGGGCGTCCGGACTGCGCTTTTTTGACGTATTCGCGAGCCGATGCAAAGTCGTTCTGTGCCGCCGCCGCTTCCGCACATTCACAATAATAGTGAGCGATTTGCAGTGCGAGCGAGCGGCCGCTCAGAACCTCGAGTCGCTGCCCCGCCTCGACGGCCTTCTCCCATTCACGTTCCTGCTCATAAATCCGACACAGCCTCTCCAGGGCTTGAACCTGGTAGCGCGAACCCTGTGCCAACCGGGTAAACAAACTTTCGGCTCGGTCCAGCAATCCTGCCGCGAAATAGTCCTTCGCCAGGGAATACAAGGCCTGGTCGCGCTGCTCCGACGCCAGGTCCGGTCGCGCAATAATGTTCTGGTGAATCCGTATCGCTCGATCCACCTCGCCGCGACGGCGAAACAGGCTGCCCAGCGCGAAGTGGGTCTCGATGGTCTTGTCGTCAACGCGAACCATCTGCAGGAAGTGTTCGAGCGCCTGATCGGTCTGCTCATTGAGCAGGAAGTTCAGTCCTTTCAGATAGTCAATATTGAGTGGCGGCGGCGCATCTTCTTCATCGCGTTCACCGAATCGACCCATCGCCCAGCCGGCGGCGGCGAGCAACAAAAACAGCCCCGCCAGCAGAAACGTGGATTCAGTCGGCATCGCTTAGCGGCAAACCTCGCAGGCTCGTGACCTCGCTTTGCGACAGGCGCAGGGAGCGCCGTAAGACGCGCCGTTCATTGACAAGCTTCAATGCGAACACGCCCATGCACAGTATGCCGAACAGCCAGCCCAGGGCGAACGTAATAGTGAGTACGAGCGGCAATGGCTTGGTGAACTTCGCAAACGCCAGGTCGATATCGACCATACCTGTGTTGATAGCGGTGAAGGTTGCCATCAAAGCGGCAATTACCAAGATGAGAATCAGCAGGCCGATACGTTTCAGCATGCGTTCACTCCAAGACTGTCAGACGGTTGAAAAAAACAGAAACGTAGCCGAAATTTGTTGCAAGCAATCAATTCTTAATTGGAAAGTGGCGGCTCTCGTTTACGCGCTCGCGCAGGTCTTTACCGGGCTTAAAATGCGGGACATACTTTCCGGACAGTGCTACTGCCTCACCCGTCTTGGGATTGCGGCCTATACGCGGTGGACGATAGTGCAACGAAAAACTTCCAAAGCCGCGAATCTCAATTCGTTGACCTTTGGCCAATGAGTCGCTCATGAGGTCAAGCAAATGCTTAACCGCCAGCTCTACGTCTTTTGCCGGCAAGTGCTTTTGCTTGCGAGAGATTGATTCTATCAGTTCAGATTTTGTCATTATACTTTTCGCCGTACCCACTTGTCAGCGTAACCCACGGATAGTAAAGACAATAATAGCCCGGACCGGGGCGTCCGGGCTACCTTTTTTACTTATTATTTACTTCCGCCGCTCATCTTTTCCTTTAGAAGCTCGCCGAGCGTGGTTCCTGCAGGGGCTGCGGATGAGTCAGACTTGTAGCTGCTAACGGCCTCAGCTTCCTCATGAACCTCCTTGGCCTTGATCGAAAGCGCAATCGCGCGATTCTTGCGATCGACGTTGATGAACTTGGCTTCGACCTCTTCTCCGACCTTGATCATGGTCCGCGCGTCCTCTACCCGGCCTCGGGCCAGCTCGGATGCGCGTAGCGACCCAAAAACACCGTCGCCGAGATCAACCAAAGCACCACGAGCATCGACTTCTGTGACCGTACCTTTGACGATCGTATTTTTCGGGTGCGCTGCAAGCCAGTTCGAGAAGGGATCTTTCTCGAGCTGCTTGATGCCGAGCGAAATACGCTCACGCTCGGCATCGATCGCCAGAACAGATGCCTCGATCTCCTGGCCTTTCTTGTAATTACGTACGGCTTCCTCGCCAACGTCATCCCAGGAAATATCGGAGAGGTGCACAAGGCCGTCGATTCCACCGTCCAGCCCGATGAAAATACCGAAATCGGTGATTGACTTGATCTGGCCCGACACCTTGTCGCCGCGATTGAAGGTTGCGGCGAACTCAGCCCATGGGTTCGACTTGCACTGTTTGACGCCGAGCGAAATCCGACGGCGTTCCTCGTCGATCTCGATAACCATGACTTCAATTTCTTCGCCGATGGATACAACGCGCGCCGGATTCACATTTTTGTTGGTCCAGTCCATTTCAGAAACGTGTACCAGGCCTTCAACGCCATCCTCGATCTCAACGAAGCAACCGTAGTCGGCAATGTTTGTGACCTTGCCGAAAATACGCGTCTGCGGCGGATAGCGTCGCGCCAAATCCTGCCACGGATCATCGCCCAACTGCTTCATGCCGAGCGACACACGCTGACGCTCACGGTCGAACTTGAGGATCTTTACGTCGATTTCCTGTCCTACCTCGACAACCTCCGAAGGATGCTTGACGCGCTTCCAGGCCATGTCGGTAATGTGCAGCAAGCCGTCGATACCGCCGAGGTCGACGAACGCACCATAGTCGGTCAGGTTCTTGACGACACCCTTGACCGAATTGCCTTCCTGGAGACCCTCCAGCAGCGCCTCGCGCTCGGCAGAGTATTCTTTTTCAACGACAGCGCGGCGAGACACAACCACGTTGTTGCGTTTCTGATCCAACTTGATGACCTTGAACTCGAGGCTCTTGCCTTCGAGGTAGGCCGGATCGCGAACCGGGCGTACATCAACCAGTGAGCCCGGCAGGAACGCCCGAACATTGTCAATTTCGACCGTGAAACCACCTTTGACTCGACCATTGATAACGCCCTCGACGACTTGCCCGTCTTCGAAGGCCTTTTCGAGGTCGATCCAGGTCCGCGCGCGAATCGCTTTTTCGCGAGACAGCTTGGTCTCACCAAAACCGTCTTCAACGGCATCAAGCGCGACTTCGACCTCATCTCCAACGGAGATGCCGCCTTCAATCTTGTCGTTCTTGAACTGTTCCAGGGGGATTACGGCCTCGGATTTGAGGCCTGCACTGACGAGGACAACCTCGTCATTTACCGCGACAACAACACCTTTGATTATCGAACCCGGCTTGATCTGCTGACTGGCAAAACTCTCTTCAAATAACTCTGCGAAACTTTCTGACATGTTTAATTAACCAAGGGAACTGGTATTCCCACCCAAACGCCTGGTCGCGTCCTGCTACCGACGGTCATTTAAAAAAAAAGGAGCGAACATCCTGTCCGATCCCGTCCATGAATCCATGTTCTGAAACTAGAGTTCCGAGACCCAATCAAGAACAGTCTGTGTGACGGCCTCGATGGACCGGCCCGAAGAATCCAGAATCCTGGCGTCTTTTGCCGGTCTCAGCGGGGCAACCGATCGCTCGGAATCCCGCTGGTCACGGTACTCTATGTCCCGTGAAAGGGCGGCAAGGCTAACATCCATACCCTTGTCTTTCAACTGCTTATGGCGCCTTCGCGCCCGCTCTTCGGCGCTCGCCGTAAGGTAAATTTTGAGCGGCGCGTCGGAAAATACGTGCGTCCCCATATCCCGACCGTCAGCGACCAGCCCGGGCGCCTGCCGAAAAGCGCGCTGCCGCGCCAACAGTTCGTCACGAACGGCCGGAATGGCGGCCACGCGGGAGGCGCCGGCGCCGGTTTCCTCGGTTCGAACCTCGTCGGTAACGTCCTCGCCATCGAGCCGGATTCGCTCGGATCCGTTTGCATTACTGTCAAATTGGACGTCGAGCGCCCCTGCGATCCGCGCAAGTCCGTCGACGTCGTCGAGCGCAACACCGGCCTTGCCCGCTGACAGGGCGACCAGGCGATACAGCGCGCCACTGTCCAACAGGTGCCACCCAAGGGATTTCGCAACGCGTCGCGCGATCGTGCCTTTCCCCGAGCCGCTCGGGCCATCGATGGCGATCACCGGGACCGGCGTTTTCATGTGCAATCCCTGTCGATCGCCTCGATGCCAGCTCCGATGGAGGCCATGCAGGAGCAGAAACCCGGGAACGATGTATCGACGGCATCGACGTTGCGAACAAGCACTTCGCCGTCGGCTACCGTACCGGCCACCGCAAGGGACATTGCCACGCGGTGATCGCCGAAACTCTCCACGGTTCCGCCCGTGAAGCCTCCGCCATGTACGACGGCACCATGCGGAGACTCGTCGACCGTGATTCCCAGATTTCGCATGCCCTCCGCCATCGCTGCAATTCGGTCACTTTCCTTGACGCGCAGCTCACCTATGCCCGAGAACACAGTGCTCCCGGTCGCGCTGGCCGCCGCGACGAATAAAACGGGGAACTCATCGATCGCCAGCGATACGACTGCAGGATCAACGGAAATGCCACGAAGCTCCGAGGAGCGGACACGAATATCGGCGACGGGCTCGTCGCCGAGCTGACGGCTGTTTTCCAGGCTGATATCGGCACCCATGCCCCGCAGAATATCGATCACACCCGAGCGCGTCGGGTTGACGCCTACGTTGGCGATCACGATGTCGGCATTCTCGGCCAGCAGCGCCGCAAGAATGACAAACGAAGCCGACGACAGGTCGGCGGGCACCTGTACACGACATGCCGTCAACGCCTGCCCACCCCGTATCGATATCTGACGTCCTTTGCTTGCCACCCGCACGCCCATCGAACGCAACATGCGTTCAGTGTGATCCCGCGTCGCAGCCGGTTCAACGACGCGCGTCGTGCCGATCGCGTACAGGCCCGCCAGGAGGACAGCGGATTTGACCTGGGCGCTGGCGATCGGCAGTTCATATTCGATGGCCCGGAGCCCGCTCCTGCCGTGGATCTTCAGCGGCGGTTTGCCGTTGTTGCTGTCTATTTCTGCGCCCATTTCACTGAGCGGCGTGATGATCCGTCCCATCGGACGACCGGTCAGCGATGCGTCGCCGGTCAGAACGCTGTCAAAGGCCTGGCCGCACAACAGGCCCGCCATCAGGCGCATGGCAGTGCCCGAATTGCCAAGATCAAGCGCCTCAGCGGATGCCTTGAGACCCTGCAAACCGACTCCGTCGATCGATATTTCAGTCGGTCCCGGCTGTGCGATGGAAACACCGAGTGCGCGCATGGCGGCCAGCGTTTGCAGGCAGTCCTCTCCAGCCAGGAATCCGCTGACGTCGCTTCGACCGTTGGCAATGCTGCCGAGCATCAGCGCACGATGCGACACTGACTTGTCGCCGGGCACGGTGACCCTCGCGTCCTCAACTTTGGATGGGGATACCTTGAAATCCATGTTGTCCGCGAATCAGCCTATTGCCTTCGGATACGCCCCGAGAACCTTGAACAGCGAACTCGTCTTTTCGAGCTCTGCCAGCGCGTCCGCGATCGGCGAATCCGCGGCGTGCCCCTCGATATCTATAAAGAATACATAGTCCCATTTGCGGCGCTGCGACGGCCGCGACTCAATGCGCGTCATGCTGACGCCGTATTCGGCGAGTGGCTGCAGCAAATGATGCAGGACACCGGCGCCCGCTGCCGTATCGCTTGTGGATACAAGAATTGTTGTCTTGTCGTCGCCGCTCGACGCCAGCAACTGTCGGCCGACAACGAGGAAACGCGTGGCATTGTCGGGCCGATCCTCGACATTATTTACCATGATATCTAGCTCGTAGACATCGGCGGCGACCTCGGGACCGATGGCCGCCGTGCCGTCTTCGTCCCGCGCGCGTCTGGCGCCCGCTGCGTTGCTGGACATGCCGATCAGCTCTACGTGCGGCAGATGCTCCCGAATCCAACCGCGGCATTGCGCGAGCGATTGTTCATGTGCGCAGATACGTTCAATCTTTTCGAGTCCCTTGAACTTGCTCATCAGGTGTTGCTCGATCTTGAGCTCGATTTCACCGGAGATCTTGAGCGGTGACGTCAGGAACATATCGAGCGTATTGTTGACCGACCCCTCGGTGGAGTTCTCGATCGGCACGACGCCGAAATCAGCCGCGCCGCTCTCTACTTCCTGAAATACTTCATCGATAGTGTGGAACGGCAGCGCTCGCACCGAATGACCGAAATGTTTGTAAACCGCCGTTTGAGTGAAGGTGCCTTGCGGCCCAAGAAACCCGATTTTCAGCGGTTCCTGCTGCGCAAGACAGGCGGACATGATCTCGCGAAACAAGCGCAGCATTTCCTCGTCGCGCATCGGACCCTTGTTGCGGTCCAAAACCTTGCGGAGCACCTCGGCCTCTCGCTCGGGTCGGTAGTAGTCGACCGCCGCAGCGAGCTCGCCTTTGGCGACCCCGACCAGCTGGGCGATCTTCGCCCGATCATTGATGAGCGCCTGTATCTGCTCATCAATACGATTGATGCGCTCACGAATCTCGACGAGATCCGGTTTTTCCGATTTATCGTTCGACCCTGCCATGCAAACCCTTCTCGAAAACCGTAACGGAATCCTCAGGTTACAGGCTTACCGAGATTTCGCAACGTCAGGACGCCGTCGATCGCCCGTATCTCTGCCAGCAACTCGGGCGTTGGCTCCTCGTTGACGTCAATGATCGTGTAGGCGAAGTCTCCAACCGACTTGTTCAACAGGTCCTCGATATTGAGGCCCGCATTCGCCAGGTCCGTGGAAATCTGGCCCACCATGTTCGGCACATTGGCGTTGGCGATAGTGATGCGCCAGGCATCGAGGCGCGGCAGGCGCGCCGCGGGGAAGTTCACGGAGTGGCGAATATTGCCGTTCTCGAGGTAGTCCTTGACGTTCTCGGCCACCATGATGGCGCAGTTCTCTTCGGCTTCGCTCGTCGACGCTCCGAGGTGCGGCAAAGCGACCACTTTCGGGTGTGCGATCAGCTCAGGCGTCGGAAAGTCAGTGACGAAAGCGTGCAATTTGCCGCTATCCAGTGCAGCTATCGCCGCCGCGTCATCGACTATGCCCCCGCGCGCAAAATTGACCAGAACCGAGTCATCATTCATGAGCGCCAGGCGATCAGCGTTGACCAGGTTGCGCGTTGCGTCGATCAGCGGCACGTGCACGGTGACAAAATCTGCGTGCTGGAAGAGCTGATCCAGCGTTTCTTCCTGCTGCACGCCCGACGAAAGCTGCCAGGCATTCCGAACAGTCATCTTCGGGTCAAAGCCGACGACCTTCATCCCCAGGTCGAGAGCGGCATTGGCAACCTCTACGCCGATAGCGCCGAGGCCAATGACACCAAGCGTCTTGCCGGGTAATTCGAAGCCGACAAACTGCTTCTTGCCGGCCTCAACAGCCTTGTTTAGCGCGGCTCCCGTTTCCGTTAAGGTGCTGACGTATTCTCGGGCGTTGCACAAGTTACGGGCCCCTATGAGCATGCCGGCAATCGCGAGTTCCTTAACCGCGTTTGCGTTCGCGCCCGGCGCGTTAAACACAGGCACACCGCGAGCGCTCATCGCGTCAATCGGGATGTTGTTGGTGCCTGCACCGGCTCGACCGATCGCTGCAACCGTGTCCGGAATATCCATCTTGTGCATATTGTAGGACCGCAGCAGGATCGCGTCAGGGTGTGCAATTTCGGAAGCGACTTCGTAGCGCTCGCGAGGGAAGTGACGCAGACCCTCGACCGCAATGTTGTTCAATGTAAGTACTTTAAACATGATTTCGATTCTTTATAGTGGCGCGGCTCAGCGCGCGGAAAGATCAGCCGTTGGCTTTTTCAAACTCCGCCATAAACCCGATCAATGCATCAACCGCCTCCTCACTGACGGCGTTGTAGATCGAAGCACGCATGCCGCCGACAGAGCGATGCCCTTTCAAATTCGTAAGGCCTGCGGCCTGCGACTCTTCGAGGAACTTCGCGTCCAGCGAATCGTCGGCCAGAATAAACGGCACGTTCATCCACGAACGACAATTCTTGTTCACGGGATTGGAATAGAAACCGGAATCGTCGATGGCGGCGTATAACTTGCTGGCTTTGCGGCGATTGACATCAGCGACGGCGCCGAGTCCACCGCGATCTTTCAAGTGCTGGAATACGAGGTCCGCCACGTACCAGGCAAAGGTCGGCGGCGTATTGGTCATGGAGTCCGACTCCGCATACGACTTCCAGGTCATCAGATGGGCGTTGTTCGGCCGTGCCTTGTCCAGCAGGTCGTTGCGCACAATAACGAGCGTAAGCCCGGCAGGTCCGATATTTTTTTGCGCTCCTGCATAAATGACGCCAAAGCGGCTTACATCGATCGGCCGCGAAAGCAGCGTACTCGACATATCGGCGACCAGCGGCACATCACCGCCAGGAACGAAATGAAACTCGACACCCGCGATGGTTTCATTCGGCGTGTAATGCAGGTAGGCGGCGTTGTCGCTTCGCTGCCAGCTGCTTTCGTCGGGTATGTAGGTAAACTTCTTGTCCGACGCATCGGCGGCGACGTTGACCTTGCAGAATTTTGTCGCCTCGCCCGCGGCTTTCTTTCCCCAGCTTCCGGTCACGACATAGTCGACCGTGTCGCCACGGTCCGCGAGGTTCAGCGGGGCCATCGCCATTTGCAGCGTCGCACCCCCCTGCGGGAATAGCACGCTGTAGTCCGCCGGTATTTCGAGCAGTTCACGAACATTCGCCTCTGATCGAGCCGCCAGCTCAACGAAATGCTTGCCACGGTGACTGACTTCCATGACCGACATGCCGGTATTCTGCCAATCGGGAATATCGTCACGAATCTTTTCGAGGACGTCGAGGGGCAGTGCGGCAGGCCCGGCACTAAAATTGAAAACGCGCGACATGTCGCTGTGGTCCTTGGCTGTTGTGGGGATGATTTTAGGCCGCGTATTGTTACGGTTTAGAGAATTAAATGCACTAGGTAAATAACGCTATCGGCCTCCGGCACGGCTCGCCCGAAGCGCACCAAATCAGTGCGTCATTCCTGGTCTTCTTCGATCGCCTCGATGCGTGCCAGGCCGACCAGCCGCTGGCCGCTCTCGACCCGAATCAGCCGCACGCCCTGCGTATTTCGTCCCACCACGGATATGTCCTCAACGCCGGTCCGAACCAGCGTGCCGTTGGAACTGATGAGCATAATTTCGTCATCGTCAGCGACCTGCATTGACCCGACAGTCCGGCCGTTTCGATCCGTCGTCTGGATCGCTATTACGCCCTGCCCGCCGCGTCCCTGTACCGGGAAGTCGTCGATCGGGGTGCGCTTCCCGTAGCCGTTTTCGGTGGCAGTAAGAATCAGGCCTTCACGAATGATCGTGAGTGCAATTACCTCGTGGCCTCCGGGCAGTTTTATACCCCTGACACCGGCAGCGCCACGGCCCATCGGCCGTACGTCGCTCTCTCTGAACCGGATCGCCTTGCCGTGACTGGCGACGAGCAGAATCTCCGCCTTGCCGTCTGTGATGGCGACGTCGACCAGTTTGTCGTCGCCGCGCAAGTCGATGGCGATAATGCCGCTCGCACGGGGCCGCGAAAACTGCTTCAGCGGCGTCTTTTTGACCGTCCCACCCGAGGTGGCCATGAAGACGAAGTGACCCTCGTCGTACTCGCGAATCGGCAGCACGGCATTTATCCTCTCGCCTTGTTCCAGCGGCAGCAGATTCAC
Organism: Woeseiaceae bacterium; assembly: GCA_013043165.1. Classification (GTDB taxonomy): domain Bacteria; phylum Pseudomonadota; class Gammaproteobacteria; order Steroidobacterales; family Woeseiaceae; genus UBA1847. The sequence continues at coordinate 13,185 of JABDOQ010000096.1, read as the reverse complement.
AATAGGCTTGCCGCGCGAGCCGCGGCTCGCCTGCGGGACCTGGTAGACCTTGAGCCAGTAGATCTTGCCGCGGCTCGAAAAACACAGGATCGTGTCATGCGTGTTGGCGACGAACAGGTTGTCAATAAAGTCTTCGTCTTTCACCTTGGTCGCTGAGCGCCCGCGGCCACCACGCTTCTGTGCCTGGTAGACGTCAGTAGGCTGAGCCTTCGCGTAGCCGCCGTGCGAAAGGGTCACAACAACCTCGGCTTCCGGAATCAGGTCTTCAACGCTGAGATCCGAGTGATCCTGCACGATCTCGGTACGACGCTCGTCATCGTAGGTGTCGCGCATATCGACGAGTTCGTCACGTATCACCTGCACAAGCCTGTCGGGATCGGCAAGAATGTCAGAAAATTCTTTAATTTTCCCTAGTATATCTTTGTATTCATTAACTATTTTGTCTTGTTCGAGGCCCGTCAGTCGATGCAGCCTGAGGTCGAGAATTGCCTGCGCCTGGACGGCCGACAGGTGGTATTCGCCGTCGATCAGGCCGCTGCCGGCGACGAGGCCATCGGGTCGGGTGTCGGTATCGCCGGCGCGCTCCAGCATGGCGGTAACCTCGCCCGGCGCCCATGCCCGCGCCATGAGCCCGGCCTTGGCGTCGGACGGCGATGCCGATCCCTTGATCAGGGCAATGACATCGTCAATGTTCGCCAGGGCGACGGTCTGGCCTTCGAGTACGTGCGCCCGATCGCGGGCTTTGCGCAAATCGAAAATGGTTCGACGAGTCACGACGGCGCGGCGATGGGCGAGGAACGCCTCGAGCACCTGCTTCAGATTCAGGAGCTTCGGCTGGCCCTCGTGCAGCGCCACCATGTTGATGCCGAAAACGCTCTGCATTGGCGTGTGCTTGTAGAGGTTATTCAACACCACGTCACTGATCTCGCCCTGCCGCAGCTCAATTACGATGCGCATTCCATCCTTGTCCGATTCATCGCGCAGCTCGCTGATGCCTTCGATACGCTTGTCGCGCACGAGATCGGCAATCTTCTCGATCAGGCGGGCCTTGTTCACCTGGTAGGGCAATTCCGTGACAATGATGGCCTCTTTGCCGCGGGCATTGATCGTTTCGACCTTGGTACGCGCCCGCATGTGGACGCGCCCTCTTCCGGTGCGATACGCCGAGTAAATGCCCTGTGCGCCGTTGATGATCCCCGCCGTGGGAAAATCGGGCCCCGGAACATGTTCCATCAGGCCCGGAACATCGATCGCCGGGTTTTCAATCACGGCAAGGCACGCATTGATGACTTCGCCGATATTGTGCGGCGGGATGTTGGTTGCCATGCCGACGGCGATGCCCGACGAGCCGTTGACCAGGAGGTTTGGGATGCGGGTGGGCATGACCGACGGCTCGCTCTCCGAGCCGTCATAATTCTCGACGAAATCGACGGTTTCCTTCTCGATATCGGCAAGCAGCTCATGCGCAATCTTTGCCATGCGGACTTCGGTGTAGCGCATGGCAGCCGGCGAGTCACCGTCGACCGAGCCGAAGTTTCCCTGGCCATCGACGAGCATGTATCGCATCGAAAAAGGCTGCGCCATACGCACGATCGTGTCGTACACGGCAGAGTCGCCATGCGGGTGATATTTACCGATGACGTCACCCACCACGCGCGCCGACTTCTTGTAGGGCTTGTTGAAATCGTTTCCGAGTTCCCGCATTGCGTGCAAAACGCGGCGGTGAACCGGTTTCAGGCCGTCACGTACATCCGGCAGCGCCCGTCCAACGATGACGCTCATCGCGTAATCCAGATAGGACTGCTGCATCTCCTCTTCGAGGCTTACAGACAGCAATTCCTGTGCAACTTCAGCCATATTTTTCTACTTTCTCAGCTCACAATCTCGGCGCAATTCCGCTTCGTCGGAGCGGAACAAGAGCGTCAATATGTCGTGGGTTTCAAGCGGACCAGAATGTCGATTTCGCCGGACTCAAAAAGGCCCTTTGCAAGGCCCGGATCAGTCGCGAAATGATACCACAGCGGTCGCTGAAACAGCAGCGTTTCCGGCACTTTCAAGCTACACAGGGACGGTGCTGGCGCTGCCCACAGCGACGCGTATACTGCGGCGACTATGCGTCATTGTGACACCCTGATCGCGCCTCGCTGGTGCATCCCTGTCGAGCCCTCCGGAGCCGTGCTCGACAGACATGCCGTGATCGTGACGGATGGCAAAATTGCTGACCTTCTTCCGCTGGAGAAAGCGTTACAGAGCTACCAGCCCAGCGTGCTGCTCGAGCGCCCGGAGCATGCGTTGATTCCGGGCCTCATCAATGCGCATACGCATGCCGCGATGACGCTGCTGCGGGGTCTCGCCGAGGATCTGCCGCTGCAGAACTGGCTGCGAGACGGCGTGTGGCCGGCCGAGAAACGCTGGGTAAGCGCCGAAATGGTCCGGGACGGCACGGAATTGGCCATAGCGGAGATGATCTCGGCCGGCATCACCTGCTTCAGCGACCAGTATTTTTTCCCGGAGATCGTCGCTGAAACCGCCGTCGACCTGGATATGCGTGCTGTTGTCGGTACGCCGGTCGTCGACATTCCGACCAGCTGGGCCCATGACGCCGAGGAATACCTGAGCAAGGGCTCCGACCTGGTGCATGACCCGTACGCAGAGCACCCGCTGATATCGACCTGCTTTGCGCCCCATTCGATCAGCGCGCTGTCGGACGAGTGGTTCACTAAATTACGAGTCATGGCTGACCAGCTCGATGTCCCGGTGCAGATGCATTTGCACGAGACCAGGTCGGAGATTGCATCGTCGCTTGAAAAGACGGGCAAGCGCCCCTGCGCGCGCCTCGACGAGCTGGGCCTTGTCAATGCGTCGCTGCTGGCCGTACACGCAGTACACATGACGGACGCCGAATTGGCCCGATTTGCAGAAGCCGGCGTCCAGATCGCCCACTGCCCGCGATCAAACCTGAAGCTGGCAAGCGGTATTGCGCCCATTGCGCGCTACAGAGCGGCGGGCGTCAACGTTGCGATCGGCACGGACGGTGCGGCGAGCAACAACGTGCTGGATCTGCTGTCCGAGATCCGGTTGGCAGCGCTTTTGGCGAAGGTATCGGCCGATGATGCCGCCGCCATATCGGCAAGCGAGGCACTATTCATGGGGACGCTGGGTGCTGCGAGGGCATTGGGACTCGCGGACGTGACAGGCTCGATCGCGACCGGCAAATGGGCAGACCTCGCGTGCGTAGATCTCGGCAGCCTCAACAGCCAGCCGATCTACGACGTACCCGCGCAGCTCGTTTACACGGCGGGTTCGGGCCAGGTCACAGATGTCTGGATCGCAGGCAAACATCAGTTGGATAATGGCAAACTCGCCTGTATCAATACGGACGAGCTGCTGCAGCGCAGCAACGAATGGCGCGACCGTATCGCAGCAACGGTCGAGCAAAGGGCAAGGCAACAATGACGACTGTCAGAGACAACGTGGACCCGGCAGAACTCGCCAAGTTTGATTCGCTGGCGTCACGCTGGTGGGATACCCAGGGCGACTTCAAGCCGCTGCATGACATAAATCCACTGCGGCTCGACTGGATTCGTCAGCATGTGGATCTGGGCGGTTGCCGGGCGGCGGACATCGGCTGCGGCGGCGGCATTCTCGCGGAATCGATGGCGACCGCGAAGGCCAGGGTCACTGGCATCGACATGGCCGAGGGACCGCTGGCCGTCGCCCGGCTGCACCAGCTCGAATCGGGCACCCACGTTGACTATCGACAAGCGACTGCCGAAGAACTGGCTGCTACAGAAGCTGGCGAGTACGACGTCGTAACCTGCCTCGAGATGCTGGAGCATGTTCCCGATCCATCCACGGTTATCAAGTCGTGCTTTGAACTCGTCAAGCCGGGCGGCCACGTTTTCTTCTCAACCATCAACCGCAACCCGAAGTCCTTCCTGTTTGCTATCGTTGGCGCCGAATACGTTCTAAAACTATTGCCCAGCGGTACTCACGAATACGCCAAATTCATTCGCCCCTCGGAACTCGAGGCCTGGGCGCGCAGCGCCGGCCTCGAACTCAGGGCAAGCATCGGCATGCACTACAACCCCGTCACCAGGGAGTACTCGCTCGGGTCAAACCTGGATGTCAATTACCTGATGTATTTTCAGCGACCCGCCGACTGATGCAAATTCAGGACAACGCTTTCGACCTCGTGCTGTTCGACCTCGACGGTACGCTCGTCGACACCGCGCCCGACATGGTTGCGACACTGCAGGAAATGCAGGGTGACCACGGCTACGATCCGATCGCTTACGAGCTTGGTCGCTCGAACGTGTCCAACGGCGCGATGGGACTGCTGCGCATCGGTTTCCCCGACCTCGACGAGGATACGCGCGCAAGACTCATCGGCGAATACATTGAACGGTATGCAGATCGACTCTGCGAACTGACGACCCTATTCGCTGGTTTGGACACGCTTCTCGATCAGCTCGACGATGCCGGTTGTCCATGGGGCGTTGTTACCAACAAGCCCGAGCGCCTTACCAATCCCTTGCTGGAACAATTGGGCCTTTACCACCGCAGCGTCTGTGCGATTAGCGGCGACACGCTGTCGGTACGTAAACCTGAACCCGGCCCGCTGCTCCTGGGCTGCGACATTGCCGGCATCGACGCCGGCCGGTCGATTTATATTGGGGATGCCGAGCGCGATATCCAGGCCGGGCTGCGTGCCGGGAGTGCTACGATCGCTGCCGCCTACGGCTATATCACTGCAGACGACGATCCGCGTGAATGGGGCGCCGATATCATCGCTGTGGATACCCAAGAACTCACGCAAATCGTGCTTAAAGCGGTTAACCTTGAATCCTGATGATCTCCGTATCGATTGATCCCGTATATCTTGAAGTCGGCGCGCCGGCACTGGCGATCGGGCTGGTTGCAGGTGCCCTCGTCGCCTGGCTGATCACACGGCAGCGGCGGAACAGGTTGATCGAACATATAGGCTTTGTCGAGAACAACCTGAAGAACCAGGAAGCCATTCAAACTGAGCGTGAAGCTGCCTTCGAACTGGCCAATGCGAAATTGACAGCGGCCTTCTCGAATCTCGCGAATCAATCGCTCAAATCCAATAGTGAAAACTTCCTCAGGCTGGCCGAACAGAATCTCGGCACCCAGCAGGAGAAGGCCAAACGCGAACTCAGCGAGCGTGAAAAAGCGGTCGAGGCTCTCGTAAAACCCATCCGCGACGCGCTTGATGCTTCGCAAAAACAAATCTCGGAACTGGAGAAAGCGCGCAGCGAAGCCTACGGCGGGATCAAGAACCAGCTGGAGGAGATGCAGCTCAATCAGAAATCGCTGACCCAGGAAACGCAAAACCTGGTCAAGGCACTGCGCCGCCCCGAGGTGCGCGGTCGCTGGGGCGAAATTACCTTGCGGCGGCTGGTCGAACTGGCAGGCATGGTCGAGCATTGTGACTTTTTGGAACAGGTGCACACCGTCGGTGACTCGCAGGCCATTCGCCCCGACATGATCGTGAGGATGCCGGATCAGCGAGAACTGGTCGTGGACGTCAAGACCCCGCTGGATGCGTACCTGGCCGCCGCCGAAGCCGAAGACGACGTGCAGCGCAAGCTGGGGCTCGAACGACATGCGAAGAACGTTCGCTCCCATATTCGGCTATTGTCATCGAAAGCCTACTGGGAACAGTTCGACGAAAGCCCCGAATTCGTCATCCTGTTTATTCCGGGCGATCAGTTCCTGAGCGCGGCGCTCAACGAGCAGCCCGACCTGATCGAATATGCGCTCTCGAAGCAGATCATCCTGGCAACGCCGACCAGCCTGGTCGCGCTGCTCAAAGCCGTTGCTTATGGCTGGCGGCAGCTGGCGCTCGCGGACAACGCCAAGGAAATCCGCATACTCGCCGAAGACCTTTACGGTCGCCTGGCTACGTTCGTCACCCATATGAATCGCGTCGGCCGGCAACTCGCGAGTAGCGTCGAGAACTACAACAGGGCGGTCGGCTCCCTGGAACGCAACGTGCTGCCCGGCGCGCGCAAATTCGTCGAGCTCGGGGCCCATGCCAATAAAGACCTCGAAAAGCTGGAGACGCTGGAGTCGGTGCCGAGGACGATGATCGAAGGAAATGACCCTTGAGCAGCGACCCACGGTCCTACACCTACCCGGCTGACCTGCTGCGTGATCGCATCGTACTGATCACGGGGGCCAGCGATGGCATAGGCAGGGCGCTGGCGCTGCTCTCGGCGAGTCTCGGCGCCCAGGTAATCCTGCATGGACGCAGCGTTAGCAAGCTCGAAAAAGTGTACGACGAGGTCGAAGCGGTTGAGGGAGCACCGCGACCATCGATCGCCGTGATGGACCTCGCATCAGCCAACAGCGAGTCGTATACCACGCTCGCGCAGAGTATCGAACAGGAGTTCGGACGACTCGATGGCCTGGTGCACAATGCCGGCATTCTGGGCGAGCGCTATTCAATAGAGCAGTACGACGCGGTCCTCTGGCAACGCGTCATGCACGTCAACGTCACTTCTGCTTTTGCATTGACCCAGGTCTTCCTGCCTTTGCTGCACGAATCGGACGATGCCTCCGTGATTTTTACGAGCAGCGGAGTCGGTCGCACCGGCAAAGCATTTTGGGGCGCCTACGCCGTGTCAAAATTCGCGACAGAAGGGCTTTCGCAGGTCCTGGCAGACGAGCACCGGCATGGCGACCTTCGGTCGAACTGCATCAATCCCGGTCCGACACGCACGAAAATGCGCCTCGAGGCTTATCCGGCCGAAGACCGAAATACGCTAAAGGGTCCCGAAGATGTCCTCGCGACCTACATTTTCCTGCTGGGGCCGGACAGTAAAGGGGTTACGGGTCAGAGCTTCGACGCACAATAATACTTTGCTTTAATAAAGCTATGTATACTTCTGTTTTTTAATGGGTTTTTTTATTCTTTTTTTCGAGCGCGGCTCACCCGGCGCTGTCAGGCCCGCTGCGTAATACAAAGTTCGCACCTGCGACGGCGTCAGGGCCTCGTACTTTCCCCGGCGCAACTTCCTCGGCAACTGGATGGGTCCGTACGCGGTGCGAATCAGGCGACTGACCTCGTAGCCGGCCGCCTCCCAGAGCCGCCTGACCTCGCGATTTCGTCCTTCTTTGAGCGTGACGTTGAACCAGCGATTCGCGCCGTCCCCGCCCGCAGGCTCGATCGTGTCGAAATGAGCGGGTCCGTCCGCCAACTCGAGCCCTGCCTGCAGCTTTTGCAGCTCGGCACGCGTGGGTTGTCCATGGACCCTGACCGCGTACTTGCGCACGATCTCGGCCGATGGATGCATCAGCGCGTTGGCCAGTGCCCCGTCCGTCGTGAATATGAGGAGTCCGGTGGTAACGATATCCAGCCGTCCGACGGCGACCCACCGTGAACCTTTGAGCGACGGCAACGCGTCGAAAACCAGTCTGCGCCCTTCCGGGTCCTCGCGGCTGCTGACCTCGTCGCCGGGCTTGTTGTAGATGATGTGTCGATGAGGCTGCGCGTGCCTCCGCAACGATAACGGCCGTCCATCCAGCGTGATCTTCTCGTCGCCTTCAATGGGCTCGCCCAATGCCGCCAGGTGACCATTGACGGTGAGCCGGCCTTCCCTGATCCAGGTTTCGACTTTACGTCGCGAGCCATGACCGGCGGCCGCCAGGACTTTCTGAATGCGATCAGCCAACCGGGTCCGGCCACTCCGAGACCAGCAGTTCCTCATAGTCTTCGTCTTCGACTACGACTGCTATGTCGGGCTGTGCTTCCGCTTTGTCTGATTCCGGCTCGCCAACCGGGAACAGGACCGGCAGATCTTTGGCGGCCGCTGCCTCGGCCCCTGCGATGTCATCATCAAGATGATCTTCGACCTCCGGCAGATTAAGCTGCACGCGCAGGCTCTCCCAGTCGGCAAGATCCGCGAGCGGTGGCAAATCATCAAGCTTTTTGAGACTGAAGTAGTCGAGAAATGTCTTCGTCGTTGCAAACATGGCCGGGCGCCCCGGAACATCGCGGTGTCCCACAACGCGGACCCAATCGCGCTCGAGCAGCTGGCGCACAATATTGGAACTCACGGCTACGCCACGAATCTCCTCGATTTCACCGCGCGTAATGGGCTGCCGGTAGGCGACCAGCGCCAGAGTCTCGAAAAGCGCACGGGAATAGCGCGGCGGACGCTCTTCCCACAGTTTGTGCAGCCGGTCGGCCATTGCTGCCTTGACCTGCATTCGAAAGCCCGAAGCCACTTCGGAAACAACGATGCCACGCTCTTCATAGTCTTCGTTAAGCGATGCAATCGCTTTTCTGATTTCCGCTTTCTCGGGCGCCATCCGGCCGTCGAACAGCCCCTGCAGCTGATCGATATTCATAGGCCGTCCGGCCGCAAGCAGCGCGGCCTCGATAAAGTGTTTTATTTCAGTTGCGTCCATTCCGGATTAATCTCAATCTGCATTGTCGATCGGAGCCGACATACTCGCATCGTCATCGGAAACCAGGCGGACCGCTGACGCAGCCCGCACGTGCAGCGGCGCGTATTCTTCGGACTGTACGACTTCGACAACAGCTTCACGCAACAGTTCGAGCAGAGCAATAAAAGTTACAGCAACGCCCATGCGGCCCTCTTCGGGGTCGAACAGGTCCGCAAAACCCGTAAAACTGCTGGCTTTAACTCGCGACAGGATTTCGCTCATTCGCTGCCGTACCGACAACGGCTCACGCTGCATGTGCAGGTTGGAGAACATCTCCGCACGCTTCAGGACATCGTGGAATGCAAGCAGAAGCTCTTTCATCGTCACGTCAGGCATTTGGGTAACGATCTTGCGGTCAGGCGCATCGGCGCTGGCAATAAAGACATCGCGTTCGAGACGCGGCAGGTCGCTGATGTCCTCAGCCGCCTTTTTGTACCGCTCGTATTCCTGGAGCCTGCGCACGAGCTCGGCACGAGGATCTTCCTCCTCTTCCTCGAGGGCTTCAGGACGCGGCAGCAACATGCGTGACTTGATCTCGGCAAGCATCGCCGCCATGAGCAGGTACTCGCCGGCCAATTCCAGCTGCAACTCCTGCATGAGCTCGATGTACTGAACGTACTGTCGCGTAATCTCAGCGACCGGAATATCGAGAATATCGATGTTTTGACGACGAATCAGGTAGAGCAGCAAGTCGAGCGGACCCTCAAACGCCTCCAGGAACACCTGCAGCGCATAAGGCGGGATATAGAGGTCCTGAGGAAGCGTCGTAACGGGCTCGCCATCGACGACGGCGAACGGCATTTCGGCCTGTGCGGGCGACTGTTTCTCGTCCTGAGCGGGCTTTGGCGCATCCTCGGGCGTCAGGACTGTAAGTTCAGGCTTCATACGGGTTCCACGGCGATTCTTTGCATTCTATCGCATATATTGAGGGTCAGGCGAACTGACTGACGTCGCCTCGCCCGGCCCGCACTATCTCCACGAAACCATTGGAAAGATCCAGGACCGACGATGGTTCGATGCCGGCCGCCCCCGCGTCAATTATGGCCTCGACCTCATGCCCGATGCGTTCTTCGATCTCAAAGGGGTCTGTGAGCGGAAAATCGTCACCTGGCAGCAACAGCGTCGAACTCATAATGGGCTCGCCCAACTCCTCGAGCATCGATACCACCAGCGCGTGATCCGGCACCCGCAGACCGATCGTGCGGCGTTTCGGGTTCTGCAGGCGCTTCGGAACTTCCCGAGTGGCGGCCAGGATGAATGTGTATGGGCCCGGCGTCAGCGACTTGATCAAACGATACGCCCAGTTATCGACTTTTGCGTACAGGCTGATCTCGGATAAATCGGCACAAACCAGCGTGAAGTTGTGCTTCTTGTCGGTGCGGCGAATACGATGAATACGATCAATCGCCCTCTTGTCACCAATATGGCATCCGAACGCATAGCTCGTGTCCGTCGGGTAGACGATGAGGCCGCCAGCGCGAATTATATCCACAACGATTTTCACCCGACGCGGCTGCGGGTCTGTTGGATGTATTTCGATGAGTTTTGCCACGCGCGGATTGTAGGCGAGCCAAGGCCTCGCGCCTAGTCCATTCGGTCAATGGAACAGCCCGGACAAATTAGGCTATCATGCGCCACGAATTCTGTGGCATTACGGGCGCATCATGAACCTGCTTTTCGAATTCTTGCCTCTTGTATTGTTTCTCGGTGCTTTCTTTTACAAGGGCATCTATTTCGCGCTGGTCGTCCTGATGGTTGCCATGCCAATCGGCCTGCTCATCAAATACGTCCGCACCCAGACGTTCGACAAGATGTACTTCTGGTCTACGGTGTTTCTTCTCGTTGCCGGCGCATTGACACTGTATTTCAGGAATCCCCTGTTCCTTTACTGGAAACCCACCGTTTTTTATTGGGTGGTAGCCACCGTGTTTCTTGGCAGCTTCTGGGTCGGAGACCAACCGCTGGTGCAACGCTTCTTTGGCCTGGTTCAAGGGATGCCTCTCGGCAAAATTACGCGAGCTCAATGGAACAAACTGAATATCGTCTGGGTGTTGTTCTTTGTTGCTGCGGGCCTGCTCAATATTTTCGTCGCTTACAATTTTTCTCAGGAAACATGGGTTAAATTCAAGGTCTTCGGGCTTATGGCCCTGACCTTTGTGTTCATGCTGTTGCAAACAATCTGGATCGCCAATTTAATTGGCGACGACAGCAGCGAAGAGCTGGAACAATAGTCGTGTATTGCCATGAGCAGTGACCGAGTAAAAGCAATCGAGGCGAAGCTCAAGGAGGCGTTCTCTCCGATCAAACTGCTCGTGAAAGATCAAAGCCACCTGCACGCGGGCCATGAGGGCGCGAAAGCCGGCGGCGGTCATTTTGACGTAACTATTGTTTCCCAGGCCTTTGAAGGCCACCGCCCGCTTCAGCGCCATCGCATGATATTTTCAGTTCTGGAGCCAATGATGGAGACCGACATTCACGCATTGCGCATTCGCGCCAATACTCCCGACGAACTCTGACACCGACTCAGAACATATGTTTCTGTTTGTAGGTGCAAAATAGAGTCAGCTGATGCGTTCGAGCTGGCCAAAAGTCAAGGTGTGTCACTATGCGCTTTTCGCAAAACTCGTTATAGTTGAAGGCCTACACTGAATTGCTTTGCTTCGGAGGATCTAATGAAGAACAATAACATTCTTGCGGCGGCCATTGTCATCGCAGCACTCGTTGCGACGGTTGCCCACCACATGCTCAAGGATCGCCCGATAGAGAGACTCGCGGTCCAGGAATTCTTCTACGAGCAGTCAGGGCTCACAATTAACGTGCCAGAAGATTCATTCGTTGAGATCTACGCCGACTTCGTGCTGATCGTGCGAGCGGACGGCTTGATTACCATGGTTCCGATTCACCGTCTTCACGCGATTGACGGGCGCGGGATTTAGGGCAGGAATCTAACGGCCTGGTGGCCGGATCGTCACGCCTTTTTGAGCCAGGAAGTCGCGCAGCTGGATTGCGTTGGGATTGCCGGCTTCGGCAAGCGTCGCCGTATCGCCGGCAATGGCCTCGAGTTGCGCCCGCACCTTCTGGGCTTCATCGAGCGTCTCAACCTGCTGCTCTATCCGGTCCTTGAGCATCAAACGATCACGATTCAACTGAAACGAATCCCGGGCTGTCTGCGCGAATATGACGATCAGGATCAATAGCAGCACGATAAACAGGCCGATATCGAGGCCGCTGGACGAACGGCCACCTGCAGCTCTCACAGAGCGGCTCTGGCCCGCCGCGGCGGGGCGGCTGCCCGCTGCGCCGGCCGGACCGGTTCGCGCGGGGCTGGCGGTACGGCCACTCATCGAGCTCGGAGGATGATCGCTCATTCGGCCTGATCCGGTTGCGGCGGACCGGGCTCGGTAATCGAGAACGTGACGCCATGTCGTGCCAGCATGTCGCGAATCGCCGCGTCGTTACTTTGCGCTGACATATTCGCGAGCGTCTGGATGATCTGGCTATTCACGCGTGCGAGCGGAACACTCTCGTTAATGAACTGCTGGCGCGTTGCCACGTTCGTTTGCAGCGTGCGAATGTCAGCGTCAAGCAGGAAATTGAAGGCAGTCAGCAGCGCGCACAGCGTGCCGAGCGCCGCCAAAGTCCAGAACTTCCAGTCACGCGCGAATCCGTTCGATGTCATGCCTTACTCAAATAACGCGCCGGCGACGCCTTGCGTTCGAAACATACAGAACCAAGAGGCCGGCCAGCAAGAGCAAGTAGGCCGGCGGCTCGGGAACCGAGACAACATCGTCGACCACATCGAGGCGGAAATCAAGTGAGATCGATGCCAGCGAGTAGTCGTCCAGGCCGATGAAGCTGCTTACCGGATTCAGCTGCAGGCTACCGAGGAAGGTACCCAACCCCAGGCCGAACGTGTCGATCGACACGTCAAAACCACTGAGCAGGTCACCTGCGGCCAGGCCGGAGAACGGATTGAAACCGCTCAGCGTGAACATTCCCGGAAGGATCGAGGCGAACGTGCCGTCCAGGTTATCCGCGGGGCCGGACGCCGCGTTGCGGATACCGAGGTTCGCGATCAGCGTCGCACCAATGTCGCTTAACGCGATGCTGCCGAAGTCGAGCGTGAACGCCGACCCGCTGCCACTCAGCGTGCCAAATGTGCCGACGTTCTCGAACAATGCCGCAGCCAGGTTGTTGACTGTACCGATGAGCGATACGGACTGTGACCCGAGGTCCAGATCCGCCATTTCGTCGTTATGGCTTGCGAAGTCGAGCGTCGCGGTGCCGTTGAAAATGCCGGCCGTCGTTGTGTCGAGCGTCGTCGCCAGGTTGGCGCTGTCGCCGGCGGCAATATCACCCGCAGACGCGGCGACCGTGAACGGTCCGCTAACGCTGCGGCCGGTTTCGCGCAGCACATCGTTGAGCAGCGTGACACTCGCGGCGTTCGCCACGTTGATGTCTTGCGCTGCAATCACGTCGTTGACACGGGCAATGCCGAAGTCGAGCGTCGTTGGCGTAACCTGTGCGATAGCCGGAGTGTAGACGTTGACATCAACGCCGATGTTTTGACCCTCCAGCGCCGTCGGGCCGTCGGTGTTGATGCTGCCGTCGGACTGCAGGTTCACGTCGACGCTGCCTGAAACATTACCGGCAGCTGCCGTGCTCACGCCGATGCTCATCGAGCTGCTGTCGGTAGCGCCACCAGCG
>JABDOQ010000068.1 GCA_013043165.1 Woeseiaceae bacterium | reverse complement strand
CATCGTCCTTTCTGCAGCTGGCCGGGGCCGCGCCTACAGCCGCATAGGCATAACCACGAAGGTCGAATCGCCGCTGCCGGGCTGGCGGATCAGGCAGCTGGAGTTGCTGTCCTGCACTGACAGCGTTACCTCGTCACCCTCCACCGCGCCGAGTGCGTCGAGGAGGTAGTTCACGTTAAAGCCGATCTCGATATCCTCACCGCTGTACTCGACCTCCAGCTCCTCCTCAGCCTCTTCCTGCTCCGGGTTGTGCGCCTGGAGCACGACGCCGCTGTCCCGGATAACGAGCCGGATGCCGCGATATTTCTCATTCGACAGGATCGCCGTTCGCTGCAGGGCTCCCTTTAGCGCGCCGCGATCTGCCTTGAGTTCATTGGACGATTCTTTCGGTATCACCCGCTCATACTCGGGAAAGCGTCCGTCGATCAGCTTCGATGTGAATCGAATCCCGTCCAGCTGAATGCGGATATGATTCGCCCCGAGCTCTATGTCCAGGTCGCCGTCATCGCCCAGGAGCCTCTGCAGCTCCAGGACACCCTTCCTCGGCAAAATAACCTGCTGTTCATCCAGCTTGCCGCCGAGTTCGGCCTGACAGAGCGCCAGCCGGTGACCATCGGTCGCAACGGCCCGCAGGTACTTGCCGCCCGTTTCCAGCAGCATCCCATTCAGGTAGTAGCGAACATCCTGCTGTGCCATCGAAAAATGCGTTTTCTCGATAAGCCGACCCAGCGCCGCCTGCGGTACCTGGATTGTCTGACCCGCCTTGATATCCTCCACAACCGGGAATTCCGCTGCCGGCAGTGTGGCCAGGTTAAATTTGCTGCGGCCGGCGCGTACGGCCAATTTCTCGGCGCTCAGGCTGACATGGATGTCTGAGCCCTCCGCTACGGCGCGGCAGATATCGAGAAGCTTGCGGCCCGACACCGTAATTTCACCGCCGCTTTCCGTGCTGACCTCTGCCTCAGCGACGAGCTCAACCTCAAGATCCGTCGCCGTTACGGATAGCTGCCCATCGCGCGCCACGATCAGAACATTCGACAAAATCGGCATCGTCTGCCTGCGCTCTACAACACCGATAACGGCCTGCAATGGCTTCAACAGCGCTTCCCGAGCTGCGGTAAACTTCATAGGTTCCACCTGTTAATAAAGATTGGAAATTTATAGATTATTGTTATTATTAAGCCGCCAAAGGGCTGTGCATAACTTCGTTACTTCTCTATTTTTCAATAACTTAACAACAAAAAAGCCGGCTAGCAATAACTGTGTGCTCAGTCGGCGAGCTGTGGATAGCTTGTGGATAACAAGTTGCCTGGAAGTTTTCCACCAGTTATCCACACTATCCTGTCAGAGTTCTTAACAAATTCAAATAATCGTCATCGATCCGCTTGTCGGTCTCCCGCAGCGCCGTAATCCGCCGGCAACCGTGCAGCACCGTCGTATGATCCCGACCGCCAAAAGCATCGCCTATTTCGGGCAAGCTGTGGTTCGTCAGCTCCTTGGCGAGCGCCATACCGAACTGCCGGGGCCGCGCGATCGAGCGGCTGCGTTTTTTCGATAGCAGGTCGCCGACGCGAATCTTAAAGTACTCGGCGACGGTTTTCTGGATGTTTTCTATTGACACGAGACGGTCCTGTACCGCGAGCAGGTCGCGCAACGCCTCTTTCGCGAAATCAAGGTTGATGGCTCTTCCCGTAAATCGATAGTTGGCAATAACGCGGCGAAGTGCGCCCTCGAGTTCACGGACATTCGAGCGAATCCGCTTGGCGATAAAGAACGCCACCTCTTCGGGAAGCGCCACGCCTTCCACTGCTGCTTTACTCATCAGGATGGCGACAGAGGTTTCGAGCTCGGGGGGTTCGATGGCAACCGTGAGTCCCCAGCCGAAGCGCGATTTCAGTCGTTCCTCGAGACCGTTTACCTCTTTTGGATAACGATCGCAGGTCAGGATAATTTGCCGCTGGCCTTCGAGCAGTGCGTTGAACGTATGAAAGAACTCCTCCTGGGAGCGCTCCTTGCCCGCGAAGAACTGAATATCATCGATTAGCAGTGCGTCGAGGGAGCGATAGGACCGCTTGAACTCTGAAATAGCATTGTGTTGCAGCCCCTTTACCATGTCGGTGACGAATCGCTCTGAATGGACGTAGCTCACGCGCGCGGCCGGGTTGTTCTTGAGCATCGCATTGCCGATGGCGTGCATCAGGTGCGTCTTGCCAAGGCCCACGCCGCCATAGATGAACAGCGGGTTGTAAGACTTGCCCGGGTTTTCGCCAACCTGGCTTGCGGCCGCGCGAGCGAGCTGATTGCTCTTGCCCTCGACAAAGCTGTCGAACGTAAACGCCGGGTTTAGCCGTGAAACCACCGGCGCTGTCGGGCCTGCCTTGATGGGCGCCGGCGCGCGGCGCTCCGCCGCGCTTGCCGCCGGCGTGACAGAGCGTGACCCGACCTCAAGCAAAACCTCGATATTCTGGCCACCGTCGTCGACGAGCTCGAGGATGCGATCCATGTAGTGTTGCCGGAGCCAGTCGACCACAAAGCGGTTCGGCGCGAGCAGGCGCAGCGAGGCGTCGTCATCGACGGCCTGCAGCGGTCGGATCCAGGTGTTGAACTGCTGCTCGGGAAGCTCCACCTGCAAGACGCGGAGGCACTGGTTCCAAAGCGTCGACTCGACGGACAAAACACTCCCCGGTGGGCCGCAGACGGCGGCGTGGTAACAATGAAAAAAGCGAACGATCGAGCAGTCTATACCCTATGTACGAGCGCCGCCAGATCCTTTATCCACAGCGTGCCAGGGGCCAAAAGCCCAATGTTTACATTACTCTGTTGACACTGTCTGGTCATCTGCGTACCCTTGCCGCCCTCCCAAAAGTACGGCTCCCTCAGGCCGACTGATGACCCAGGTACACAGCCATGAAACGCACATTTCAGCCCAGCAAATTGAAGCGCGCTCGCAACCATGGGTTTCGTGCGCGCATGGCCACCAAGGCCGGGCGCCTCGTGTTGAAGCGCCGTCGCGCAAAAGGTCGCGCGCGGTTGACGCCGTAACGCCCCCGGCGCCGGACCCGGCGAACAGCAACCCCTCAGGATTGACGAGCAGTCGCAACAAGCGGTTCGGAAAAAACAACCGGCTTCTTGATGCAGCTGCTTTCGGCCGGGTATTTCAAAAAGCCTCACGAAGCCGCGATAATTTATTTACAGTGCTCTGCAGGCGCAATGAAGCAGGCGCCGCGAGGCTCGGCCTGGCAATTTCGAAGAAACATTGCCGCCAGGCCACAAAACGAAATCGCATTAAGCGAATTATCAGGGAGTCTTTTCGCGAGCAGCAGTCGTCACTGGAAGGCCTGGACATCGTCGTGATCAATCAACCGCCGGCAGCCACCGCCAGCAACCGGCAGGTGTTCAGAAGCCTTGAAAACCACTGGCGCCGGTGCCGCACAGCGAAACGAATACCGCAGGAAAGCTAATCGATGGACAACCAACGACTGCTGATTTGGGCCTTCTTCGGACTCATGGCCTGGATAACGTACCAGACCTGGGTGCAGGACTACGGGCCGAAACCGACACCGAGGGTTGCCGAACAGACGCCGCAGACCGTTGAACCCGGCGGCGAGCCGGGCATCGATGAGAGCCTGCCGGAAATCAGTGACGAGAGCGCATCCGCGACGACACCCACAGCACCGCAGGATCCGCCGGCGTCGGTGGCCAAACAACAGCCATCAGGCATTCGCGTCACGACAGACGTTCTGGACATCGAAATCAGCTCTCTGGGCGGCA
This sequence comes from Woeseiaceae bacterium, assembly GCA_013043165.1. Lineage (GTDB taxonomy): Bacteria > Pseudomonadota > Gammaproteobacteria > Steroidobacterales > Woeseiaceae > UBA1847. Next base: position 29,470 of record JABDOQ010000068.1, on the reverse strand, counting down.
CGCTGCAAAAAGCCGTGCTGCTCAAATACCCGGTGGCGAAAGACCAGCCGGACACCCTGATCGAGTTATTAAGCACGCGCCAGGGCGAAACGGGGCTCATCGAATCCGGCATTCGCGCAACGCGCGGTGGCGCCGAGGCGACGCACCTGGCGGCGTTTTCGAGCAGGCAGGCATCATACGAGCTGGGCGACCGGGATGAGCTCGTGGTGCCGCTGACCTGGTCTGACGATAGCGGCATCGTTATCGAGAAGCGCTACCGGTTTCGGAAGGGCAGCTATGCGATCGATCTCGAACAAGAGGTAAAGAACGGCACCGAAGCGCTCTGGAGTGGCGCCGAGTATGTCCGTCTCAAGCGTCACTTCGCGGAGCAGGAGCGGTCCATGTTCGACGTGGACTCTTATTCCTTTGCCGGCCCGATAATCTACAACGGCGAAAAATCCGAGAAGCTAAAGCACGACGACCTTGTCGAGGACGGCAGGGTAGAGTTCTATTCAAAGCAAGGCTGGTTCGGATCGATCCAGCATCACTTCCTGAGTGCGGTCGTGCCGCAGGCCGGCGTCGAGCACAAGTATGAGGTAGCGGTTGCCGGAGATGTTTCAATCAGCAGCGCTATCGGCCGAAGCGCTGAAACGATAGCGCCCGGATCGAGCAAGACGTTCGAAACCACGCTTTTTGTCGGCCCGAAGCTGCAGTCTCAGCTGGAAAAAATCGACAAGACGCTCAAGCTTACGGTCGACTACGGCTGGCTAACGATCATTTCCCAGCCGTTGTTCTGGTTGCTCAGCAAGGTTCACACCTTTGTAGGTAACTGGGGCGTGTCAATTATTCTCGTTACATTTCTCATCAAGCTCGCGTTCTACAAGTTGACCGAATCGAGCGGCCGGTCGATGGCCAAGATGCGCAACCTGCAGCCGCGCATGAAAGCGCTGCAGGATCGCTACAAGGACGATCGCCAGGCGCTGAGCCAGGCAATGATGGAGCTCTACAAGCGGGAAAAGGTCAACCCGGCGGCGGGCTGTTTGCCGATACTGATTCAGATGCCGTTCTTCCTGGCGTTCTACTGGGTGCTGCTGGAGTCGGTCGAGATGCGACAGGCGCCGTTCATGCTGTGGATCACCGACCTTTCGACGCGCGATCCTTATTTCATTCTGCCGCTCATTATGGGTGCGGCGATGTTCATGCAACAAAAACTGAATCCGGCGCCCGCCGATCCGGTGCAGGCCAAGGTGATGCAGGTCATGCCGGTTATGTTTACGGTGTTTTTCGCGTTCTTTCCATCGGGTCTCGTGCTGTACTGGGTGACCAACACGCTGCTGTCAATCGCGCAGCAGTGGAAAATAAATACCGTCGTCGAGGCGGAGGCGAAAGCGCAGAAAAGCAGCAAGAAGAAGAAAAAGGACGACTAGGCCAGGGCGGAGCGCACCTTTGTTTCGCTGTGCAGCGTACGGTGTACGGGGCAGCGATCGGCGATTTCGAGCATGCGCTCGCGCTCGGTGTCGGTCAGGTCGCCTTCGAGCGAAATCGTCCGTCGGAACTCGTCGATCTTGCCGGTGTTGCTCTCGCAATCCTCGCAATCCTTCGCATGAATCTTGTCGTGCTCGACACGGACCGTTGCGGACTCGAAATTCAGCTTTTTGTGGTTAGCGTACATCCGTAGTGTCATGGATGTGCAGGTTGCGAGCGCGGCAGACAGCAGGTCATAAGGTGTCGGACCAAGCCCGGTGCCGCCGACCGAGCGCGGCTCGTCCGCGACAAGCCCGTAGCTATCCATGCGCAGCTCGGTTCTGAAGCCGTCGGCCTTCGTTCGGGCAACAACCACGCCACTGTCAGCCGACAGCCCGTCGTGCGCCGCTGACTCGGGAAGGTAGCGTGAAGCCCAGGCAGCGAGCAGGCGACCCGCGTACCGCGAATCAACCTCCCGGCTCAACAGATGGTCGGCCGTGTCCAGACTGACAAAGCTCTTGGGGTGTTTTGCGGCCATAAAAAGGGCCGACGCGTTGTCGATCTCGACCACGTCATCGAGCGGCGCGTGCATGATCAGCAGCGCCTTTCGCAGTGAACCGATGGACGCTTTCAGGTCCTGCTTTTCGAGGTCGTCAAGAAACTGCTGTTTGATCAGGAATGGCCTGCCGCCGAGGTTCACGGTCGCCTCGCCACGATCACGCAAAGTTTCTTCGGATCCGGTAAACATTCGGGCCACATGGCCGGGCTCGGACGGCGAGCCAATAGTCACTACGGCCACGGCGGACTCGATCTCTGCCGCCGCCTGCAACACGGCAGTGCCGCCGAGCGAGTGTCCCACCAGGATTGCCGGCGCCTCGTGTTCCCTGTCGAGGTAACTGACGGCGGCGAGCAAATCGTCAACGTTGGACGAAAAGTTGGTGTCAGAAAATTCGCCCTTGCTCTGGCCGAGCCCCGTGAAGTCGAAGCGCAGCACGGCGATGCCGGCGTCGGCTAACGCGCGCGCGATGTTGCTTGCTGCTTTCAGATTCTTGGAGCACGTAAAACAGTGTGCGAAGAGCGCGTAGCCGGCGGGCTCTTTGACCGGCAGATCGAGAATGCCGGAGAGAGCCTGGCCGCGGCGGTTTTCGAATACGACTTTTTGATTCTGCATAACCTGTGTTCTCATTGGTGGATGGCGTCCCGCGCAGACACGATAGTAGCCTCGGCAACGCCGCCCGGAATCGGCGGCATTGGCGTCGTCAGGGTCTCTGGCGATGAGGCAGAGCGCATTGCCCGCGCCATGCTCGGCAGTTTACCCGAACCGCGCACGGCGACGTACCGGTCGTTTGCCGATGCCCGTGGACAGAAGATTGACGCAGGAATTGCGCTGTTTTTTCCGCGGCCGACCTCATTCACGGGCGAATCCGTTCTCGAGCTGCACGGGCACGGCGGCCCGATTGTCATGTCACTGCTCGTCGATGCCGCGATAGCGCTCGGTGCGAGGCAGGCGGCGCCCGGCGAGTTTTCAGAGCGGGCATTCCTTAACGACAAGCTCGACCTCGTTCAGGCCGAGGCAATAGTCGATCTTATCGGCAGCGGTACGGCACAGGCGGCGCGCGCCGCAGTACGTTCGTTATCCGGCGCGTTCTCGAAGGCAGTCAACGGGCTTGCCGAAAAACTGACGCAACTGCGGATGCATGTCGAGGCCGCGATCGATTTCCCGGAAGAGGAGATTGATTTTCTGTCAGACGAAAAGCTCTTGTTGAGACTGCAGGACTGTGCGTCGACATTCGATGCGCTGATCGATGCGACCCGGCAGGGCCGCGTTCTGCGCGACGGCTACCGCGTAGTCATCGTGGGCAAGCCCAACGCCGGCAAGTCCAGCCTGATGAACCTGCTCAGCGGGCAGGAGGCCGCGATCGTCACCGAAGTTGCGGGCACGACGCGCGATATCCTGCGTGAGCAGATCGACATCGAAGGGCTCGCCGTTGAGCTGGTCGATACAGCCGGGCTGCGGGATGACCCGGATCGCATAGAAGCAGAAGGTATCCGGCGGGCCCGCATAGCGGTTGAAAGTGCAGACGCGGTACTCTGGATTCAGGACGCCTCGGACCCGGATCGCGGCGGCATTGTTGAAGAACTACCGGAAACAACCCCGGTGATCGTCGTCCGCAACAAGATCGACCTGACAAACGAAGCGGCCGGTGCAGGCTCCGAAAATACAATCAGGCTATCCGCAAAAACCGGCGATGGCGTCGACGTTTTGCGAGAGGCGATTCGTGGTTTGGCCGGCTACGAGAACCGCGGCGAGGGCGCGTTCACGGCGCGGCGCCGGCACCTGGACGCGCTGGCTCGCGCGAAAGCACATTTTCTGAGCGGTCGGCAGGCGCTGCTGGAAGCGCGTGCGGGCGAACTGTTAGCCGAAGAGCTGCGCCTCTGCCAGCAGGCCCTCGGCGAGATAACGGGTGCTATTACCAGCGACGAGCTGCTCGGCAAGATTTTCTCGGAATTCTGCATCGGCAAATAGACGCCGTGTTGTGCGACGACCCGGGATGCTGTCCGGCCGCTATCGGAAGCGCGGCTCGTCGATTGACATTTCGGTTACCGGGCCGTACTGACTCACGTCGTCGCGTATAAGGTCCGCGTCGCCGATCAGGATCAAGCTCACGTCTTCGGGCGACGGATACACCTCGTCTATTGCCGCCGCGATGGAGTCGGCCGTCGCGGCCGAAAGTGCAGCGCCGTAGTCGTTGATGTAGGCGACATCGAGCCCGTACTGTTCGAGCATTGCAAACTGCGTGGCGAGCTGCGGCGCGGTTTCGAGGCGCGGTGGAAACTGGCCCATGATGTAATTGCGCGCCGATTCGGTGGCGTCTTCGTCAATTCCGGAATCGCGTAATCGTTTTAGAATTTTGAGCGCCATGTCGATCGCATCGACGGTCGTGTCGGTCGCAGTGAACGAGCTGATTACGACCGCCCCCGGCTGCGAGTGTTGCTGCAGTATCGAGCCGGCGCCATAGGTCAGGCCGGCCTTGACACGCATCTCGGTGTTCAGCATCGATGTGAAGCGGCCACCGAAAACCGTGTTTGCCAGGTCGAGATCTGCCCGCTTCGGATAATCGGCGCTAACCCCGATATTGCCAATCCAGAAATAGGTTTGCGTCACTCCGGGCTTGTCGATCAGCAGCACCCGGCGGCCGGTCTGCTTGGCAGCCGCCGTCAGAGACGGCAGCGGTATCGCAGCGGGCCGCCAGCCACCGAACGCCTTTGTGAGTAGCGCCTTCATGGCGACCGCGTTGAAATTGCCGACGACGGAAAGTATCAGGCGGTCGCTACCGACCTGCTCTTCGTAATACTGCTGCAGTTTCTCTTGCGTGATATTTGCCAGTGACGTTTCACTGCCAGCGACCGGGTTGCCATAGGGGTGTTTGCCAAACAGGAAGGCGTTGCCGTAGGCAGGCAGCAGTTCGCCCGGATTGGAACCCTTGGCGGCCTTGATCAGGTTGATGGAACGATCGCGAAGCTTCGTGAACTCGTCCGCCGCCAGCGTGGGACGCTGCAGCAAATCGGCGACCAGCTCGATCATGAGCTCGGCATCGCGAGCCATGAAGTCTGCCGAAACGTAGATTGCTTCGAGGCCTGCCGATACAGAAAGCTCGCCGCCAACGGCCGCACTGGCTTCGGCAAACGCCTTCGAGTTGCGCTTGCCCGCGCCGTGCTGCAATAGCTCCGCCAGCAGGCCGGCCATCCCGCCAAGGCCCTCCGGGTCCGAGACGGCCCCGCCGCGCACGATCGCCTCGAGTCCAATCATTGGCACGTCATGCTTCTCGCTCAGCAACAGAACCGCGCCGTTGGCAAGTTCAAGGCGCTCATGGGCAGGCAGGGACACGCCCGCGGCGCGCGCCCCGGTCGCAAGCACGAACAGCACAATGGCGAGGCAGAAGGCACGAACAACGTTCATTTCCCGGCCCCGGGGGTATGCGTCGGCGAGCGCAAAACGCCTACCGTCATGTTGTTTTGCTGAAAGACCTTCGCGGCTACGGCCTGAATTTGCTGGGAGGTAATCGCTTTGACGTCCTCCGGCAGGGAAAACAGATTTTCGTAGCTCCCCGTGAACACGTCGAAATCGCCAAGTGCGGACGCCTTGCCGTTGATCGTGGCAATCTCGCGCCAGAAGTCAGCAAGTACAATGTTGCGGGCCTTGCCAAGTTCAGCCCTTGTCACGCCTTCAACGGCAACGCGCCGGAGCTCTTCGAGCACCCGCGCTTCAACGGCATCGATGTCGGCGCCCGGCGGCAGCGTCAGGTAGATATAAACCAGCCCGGGGTCAAAGCCCTGTATCTGCACGCCAGCGACGCTCAGCGCGATTTGTTCTTCTTCAACCAGCAGGCGGTGCAGGCGCGACGAGTTACCGTCGGTCAGGATGTTCAGCAACAGCTGCATTTGCTGAGTTTCGGGGTCCGCCGCACGACCTGCGTGAAACGCAAGGTGCAACAGCGGCGTTTGAGCTTCCTTCTCGATGACCAGCCTGCGCTCTCCGGCCTGCTCGGGCTCGATCGTGCGCACGGGCGGCGGCGGCAGCTGTCGCGGAATCGGAGCAAAGTATTGCTCCGCAAGCAGGAAGATCTCTTCGGGTGACACGGCGCCGGAAAAAACCATCGTGCTGTTGTTGGGCGCGTAGTAGGTTTTGAAATACGACTCGAGGTCTTGCTGCGTCCAGCTCTCGATATCCGACGGCCAGCCGATCACCGGGAACTGGTAGGGGTGGGCGACAAAGGCGGTTGCGCGCACCTGCTCGTAGAGGCGCCCCCAATTGTCATTGTCTACGCGTAGCCGGCGCTCGGAGTAAACGACGCCGCGCTCGCGCTCAACGACATCCGGGTCGATGGCGAGGTTCTGCAGGCGATCGGCCTCCAGCTCCAATATCGTCTTGAGTGCCGAGCGCGGGAACCAGCCCTGGTAAACCGTCAGGTCGTTTGTCGTGTAGGCATTGTTGGCGCCACCCACGGCCTCCATGGCACGATCAAATTCACCGGGCTTCCGACTGGTGGTGCCGTTGAACATCATGTGTTCGAAAAAATGAGACAGGCCCGTGATCCCCGGGTATTCATTGCGGCCACCCGCGCGCACGAAGTTGTACATGACGACGTTCGGGATGTCGTGGTCAGGCCAGACGATAATGCGCAGTCCGTTGGCCATCGTGTAGGAAGAAATTTCCTTGGGTACACCGGCGGCTTCGGAGGAATCGTATACCGGCCGCAACGGAATCTCTTCGACGGGCTCGGGCCGTATCAGCTCAAACTCGGGAAGCAACCGCTCGCCAATCAGCGCAGCCACACCGAGCACGGCAAGCACCGCAACGGCGGCATTCAGCTTTTGCCCGGTCTTGTAGACGATGGATTGGGTCTGGTCGACGTCGACGCCCTTCTTCAGCCCCTGTGGCGTGATCTCGTAGACCCAGGCAAAGATCAGCGCTACCGGAAAACCGATAGCGACGAGCAACAGCATGAACTGGCTGGCCCAGATGGGCAGCACATCGCCCGAGACCGCACGATCTATGATCCACAGTATGAGCAGGGCGGCGACCAGGTAGAGCAGGGCAACCTTTAATACGTTGCGTCGCCGGAGTTCCGAAAACAGAGACATAATCGTTATTTTATTCCCCGGAACCTCCATGGTGGAGATTCGGTGAGGATTGTCAACCGAGGAGGCCCTCCCGACGGTACAGCCGCGCGCAAATCCAGGTCAGAAGGGCACCGAAAAACAGCGTGCTCGCGACCGAAATCGTGACATGCAGATTGTTGACGGGCTCGTTCTTGACCATATCGACGAGCAACAGGTGCTGGCTCAGGCTGGGGACAAACATAAACTCCGTTTTAGGCCGCAGCGTCAGCAAGCTGACAATCAGTATGGGCATGGTCGGCGCAATCAACACAACGCTCAGCCATGTTTGTGCCTCGCGGTAGCTCTTTGTGAATGACGCGACGAGCGTCATGACCGCAGCGCCGAGGAGTATGAAAGGAGCAAACAGCAGGAACGCGGCAAACACGACGCCCGGCCCGAAATTCGGGGTCATGCCCAGCTGTTCGAGCGGCATGAACTTGAGTGCGACGTGAAAAGACAGCAGGCTCAGGGCGAGCGACAAAGCCATGAAGATGCAGGTAGCGCCAATCTTGCCGAGTATCAGCTGATCGCGGGTTACCGGCAGCGACAGCAGCGGCTCCAGGGAGCCGCGTTCGCGCTCACCGGCCGTGGCATCGATAGCGAGATACATGCCACCCATCAGCGTGGCGAATATAAAAAAGTAGCTCATCATGCCAAGCAACATGGCCGATCGTCCGCTTGGCGTGGACACGTCGACCTCGTCGATATTCAGCGGCCGCAGCACGGCCGGGTTCACGCCGCGGGCAAAGACGCGAAGCGCCGCAAGCTCGCGGTTGTAGGACTGCAGGGCCCGGTGTGTCCGCCGTGCGATCCGGTCGGCATCGGTGTCCGCCTGGTCGGAAACAAGCTCGATCGTGGCGGGCACCGAATTGGCCAGCTGTTCGCCGAAAGTGACCGGAATTATCAATACGACATCGTGTTCACCGGTCTTCACGGCGTCGAGTGCTGCGGCGCGATCGTCGGGGCCGGCGACCGTATCGATGTTCTGACTCCTGAGGTAACTCACGAGGTTCGGTGCGAGTTCGCCCCCGATGACGGGGAGTTCGAGCGGACGCTCCGCGTCCTCGAGTGAGCGCTCGAGCGAAAGGTTGATGACAAACGCAAACAGAACGGGGCCGAAAATAGGGCCCATGATCAGCGCCGTGCCAAGCGTCCGGCGGTCCCGCAGGTTGTCGATAATTTCCTTGACGAAAACGATAAATATGGTGCGCATCATTCGTCTGCAACCATCCGAATGGCGTGCACAAAAGCATCTTCCAGGTCATCGCAGCCGGTGCGCCTGCGGATACCGTCGATAGAGTCGTCAATGGCAACCTGGCCGTTGGCGATAATGCAGATGTTGTCGCACAGGGCGGCGACCTCCTGCATGACGTGGCTGGAGAACAGTATGCAACGGCCGGAATCTTTTAGTTTGAGAATCAAACGCCGCAGCGAGCGCGTTGCCATGACGTCGAGCCCGTTCGAAGGTTCGTCCAGCAGGACGTTTTGCGGATCGTGTACCAGCGCGCGGGCGAGAGAGACTTTCGTGCGCTGTCCCTGCGAAAAGCCCTTTGTGCGACGGTCGGCAAAGTCCTCGATCTCGAGCAACCGGATCATCTCGTCGACGCGGTCGTTGACCTCAGCTTTGTCGAGGCCGCAAAGGCGCGCGAAATAAGCAATATTCTCGCGTGCGGTCAGGTGTGGATAGAGGCCGGAACCGTGCGGCAGCGCGCCGATTCGCCGCCGGGCGCTGAGGGCTTCGCTGACGACGTCAACGCCATCGATGACGGCAGATCCCGCATCGGGCTTGAGAACCGTATACAACACCCTGAGCGTTGTCGACTTGCCGGCACCGTTGGGACCGAGCAGGCCGGTGATCTTTCCATCCGGGGCGTCAAAACTGACGCCGCGCACAGCGCGAACCTTGCCGAACGATTTGTGGATGCCCGCAACCCTGATCATGGCGAAGGCCCCGAGAAATCCAGGAAGAACGGCATCACAAAACTGCGCTCGAGGCACTCGGCGTCAATAGCCGCGGGATCCGCCGCGTCGACAAACGTGGCAACCAGGCGACGATTGCAGCCAACGCCAATCTGCCCGTGGCCCTGGTGTCTGCCAATGAGGTGTCGTGCGTTGCGTAAATCAACGGCGGCCATTTCAGCGTAACGCGGCGGCGTAATCGGATCGGCGTCGCCCGACAGCAGCAGCACGGGCAGGTCGGTTGCCAAAGGCTCCTTGAAGCCGGCGTCGATGGGACCCGCCGGCCACACCGAACAAATAGTCTCGAGGGCGTCAAGCTGAAATACGCCCATGTAGCTGGCCGCTATGCTGGCGTAGTCGATTTCATTCCTGTTCAAAAAAGGGATGTCCTCGGTACACATGATCGCGTTGTGCATGCCCAGCGACAGGGCCTCGCTAAGTGCTGTTGCCGTCATCATGAACTGTGAGCCGAGTGGCGCGTAGTTGCCGTTGCCCGCTTCATTGATAAGCAGCGGTAACAGCGCAATCGAGCTGGGGTGATAGGCCAGCAGCCGTACCGCGATCGCCAGCTCACCGCGACCGAATGCGATGCTCTCGGGCCGCCCCGTATCCGGGTGCGGGACCTCGATCGTGACCGGCGCACCCTCCAGTTGCGCCACGATTTTTCCGAACGTTTCCTGGACGCCGGGAAAGCGCTCGTTACACGCCGGGTTTACGACGCACCGGGCGAGAATGGCGTCAACGGCTTTCTGGCTTTCAGTCGCGATTTCGGGGCCGAGCGAGATCTGTGGCGGAACCACACCGTCGAGAACGATGCTGCGCGTCGAGTCCGGATAGCGGCGCGCGAAATGCTGTGCGACGCGCGTGCCGTAAGAAATGCCATAGAGATTGAATGACGGGTAGCCGAGCGCTTCGCGTACGGCCTCGAGATCAGTGACCGCAACGCTGGTTGTAAAAAAGCGGGGATCGGCGGGCAGCTGCTCAAGGCAGGCCTCGGTGTACTCGAGCGTCAGCTCGGTCGAGTACTGGCCCTCGACCAGGTCGTCGTCGATCGGGCAGTCCATGCTCGAGGACTCGCCCGTGCCACGCTGATCGACCAGCACGATGTCGCGATTACGCCGCACGGCTTCAAAATAGGCGGAGTACGACGAGTAAAACGCTACGGTGCCCTGGCCCGGCCCACCGGCGATCGGCACGAATGGGTCCGGTTCAGGCGTCAGGTTGAGTGCTGGCACGACGGCAATCTTGAGCTCTATTTCACCCGCTACTGCGCCGGCCGGGTCGAGCGGTCGCAACAGCGTGCCGCAGCGGGCTTTCATGCTGGGCGAGCCGGGACCGGCGCTGATCCGGCAATCGGTAAGCTCAAGGGGCTGGGCGAGCGCGGCGCCGGCCGATGCGAGAGTGGTCAGCAGGACGGCGGTGAATCGAACCATGGGTAAACCTGAGCGCAAGACAGCGGGCTATCTTGGACAAGCGCGTATAAATAGTAAAGTTCGGGTGGCTTCGCTGCCGGCCAGGCCCTAAAATGCGCGACCCGGACTGGTCACTTTTTGACCATAATGGATAACGATGACCCAAAAATTTGACGTAATTGTGATTGGCGGCGGACACGCTGGCACGGAGGCCTCTCTGGCGGCCGCGCGTGCGGGTGCCCGCACGCTGCTGGTTACGCAGAATATCGCGACGCTCGGGCAGATGAGCTGCAACCCGGCCATCGGCGGTATTGGCAAAGGGCACCTTGCCCGGGAGATTGACGCAATGGGCGGCGCCATGGCCCGGGCTATCGATCGGGCCGGCATACAGTTTCGTACGCTCAATGCCAGCAAGGGGCCGGCGGTACGGGCAACGCGTGCACAGGCGGATCGCGCGCTGTACCGCTCTGCGATCAGCGACATCATCAGGTGCCAGCCAGGGCTCAGCGTTGTCCAGGCATCGGTGAGCGATCTCGTTGTCAACGGCGATCGCGTCAGCGGCATTGTCTGCGACGACGACCAGGCTTTCTTCAGTAAGGCCGTCGTACTTACGGTGGGTACTTTTCTTGGTGGACGCATCCTGATCGGCCGCACCGAAAAAGCCGGTGGCCGCGTTGGCGACGCGCCGGCAAACAAACTCGCCGCACGTCTGCGAGAGATGCCATTCAACGTTGCGCGCCTGAAGACGGGCACACCGCCCCGACTCGATGGCAAGACGCTGAATTATGCAGCGATGCTCGAACAGCCGGGCGACGAACCGGTGCCGGTTTTCTCGTTCCTGGGGCGTCGCCGCGAGCATCCCGAGCAGCTGTCTTGCCACATTACGAAAACGACCGAAGAAACCCACGACATAATTCGCGGCGCACTCGATGAGTCGCCGATGTACTCGGGCATGATTAAAGGCGCAGGACCGCGTTACTGCCCGTCGGTCGAAGACAAGGTCGTACGATTTTCCGACAAGGCCTCACACCAGATTTTTGTCGAGCCCGAGGGCCTCACGACGGACGTGGTTTACCCGAACGGTATTTCGACCAGCCTGCCGCAGGAGACCCAGGAGCGTTTCGTGCGCACGATCATCGGCTTCGAAAAAGCAAGAATCACGCAGCCGGGTTACGCAATCGAGTACGACTACTTCGATCCGCGCGACCTCAGGCCGACACTCGAAACAAAGCACGTCTGCGGCCTTTATTTTGCAGGCCAGATCAACGGCACGACCGGTTATGAAGAGGCTGGCGCGCAGGGCTTGCTTGCGGGCATCAACGCGGCGCGTCATTCGCACGAGCAGGACGAATGGTTTCCACAGCGGCACGAAGCGTATCTCGGCGTACTCGTCGACGATCTCATCACGCGCGGCGTTAGCGAGCCGTATCGTATGTTCACGAGTCGTGCCGAATATCGACTGACGTTGCGCGAAGACAATGCAGACCTTCGATTGACACCGATCGGTCGCAAACTCGGCCTCGTCGACGACGGACGCTGGTCGGTGTTCGAAACCAAGCAGGCTGCTGTCGCGCGCGAACAGCAACGACTTGGCGGCGTCATGCTGCGCCCGGCCGATCTTGGCGAGAACGACGAGTTTCTGATTGGCAGGTCTCTGCAGCGCGAGTGCACGGCCGCGGAGCTGCTGCGTCGGCCCGAACTCGACTATGCGGCTGTGTCCGGGTTGTCCGGCGTGGGCGCCTTCGATTCCGGCGCGCTCGACAGCGACGAACAGCGCGAGCAGGTCGAGCTGCAGCTCGAGGTGCAGGCAAAGTACGCCGGATACATCGTGCGCCAGCAGCGCGAGATTGCAAAACATGCCAGACAGGAGTCGCTGCGCTTGCCGCAGAACATCGATTATTCGGCCGTCGCAGGCCTCTCGAACGAAGCCCGGCAAAGGCTCGAAGCATCTCGTCCGGCGACGCTGGGCCAGGCTTCACGTCTCGAAGGCATGACTCCATCGGCCGTCTCATTGCTGTTGATACACCTGAAGAAGCGGCAGCTTCAGAAAAGTGCCTGAGCGCGCAGTGACGCATACCCGGAAACTGGCTGCGCAGGCGCTGTTCGTGGCTCTGCTGCTCGTGCTGCTTGGCGGTTGTTCTGAACGGTCCGTCGACGCAGGGCTGGTGCTGCAGCGCGGTCTTCCCGCGGACCCCGAGTCTCTCGACCAGCACAAGGCAAGAAGCATCCAGGCGGCCGACGTTCTGCGGGATATCGGCGAGGGACTTGTTGGCTACTCGCCGACCGGCCTGCTGATGCCGGCCGCGGCGGAGCGCTGGGAGGTATCCGCTGATGGCCTGACCTATACGTTCCACCTGCGAGAGCAGGCGCGCTGGTCCAATGGCGACAAGGTCACGGCCGGGCATTTCGTGTTCGGCCTGCGTCGCCTCGTGGCGCCGGCGACCGGCGCGTTCTATGCCAATCTGCTGGCGGCCGTCGTCAACGCCCCTGAGATTGTTGCGGGCGAACTGCCGGTTGACGCCCTGGGTGCTGAGGCGCCGGACGATCTGACATTGGTTCTCAAGCTCGCCAGGCCGACACCCTATCTTCTGAGTTTGCTGGCGCACCCGAGCACCTTTCCATTGCATCCGGCGTCAGTTGCAAAATTCGGTGAGCGCTTCGCGCGGCCCGGGAAACTGTTGTCGAACGGTGCCTTTGTTCTGCAGGCCTGGGTGCCAGGCTCGCTGCTTGCTCTGCGCCGCAACGAGTACTACTGGAACAACGCGGCCACGGCGCTCGATGGCGTCAACTACCATGTCGTTATCCAGGATTCTGCAGAGCTCAATCGATACAGGGCGGGGGAACTGCACGTGACGAGCACGGTACCGCCGGATAATTTCGCGGGCTTGCGGGCGCAATATGGCAGCGAGCTGCACGTCGCGCCATATCTGGGCCTGTACTACTACGGCTTCAACCTGCTCAGAGAGCCGTTCAAGAGCAATGCGACGCTGCGAAAAGCGCTGTCGATGGCAGTCGATCGCGAGATGCTCGCTGAGAAAGTACTCGGTCGCGGCGAGGCCCCGGCATACAGCTTCGTGCCGCCCGGCGTCGACAACTACCTGCCGACTGTATTCAGTTTTACGCCGCTCACGAAGCACGAGCGCGAGACGCTGGCGCGGCGCTTGTACAAGGAAGCAGGTTACGGTGAGGCGAAGCCGCTCAAGATCGAGCTACGCTACAACACCTCGGATACAAACAAAAAAATTGCGGTGTCGATTCAGTCGATGTGGCGTGACGTGCTGGGGGTCGAAACAACGCTGATCAACGAAGAGTTTCAGGTTCTACTCGCGAACATGCGTGATGCCGAAGTTACCCAGGTGTTTCGCTCGAGCTGGATTGGCGACTACAACGACGCACACACATTTCTCAGCACGCTGCAGGCCGGTACTGCGACCAATATGCCGCGCTATGCAAGCGCAGACTACGAGTCGCTGATGAAGCGTGCGGCAGAACAGGTCGACCTGGGCCGCCGCCGACTGTACCTCGAAGAAGCCGAACGCGTGATGCTGGCGGACCACCCGGTCATTCCGCTGTATTTTTATGTCAGCAGACACCTGGTCAGTCCGAAGGTAGGCGGCTGGGGAGACAATGTCCTGGATTATCATTACAGTCAGCACCTGAGCCTCAGCGCGACTGATTAGCCGCGCGACTAGCGGAAAACGACTTTGTTGCGATACACGTTGCTCCGGGTGCTGGGGGCGATACCGACCTTATTGTTGGTCATTGCCCTGGCATTCCTGATGGTGCACGCCGCGCCCGGCGGGCCTTTTGACGACGAACGCGCGCTCCCGGCCGACGTTGCTGCCAATATCGAGCGCGCCTACCGGCTCGACGAACCTTTGCCCAGGCAGTTTGCGCGTTACCTGTCCGGGCTTGTGCGAGGCGACCTCGGGCCGTCGTATCGGTATCGCGACTACACGGTCAGCGAACTGATCGGCGCTGCGTTTCCGCTGTCTCTGCAGCTCGGCGCCATGGCGATGGCGCTGGCGATCGTTGTTGGCGTATGCGCGGGAACGGTGGCGGCCCTGCAGCAGGGTACCTACCTCGATCGCACGGTGATGGCGTTCTCGATGACCGGAATATCGATACCGGTATTCGTCGTTGCGCCCGTCCTGGTGCTGTTTTTCGCGGTGAAGCTGCACTGGCTGCCGGCCGGGTGGAGCAGCTCCGCCGGGGCCTCGCGAATGGTGCTTCCCGTCATTACGCTGGCCCTGCCGCAGATCGCCTATATCGCGCGCCTGACGCGCGCGAGCATGATCGACGTGCTGGGTCGGGACTTTATTCGCACAGCGCGCGCGCAGGGTCTTGGCACCTTGACGGTCGTACGCCTGCACGCACTAAAGCCCGCGATGCTGCCGGTGCTTTCCTACATGGGCCCGGCGATCGCCGCAATCGTCACGGGCTCGGTCGTGGTCGAAGAGATATTCGGCATACCCGGGCTCGGGCAGTTCTTTATTCGGGCGGCGCTCAACCGTGATTACACGCTGGTACTCGGCATCGTTGTTTTCTATGCGGCGTTGATCGTGTTGCTGAATCTCATTGTCGATGTTCTCTATGGTGCGATCGACCCGCGGGTGCGCTACCGATGAGCCTGCTCGACAATCGCACAATCCGCGTCAGCGGCGGCATTCTGCTGGCGGTCACGGTATGCGCACTCGCAGGACCCTGGATCAGCCCACACGATTACCTGGCGACCGACTTCGATCGTCAGCTGATGTCGCCTACGATGAAAGGCGGGCAGGTATTCGGTACCGACGACCTCGGCCGAGATCTGTTTGTGCGCACCATGCTCGGTATTCGCGTGACGCTGCTGGTTGCGATCGTGGCCAGTGCCGTAAGCCTCGTTATCGGCGTTGCTTATGGTGCGATCGCCGGATTCGTCGGCGGTCGTGTCGATGCGGCGATGATGCGCTTCGTCGACACTTTGTACGCTCTGCCGTTTATTTTTTTCGTGATCCTGTTAATGGTTGTTTTCGAGAGAAATTTCCTGCTGATTTTTGTTGCGATCGGCGCCGTCAACTGGCTGGACATGGCGCGCATCGTTCGTGGGCAGACGCTGAGCCTGAGAGAGCGCGAGTTCGTCGATGCGGCGCGTCTCACAGGCGTCAGCACGGCGCGCATCCTGCTGCACCATATCGCGCCAAACCTGATCGGTATCGTTGTCGTCTACGTAACACTGACGATTCCTCAGGCGATTCTCGTTGAATCGTTCCTGAGCTTCCTCGGCCTCGGCATACAGGAGCCGCAAACCTCCCTTGGCGCGCTGGTCGATGCCGGCGTGAAGCAGATGGAAGTTGCATCCTGGTCGCTGCTCATTCCGGCCGGCCTGCTGGCGTTGATTCTGCTGTGCTTCAATTTCCTTGGCGATGGCTTGCGAGACTTTTTTGATGTGAGGCACACAGGTTGAGTTTGCTGAAAGTCAGTGAGCTTTCTATCCGCTACAACAAAACTGCGGTCGTTGATGCGCTCAGCTTCTCGATCAATCGCGGGGAGTCGGTCGGGCTCGTTGGCGAGTCGGGTTCGGGGAAGTCGCAAACCGCGCTGGCACTGCTTGGCCTGTTGCCGCAGCAGGCCAGCGTTACGGGCAGCATTCGTTTCGACGGCACGGAGCTCGTGTCGGCAAGCGAGCAAACCCTCGATCGGATCCGGGCACGGCGCATAGGCATCGTTTTTCAGGATCCGATGCAGGCCTTGAATCCCTACCTCAGGGTCGGCCGGCAGCTGCGGGAAATTCTTGTGCGGCACAAGCTCGCGCACGGCGCAGAAATCGACGAGCGCGTCATTGAAATGCTGGGGCGTGTGGGCCTGTCGGACGCGCGGCGACAATTCCATGCCTATCCGCACCAGCTGTCCGGCGGGATGCGGCAACGCGTCATGCTGGCATCTGCACTGATCGCCGAGCCGGATCTCCTGATCGGCGACGAGCCGACGACCGCGCTCGATGTCACGGTTCAGGCGCAGATACTCGAGCTGCTCGAGGAGGTTCGTGACGACACGGCGCTGTTGCTGATCACTCACGACCTGGGCGTCGTTGCGGGGCACTGCGAGCGCATGCTGGTTCTCGAAAAGGGACGACTCGTCGACGCCGGGGCCACAACGTCGCTGTTCGCGTCCCCGGGCCACGCACATACCCGGCTGTTGCTGGATGCTGCGCCCCGGATCGATCGAGCCAGCTCTCTGTCGCCGGCGACGGGAGCCTCTATTCTCGGCATCGAGGCCGTGTCGGTCAGCTACAAGGCGTTCGGTAATGAGCAGCTGCAGGCGGTTTACGATGTGAGCCTCTCGCTGCGCAGCGGCGAGACCGTTGCAATTGTCGGTGAGTCCGGCTCGGGAAAGTCCAGCCTCGTCCGGGCCATGCTCGGCCTCGTGCCCATGCGTTCGGGTCGCGCCGTATACGCGGGTGCGCCGCTCGAGGGGCCGGTCGAGCACCGTGTGAAGGCGCAGCGCAGGGATCTGCAGCTCATTTTCCAGGACCCGGTCAGCGCGCTGAATCCGCATATGCGTGTGCAGAGCATCATCGGTGAGTCGCTGCTAGTGCATGAGCCGGGACTGTCGTCGCAGGCGCGCCGGGAGCGCGTGGCCGCGGCGCTCGGGCAGGTCGGCCTGGGTGACGAGTACCTTGGGCGCTATCCACACGAACTTTCAGGCGGCCAGGCGCAGCGCGTCGCCATAGCGCGCGCCCTGGTGCTCGGGCCGAAGATATTGATTTGTGATGAGGCGGTCGCAGCGCTTGATGGCTCGGTAAGGGAGCAGGTGCTGGCGCTGCTGCTAAAGGCGCAACAGGACACCGGGCTGGCGATTATTTTTATTTCGCACGACCTGGCCGTGGTTCGGGCGATCAGCCATCGCGTCGTTGTTCTTTACATGGGGCGGCTGGTCGAGGTCGCTGACAATGCGCCGCTGTTCTCCCGTCCGCGACATCCGTACACGCGCGGGTTGATTGATGCCGTGCCGGTACCGAACCCGGTAGTGGCACCGAAAAAAGCGCCGCTGCGTGGAGAAGTATCGTCACTACTGGATCCGCCATCCGGCTGCGTGTTTCACCCGCGATGCAATTACGCCACAGAGATCTGCAAATCAAAGTTGCCAGCGGCACGCAATCTTCGAGGCGCGCGCGTGGCCTGCCACCACGCCGATGAAATCGATATGTCGCTCTAGGCGCGGCGCTTAAAACGCGCCCATCGGAATTGGCATCGGGGCGCCGTTGATCGTCAACAGCCCCTTTTTGTACTCTGCTTTCATTTCGTAGACGTCGCCGCTCTTTTGCAGGAAGCCCATGCCTACGGCGGCGCCGGCCTGCGGGTTCATCGCCGTCGCCATATCGATGAGTGCTTCCGGAACAGAAATGTCGGCCGATGCCTCCGTCGCCAGCAACAGCGTCGTCCACTCGAACGTAGCAGCGTCTTCTTCGGCGACCTTGAGATTGATTTTCGACGTGACTGTGCCCATCGGCATCGTGATGTCGAGCTGATCGAAGCGCAGTTCGAAACCCGAGGCAAGCAGGCGCTTCAGGTCGTCTTCCACGGTGGCAAACATCTGTCCGGGATCCGGGTTGGCGCCCTGTGCTTCCAGCGAGGTTTGCAGCGCGCCGACGGCTGCTGCGTCGGCACCTTCGAGGTTGATGTCGGCCAATACCGTGAGCTCTCCAAATTGCGGAATGGCCTGCGATTGCATTTCAAGCGTAGTCCTGGCGCTGAGTCGATCGCCGTTGAGACGCGTTTCGGCATCGAGGTTCATGCGCTTCAGGCCACCGGCCTTAACGCCATTGCTTGAAATTGACAGGGTGTCGAGTTCGAGCTTCATATCGCCAACGCCGAAACCGAACTTCGTGGGTTCCTGGCGCCCGGAAAATGCAAGCGCATCGACAGCAAAAAGGTCGGCCCCGTCTGCAATCGAAAACGCGCCGACCTTGCCCTCGAATTCGACGTCACCCGTCGAAGGGTTCGTCGTAACGTCGATTTCCGTTTCTTCCCAGGTTGCGGTCGTACCGTCGTCTTCGCGTGATCCGGCTTCGAGAACGTAGCTGGACCGCAGCTCCCCGGTCAGGCCGATCTTGCTGTAAATCTTGCCCGGGATTTCGACTGACTCACCGTTCTTGAATTCAACGCTCAGCGTTGACACGGCGCTGCCAAGACCCGGCGCCAACGAACCTTTTTCGCGCGCCATCGACGAGACCGGAATCAGCCCGTGGTCGAGGTGCGTGTTGATGACGAGCACGGGCAGGTCAATGTCATCGTCGGGCCCGCCCCGCCCCTGTAACATGGCCTGCAGGTTGCCGTCCCTGATTTCGACGCGGTGCTGCCCGTCGGATGAAAACCAACCGCGATCAAAGCTTTCTGAGCTGACGACAAGGTCGCCGCTTTCGGCCGCCGCCCAGTTCAGGTTGTCGTCAACGCTTTTTTCCGCAAGCCGGCCCAATATGCCCGGCGAAACGATAATGACGAGGGCCAGCACGACCAGCAAAGCGACGATGCTTTTTTTCACGATGAACACCTTTTTGGACATTGAATTCGGCTCGATGCTAGCACGCCGGCCTGGCCGATCCCGATCATTACGGCTAGAAATTGAAGCCGAGTGTCACTACCATAGCGTCCTCACGGATTGGCCGGCGCCTGGCGCCGGGCACGAAACCCACAGAGTAATCAAGTGACTACGAACATGAAGATCGCAGCCAATGCCGCGACACTGCTTCTTGCGATGGCTTTCCTGGTACAGCCGGCCGTTGCCGAAGGTGATGCCGAAGCCGGCGAGAAGCTCGGATACACCTGCCTCGGATGCCACGGCATCGAGGGCTATCGCAACGCCTACCCGTCGTATCGCGTCCCCAAGCTCGGTGGACAAAAGGCCGGCTACCTGGTCATAGCACTCAAAGGTTATCGCAGCGGCGAGCGCTCGCACCCGACCATGCAGGCGCAGGCAACGAGCATGAGTGATCAGGAAATCGAGGACGTTGCGGCCTATCTTGCCAGCCTGGGCGGCGACACCGTTGCTTCGGGTGGCTCAGAGGCCCCGCCGCTTGAGGCGGCCGCCGCGTGCGCCGCGTGCCATGGCCAAAACGGCATCAGCATGAATGCGGCGTGGCCGACGTTGGCGGGTCAATACGAAAGTTACCTCAAGCACGCACTTGACCAGTATCGTAGCGGCGCCCGGAAAAATGCCATCATGGCCGCGCAGGCGGCGATCATTGCTGAAGAGGACGTCGCATTGCTCGCGCGCTATTATGCAAACCTCAATGGCCTCGAAACCACCAAGGTCGACTAACGTGGCCCGGCCCCGGCTCCGTCGATGATGCCGGGCGCGCGCGCTCAAATCACGACTCTGAACGATGGCATTCATGCCGTTGATACCGAGTACGTTCGGCCGATGCTGGACGCGAGTCACCTGATCATCGAAAACGGCCGCGGCGCGTTCGTCGACACCGGGACCAACAACAGCGTCCCGTTGCTTCTCGACGCCTTGCAGCAACAGGATCTCGACACGGCCGACGTAGATTTTGTTTTCCTGACGCACATTCACCTCGACCACGCCGGTGGAGCAGGGTTGCTGATGCAGCACCTGCCCAATGCGCGCTGTGTGATTCATCCACGCGGTGCGCCGCACATGGTGAGCCCGGAAAAACTCATCAAGGGCACCGAAGGCGTTTACGGCGTTGAGCGCACACGGGAGATGTACGGTGAGATTCGACCCATCGACGAGCAGCGTATCGTCGTCGTCGAAGACGAGCAGTGGATCGAGCTCGATGGCCGGGCGATGCAGGCACTGTTTACAGAGGGACACGCGCGGCATCACTATTGTCTCAATGACCCGGCGTCACACGGCGTGTTCACGGGTGATAATTTCGGTATTTCATACCGTGAGCTCGATACACGCAACGGCGAGTTTATTTTCCCGACTTCGACACCGGCGAGCTTTGATCCGCCGGAAGCGCACCGCTCGGTTGATCGCATCATGAGCTGTGAACCACAGCAGGTTTACCTGACGCACTACAGCCGGGTGAGAGATCTCGATCGGCTGGCGTCCGACATGCATGCCGGTATCGATGCTTACGAGCAGATGGCGCTGCGCTGTCGCGAAAAACAGGACCGGGGCGCCGCGCTCGAGGCCGCAATGTACGACTACCTGTCGAGGCGATTGATCGAGCATGGTTTCAAGGGCAGCGACGACTCGATAAGGTCTATGTTGGAGATGGATGTGCAGCTGAACGCGGCCGGCCTCGTCGCCTGGCTCGATCGAATGGATAGTCGCAGGGAAAAAAGGAGATAGGCAGTGGACAGTTTTCGCGCGTATCGAATCGACGAGCAGGA
The DNA here is from genome assembly GCA_013043165.1 of Woeseiaceae bacterium. Lineage (GTDB taxonomy): Bacteria > Pseudomonadota > Gammaproteobacteria > Steroidobacterales > Woeseiaceae > UBA1847. The sequence goes on along the minus strand of JABDOQ010000068.1, from coordinate 8,649 downwards.
CGGAGAGATCGTCGCGGGCTTCAAGGAGCTGTCGATCGATGACCTGACGCCCGGCAACGTGGTGGTCCGCGTCAGCCACTCGACGATTAACTACAAAGATGCGCTTGCGGCGACCGGCAAGGGGAGAATTCTGCGCCGCTATCCGCTCAATGGCGGCATCGACCTGGCCGGCGTCGTCGTCAGTTCCGAAGACGACGAATTCCAGCCGGGCGCCAGCGTGCTGGTTAATGGCTGCGGACTGAGCGAGACCGTGGACGGCGGCTATTCCGAGTATGCGCGCGTCGACAGCGCGAGCCTGGTAGCCATCCCCGAGGCCATGACGGCCGCCGCGGCAATGCAGATCGGGACGGCGGGCTACACGGCGGCGCTGGCGATCCACCGCGTGGAGCAAAACGGACAAACCCCGGGCCTGGGTCCCGTGGTTGTAACCGGTGCAACCGGCGGCGTCGGCAGCATCGCAATCGACATGCTGCACGGGCGCGGCTACGAGGTTGTTGCCGTGACGGGCAAGGGCACGGAAGAGGCCTACCTTCGCGAGATCGGTGCGGCGCGAATACTGCTGCGCGACCAAATCGACCTCGGCAAGCGGCCCATGGAAAAAGCGCAGTGGGCGGGCGCCATCGACAACCTCGGCGGCGAGTACCTGACGTGGCTCACGCGCACGATGAGCTACGGCGGCAATATTGCGAGCATCGGCCTTGCGGCCAGCCCGGCCCTCAATACGACGGTGCTGCCGTTTATCCTGCGTGCTGTTTGTCTGCTCGGCATCAACTCGGTCGATACGCCAAGGGACCTGCGGCGGGCCGTCTGGCAGCGCATCGGTGGCGACCTGAAGCCGCGGCACCTGGCCACGATCGGGCATCGAAGCATTTCTTTCGATGAGCTGCCCGAGGTCTTTCAGGCTTACATCGACGGCAAGATAACGGGCCGCACGGTCGTGGAGATAAGTTAAGCAGCCGTTCTATTTGGGAAACGACCGTTCCGTGGTTTAGACTCCTCGCCCCGCAATGAAGAGTAGTCGAGATGAGCGCAGGAGCCCGATTCCGCGCCGCGCTCGAGGCGGAACGCCCGCTTCAGATCGTTGGCACCATTAACGCCTACACGGCCATGCTGGCCGAGAGGGCGGGTTTCCGGGCGATCTACCTGTCCGGGGCGGGCGTCGCGAACGCGTCGTTCGGTATGCCGGACCTTGCAATGACGACGCTCAACGACGTCTGTGAGGACGTTCGCCGCATCTGTTCGGCCACCGACGTGCCTCTGCTTGTCGACATCGACACGGGATGGGGCAGCGCGTTCATGATCGGCCGCGCGATTCGCGAGATGACCTGGTCAGGCGCCGCGGCGGTCCACATGGAGGACCAGGTAGCGGTCAAGCGCTGCGGGCATCGGCCGGGCAAAGCGCTGGTCGAAGCGGAAGAAATGTGTGACCGGCTGAAAGCCGCCGTGGACGGACGAATCGACGACGAGCTCGTCATCATGGCGCGCACCGACGCACACGCCGTCGAAGGCCAGCAGGCCGCGATCGAACGGGCGGCCGCCTACGTCGAGGCCGGCGCGGACATGATCTTCGCCGAAGCGCTTACCACACTTGAGGAATACCACCAGTTCACGAACACTATTAAAGTACCCGTACTTGCGAATCTGACCGAGTTTGGCAAAACGCCGCTGTTTACAACAGAAGAACTGGCAGAGGTCGGTATAGCAATGACGCTGTACCCATTGAGCGCATTTCGTGCGATGTCGACGGCGGCGCAGACGGTCTACGAGACCATCCGGAAAGATGGCACGCAGCAGGCGGTGGTCGAGATGATGCAGACGCGCATGCAGCTTTACGAGGTGCTCGGGTACCAGGCCTACGAAGACAAGCTGGACGCCCTGTTCCAGGAACAGGGACTGAAGACGGGAGAAGAAGATGGCAGCAGCTAAAAAAACCGGCGGTCTCGCCGGCGTGACGGCGGGTGAAACACATATCTGTACTGTGGGTAAGGAAGGCGCAGGGCTGACCTATCGCGGTTATGACATTTACGACCTGGCCGACAATGCGAGTTTCGAAGAAGTGGCCTACCTCCTGCTGCATGGGAAGTTGCCGACACAGGCGGAACTCGATGCGTATATCGAAAAGATAAAAGCCAACCGCGGGCTGCCGGAGGCGCTAAAGACGGTGCTCGAAATGGTACCGAAGAACGCGCACCCGATGGACGTGTTGCGTACCGGAGTCTCGTTCCTCGGCAACATCGAGCCCGAGGGCGACTTCAGGAATCAGCAAAAAGTGGCGGACCGGCTGCTCGCCTGCCTGCCTTCCATGCTCCTGTACTGGCACCGCTTCCATACGGACGGTGTGCGTATCGACACGGAAACGGACGATGACAGCATCGCCGGACATTTCCTGCACATGCTGCACGACAAGGCGCCGAAAGAGCTGCATCGCAAATGCCTCGATACAACGCTGATCCTGTACGCAGAGCACGAGTTCAATGCATCGACGTTTGCCGCCAGGGTTATCACGGGCACGTTGTCGGACATGCACTCGGCGGTCACCGGCGCCATCGGTGCGCTGCGCGGCCACCTGCACGGCGGCGCCAATGAAGCTGCGATGGAACTGATCTCGAAATTCGACTCGGCAGGAGATGCGGTAAAAGGCGTGCATGAAATGCTCGCGCGTAAAGACCTGATCATGGGTTTTGGCCACCGTGTATACACGACATCCGACCCACGCAACTCCGTCAACAAGAAAATGTCGAAAGCGCTTGCCGACGACGTCGGTAACACGACGCTGTACCCGGTTTCCGAAGCGATCGAAAAAGTCATGTGGGATGAGAAGAAGCTGTTCGCGAACGCCGATTTTTTTGCGGCGAGCCTGTATCACTTCATGGGGGTTCCGACGTATCTCTTTACACCGATCTTCGTTTGCTCACGCATCACGGGCTGGACCGCGCACATCATGGAACAGCGCGCGGACAACAAGCTGATTCGCCCGGCCGCCGACTACATTGGCCCCGGCCTGCAGCAATGGACAGCGATCGAAGATCGCGGCTAGGCAAGCATCATGTCAAACCTGGATATTCGCTCGGCAAAACGGGCTGACTGGGATCAGGCGCTCGTCGATATTGCCGACTACGTCTGTGATTACGAAGTGAATAGCGAGCTCGCGTTCGAAACGGCGCATCACTGCCTCATGGATACGCTGGCCTGCGGATTCCAGGCGCTTGACTACCCGGCCTGCACGAAGTTACTCGGCCCGGTCGTTCCCGGCGCGACCTTGTCCGGCGGCGCGCGAGTGCCGGGCACCTCGTATGAGCTCGATCCGGTCATGGCCGCGTTCAATATCGGCGCCATGAATCGCTGGCTCGATTTCAATGACACCTGGCTCGCCGCGGAGTGGGGCCACCCATCCGACAACCTGGGTGGCATCCTGGCGACAGCCGACTATCTGAGCCGCCAGGCCCGCGCGGCGGGCAAAGCGCCGCTGACGATGCGGGATGTACTGGTCGCGGCGATCAAGGCCCATGAAATTCAGGGCGTGCTGGCCCTCGAAAACAGTTTCAACCGCGTCGGCCTGGACCACGTGCTGCTCGTGCGGGTTGCTTCGACGGCTGTCGTCACGCATATGCTGGGCGGAGATCGTGAGCAGGTGCGAAACGCCGTGTCCAATGCCTGGATCGACGGCTGCTCACTGCGTACCTATCGCCACGCGCCAAATACGGGCTCCCGCAAGAGCTGGGCGGCCGGCGACGCGACCAGTCGCGCCGTGCGACTCGCGCTTATTGCGATGACCGGCGAGATGGGCTACCCGTCGGCCCTTAGCGCCAAGACCTGGGGGTATTACGATGTGCTCTTCAAGGGCAATGCTTTCAGGTTCCAGCGCCCCTACGGCAGCTATGTGATGGAGAATATCCTGTTCAAGATTTCCTACCCGGCGGAGTTTCATTCGCAAACGGCCGTCGAGGCGGGTATGACGCTGCACGCCGAAGTCAAAGACAGAATTGGTGAAATTGAAAAGGTCGTCATCGAAACGCAGGAAGCCGGTGTGCGCATCATCGACAAGACCGGGCCGCTCGACAACCCGGCGGACCGCGATCACTGCATCCAGTACATGGTGGCCGTACCGTTGATTTTCGGTCGCCTGACGGCCGCTGACTATGAGGATTCGGTTGCCAGTGACCCACGGATCGATGAGCTGCGCGACAAGATGACGGTCAGGGAGAACAAGCAGTACACGAAGGACTATTTTGATCCCGAGTTACGCTATATCGGCAACTCGGTACAGGTTTTCTTCAAGGATGGCAGCAGCACGGAGCGCGTCGAGGTTCACTTCCCGATCGGACATCGCGAGCGTCGCGAAGAGGGCATCCCGGTGCTCAAACAAAAATTCGTCGACAGCGTTTCACCAAAACTGGCGCCTGAACAATGGGCAAAGCTCGACGAGCTATGCGCCGATCGGGAAAAACTCGCGTCGACGTCGGTCGACGACTTCATGGCATTGCTGGTTGCTTAAGAGGGCGCTCGGCGAGCTGGGACAACCGTACCCCGAAGGCGCCGTCGAGAAATTCGGGGCGTTGCTCGACGAACTCGAGAAATGGAATCGTCGCGTCAACCTGACGGCGATACGTGAGCGTCGCGAGATGGTAACGGCGCACATGCTCGACAGCCTGGTTGCAAGACCGCTGCTCGAGGGAACGACGATCCTCGATGTCGGAACAGGTCCTGGCTTTCCGGGGCTGCCGCTCGCAATCGCCGAGCCGGACAGACACTTCACGCTGCTCGACAGCAATAACAAGAAGATCATGTTCGTGCAGCACGCCGCGGGTTTGCTGGGCCTCGGCAACGTAACGGCCGTCAAAGGCCGGAGCGAGGACTATGCACCCGGGCGGCGCTTTGATACCGTGATTGCGAGGGCGCTGGCCACGCTGCCGCGCCTGGTGGAGATCGCGGGGCATCACGTAGGAGAGGACGGGGTGTTTGTAGCGCTCAAGGGGCGTTACCCGGCAGAAGAACTAGAACAGATGAGCAACAAACCGTGGCGTCATGCCGTGACGGAACTCAAGGTGCCGGGACTCGAACAAGGGTCACGGCACGCTGTGCTGTTACGACGGGCATGAGCTGCGCAACCTGATAAGCTGATTTCATGACGCGAATTCTTGCAGTGGCAAACCAGAAAGGCGGAGTGGGAAAAACGACCACCTGCGTCAACCTGGCCGCATCGCTGGCGGCGACGCAGCGGCGCGTGCTGCTCGTCGACATGGACCCGCAGGGCAATGCGACGATGGGCTGCGGCATCAACAAGATGGAGCTCGAGAACTCAACCTGTGATGTTCTGCTCGGTGACGCGACCGCGGCGGACACGATTGTATCCGCACCCGAGGGTGGTTTCGCCGTGCTGCCGGGCAACGAGGACCTGACGCTGGCCGAGGTAAAGCTGTTACAGGAGATTGGCCGCGAGATGAGGCTCAAGAAAGCGCTGGCGCCGGTCGCCGGGCTCTATGACTTTATTCTCATCGACTGCCCGCCGTCGATTAACATGCTGACCATAAACGCACTGACCGCTGCCGATGGCGTACTGATTCCCATGCAGTGTGAGTACTATGCGCTGGAAGGCCTGAGTTCCCTGCTGAACACGATCGAGCAGGTGCGTGATTCGGTGAATCCGGGTCTCGAGATGTATGGCATTCTGCGCACGATGTTCGATCCTCGCATCAACCTGTCCAACGAAGTATCGATGCAGCTCATCGAGCACTTTGATCGCAAGGTGTTCCGCACGGTCGTGCCGAGAAACATACGGCTTGCCGAAGCGCCGAGTTTTGGCCGGCCCGTATTGCTGCATGATCGTTCATCGCGCGGCGCCATTGCATACCTGGCCCTGGCCGGCGAGGTTCTCCGACGCGAGGATGCGCGCGTGGCCGAGGCTGTTTGACGAAACCGTAGGAGCGCCGTTGCGCGCGTATGAAAACCATGACACCGAAAAAAAGACTGGGCCGCGGCCTCGACGCATTGCTTAGCAAACCCGCCCCAAAGGTTGCGGCGGTTACGGGCGATGATGCTCAAAGCGGCGACACATTGAAGCTGATACCTGTTGAATTACTGCAGCGCGGCCAGTACCAGCCGCGGGTCGACATGCGGCAGGATTCACTGGAGGATCTGGCCAACTCAATCAAGGCACAGGGCGTAGTGCAGCCGATCGTCGCGCGGCCGATCGGCAAGACCGGCGCCACGCAGCGTTACGAGATCGTGGCCGGCGAGCGCCGCTGGCGGGCGGCGCAACAGGCCGGTCTCGAGGCGATTCCGACCATTGTGCGCGAGGTGCCCGACGAGTCCGCCATTGCGATGGCGCTCATTGAAAACATCCAGCGTGAAGACCTGAATCCGCTGGAGGAAGCGCGGGCGCTGGACCGGCTGATTCGGGAATTCGACCTGACCCATGCCGAAGCGGCTTCAGCCGTCGGCCGATCACGGGCGTCCGTGAGCAACCTGCTGCGCCTGCAGGACCTGTCCGACAAAGTGAAACCTCTGCTCGAGGAGCGGCAGATCGAAATGGGCCACGCCCGGGCGCTGCTCGCGATAGCCGATGCGACGCAACAGTTCGACGCGGCCCGCCAGGTCGTCAAGAAGGGCCTCTCGGTTCGTGAAACCGAGAGACTCGTCAAGCACATGCTGGAAGGTGGCACGCGCAAGCCCGCGAAGAAGGCCAGCAGCGTCGATGCCGATATCCGGCGCCTGGAGATCGAGGTGTCCGAGAAACTGGGCGCGAAGGTTCGCGTCGAGCACAGCAAGAAGGGCGCCGGCAAGCTGGTCATCAGCTACAACAGCCTCGATGAGCTGGACGGCATCCTCAAGCACATTCGCTAGGCGAGACCAGGGGGACACTCCTGATTACTGCTGCCGGAGCCGGCGTCGAGCCTTGGCCTCGGGGCAGTAATCAGGAATGTCCCCAAGCCCCGGAGCCGGCGTCGAGCCTTGGCCTGGGGGCAGTAATCAGGAATGTCCCCAAGCCCCGGAGCCGGCCTCGAGCCTTGGCCTGGGGGGCAGTAATCAGGAATGTCCCCGAGCCCCGAATAATGACCCAAAAACGGCGTATTTAGCGGGGTTTCGTGTTGCCTTGCGATGGGGGGTGACACTATAATGCGCACGCGATTTACAGGCCCGCCTGGAACACCCGAAACCACACGCGCCACAAGCCGCCGGTAAGCCCGATGGTCGTGGCGTTTTTAGTGCCGGAGGCATGCGATATCCAATCCGTGATGCTGAAGTTGCTGGTGGCTCAAGTTGGCGTCGGGGCGGTCCTCGCCGTAGTTCTTTGGAGCATTTTTGGGAACGTAGTCGGGTACTCGGCGTTGCTGGGAAGCCTGGTCTGCGTCATCCCGAACGCTTTCCTGGCGCTGCGGCTGGCAGTACCACGCCGGGACCCAGGGGCACAGGCCCTGGTCCGGGCGGCCCATATAGGCGAACTGGGAAAGCTGGCGCTGACCGTGCTGTTTTTCAGCCTGGTGTTTACGCTGGTGAAGCCGCTCTCGGCGGCAGCGTTGTTTGCGGCATTTATCGCGACGCAGTTGGTGACCCTGACGGGTTTGTTGATGCGGAACGAACAGGAACAGGACACGAGAAACGACAATGGCAGCTGAAGGCGGACACGGCGCGGCGACGTCGAGCGACTACATATCCCACCATCTGCAGAACCTGCAGGTGTGCAAGGCCGAGACCGGTGAGTGGGTGTGGAATCAGTGTGCCGGCAACCCGATGGCGGTCAACGTTGACTCGATGTTCTGGTCGGTGCTGCTCGGGCTGATCTTCGTCGTGCTGTTCCGTAATGTGGCCAAGAAGACGTCGGCGGGCAAGCCAAGCAAGTTTCAGGCGCTCGTGGAGATCATTGTCGAATTCGTCGATTCGAGCGTCAAAGATACATTTCACGGCACCAGTCGACTGATCGCGCCGCTCGGCCTGACGATTTTCGTCTGGGTATTCCTGATGAACCTGATGGACCTGATTCCGGTCGACTGGATTCCGCTGGCGGCCGGCGCCGTAGGCATTCCGTACATGAAGGTCGTGCCGACGACGGACGTGAACGTCACGTTCGGCATGTCGATCGCGGTTTTCTTCCTGATCATTTTCTACACGATCAAGAACAAGGGCGTGACCGGCTTTATTGGCGAGCTCACGCTGCACCCGATCGCGCCGCCAACCAGGGGCCTCGGGTTGATCGCTGCGCCGTTTATCATCGCGTTCAATTTTATTCTCGAAAGCGTCGCGCTGCTGGCCAAGCCCGTGTCGCTGTCGCTGCGACTGTTCGGCAACATGTTTGCCGGCGAACTGATTTTTATCCTGATCGCACTGTTGGGCATTTACCAGCTGCCGCTGCACTTCGGCTGGGCCGTATTTCACGTCCTGATTGTGACGCTGCAGGCCTTTATATTCATGATGCTGACGATAGTCTATTTAAGTCTCGCATCCGAAACGCATTAATTTAAACGAACCTCCCTAGGAGAAACTGATGGAAACTGTTATTGGCATGACGGCGATTGCCGTCGCACTTCTGATTGGCCTCGGCGCACTGGGCGTCGGTATCGGTATGGGCCTTCTGGGTGGCCGCTTCCTCGAAGGTGCTGCGCGGCAGCCCGAACTGGCTCCGATGCTGCAGACGAAAATGTTTATCGTCGT
>JABDOQ010000054.1 GCA_013043165.1 Woeseiaceae bacterium | reverse complement strand
AACTGGCTCCGCACACCAAGGTCATTGTCGTGACCGGTAACGGCGACCAGGAGAACGCACTCACGGCGGTCGCGCAAGGCGCCTACGACTTCTACGAGAAGCCGGTGGACACCGACACGCTCAAACTACTCGTCGATCGCGCATTCAATATCTCCGAGCTCGAAGCCGAGAATCGCAAACTGCAAAGCCAGGTGAACGAGTCACCGCTCGATGGCATTGTCGCCGCGAGCGAAGGCATGCTCGCTGTTTGCCGCATGATCGAGAAAGTGGCTCCGACCGACGTTACGACCCTGTTGCTGGGTGAGAGCGGCACGGGTAAAGAACTGCTCGCCCGCGCGCTGCATCGTTTGAGTTCGCGCGCCGAAAATAATTTTGTCGCGATCAACTGCGCCGCTATCCCGGAGAATCTGCTCGAGTCGGAGCTGTTTGGTCACGAAAAAGGCGCATTCACCGGTGCGCATAAACAAACGATGGGCAAGGTCGAGCTCGCCAATGGCGGCACGCTGTTCCTCGATGAAATCTGTGACATGCCGATGGCACTGCAGGCAAAAATGCTGCGTTTCCTGCAGGAGCGCGTCATCGAGCGCGTCGGCGGCCGTGAGGAAATTTCGGTCGATGTCCGTGTTATCTGCGCGACCAACCAGAACCCGACGAACATGATCAAGGAAGGCCTGTTCCGCGACGACCTCTACTACCGCGTCAGTGAAATCACGATCAACATTCCGCCGTATCGCGAGCGCGAGGAAGGTCGACTCATACTCGCGCGCACTTTATTGCAAAAGTATTGCAAGAAACAAAAGCGCGCGATCAACGGTTTTTCCGATGATGCTGTGCAGGCCATCGAAGCTTACTCGTGGCCTGGGAACGTGCGCGAACTCGAGAACAAGATCAAAGGGGCGGTCATCATGGCCGATGGCAAGATGGTGACCGCTGCGGATCTTGGCCTCGACGCAGACGATGAACGCGGCGAGTCCCTCAACCTGCGTGAAGTTCGCGCGACGGCGGAATCAAAAGCGATTCGCGTCGCGCTGACCAAGTGCTTCGGCAATGTCTCGAAAGCGGCCGAATTACTGGGCGTTACTCGACCCACGCTGTACGACATGATCAACAAATACGGCCTGAGCGCGGAGAGCTATTCCAAGAAAGCCGCGTCCTGACGCTTTTTGCAGGGGCGGCCCTGTAGGAGCGGCCCCGGGTCGCGACCGAAGAATCACGTCAGGACCGTTGTAGGAGCGCGCCCCAGCGCGCGATTCTAAATGATCCGGGCGGATTGACCTGCTGCGTGGCTTCGTGGCAGCCGAAAGAATGAACTGATGAATGGGCATTCTCAATTGCGCAAAGGCCGTCGCAGCCTCGCCAATCAGATCTATCATATTTCTTCGTCAATCCGGGATAGCAGAAATTTCCTGTGTCCGTTCGAATGCAGGCGCGCCGTTGTTCGCTCCATGCGAAGAGAACAAGAGGCTAATCACGCCGAGACACTGGCATTCGTTGTTATGCCCGATCATTTTCATTGGCTGTTTTCGCTCCAGGGCCAGCGGTCGTTGTCGGTTTCCGTCAATACCGTAAAGTCGTTCTCGGCGAGAGAAATCAATCGCATTTTGGGCCGGCGCGGCAAGGTTTGGCAACGGGGATTCTATGACCGAGCCATTCGTCGTGAGGAAGATCTGGAGCATGTCGCGCGCTACATCGTTGCCAATCCGCTCCGAGCCGGGATCGTCGATGCCATAGGTGATTATCCGTTTTGGGATGCAAAGTGGTTGTAGTTGCAGGCGCTCACGTTGGTGAGTGATCGCGCGCTGGGGCGCGCTCCTACAAGTGGCTCTACCGCGTCTTGAACGTGTCCGGGTTCAGATCGTGGCGTGATAGCAGTTTGTAGAAGTCGGTGCGATTGCGTTTCGCAAGTCGTGCCGCCTGGCTCACATTGCCCATCGTGATCTGCAAGATCTGCGACAGGTAGTTCCGCGTAAATTCATCGCGCGCGTCCGAGAACGAAGCGAGCTTGCCGGCATGTTCACCCAATGACTGTTGCACGAGTTCGCCGCTGATCACGGGCGAGCGTGACAGCGCAACATTCTGTCGCACAATGTTATAAAGCTGGCGAATATTGCCCGGCCATTCCGCCGTTACGAGCATCTCGACGGCTTCGGGCGCGTAGACCTTTCGTTCCTGGTCGGCTTCACTCGCAATCGACTGCAGGAAGTGGGCGACGAGCAGCGGAATATCCTCGCGCCGATCGTCCAGCGTCGGTAGCTTGATGTTGACGACGTTCAAACGATAGTAGAGGTCTTCGCGGAAACGACCCTCCGTCATCAGCTCCTGCAGGTCACGGTGTGTTGCAGAAATGACGCGCACGTCAATATCTTTCGCGTCCGTGCTGCCGACCGGTCGTACCTGGTTCTCCTGCAGCACGCGCAGCAGTTTGACCTGCAGCCGCATCGGCATGTCGCCGATTTCATCGAGCATCAGCGTGCCGCCCTGGGCCGCCTGGAACAGACCTTCGTGACTGCGGGTCGCGCCCGTAAACGCGCCTTTCTCATGGCCGAACAGCTCGGACTCGAGCAGGTTCTCGGCCATGGCGCTGCAGTTGATCGCAACGAACGGCTTGTTCTTGCGATCACTCGCCCGATGTATAGCTTGTGCGAGCAGTTCCTTACCGGTGCCGCTTTCGCCCGTAATCAACACGCGCGCATCCGTTGCCGCAACCATCTTGGCCTGCTGCAGGATTTCTTTCATCGTCTGATTACGCGTAATGATCTCTGACGACCAGCCTTCATCCACCTCAACGGAGCCCGAGAATTTCAGCGCGCGCTCGACCAGCGATATCAGTTCGTCTTTGTCGATCGGCTTGGTCAGGAAACCGAACGCGCCGTGCTGCGTCGCCGTGACCGCATCGGGAATTGTGCCGTGCGCCGTGATGATCACGACGCGCAGTCCCGGTGACCGCGTCTGCAGTTCTTTCAGCAGCCCGATGCCGTCCATCTTGTCCATGCGCAGGTCGGTGATCACCAAATCGGGACTGAATCGGTTGAGCGTGGCCAGCGCAATCTGTGCCGACTCCACGGCCTCGACCTCGTAACCTTCGGCGCGCAGCCGAATACTCAGGAGACGCAGGAGTCCGGGATCGTCATCGACGAGCAGGATCTTGCCTTTATGTTGGGTGTTTTTGGCGGCCATGGGGTAGCAGGTTAGTGGTATTTGTCAGGTGCGGCAAGGGTGAACCGGTCGCGCGCTGGGGCGCGCTCCTACAAGCGCTCCTGCATCATTCCTGTTCGCGGATCGATCTTTCGATCGAGGTGATGGCTTCGAGCTTGTCTTCGGCCTCTTCGAGTTCGCGGCGCAGCCGGCGGTTCTCTGCCTCGACACTCGACAGGCGCTGGCTGACGGCCTGTTCCTCGGTCTGTGCCGCGCGCGAGCTCGAGCTGCGCAGGCGCCTTGCTTCGGCGTTGGCGACGATGAAGCGCGAAACGTTGTTCAAGTGGATTGTCGCGAGCGAAACTTCAGCCGGTGTCAGCAGCTCGGACTGCGCCAGAACCTCGCGCAGCAGGCTCTCCGCCTCCACGGGGTTCGACTCCGGGTGGCCCGGCGTTGCCAGCACCAGGCCGAGGCGCAGCTGGGTATTGGGCCCGGGCGTCAGCGTGGCGGCGGATTTTGAATCTGCGTAGATTTCGGCCTGCGTTGCCGGATCGCCCGCGGCGAGGTCGTAGAGTTCCTTGAGGTAAACCTCGGCTTCCGGCGCGCCCAGGATAACGGCGTTGTCCGCCCTGGCCGTGCGGCGTCCTTTCAGCCAGTCTGTCACCTGGGTACAGCCGGCCATCGTCGCCACGATCACGGTGATCAGTGCGATTCGACGCGTCCTGCCTGTCAGTCCCCGATTATCCATTCGCTGCCAGCTTCTGTTGCGCCACATCGTGCTTCTGTGGAATGTGAATCCTGAAATGCGCGCCCGGGAATTCACCCGAGTCGATCAATTCCACCGATCCGTCATGGGCCTGGATGCATTCCAGCACCACCGACAGCCCTATTCCGGTACCACCCACCTGGCCGCCCTGTTCGCGCCGGCCCTGGAAGAAGGCCTCGAATATCCTCGGACTTTCTTCGTCAGGAATGCCGGGCCCCGTATCGCCGAACTCCAGCACGAAACTTCTCGGAGTGCGGCTTGCGCGAATCGTAATCAGGCCGCCTCGCGGGGTGAACTTGATTGCATTCGACAGGAGATTATCAAGCACTGTGCGGATTTTGTCTTGATCCGCGTTCACAATAATGTCGTCAACTTCCAGTTTTAGCTGAATATTGGCGGCTTTCAGGGCCAGGCGCTGCGACCGGGCGATCGAAATCACCTGTGCGCGCAGGGGGAAATCGGTCAGCGTCAGAACTTCACTCTTGGCCTGCCAGGCGCTGAACGACAGCAGATTTTCGATCAGTTGCTGCAGCTTCAGTCCGTTCATGCGCAGGATATCGGCCACTTCGCGCTGCGGGCCCTCGAGTTCGCCCACCGAACCGTCCAGCAACAGTTCGGTGCCTTCGCGAATATTGGCGAGCGGCGTCTTCAGTTCGTGCGACATATGCCTCAGAAACTTGTTTTTCTCCTGTGCGAGTTCGAGCAGCCGCAATCGCAGCCATTCGAGCTGACGGCCGAGGCGCTCGAGGTCGGTCGGTCCCCTGATATCGATCGGCTTCGAAAAACCGCTTTCACCGAGCTGGCCAATCGCCCGGTCGATGTGGCGAATTGGTCGTGCAACGAGCACCGTGAAAATCAAAACGAGAATCAGCGTGCCCGGAACCAGGGCCGCAACCAGCCACGCCGAGTAACGCTGCGCTCCACGCGCCTGTGCCTGCAGCGTATTAAGCTCCAGGTCGATATATGCCGTCAGGATGCCAGTCAGGCGCGTAACGCGCTGCCGCAGGGGAGGGAATCTCGCAATCGCGGCCGCGAGTTCCTGTTCGTCCAGGCTCGGGTTCGACATCGCTGCCACGATGCGGCGCGCACTGGCACCGATCGCTGTCGCCAAATCACTGGCGTTTGCCCGCTCGAGCAGCGGCGCCATGTCGCCGAGCTGCGACTCCAGCGACTGAAGATCCTGCGCCATCAGCTGCAGGCTGTCAGGGTTCTTCAACACCTGGTACTGACGCGCAACGCGTTCCAGCGAACTGATCTGCTGTTCGAGACGGCGGTTGTTCTCGGCCGCCGATACGCCCGTTGTGACCAGCAGTTCGCTCTGTTCGGCCACGCGGTCGAGACTGAACAATGCCCAGATCACGGCGACCAGCAGCGGCAGGGCGACAAAGCCAAAACCGACCAGAATCAGTCCGTTAAGCGATCTTGGGCGGTGAAATCTCATGGTGAAAGTGTAGCACCGGGGTGCTCGCGATAGTCCTCGGGCCAGCGCTTAATCAGCCCAGTATGCCGTCGGGTCCCGGGCCGCGATCTTGCGCTCCCATGCGAGACTCGTCTGCACAATAGTATCGAGGTCGTCAAACCGCGGCGACCAGCCCAGTACTTCACGCACGCGTTCTGCAACGGCGATGAGCTCCGGCGGATCGCCGGCACGGCGCGGTTGCTCCGAAATGTTCAGAGTCGCGTCAATGGCATTTTCAACCGCGGCAAGCACCTCGCGTACGCTGTAGCCGTGACCGTAGCCGCAGTTGAGGACGGCCGAGTCGCCGCCATTGCGCAGATACGTCAGTGCATCGAGATGGGCCGAGGCCAGGTCCTCAACGTGAATGTAGTCTCGCAGGCCCGTGCCATCGGGTGTCGGATAGTCCGTGCCGAAAATCGAAACGCCGGGACGGCGTCCGGTTGCCGCTTCGCACGCAACCTTGACCAGCAAGGTCGCTTTCGGCGTTGATTGGCCGATGCTGCCGGTCGGCTCGCAGCCCGCTACGTTGAAATAACGCAGCGCGACATACTCTGGTCCCCCCGCGGCGGCGAGGTCGCGCAGCATCCACTCGGTCATGAGTTTCGACGTGCCGTACGGGTTGATCGGCTGAGTCGCAGATTCTTCCGACGCTTTGCCGTCCTCCGGGATGCCGTAGACGGCGGCTGTCGACGAGAACACGATATTTTTTACGCCGTTGTTTGCTGCCGCTTCCAGCAGCGTGCGGCTCGAAGCCGTGTTGTTGCGGTAGTACTTCAGTGGATCAGCGACCGATTCGGGCACGATCGTGTGCGCGGCGAAGTGCATCACCGTGTCGATGTCGTGCGATGTGAAGACGTCTTCGAGCAGTTCGGCGTTACCGGTATCGCCGATCACGAGTTCGCCCGCGGTTACCGCGGCTTCGAAGCCGGTCGAGAGATTGTCGAGGGTGATGACCGACTCATTGGCCGCGCCCAGCTGCCGCACAACGTGGCTACCAATGTAGCCGGCGCCGCCCGTGACCAGGATCTTCTTATTTTTCATGCAGTTACATCCAGAAACAATAAAATTCACCGAAACTGTGAACCCGGCGCGTGTTAACAAGACAGAGCTTAGCAATACTTTCGGACGGGGATGCGGACCTGCATCGCACTCTGTCAGGCGGTTTGACAGTATCCGCTGTCGCCATACTCGCACACCCCGGGTTGTGCCGCCGTTCATTATAGGTCGGTACAATCAGAATTAGACTCGTCGGAGCGCCGCTCGCGAAATGGTTTCGGGATTCAATCAAAAAAACATCATATTTGCTGTGTCGCTGCTGGCGCTGGCGGCGTGCGGCGGCGGTTCCGGGTCAACCGGGAGCGGCGGCACAACGAACCGTGCGCCGATAGCGAATGCCGGCACTGATCAGACCGTCGCAGAACAAAGTCGTGTGGCGCTCGACGGCACGGCCAGTCGCGATCCCGACGGCGACAACCTGACCTATAGCTGGACGCAAACGGCAGGTACCGACGTGTCGATTGCAAATAGCAGTTCGCCAACCGCCAGTTTCGATGCGCCTGCTGCCGGTGAGACGCTGACGTTTCAGCTTGCCGTCAACGACGGCACGACAACCGATATTGATACGGTCGACTTCGCGATCGTAGTGGCGCTTCCTGCCGTCACGGTATCGGGCAAGGTCTTCTACGAATTTGTACCGCCGAACCCGCTGTGTCGTGGACTCAATTTCAATGCAACAGAAACGCGCCCGATTCGCGCGGCGACCGTGCAACTGTTGGACGCTGGGTCTAATGTCCTCGCCACGACCGTCGCAGCGGCCAACGGCGACTACGTCTTCGCCAACATCCCCGCAAACCTCAGCGTGCGTCTGCGCGTACGCGCGGAACTCAAACGCACGGGTTCCCCCAGCTGGGACGTCGACGTTCGGGACAATGTCGACACGTCACCCAATCCGCCGGCGCTCGGCAGCCGGCCGCTCTATGTCGTCGACAGCGCCGTCTTCAACACGGGTGGCGCCGACGTCAGCCGCGACCTGACTGCAACGACAGGCTGGGGTGGCAGCTCCTACACGGGTCCGCGTGCGGCAGCGCCATTCGCAATTCTCGATGCCATTTATTCGGGCATGCTGCTCGTGCTCACGGCCGATCCCGGCGCCAATTTCGGGCCCATGGATGCGTTCTGGAGCGTCAACAACACCTTGACAAGCCCCACAGATATCGACGCCGGAGAATTGTCCACGTCGTTCTACCGCAGCGACCTCGACGCGCTGTTCCTGCTCGGTGACGCGGGCACCGATACTGAAGAATTTGATGATCACGTTTCCGTGCACGAGTGGGGGCACTATTTCGAGGACGTATTCTCTCGCTCGGATTCGATCGGCGGTTCGCACTCAGGCGCGCAGAGCCTCGATGCCCGCCTTGCCTTCGGCGAGGGATGGGCAACGGCACTGGCCGCCATGGCGCTGGACGACCCGCAGTACTGTGACACTGGCGCTGCAGGATCATCATCGGGATTCGGCCTCGACACCGAAAACTACAATTCCGGCCGACAAGGCTGGTTCAATGAGATGTCGGTCGCGACGCTGCTCTACGATCTTTGGGATACGGATGTAGACGCGGACCTCGGCGGTACCGATGCCGACTCGATCGGCTTCGGGCCGATATTCGAAACGATGGCAGGGCCGCAGCGAACTACACCGGCGTTCACAACGCTGTTTTCGTTTGCCACGGAGTTGCGCTCGCGGCTGAATGATCCGGCGGACCAGGCGTTCCTGGACTCGCAGCTGGCGCGCGAGAACATCGAAACAATGGACCTCGATATCTGGGGCAGCGACCAGGATAATATCCAGGCAGCGCCCAACCAGGCGCGCGACGTATTGCCGCTGTATACGACGCTGCCGACGAACGGCGCGGCTATCGAAGTCTGTACGAACAGCGACTACGATTTCCAGCGCGACGGCAACAAGCTGGCCGAGTATCGATACCTGCGTATGGATGTCACACAGGCAGGGAGCTATGACATTGTCGTCGACACCGTCAGTGCCGACGGTGCTGCTCCGTCCCAGCCGGACCCGGGATTCGACTGCGTCGCGGCCTTTGAAAATGACCCGGATGATCCGATTGTGCATACTTACAGCGACCCCGATTTCGAGCTTGTCTCCAGCGGCACGCAGATATCGGCCGGCCTCAGCTGTACGCCGAATACGGAAACAGCGACAACGCCGATTCTTGATCCCGGTACTTATGTTGTCGCGCTGACCGAATTCCGCTTTGCCGATGAAGACACTATCGCCGGTTATGCGGACCGTGTTTGTCTTGACGTGAGCGCTACTCCGAATTAACAGAACAGGATCAGTCTGGTGAACCCAATGAAACGAACACTTCCTTTGGCCCTGGCATTACTGGCTTGCAGCGGACTCGCTTCCTGTAAAGACGACGGTCCGTCTGCCGCCGGGGCGGACTCAACGCCGGCCAATGATGCGCCGGACGCCAGTGCCGTGCCCGGGTCGAGTTACGACGGCACGATAGCCAAACCCGGTGCACCGTTCAGCGTCAGCTATAAAATGATCGGTACGCCGATCGTCGGCAGTCCCGTCACGATCGACCTGTTGGTCACATCGACGCTGGGGTCGGAGCCGGTCACGGTCAGTTATCGAATCAACGATGCGTCAGCCATGATGTTCCACGAGGCGCAGCCGGCGCAGGTGCGGTTAGCGCCCGCTGCCAACGAGGATTTCATCAGGCAGCAGGTCACGGTCGTTCCGCAGCGCGAAGGTCGCCTGTACCTGAACGTCGCCGCGTCTGTGGAGACCGAGAGTGGATCGGTGTCGAGCATGATGGCCATTCCGATCCAGGTCGGCAGCGCTGGTCGCAAGCTCGAGGAAAACGGTGAGCTGCAGCTCGACGATGACGGCGAAGCCGTACGGGTGCTGACCCCGGAGTAGACCTGCTCCAGGCACCGGCCCAAATTAAGGGGACAGTTTACTTATTTAAGTCTGGCCCAAATTAAGGGGACAGTTTACTTGTATGCAGACTTAAATAAGTAAACTGTCCCCTTAATTCTGTCCCCTTAATTTGCGCTCATTCCAGGCGTCGCCTGTTCTAGGGGATTCTACTTACATTTCAGGGAATTATTTCCCAAATAAAAATTCAGAATTGAAGTCACGTCACGGAATCTGGCGCGGCTTCTCTTTACAGTATCCGGCATTGCTACGGGATTAGCTGGCCAATGCATCAGGATCTTAGGGAGAGAATCAGGGCTGCCACTGAGGAGTCCGGTATCACGAAGCCGGCCTTCGTAGAACTGCTTCGATTGGTCAGCCAGCATTATGACAAAATGGAAGCGACCATCACGCAGTCTGTCGAGACGCGTGTGCTGCGGGACAACACTCCGATAGAAGCCATTTTCGACAGCGTTACCGACGCGCTGCTGTCGGTTGGCGCCGACGGCGTCATTCGTAACTGCAACAAGGTCTGTGCCCGATATTTCGGGATTCCGAAAAACAAATTAATCGGCTCCGAAATCGTGACGATTTTGCCGGAAGCCCGTGGCCAGTCGCTTGCCAGGTTCCTGTCGCCTTTCATGACAAGCGTCGACGACACGCACATCGAATCGGACGGACATACGGTGCAGGCCATGCGCGCCGGAAGTAAGCCGTTCGTATCAGAAATCAGGGCCAGCAAACTCGAAATCACCGATGGTCCGATATTCGTCATCAGCGTGCGAGACGTAACGGATCGAAATCACGCCGAAAGCGCGCTGCGCGAAAACGAAGAGCGTTATCGTGCGCTGGTCGAGAATGCCCCCGACGCCATTATCGTTTTTGATGTCGACGAGAATCGCTTCACCGATGCCAACGACAACGCCTGCACGCTTTTCAACCTGTCACGTGCGCGATTGCTCAAAGTGGGACCTGACGCGATCAGCCCGAAAATGCAGCCCGATGGAACGCCTTCGTTCGGTGTACGCCGCGGTCACCTCGATCGGGCGCTCGCAGGCGAGCATCCGACCTTCGAGTGGCTGCACAAGGATTCCACGGGCAGGGAATTCCCCTGCGAGGTTCGCTTCAGCCGGCTGCCGTCCGATGAGCGCCGACTGATTCGCGTCAGCATAACCGACATCACTGACCGCAAACGCCACGAGGCCTCGTCTTTTGCACAGAATAAAGTGCTGGAAATGATCGCCGCCAATACGCCTCATGACAGTACGTTGCGTGCTATTTGCCGCTACTCCGAGAAGATCGGTAAGCGCTTCAAAGTTGCGATCATGCGTCTCGATGCGAAAAGTCAGACCTTATCGGTGGAGCAGGCGCCGAGCTTGTCCGACTCATTCAAACTGTGTCTCGAATTCATCAAGGTCGATGCCGACAGCCTTACCTGCGGTGCCGCCGTGCACGAGCGGCAGGACCGTATCACGGAAGACATCCGCGAAGATGCCCG